>NZ_JBPJSR010000003.1:0-577505 GCF_051390675.1 Streptosporangium heterodermiicola
AGCAATCCTCGCCGGACTGCAGCACGCCGCTCGATCACCGTTCGCTGTGCAGGATCTCCATGGCCTGAAGCACGTCAGTCACAACATGATCAGCGCTGTGATCGTGGCCGGCCCAAGTGCCTCGGTCAATCCAGATCGTACGTAGTCCGGCCGCCTGTCCCCCGCCGATGTCGGCGACGAGGTTGTCACCGACCATCCATCCCCCGCCTTCGAGAGTCATACCGCAGCGCCGGGCCGCGACCTCGAACAGGCCGATGTCGGGCTTACGGATGCCTTCGAGTCCTGAGAGCACGTAGCCGTCGATGGCCTCGGCCAGTCCCGTCTGCTGGATCTTGCCGAACTGGTTATCCGCGGTGCCGTTGGTGACGATCGCCACCTTCCACCTCGACGCGCGGAGTCTAGACAGCCCGTCCATCACCTCGGGTCGACAGTGGACAAGGTACGGCATGCGGTGGCGGTAGCGATACCACAACTCGTCGACCGGCTCGGGTAGAGCGAAACGATCCCGGACCTTAGTGAAGAACACCTCACGGTGGGGGTATCCGGCTTGGTCGAGAGCGATCAGCCAATCAACCGCTTCGCGGCCTAAATCGTGCTCCCCGGCGAACTCCCAGGCCCATACCTGGAACGCCTTGTCCAGATTGACAAGGGTGTTGTCTAGGTCAAAAAGCGCAAGTTGTTGCACGATGCCACCTTATGAGGGCGCTTCATTGCGAGACACCCGGATTAGGAGAGCGGCGGCTGTACGGCTGGCCTACACAGTGTGAGCCACGCGAACGCCCCGCACCGCTTGCATGATCATCTCGCGCATGTCCCGCACTCGCAAAGGCCGGCTATCACGTTATTCGATGGCAAGCTGACCCGGAGCGCAGGGCCGTCAAGGCCCGAGCACCGGAAGCGGCGCGGCAGTCTCAGACACGCACCCGGCAGGTCATAAGGCGCGGGCGCATCAACTATTCACTTCGATGAGCAGCACTCTCTGTCCGAAAACTTGATCTTAATTCAGAATGAGAGAAAGCCGATCAAGCAGGCGGAAAGCCTCATCCAATCGTTTTGCAATACGCTCTTGTTCGGAGAGTGGCGCCAACGGGATAGTGAAGGACTTGAGCTGCTTACCATTAATGCCTATATTTCCAGCGGTTGTTGTCGCAACACTCTCGATTTGCCCGCGGACAAAACGAGAATTTATCACATGTCGAAGATAGGAATGTGAGACAATAATGGCGCGCATGCAAATGAGCTTATCTGGATGAAGAATCGGTCGGTTAACTTCCACGGGAACCTGAGAGACTCTACCGACATAGCGCAGGTTGCCATTGAAGCGGCAAGCAAGCAAGTCGCCTGGGCGAATAGTGAATGGGTCGGCTTGACTCTCCGGAAGATCAGCAAACTTATGATCTGATAGGTCAACAACCCCATCGCTTCGCGAAGTTGCCGCACTGATTCGAAGGAGTGGGTAACCCACTCCTATATTGTTCGGCTTCGCCGATGTTCCGTTTCGACAATGGGCTAAAATTTCACCCAAGGCTACAATTCGCCAGGTATCAGGTAGGGCAAGAGAGCTATCCGACTCTAGTGCACTTACGCCACCTTTGAGCCCTAGAGAATCCTTTTCAATGGCAATTTGCGCAAGCAAATCATCAGCGCTCTCATTCGACAGCTCTGACTCCACTAGGTGCCCGGTAAGCGCAAGATCAACTATTGCATCCCTTACCCTGTTGATTCCACCAGGAATGCGAACCAGCTCGTCTAGGCTCTCGATCATGAGCCGGAGATCATCAATATTCATAACTCTTCAACGCCTGATTCAGCAGATTTCTAATGGCATCGATAGTTTGTGCCGCCTGGAGCTGCCTACTGCGATAATCAGCAAGTAGCTCGGCAAGGCTTTCTTGTCGATCAGGATCTACGTTCGGATTCTTGATATCGAGATTGAAATCGCGTTTCCGTACTTCCTCAACGCTGACGCGCCATGCATTGACCGACTCAGTTCGGTCTTGCCACCAAGAACGCTCTTCATCGAACTCTTCGGACCGTATAGGCTTGCTTTTATTATAGCTCTTCAATTCTATTGGAAGCAGGTGCTCGTAATACCAGATCTCTTTTGTGGGTTCCCCTTTGGTAAAGAAGAGGAGATTTGTAGCTATATTAGTGTAAGGAGAAAAGGCGCTATTTGGTATTCGTACAATGGTATGCAAGTTACAGTCTTCGAGCAATTGCTCTTTGATGCGAGTCTTGACGCCTCCGCCAAATAGGGTCCCATGCGGCAAAACAATACCAGCACGACCGCCCGGCTTCAGTAATCTCATGATCAAGACAAGAAACAAATCTGCGGTTTCCCGAGTCCTGAAGTTATGAGGGAAATTCTGCTCAACTCCAGGCTCTTCAATCCCACCAAACGGCGGGTTTGTAACAATCACATCTACACGGTCAGCCGGACCGTAGTCACGGAGCGGTCGAGTGAGTGTGTTAGCTCGGCGAATGCCTGTAGGAGCATCGATACCGTGCAAAATCATGTTCGTCAGACACAGCAAATGCGGCAACTGCTTCTTCTCAATGCCACGCACAGATGATTGCAGCAGGGTCTCATCATCGGCAGTCTTTACCTGCTTTCGCATGTGCTCGATAGCATTAGCGAGAAACCCGCCAGTCCCACATGCAGGGTCTAAAACAACTTCACCTAACCGAGGGTTTACCATCTCAACGATGAACTCCGTCAAGGCTCTGGGCGTGTAGTACTCGCCAGCATTTCCAGCGCTCTGGAGGTCTTTGAGAAGTTTCTCATAAAGATCGTTGAACTGATGCCTGTCGGCTTGGGCTGTAAAATCAATTGAGTTAATCTTGTTTATTACTTGACGCAGTAGCGTGCCGCTCTTCATGAAATTATAAGAATCCTCGAAGGCTTCACGAACAATAAGTGTACGAGGATTGCTTTCACCAGTCAGCTTACGCAGCCCTGGAAACAGGTCGTTGTTGACGAAATTGGTGAGATCGTCACCAGTAAGACCCTCAGCGTTGCCGGCCCATGACCGCCACTGATATCTCGCTGGTATTGTCGATATGTACCTATCGGTCATCAGCTCCAGTTCTTGCTCAGTGTCGTCTAGAATCTTCAAAAAAATCATCCAGACGAGCTGGCTGAGGCGCTGGGCATCACCGTCCACGCCTTGGTCCTGCCGCATAACGTCCTGGATAGACTTGATCAAAATAGGTGATATCACAACGCCTCCGGATACAGCTGCTGCTCAAGACTACGGACTTCCTTGAAGTAAGTCTCACGATCTCCGAAGAGTTGAATGATCTCCATAGGACGACCCACTGAGCGGAACGGCTCCACCCGCAAGACGCCGATATCTTCGACTGATCGCACGCCAGAATCAACGTACGTGTCGAGCAACGCCTCCATCACGAAACGTACCTTACCTTGGTACCTGTCAAGGTAGCCGCCAGTGCGAACGGCACCTGCTCGTTCCTCGCGTTGGCGTGATCGCCCTGTGGACTCATAGCAGACGCTAAGAGCTACGTCGAAAGGATCAAGCTCTTGATCGGGTTGATCCACCAAATCCTCCAGTGGAATGCCCGCTTCAGCCAACTCATCCAGGAGAGTAGATAGACGCTTGGCAGCCAACCAAGCTGCCGAGAATGTCTCCACGGTCGGATACCGCTCTAGCAAATTTTTGCGGGCAAACTCCTTGAGCTTCGCCGTGACCGGCTTGCCGTCGGCACCCACCATCTGGACCTGCTCGCCGATGATTGTCACAGGTTGGCCGCTAACTATGATTCTCTTGCGCCGAGTCTTGCGGGCTTCCGGCCGCTCGACCCACTGATCCCGCGTGTCATCGTCTTCATCGACGTCTTGAGTCTCGCCAATATCATCGAGATCTGTGACGGCGTCACCCATATTTCCGGTAGAAGATAATTCGTATACCTTGACCGGTTCTCCGTCGAAGTGCTTGTCTGCAAACAGCCTCGTGACATTTTTGAAGTCCATGACGACGAAAAACCACTTATCATAGTCTGTCCGCACACGGGAGCCACGACCTATCATCTGCTTAAAGTCGGTCATGCTATCGACTTTGCTGTTTAGTACGATGAGTTTGCAGGTCTGTACGTCTACACCTGTGGCGAGGAGCTTTGACGTAGTCGCAATTACGGGATAGGGAGACTCGGGGTCGATGAAATTATCGAGCTCCTTCTTGCCCTGCTGGTCATCGCCCGTAATCTGCATAACATATCGTGAGTTCTTGCGAACTTCGTCGGCGTTAAGGTTAGCCAAGGCTCGCCGCATACGGTTCGCGTGGGGGATATCTTCGCAAAAGACGATCGTCTTTGCATACCTGTTGGTGCTCTTCAAGTACTCTGTAATGCGCTCCGCAACACGCTTGTCGCGTTCCGGAAAAATTATCGAGTCGTCGATGTCTTCGTAATTGTAGTGCCGATCGGGAATCAGCGTCCCCGAGTCGTCATGCTGGCCCTGCTCAGGACGCCAGCCAGAAGCATCAATATCAAGGGATGCTTGAATTACCTTATAAGGAGCGAGAAATCCATCTTCGATTCCCTGTTTCAGGGAGTATGTATACAGCGGGTCGCCGAAGTAGTCGCTATTGCTAACGGTCTTCGTCTCTTTGGGTGTCGCTGTCATGCCAAGCTGGATTGCTGAGGTGAAATACTCGATGATGTCGCGCCAAGCGCTGTCTTCTTTGGCACTTCCCCTGTGGCACTCATCAACGATCACAAGGTCAAAGAAGTCAGGAGAAAATTGCTTATAGATCTTGTTTATCTCGCCCGTTCCGGTTACAGCTTGGTAGAGTGACAGATATAACTCGAAGCTCTTATCTATCACCTTATTGACAGCATTAGAACCGTCGGGACTCGAGGTTTTAGTAATCGTCTTATGGGTCGTACTGAGCTTCGCCATACGGCCCTTAAACATGGCGAAGTCGTTCATCATCGTTTGATCGACCAGAATATTGCGGTCAGCCAAAAACAAGACGCGAGCTTGGCCTTTGCTGGGATTGATCCTCTTGAATGACTCCATGAAACGCCAGATGATCTGAGCGGCAGTGTAGGTCTTACCCGTCCCAGTTGCCATGACAAGTAACAGCCGCCGCTGCCCCTTCGCGATGGCTTCCATGGCGCGGTTGACTGCAATGCGCTGGTAGTAGCGGGGACGGCGGCCTGACCCGTCATCATGGAACTGGCTTGCGACTACAGGTTCTTCCGAATCCGTAATGCCTTTCCACTTCTTATATAACGCATAGAGAGTTTCCGGTGAAGGGAACTTATCAAGTGAAATTTCAATCTCGACATCTGGTCGGCTCCCAGTGCGGTCATGCCACACGAATGATTCGCCGTTACTAGTGAATACGGAAGGTATATCGAGTTGCTCGGCGTACTCGATGGCCTGCTGCATTCCGCTACCTGGCTCATGATTATTGTCTTTGGCCTCAACGAGGGCAACCGGCAGGCCGGAGCGCCATTCAAGCAAATAATCGACCCTTTTGGCCTTCTTTCGCACCCCCTTTTTGCCGATCACTTGGATACGTCCGGCAGAGAAGTAGTAGTACTCCTCACGGAGCGATGTAAGTGGCCAGCCAGCCTTGATTAAGGCGGGAGTGATGTAACGAGTACGGATCTCCGTCTCGGTCAACTGGCCCTTATCAGAATCACTCACGGTGTTGCCCACTTTCTTCGGGAGTGATCACGAAACTGCCCATGCCTGGCTCGGTGTGGATCAAACCGTCGGCGCGCAGGGCTCGCATGACCTTCTGTCCGGTAGCGTTGGCGATGCCGAATTCCTCAATAAGGGCGACAAGTGAGGGAATGCGCTCACCTGGCTTGTACTCACCAGCGTGGATGCGCTCCGCAATGATCGCGTGCACTTGTCGCCACCTGGGCTGATTTGCTTTCAACACCACCACCTGAGCACGGTAGAGGGCTACTACGTGCCATGGCGATGAACAGCACGCTATAGTGCGCTATAGCGTGCTTCTTTGAGTACAACTATAATTGGCCACGACCGGGTCTAAGCTGTGGATACTGGCTTGTTGGGCTTGCATGCGTCAGTGGTGAGTGAAGCAATCAAGGCCCCCATCGCCCACTTCCCCAGTCATCTCCATGATGACCTTGCGACCGAGATCCTACGGAAGGCCCATAAAGACCTAAGCCCACTGCAGTGCGTTTGATTGACCGTCGATAGCTGTCCCGCTGCTGGCCGGTCTCAGCGTGTATGAAGCGCTTCGCCTCGACTTCTGAGGGCGCGTGGGCGGCGCTGGCCGCGACCGGCCGAAGAGCCGCAGCGCGGCCAGCGACCGCCCGACGCGCGCGGGGCGCCGCAGGCGGCACGCGCCTTGAAGACGTAGAGAAAGTTCTCATCCGGAGTGAGCAGACTCCGATGATCTTGAGTTCGTAGCAGCTACTCGGACGCCTCGTCGGATGCCGTGGTTCGTTCCTCGGCAGTGGTGACGAAGCTGCCCATGCCGCGTTCGGTGCGGATCCATCGATCCTTGCGCAGGGCGTTCATGACCTTTTGTGCGGTCTGGGTAGCGATGCCGAACTCTTGGGTGAGGTCAACGACCGAGGGGATTCGCTGACCTGGCCTGTACTGGCTGGCTTCGATGCGCTGGACGATGATGTCTCGCACCTGGCGCCACCTGGGCAGATCGTCCCGCAACTCGGTCATGAGTACACGGTAGGAACCCGCAGTGGAGGGTACCTCAGTGGAACATACTGCTGTGTTCTATGGTGTACCACGGTATTGCCTGCCTATGATGCAGCCGTGGGCATCGGTGAGCGGTGGGCCTACAAGCTCGGAACCGGCTTCCCCATACCAATCCGTTCCTCGGTGCTGGAGGGCTCCGAGGGACATGGTCCCGGGTTCTGCTCACCGGTGCCCACCAAGGCAAGGACCTTCGCCGGGCGACACGGAGAAGAAAGCGAATCGTGAGCACCTTGGGCCACCTGGCGGCGTACTACCACGGGATCCACCTGGCTCCGCTGCGCGACGGTCACGAGGTGCTGCACTGGCGTCCCAGGGTGCCGCGCTTCGATCGAGTCCGGGTGCGTGAGCACACCTGCGAGTGCGAGCCGCTCACCTACGAGTTCTGCACGGCAGGCGGGGTGGCGTTCATCCGCCGACGTCGGGGTGAGGGCAAGAAGATCACCCTGCGGGAGACCGAGTGGCTGTTAACCGCCGAAGGGGAGCGCTTGTGGACAGCGATTCTCACCGGATGGGCCTGCTGATGGTGTCGGAGACAGGAAGGGAACCAATGTCCGATCGGCTGCTCTCGGCGCACACGTCGACTCCGGTGACCTATGGCCCGTTGCTCGATGGGTGGTACGCGGAAACCGGTGCGTCGGGCGTCCTCTACGCGCGCCGGACTCTCGAACGGCCGTTGGAGCGTCATGAAGTGCTTGCCGGGTTCACCCGCTACCTCGTGGCGCACAGCCTGAACGAGCTGATCCGCCTCATCGCTGGGCAACTGCGTATCGAGGAATACCTACAGGCAGGATCGCCGCCACCGACGTGCCCGTACTGCGGGCGCGGTCCTGGGGAGGCTCCGATCATCGTGACCGTGGATGAGTCGTCTGTCACGGCGGAGAGCTGCGCGCGGAGCTACGGGATCGGCGCCGAGTGCGGGCACACTCGGGTCGAGTGGACTTATGAGCTTCCGCTTCCCGACGGTGCGCGCTGCCGTGACTGCGGCATCTGGTGGCGGCTCGACTTGATCCCCGACAAGGTGGCGGCCCGGCTCAATGACGGCACTCCTGCGCCTGGGGGCATCCAGCGTCCCGCAAACGATCATAGGCACTCATGATCTCGCGTGCTGCGGCATCGGCTCCGAGACGGTTGGTGTGGATGCGCAGATGAAAGAACCCGGCGTCGGTGTTGGTCTCCAGGTCGGCGAGCGTCTCGTCCCACGCGGCAAGGCGCTTGGCGGTGTCGACGTCACCGCGGGACTGGGATCGCTGCTCGGTGACCTCACGCGGGATCCACAGCAGCACACGAAGCCACCCGTCGGGGACCTTGCCGACGAGTTGCCGCAGATCACTGACATTGCCCATGTGAACGACGGGGACGTAGCCGGCGGCGTGGCGGTCTTCGATCGTCTGGCGGTCGATGGCGTAGACGTTGCCGTAGCGGTGTGTCTCGGCGACCAGGCGGCCAGCTTCCCGAAGCTTGTCCAGGTGCTCGGCGCTGACGAACTCGTACCCGTCGGCTCGGCCGGTGCCGACCTTGAGCTTGGACAGCAACGTGAACCGCGGATCCAGGTGGGTGAGGGCGGCGGTGATGGTGTCCTTGCCGCTGGCGGGCGGGCCGTAGATGACGATTCCCTGTGGGCTCACGTGAGGATCCGCTTGAGGGCTTCGCGGGTCTGGTCGGCAAGGCTGATCGCCGCGCCGAGTCGGTTGTCGATGGTGACGTGTGCGGTGGGCGGGCTGGACTCGACGTTCAAGCTCGCGGCGTACTGCTCCCAGTTGTTCAGCTTCCAGGCGTCGCGGGCGGCGCCACGGAACTCGATGTACTCGCGCATCGACTCGGGGTCGCAGCGGACCCAGATCGCCGCGACGTCGATCCCCTTGGCGGCGCACCGGTTCTCCAGGCGGGCGAACCATGCCTCATCTTTGAGCTCGGCGATGAACGGGGCCGCCAGGATGGCCGAGGTGCCGACGTGGAGGTTGTCCCACGCGGTCTCCATCAGGCACCGGTACTCCAGCGGCCGGACCTCCTTGAGATACAGGTCGGTGTGGCGGTCGTTGGGGTCGCCACCGAGAGAGACGAGCAGCCGCTCGACGATGCATCGGGTCAGAGAGTCCTTGTCCAGGAACGCCCACCCGGTGATGTCGGACAAGAAGCGGGAGAACTCCGTCTTGCCGGATCCGGCGTACCCACCAACCAGGGCGAGGATGGGGCGGGGGCTGCCTCCGCCGTGTCGTCTGCGCCAGGCGTCGACCACGCGGCTGCGGAGAAGTCCCGGCGGGGAGTCG
The DNA here is from genome assembly GCF_051390675.1 of Streptosporangium heterodermiicola. NCBI lineage: Bacteria > Bacillati > Actinomycetota > Actinomycetes > Streptosporangiales > Streptosporangiaceae > Streptosporangium > Streptosporangium heterodermiicola. The sequence goes on from NZ_JBPJSR010000003.1 coordinate 8,989, forward strand.
CTGGACTCGATGCCACCAACGGAGACCTTGGTGAACGTCTCCTCGATGACCAGGGCGGCAGCGTTGTCAGCGGCGGGATCAGCGGGTGCAGGCAAATCGGAAATCACAATTTTCGCTTTCTGTGATTCACCGGGCAGGGGGGGACGAAACCCTAGTTCGGGTTCGGTGGCCTGATAAAGCAGGCAGTAAGCGCGCCGGTAATGCGGGCCTGGGAACACGGTTCCTTGCTCGTGTCCCCAGAGCGTTTGGAAGTTGGCGGCCGGAACGCTCAGCCCGTGACTGGCGGCTGCCTGGCGTAGACGTTCGCCCGCGGCTTCCAAGGTGAGGCCGTGGGCGTCGCGGTGTTCCCGCAGGCGGGAGGGGTTCCAGCCGGGTCGCTGGGCCGTCTTCAGTTGCATGCTTTCGCCTTCACGCTTCGGGGAGTGGGCGCGGTGTGCGGTCGTGCATGTGAAAACGCATGTGTAAATGGCGTTGAGCGGAACTGAAGAAGCTTAACTAGATCGGCGTGATACCGGAAACCCCCAGCTCACGGTGAACTTAAGCCATCGCGAAAGGCGAACCGCACCGCAGAGCAAGGGAGGAACCGATGAACGTCGACCCGCAGCGGATCATCTGGGAATTGGCCGCGATTCGGTCGGAGCTGGAAGAGTTGGCATGCCGGATCGGTGAGATCACTTCGGCTCTGCGAAGACTGCCGCCTCCAGAGCGGCGAGTCGATCCCCCAGCTCCTTGAGGGTCTGGCGCGTCTGGGCAAGCTGGTCCAGGATCTCGGCGTTCACGTCCGACGTCTCCTCGGACTTGGAGGTCTCGGCGGGGGTTTGGCGGACAAACACGCCCTTGCCCTGCTGGCCGATCACCAGTCCCTCGGTGCGGAGCACGCTGATCGCGGCCTTGACCACACTGGCGGAGACGTCGAAGCGCTCGCCCAACTGGGCGATGGAGGGCAGCGCCGTACCGGGCGTGAGTGAGCCGGTGCGGATCTGACCGCGCAGCTCTTCGACGATCTGCAAGTAGGCCGGCTGGCCAGTCCTCTCCACCATCGCACTCGTCTCACTTCGTGTTGTCGCTTGTGACGCACTTGGCGCGCCTGACGCGTTTTCACTGACCTTTTGCGTCCAGTTCAACACACCCCCGCAGAGAAACCAACCAAGCCGCCGAAGAACTCATTGACAACATAGAATGCCAAGTGTTCTATGTACTCCAAGAGTCCCAGCTAGCAGAGGAACGATCATGCGCAACATCCCCATCCCCGTCGACGTCACCAAGCTTCAGATCACCTGCGTCAAGGCTGCCAAGCCTCGCCTCGTCAACAAGGACACCGGCGAGATCAAGCGCGACAAGGACGGCAACGTCATGTACGAACTCACCTTCCTGTTCGAGGACGACCTTGGCCGGATGGAACTGGTCAAGGTCAGCACCACCCCCGAACCGCCCATCACCCCCGGCGAGGAGATCGTCCCGGTCGGCCTGGTCGGCTACGTCTGGGAACAGGGCGGACGCTGGGGCATCTCCTACCGGGCCGCATCCTTCCTCCCCGCGGGCTCCGCCATCCCGACCAGAACGGGGGCGGACCTGTGATCGACCTCGACCACCCCCTGTTCAAGGTCCTCGCCGTCCTGCTCGTGCTCATCGCCTGGCGGCGCTGGGCTCCCACCTCCTACTGGTACGCCCTCGTCTTCCCGCGCAAAGCCCTGTGGCTGCGCTGGACCTGGCGTCACGTCGCCTCCGGCTGCGGGCTGACCAAGAAGCGGCACCGCTGGTGGTTCACCACCGTCCCCGGCCTGGTCGCCTCCACCGGTGTCGTACGGGTCAAACGGCGCTTCCAGCGGGTCGCCGTCGACACCAAGCCCTGGATGGGCCTGCCCCGGCCCGTACGGTACGGCTTCCGCATCACCTTCCACCTCCTCGACGGCCAGGTGCCCGACGACTACGCCAAGGTCTGTGAACGGCTCGCGCACGCCTGGCGCATCGAGGCGGTTCGCGTCGTCGGCTCCCGGCCTGGCCGCGTCACTCTCCAGGGCATCACCCAGGACCCTCTAACCCACGTTGCCCCCGCCTCCCCTCCAGCTGAACCGCGCGACGGCTGGCGGGCCGATGACCTGCTCCGGCCCATCGTCGGAGTACTGGAGACCGGCGCGGCCTGGCGGATGGACCTGCGGCTCATCCCGCACTGGATGAACGCCGGCGCCACCCAGTCGGGCAAGTCCAACCTGATCAACGCCCTCATCGTCGGACTGTCCCCCCAACCCGTCGCCCTGGTCGGCTTCGACCTCAAGGGCGGGGTCGAACTGTCGGCCTACGCGGCTCGACTGACCGCACTGGCCACGACACGCGCCGAGTGCCTCGACCTGCTCAGCGATCTCATCGCGGTCATGGGCGCCCGGATGCTGGCCTGTCGCCGCTACGGGGTGCGCGACATCTGGCAACTCCCCGACGCTGCTCGCCCCATCCCGGTCGTGGTCCTGGTCGACGAACTCGCCGAGCTGTACCTGACCGCGGACAAGGCCGAAAAGGATCAAGTCACCCGTACGGCTACCGCGCTGCTGCGCATCGCCCAGCTCGGTCGCGCCTTCGGCATCCACCTGATCCTGTCCGGCCAGCGGATCGGCTCCGACCTCGGCCCCGGCGTGACCGCGCTGCGTGCCCAGATCGGCGGACGGGTCTGCCACCGGGTCAACGACCCCGAAACCGCGGTGATGACCCTCGGCGACCTCGACCCCGACGCCCTCGTAGCCGCCCGATCTATCGCCCCCGAACTCCCCGGTGTCGCCGTGATCACCGGCTCCGACGGCCGGTGGTACCGCGCCCGGTCCGGCTACGTCTCCACCACCGCCGCCGAGCAAGCCGCCCACACCTACGCACAGATGACCCCCTCCTGGGCGCAAGTCGCCGCCTCCGGCCTCGGCCACGAACTCCCCGGAGTCGACGACATCCCCGAAATCGCCGCCTAACCCCTGGAAGGAGAACACCACCGTGACCACGACCGCGCCTCGCCTGGCCCTACGGCTGGCCGACTCCGCCCCCGTCCTCATCCTCGCCCTGATCGCCGGGGCCGGCAGCTTCACCCACATCCGCGACACCGCCACCGAACACGGGCAATCCGGCCCGATGGCCTGGGCCGTGGCCGTCTGCGTCGACCTCACCTGTGTCATGGCCGCGCGGGAACGGCAACGCGACAAGAAGAACGGACGGGAACGCAACGGCTGGATCTCCTGGCCCACCCTCGTCCTCATCGGCGGAATCGTCCTGTCACTGGCCGCCAACCTCGCCCAAGCCGAACCCTCGGCCTGGGGATGGATCACCGCCGCGACCCCGGCCGGGGCGTTCCTGATCGCGGTCTCCATGCTGGAGCGCCGCGCCTCAGAACCCCGTCCCGAACCGTCCCCGGTACTCGTTCCCGCTGCGGACGCCGTACCGGAAACCCTCCCCACGGGCATCCTCGAACCCTCGGCGCCTGCCCTACTGCCCGGCCTCGCCGTCCCCGCCCAGAACGAACCCCAGAACGGACAGAACGGCGCCGAGAACGGCCAGAACGAAGCCGGTACGACCGGTGCGCTGCTCGATTACGCCCGCCGCGTCGCCGACGAACACCACGCCCGCCATGGCAGACCCATCACCCGCGACACCCTGCGCGCCCGCCTCGGAGTCTCCAGTCAACTCGCCTCCGACCTCCTGCGCTCCATGCGCGACAGCCCCGAACCCGCCTGACAGCGAAGGACACCCCCATGAACACCACCGACCACCGCACTGCGGTCATCACCGGACTCCTCGACCTGGCCGCCTTCCTGGAAGCCAACCCCGACGTCCCCGTCCCGACCCTCCCCAAGCTCCTCCACTTCGCCGCCGGAACCGACCCCGACATGTGCGCCGAGATCGACGCCATCGCCGAACTGCTCGGCACCGCCATCGACCCCGGCGACATCGGTTACGGCCACTACCGGACCTGCCGCGCCTTCGGGCCGGTCGAGTACTCGGCCGTGGGCATCCTCGCCCGCGCCAAGGCCCGCTACGACGCCGAAAGCTCTTACTTCGGCTGCGTCGACCCCGACCCCGTCCCCTCGTCCCGTACCGCCTGACCAGAGAAGAGCCCCTCATGCGCATCCGCATCGACGGCACCTACGCCGAAATCGTCCACGCCGCCAACAAGATCCGCACGATCCTCCCGATCGGCTCCGTCTCGCCGGTTCTGCCGCTGCACGAACGGCCCCACACCTGGCGCGTGTTCCTCGACACCGCGCCCAAGCGCACCGGAAGGAGGTGGATCACGTGACCGACAACCAGGACGCCCCGCTCGTCGACATCGCTCCCAAGCGCTGGCTGTGCTGCCACTGCGGAGGAACCGGCGTCGACAGCCACTCGGAAACCTGCGAGCACTGCGAGGGCCTCGGCTTCAGCTGAGAGTCCTCAGCGCCCCCGGCGTGACCACACATCCGCCAAGACGTCCGCCACGTCGGGGGCCATCCCACACCGAACATCCACAGCCCGGAAGGGACACCCCCATCATGCCAAGCACCTACGCGGTAGCCGGGATGATCACCCGGCTCCACGACCCCCAATACGCCCGCTGGGCCTCCCAGATCCGCCGAACCGGCGGCTGCCGACAACCCATCCACCTCCGCGGCCACGTCCACCACCTCGACCCCGCCACCGGCAAGCGCCTGCACAGCTACAGCACCGCAGGCGAACCCGACGGCATCCTTCGCGTCCCCTGCAAGACCCGGCGCGCCTCCCGCTGCCCGGCCTGCGCCGAGACCTACCGGGCCGACACCTACCAACTCATCCGCGCGGGCCTCGTCGGGGGCAAGGGTGTCCCGACCTCGGTCACCGCGCACCCCTGCCTGTTCGTCACCCTCACCGCTCCCTCCTTCGGCACCGTCCACACCCGGCGAGAGAAGAACGGCACCGTCCTGCCGTGTCACGCTCGACGCGACGCGGCCACCTGCCCCCACGGACGCGTCATGTCCTGCACCACCCGGCACGGGGTCGACGAGAGTCGCCTTGGCGAACCGCTCTGCCCGGACTGTTATGACTACGCGGGCTCGGTGTTGTTCAACGCGATGTCCCCGGAGTTGTGGCGGCGCTTCACCGAAGCTCTTCGCCGCCGCGTCGCCAAGAACGCCGGACTGACGCAGCGAGAGCTACGGGAACAGGCCGTGATCTCCTTCGCCAAGGTCGCCGAATACCAACGGCGCGGCGTCGTCCACTTCCACGCGGTCATCCGCGTCGACGGTCCCGAGGGGCCGGCTACAACTCCACCGGCCTGGGCGACGGCCGACCTGATGACCGACGCCGTACAGCACGCCGCCTCCGCCGTCGCGGTCACCGTTCCCGCGGTACCCGGCGAACCCGCGCGAGCCTTCCAATGGGGCGCTCAACTCGACGTCCGCGAGATCACCATGACCGGTGACCTCACCGAACAAGCCGTAGCTGCTTACATCGCCAAGTACGCCACCAAAGCCGCCGAATGCGTCGGCACCCTGGACCGGCGCATCAACCCCCTCGACGACCTGACCGCCCTGCCGATTCGGGACCACGCCCGGCGGCTCATCGCCGAGTGCCTGCGCCTGGGCGCCTTCGACGAACTGACCGAGTTCCGGCTCATCAAATGGGCGAACATGCTTGGGTTCCGCGGCCACTTCTCCACCAAGAGCCGCCGCTACTCCACCACCCTCGGCGACATCCGCCAGGAACGCACCGACTACATGCGCGGGGAAGCCATCACCACCGGACGGCTTCCGCTCTTCGATGAGGACACGGTGCTCGTCGTCTCGCACTGGGAGTACGCCGGACAGGGCCACTCGGCCGGTGATGCCCTTTTGGTAAGCGCCCTTACCGGAGCTTCGGGAGGCGTCCATGAGTAGTCCTGCGTTGCTCACCGTCCCGCAGGCCATGACCGCTCTCCAGGTCAGTCGGTGGACGCTCTACCAGCTCATCCGCTCCGGTGAACTCGACTCGATCGTGGTCGGCGTGCGCTGCCGCCGTATCCCCGAATCCGCCCTGAACGACTACGTGAACCGACTCTGTGGAAAGGCCGCCTGATGGGCAAGCGCTCGAACGGTGAGGGCTCGGTCTTCCCGTACAAGGACGGTTGGGCCGGCTACGTATGGGTCGTCACGCCAGAGGGCAAGAAGACTCGCAAATGGGCCTACGGCAAGACCCGCGAGGAGACCCACGAGAAGTGGCTCAAGCTCCACGACCTCGCGAGCAAGGGACCGGTACCGACCAAGCACCCCACCCTCGCCGCGTACCTGACGCGCTGGCTCGCCGAGGTGATCGAACCTAACCGGGAGCCGACCACCTACGCCGGTTACGAAGCGCTGGTCCGGCTCTACCTAATCCCCGGTCTCGGCAAGAAGCGGCTCGACAAGCTCACGGTTCGCGAGGTTCAGACATGGCTGAACACGCTAGTCACGCTCTGCACCTGCTGCGACCAGAAGAAGGATCACCAGCGGCCGGAAGCCAAGCGTCGGTGCTGCTCCAAGGGAGAGTGCTGCAAGGGGTATCCGTCCCGGAGCACGATCGCGAGCATCCGCCGCATCCTGCGTTCGGCTCTCAGTAACGCCATCCGCGAGGAACTGATCTCCAAGAACGTCGCCGCGCTGACCGTCCTGCCCAACGCGAGCAAGACCAAGAAGGCCAAGCAGCACAGCGTGTGGAACGTCGACGAGGCGCGGAAGTTCCTTGAGCACCTGCGCTCGGTGGACGAACCGCTCTACGCCGCGTACGTGCTGATCCTGATTCTCGGCCTGCGGCGGGGCGAGGTGCTCGGACTCGCCTGGGACTGCGTCGACCTTGATAGAGAACAGCTCTGGATCTCCCGCCAACTCAACCGAGTCCGTGGTGAGCTCCTGCATCGAGAGACGACCAAGACGGAGGACTCGACGGCCTCTCTGCCCCTGTTCGGGCTGTGCATAGCTGCGCTCCGGGACCGTCAGCGGATTCAGGAAGAGGCCCGCCGGGATGCCGGGAAGAGGTGGAAGGGGTCCGACCTCGTGTTCACTACGAAGAACGGGACCCCGATCGAGCCGCGCAACTTCTATCGGTCCTTTGAGCGCTACTGCGAGAGGGCTGGCGTCCCTCGTATCCGCGTCCACGACACACGCCACACCTGCGCCTCGATGCTCGCCACGCTGGGCGTGCATCCTAGAGTCGCCATGCGCATCCTGCGGCACTCGCAGATTTCGGTGACCATGAACGTGTACACCCAGATCGCCGATCCAGAAGCGCGCAAGGCACTCGATCAGCTTAACGAAAGCCTAGATCGTTAGGTGCTCAACACTCTGTACTGCTGGGCTAGAGCGAAGGCCACTCCTATGCAACCGGGGTGGCCTTTGCGAAATTCTCAGGGTTGTGATCTAACCCGCAAGCAACCCGTAGACCCACTCCGGACGATGCTTTGGATGATCGCTGAGCTTGTCCTACATCTAGATGCCCCGCCATAGATCGCCTATGTGGCGTCACGCAGCGTGACAGAAGATCCATCCAAGATACAACGAAAGTCCGTTTCTTGTTGTACCCTACCAACGTGGACCCACAGCGCTTTGTATCCGACGAGTATGGCCATGTAGCAAAACATTCGGACGATAAGTGGGCATTTTGGTTTTATCGGCCGAACACGATGCCTCGTGAGCTCAACTTGTCCGCAGATACCGTGTTGGCTTTGTCGAGAGCAGATCGCGCACTCGGACGGTTAAGTGGCACTGGGCGACTACTAAAAGATCCCTCAGTCCTACTTCATCCTTACATGACAAGGGAAGCTGTTTCCAGCTCAAGGATCGAAGGAACAGTTGCATCTTTGTCGGAAGTTTTTCAAGCAGAAGCTAGCGATGAGCCGTCGGAGGATGAGGAAGTCAATGAAGTACTGAACTATCAGCGTGCACTGGATCGTGGACTAAAGCTTCTCGAATCCACCAATATGGGCATTGCCATTGCCCGCGAGGTTCATCGTGTTCTCCTTACCGGTGTTCGCGGCGAGGAAAAGAAACCAGGAGAATTTCGGGACGGCCCTGTCTGGATTGGTTCGGCAACCGACTCACCCGAAACCGCTGCCTTCGTACCTCCCACGCCTGATCACCTGGATGAAAGCCTCGCAGACTGGGATGACTTTATACGGAATTCCAGACGTCTCCCACCGTTAGTACGGTGCGCCTTGATGCACTATCAATTCGAGACCATTCATCCATTCTTTGATGGGAATGGTCGAGTTGGACGCCTTCTGATAATCCTGATGCTGACAGAACAGCAACTACTTCCAACCCCCCTCCTATACGTAAGTCCTTATATGGAGGCGCGGCGCCGTGAGTATTATGGACATCTTCAGGCCGTACGGGAAGAAGGACGACTAGAGGAGTGGATCCAGTTCTTCCTAACAGCTGTAGAGAAGCAAGCCGAGGATGCCGAGAATAGAGTCGTGAAGCTCTTTAAGCTTCGCGAACATTACCGCAATGAGTTGCTCGGAACTCGAAGTCGAGCCATAGAGGTCGTCGAACTCCTATTCAGCAATCCGTTTCTTACGGTCCGTCGGGTCGAGCGCGCATTGAATATCACCAATCAAGGCGCCAGGAACTTGATCGAGGCGGTAGAGAAGAGGGGATGGATTAGTCGCATTGGCTCGATCGGTCGGGCAGGACGCTTGTACTGGGTAGGGGACGAAGTCTTCGAGACCATCCAGTAGGCTCCGACGCATTCTTGGAACATCGTCGGCTAGCACCCAAGCTTGTTGGAGGTCGAGGACCTAGCTCCAACGGTTTGCCTTGGTTGGTTGGAGCGTCAGCTCGTGCACCCACACCAACGTTGGACCCTAACCGGCGCGATACAACAGAAGGCCAAAGAGCGTTGGACCATTGGGTCCAACGCTCTGGGACAGGTATGATGGTGGTGGCGCCGGCGGGATTCGAACCCGCACCTGGACCTTTAGCGGAGGACTGCTCTCTCCATTGAGCTACGGCGCCACACGAAGCCCGATCGCATGCGTCTTGCCGGACCAACTGCGCTCGGGCTTCAGCTGTTTACAACCTTACCATGAGTCTCCAACGGTAAGTCCTCTTACGTAGGACCCCCTCCCAAGACAGAGGCATGAACGTTGGATGCTGGGCCTCCATGGTCACGACGGCCTCTAAGACGGTGAGATCGCTACCTCAAGGGCCTTAGCCAGGTGCCCAGTTCCAGGCCGCTCCGATCTTCAGCGACGGTTGCTGTACGGCGCTGCTGTACAGCCACGAAAAAGGCCCTCCGGGATCTCCCGGAGGGCCTCTGACCTGGAGCCGCCTTGGGGAATCGAACCCCAGACCCCTTCATTACGAGTGAAGTGCTCTGGCCGACTGAGCTAAGGCGGCGTGCCGTGTTTCACCACGGCCTACGGCAGTCTACAGGCTCCCGGGGCCTTCCCGCGCCCTGGAATCAGCTGATCTTGGGACAGTGGGTTCCGTCCTTGGGAACGGTCAGATCGATCAGGTAGTCGTCCACCAGACGGTCCACGCACGTCGACCCCGTCAGGTAGGCGGTGTGCCCGTCACCGTCGAAACCGACGAGGACCCCGGAGGAGAGCTGGGAGGCGAGGGCCTCGGACCACTGGTAGGGCGTGGCCGGGTCGCGTTCGGTGCCGACGACCATGATGGGCGGGGCGCCGGGGGCGTCGATCTTCGCCCGGGGGCCTCCCTTGGCCGGCCAGTACGCGCAGGGCAGCGAGCTCCACATGACGTACGCGCCGAAGAGCGGGGCGTCCTTGGCCGACTCGCGGGCCGCCGTGGCGTAGGCGGCGGAGTCGCGGGGGTAGGGGGCGTCGACGCAGTTGACGGCCAGGTTGGACTCGGTCTGGTTGGTGTACTCGCCGTTCGCCTCGCGGTCGATCAGCAGGTCGGCCAGGCGGAGCAGGGTGGTGCCGTCGCCCTTCAGCGCCCGGTCGAGCGCCTGGCGGAGGACCGGCCAGGCCTGCCGGTCGTAGAGCGGGGTGATCAGGCCGAGGGTGGTCCAGGCCTCGGTCACCGTACGGCCGTCGCCCGTCCCGTTGGTCAGGGGGGCCGTGTCCGCGCGGCGGAGCAGGGCGGCGATCTCCGCGCGGGCGGAGCCGACGGAGCCGCTGAAAGGGCAGTCGGTGGCGGTGAGGCAGTCCCCGAGGAACGCGTCGAGGGCGACCTCGAAACCGCGTGCCTGCGCGGTGTTCAGCTCCAGCGGGCCGAGCGAGGGGTCCACGGCGCCGTCCAGGACGAGGGCGCGCACGCGGCCGGGGAAGAGGTCCGCGTAGGCGGCGCCCAGCTGGGTGCCGTACGACTTGCCGAGGTAGGTGAGGCGGGAGTCCCCGACCGCGGCGCGCAGCAGGTCCATGTCCCGGGCGGCGTCGGCCGTGCCGACGTGCGGCAGGAGCCTGCCCGAACGGGCCTGGCAACCGGCGGCGAACCGCCGCGACCCCTCCTCCAGCATGGTGACCTCCCCCGGCGAGTCGGGCGAGCTGTCGAGGCCGACGTAGGTGTCCAGCTCGCTCGTCGACAGGCACCGGACGGGCGCGGACCCGCCGACCCCGCGCGGGTCGAAGCCCACGACGTCGAAGCGGTCCCGTACGGCCTCGCTCACCGCCGTGCGGGCACCTCGCGCGTACTTGACCCCGGCAGCGCCGGGTCCGCCCGGATTGAGAAGGATCGAACCGATCCGGTCACCCGAGGCGGGCAGCCGGATCACGCTGAGCTCGATCTTCTCGCCGTCCGGCTTGGCGTGGTCGAGGGGCACGGGGAGCTTCGCGCACTCGAAACCGTCCCCGCACTCCTCCCAGCCGAGCGACGACCTCCCCGCCCCCGCCTCACCACTGCCCGTGCCACTGCCGTTACCGGAGCCGGCGTTGGCATCGGTTCCGGTGCACGCGCCCGCCAGCAGGGCCACCGCCGCCAATACGGCGGCCACCTGGGATTTCACGCCTTGTCCGGCCCGTGGGGAGAGTCGTATGCCGATCCGGCATACGAGGTCCGGTCACGGAGCTCCCGACGCGACGAATCCTCATACTTCTGAGGTGCACGCATCCGCTTCACCTTCTCAAGGCCGGAATGTCAAGATTGTGGGACACGACCGTCACGCGCTCGGTAGGAGAGCCCTGCGTCCTTCACGTGACCACCGGCCGAGCAGGCACCGGTGGCATCTTAGCCAACCGGCCTGATCCCGATGGCTGTCCTCCATGTTCTCCCGGTTCTCCCGGTTCTCCCGGTTCTCCCCCGCGAGTATGGCGAGCGGATGAAGCACGCACCCTCACCGTCGAGGAGGCCTCATGTCCAGTAGAGCACCCCGCCAGGCCCCGGGCTCTCCCTGGCCCGCGGGGACCCTGATCTCAACCCTTGACGAGAAGGGGCGCAACGAGCTCTTCGGCCTCGGCGAGTCGCGGCGCCACGAGCCCGGAGCGATTCTGATCCGGCAGGGCGACCTTCAGTGTGATCATGTCCTGCTGCTTCGTTCCGTCCGGTCCACGTCGCCCGCCTGCGCGAAGATCACGGCGATCCTCGACAACGGCGCCGAGGCGTTGCTCGGCATAAGACTGAGCGGTGACCTGGTGGGCGAGATGGCCGCGCTCCGGGAGACGGGGCGCTCGGCGACGGTCACGGCCTGCACCCCGCTGGTGGCCTTCCGGATCCCCGCGACCACGTTCTTCGCCTATCTCGACGAGCGCCCGCGCCTGTGGTCCGCACTGGCCTCCATGATCGCGGAACGGCTGGAATGGGCCAACCAGCGTCGGCTTGAGTTCGCCGCCTTCGAAGTCCCGGTACGGCTGGCACGGGTGCTCAGCGACCTGGCGGCACGTCACGGATTCGCCGTCGCGGGCGGTACCGACCTCGGTATCAGGCTGTCGCAGCCCGAGCTGGGACGGCTCATCGGAGCGAAGGAGGCCGCGGTGAACAACGCGGTCCGGCTCCTCAAGAGGGACGGGTTGCTGCTGACCGACTACCGGCAGGTGGTGATCACGGACCTGGAGGCGCTCCACGCCTTCGGCGCCGCGAGTTGAACGCGCCGCACGGGTGTGGCGTCCGTCGCCACCACCCGGATCGCGCTCCGCGAGACGCCTTCCCGTGACGCTCCCGGAGCGCTTTCCCATGACGCCCCCCGGAGCCCCTCCCATGACGCCCCCGAAACGCCTTCCCGCGACGCTCCCGGAACGCCCTCCCGCGACGCTCCCGGAACGCCCTCCCGTGACGCCCCACGGGTCGCGCCCGCGGAGGCGTCGTGCGACGGGGTCATCGCCATGCCGCGACGAGCACCGTCAGCGATATCGCCGAGACGAGCGACAACCCGGTCCAGGGCAGCGCGCTGGACACGTGACGATACTTGCGGTCGGCGATCTGGGCGAGGAGACGCGTCATCGCCCACGCCTCGCCGATCCTGGTCGCGACGTCCTCGTCCATCGCCGGGGGTCCGTGGTCGGCGACCCCGGTGATGCCGTACCTGCTCCGCGTGCTCGGTGGCCGCAGGACCGGGCGGATGGTCTGGAGCATGTGGTAGCCGGACACGAGAAAGCCCAGCAGGAAGAGCCCCAGCAGCACGGTCCCCGCGACGAGACCCGCGTGGGCGAGCCTGGCGGCGCTTCCGGCCTGGGCGGCGACCATCGCCGCGGCCCCCGCGTGCGACACGGCGAGAATGCCCACCTTCCCGTCGGCGTGCTGAACGTAATTCTGGAACGAGATCATCACCGCCAGCGCGCCTTCTAGATCCTGATTCGTTAACTTTTGAGGTTTTTGTCGCATCCAGGACACCGTTTTCCCTTCGCCTCTTGGCACCAAACTCCAGGAAAGAGGGCAAACTAGGTTGCGAGTAGGTATTAATCCACCTTGGGGTTTATTCTCCATGTTTGCTAGGGCCACATCCCCTATCAGTAGGGGATGTGGCCCTCGACATTCCCTCATACTGATGGCTTCAAGCTGGAATTACGCCCAGATCATAAGGAACCGGAATAATCCATGAAAAGCGGCGATTTCGGACGCGCCCTCATCATGTCCAGCGATCTTCGAGGATACGGACAAGGAGCTGACAAACGCCACGAGACCATGCAGCACGGCTTCGTCGGCCTTCACGAGAGCGCGGCCGCCCAGGCGGGGCTCAATCGGCACCGGTGGGCGATCCAGCCGGGAGGCGACGGCGAGCTCGCGGTGCTCCCCGCCGACGAACCCGACCCCCTAGTCGTCGACCAGTACGTAAAGGCCCTCCACCAAGGGCTCGTCGACCACAACGACGGCCTCCCGGCGGAGGAACGGCTCCGCCTCAGGGTGGCCCTCGCCTTCGGCACCGCCTACCCGTCGGCCAACGGATACGCCGGCCAGGCGGTCGTCGAGGCGAGCCGGCTGGTCGAGTGGCAGCCACTAAAGAAGATCTTCAAGAAGAGAGAGGACATGAATATTGTTCTCATTCTCTCGGAGCGGGTTTTCGAGGACGTCGTACGGCAGGGACACACCTCCTACGAGATCGGCGACTTCCACCGGGTGGAGATTCGGGAGAAGGAGTTCTCCGGCTCCGCGTGGATATGGAGCCCGGAATTCAGGCCCGGGGATCTGCGTCTCCTGTCCGGCTCAGCGGACACGAAGGCGAACGATCAGGCGGAGAACCTCGGAACCGGCCCTTCTCAGCGAGCAGATGTGATCAACAATCTGAGCGGGCCCGTCGACGCACGCCGCGCGGTCTTCGGGATCGGCCGTAAATGACGACGGCGGAACCCCCTCCGAACGAGGATTCACCGGCCGAGCCTCCCGCCGAACCGGATCGGGAGGAGCGGCAGCAGGCCGCCCCGGACGAACCGGCCGCCGGGCACGCGGACGAGGACTTCGACGAGGGCGCTCTCGGCCAGACGGCCACGGTGATCAACAACTTCTTCGCCGAGGTACAGGCGCGGAACGCGACGTTCGGCATGGCGGGCACCAGGACGGCGCGATCGACGTCGCGGCGGCTCGACGAGAAGGAGATCGAGCACGCCCTCCGGCACTTCGTCAGGCCGCCGGGTTTCGACAGGGCCGTGACGACCCTGCGCGAACGCCGCGTGGTGGTCCTCGCCGGGAACGAGGGCATCGGCAAGTGGACGAGCGGGACCGCCCTCCTCGACCGGGTCAGGCTCCCCGCGGACACGGTCGTCGTCCTCTCCCCGCGCCGTGACCTGGAAGACCTGCTGTCGACCTCGTTCAAGAAGAACCGCGTCTACTTCATCCACGGCTGGACCGACGACAAGGCCGAGAAGGGCCTGCGGCGCTTCACCTTCGACACGCTGAGCGCCAACCTGACCCGGGCGGAGGCGTATCTGGTGATCACCCTCAACCGCGCGGAGGCGCGCTTCGAGCCCGAGGCGTTCGAGATCGCGTGGGAGCCTCCCGACTCCCTGAAGCTGCTCGAAGCCCACATCGGCATGGATCACCCCGCTCTCTCCGAGGACCGGGTCCGCGAGCACGTCGCCGGGCTGCGCTCGCCACAGCGGGTCGTCGAGCTGGCCGAGCAACTGGCCGGTGGCGCCCGGCACGCGGGGGAGATCCTGGCCGACCTGGACGGCAGCACCGTCGTCCAGTGGTTCGACGGCGAGCCGAAACGCTCCGAGGTGCTGGCCGTCGCGGCCCTGGCCTTCGCGTACGGCGTGCCGGAGCGGGTCTTCGAGCGGCTCCTGGTGCGGCTGACGAGCGTCGCGGACGAGATCGAGCGCCAGGGGGCCGAACGCGAGACGCGCCCGATCGGGGAGGACCTGCCGCAGAGCCGGAAGCTGTGGAACAGCCGGCACTCGCTGATCGGCGTGTCCGCCGAGGCGGGCGAGCCCAGGGTGGTCTTCTGCGGCCCCCGCCACCGCGAACACGTGATCACCCAGCTCTGCCTGCGCTACGGGTACAACGTGTGGGAGCCGTTGCGCGAGTGGATCCGCGGGCTGGCGGGGGAACTCCCCGAGGTCCAGGTACAGGTCGCGGCGGGGCTCGCGCTGCTCGCGAGGACACGTCCCGAGGAGGTCGGGGAGTCCTTCCTGCGCCCCTGGGCCGGGGGCCTGGTCCAGGAAAGGCTCACCGCGGCCAGCACGCTCTCCATGATGTGCGTGGACGACGTCACCGCGGCCATCGCCTTCGGCACCGCCCTGAGCTGGGTGGAGAACGCCGGGCAGCCACAGGCCATGACCGCGGCCCTCGCCTTCGCCGGCGGCCTGTCCATCCGCTATCCGGGTGAGGCCGTCGACTGGCTCTGGTATCTGTCACTCCGCGGGATCCGGGTGAGCAACGTGGCCCAGCGGGCGCTGACGCTCCTGTTCCAGACCGCGGCGGAACGGGACGGTGAGGCGCTGACCGGGCTGCGGCTGCTCGCCAAGCACCTGGAGCGCGACCTCGCCGAGGGCATGCCGCCGCAGCTGGCGAGGAGGGCCCTCGGAGCCGTGCTCGGCGTGCTGGAGTCCGACCGGCTGGAGAGCGAGAGTCCCCTCATGACGTGGCTCCTCCTGTCCCAGCCGTCGAGCGCCGAACCGATCGGCGTCCTGTGGGCGTGGACCCTCCACAACGCCCACCACCGCGCGGAGGCGGTCCGGGCGCTCTGCCGCACCCTTCAGGCTCTTGAAGGGCGGGACGGTGCCGTGGCCGCCGCGGAGTCGCTGGGCCGGGTGATCTGGGCGATCCTGCCCGGTGGCGTGTCGGTGCTGGTCAGGCGCGCGATCGACCGCGCCTGCAGCGAGACGTACGCGCGCTGGGATCCCCCGGTCGCCAAGGAGATCGTCCTCGCCCTGCTCGACGCGGGCACACGGCGAAGCCATCAATGACACCAAGGAGAACACGATGCCCGCGCACAGCGGATACCCGATCATGGAAGAACGCGCCCTGCGGCCTCCCCGGCGACGGCTGGGAATCTTCTCCCGCCGCGATCCCGGCGAGCTTCCCGAGACCCCGGTGGGAACCGTCCTCGTCTTCGCGCTGAACGGGGGTTACAAGGCGTACACGGAGGGCCAGCACCTGCGCGGGTCGGAGGACGCCGTCGTGGAGGCGAGGTCCGTGAGCGTCGTCTACATGCGCAACCGGCAGATCACGCTGGGGATCGAGATCCCGTCACAGGACATGGGTTATCAGTTCCTGCTCAAGGTCGTCTTCAGGTGCAGGGTGACCGACGCGGAGGCGGTCGTCTCCGCCGGGGTCGAGAACGCCGCGGACGTGCTGACCAACCATCTCCGTGACGACGCGCAGCTGATGCGGCTCGGCACGACGCGGCCGATCGAGGACGTGCACCTCCTGTCCGTGGAGGTCACCAACAGGGTCCGGGCCTATCTGGAGTTCTACCCGCCCAGGATCGACGGGCTGGAGGTGGTCCTGGTCAACGTCGACCTTCTCCCGCCCGACGACATCCTCGCCCACGGCCAGCAGCTCAAGCGGCTCAAGTGGAACGGGGAGAGCAAGGACCTGGAGTGGGCGATCGAGAACCGCGACGTCGCCAGGATCGAGGAGATCTTCAAGCGCGGCGCCGAGGCGACCGTGGCGTTCGGCGTCAGCCGGGACCAGCTGCTGATGAACGACGCCGTCGGCATCACCCGCGAGGCGCAGGGGAACCGGATGAAGGCCCTGTCCGATCTCATCAACGGCATGCCCGACGGGGCACTGGACTTCCTGCCCATCGACACCCAGCGGCTCATCGAGAGGGTGGTGACATCGGTCACCGGGGACAACCTGTTCGCCGAGGCGCCGAAGGCCGTGGAACCCCCCGCGCCGGGCGGTGGCCGGTCGTTCCAGAACGGGCACGACGGCCCGCGCAGGATCGGCCTGGAGGACCTCGATGACTGACGAGGTGCCACCCGGCAGGCACTCGGCGACCGACGAGGTACCGCCCGGCAGGCACTCCAGGACGCCGTCCGCCAGGCCGGGCGGGCGGTTCGGCCTGGGGCGGCGGCTCCGGGTCCTCGCCGGGGTCGACGAGAGCGTCCTGGACCAGGTTCCGCTGGAGCGGACACGGTACGTGGGTCTCGGCGGCGTGGTGCTGGGCACGGCGGTCGTCGCCGGGATCTCGATGTGGTTCGCCCTGAGCCAGGTCCTGGGCGGCTCCCACATCGGGCTGATCGTCCCCACGGCGATCTGGATGCTCGTCGTGCTCAACCTCGACAGGTGGCTCGTCTCGACCGTGACCGGCATCTGGCAGCGCAGGCTCCTGATGCTGGTCCCCCGCCTGCTCGTCGCCGTGGTGCTGGGTTTCGTCATCGCCGAGCCGCTGGTCCTGAAGGTGTTCGAGACCGCCGTGGTCCAGCACGTCCAGGACGGACGCCAGGACGCCCGCGACGCGCGGCGGGCCCTGCTCCTGAGGTGCAACCCCCAGGAGCCCGCCGACGCGCGGGAACAGCGGGGTTGCGAGGGCGCCAGGCTCCTGGCACCGGCCGCCGAGTCGGACGCGACCAGGCTGCGCGACCTGGAGGAGGACGCGGAAAGGCTCCGCACCCGGGTCAACGCCGACACCGCGCGGCACGACAGGCTGTTCGCCCAGGCCACGAACGAGTGCGGAGGGGTCAAGACCGAGGGGACGAGCGGCAGAAGGGGGATGGGACCGCTCTGCGAACGCCTGGACGCCGCGGTGAAGTCCTTCGCCACCCGCAGCAAGCTGGCCGAGAACCAGCGGAGGCTCCGCTCCCTGGACGACCAGGTGTCCGCGCTGCGCGCGCCTCTCGCCGACAAGCGGGCCGACTTCGGGCAGCGGGTCGAGGCGGACGTGCGGAAGCGGGTGGACGCGATGCCCGGGGCGGACGATCCCGTAGGGCTTCTGGAGCGCATGCGGGCGCTGCACGAGCTGACGGCCGAGAACCCCTACCTGTTCGGGGCGAGCTGGCTGCTCCGGCTGTTCCTGATCCTGATCGACTGCCTGCCCGTCCTGGTCAAGCTCATGGGAGGAACGACCACCTACGACCGGATGGTGGATCTCGCGAACCGTACCCAGGAAAGGGTCCACGAGAAGCGCCTGCAGTTCAGCGCGGACAGGCGCATCGGCGAGCTGGAGCTTCAGGCGCACCGCGACGCGGAGGACCGACGGCGGCGGCGCCAGCTGATAGACCTCGACGGCAAGGCCGCCGACGCCGAGGCGCGTGCCGCGGTGGAGGCCATGATCAGGCGCCGGACCGAGGAGATGAGTTTCCAGGGTGTCACGCACGCCCTCAAGGAGGAGCGGCGCAACGGCTCCCACCCGCACATCGACCTGACGAACTCCCAGAACTGACGAGCTCCCGGAATCGACGGCGTTCAGGGCGGGCGCGGCCGGTTCCGAAGCCGGGGCACCTTCTCCGCGGGCTCACCCCGTGAGCCCGCGGACGGCCCCGATCCCCCGGACGGGTTCCGAGACAGGAAGCCCGTGACCGGCCCACCGGGTCACCGGGGCACCCGGTGGGCCGGTCACCCGGTACGACCGCCCTCCCCGCCTCTTCTCCGAGGAACCCGGCCCTTCGAGAAGCCCGGCGGGCCTCGTCGCCGCCCGCCGGTCTGGCCGGACCGGCGGGCGGTCAGTCTTCCCCGCTACGCGAACCCGCTCATGTCCCCGCTACGCGAACCCGCTCATGTCCTCGCTACGCGAACCCGCTCATGACCCGGGCCCGCCGTCGGCGGCCTTCACCGCGTCCCCGTACGCCGCGTCGTGCTGCTTGCGCGGGGAGCACACCGAGGCCGACGGGCACGCGCAGCGGCGTCCGCCGTCCTCCAGGCGGACCACGACGGAGTCGGAGGGCACGTTGCGGCCCACGACGGTTCCCGCGCCCTCGGGGGTGTCGACCTTCAGCCCGACGCGGGGCATCCTGCTGTGCGCGTCGAGATAGAGAGGGTGCTCGTACTTCAGACAGCACATCAGCCGCCCGCACGCCCCCGCGATGCGCAGCGGGTTGACCGGCAGGTCCTGGTCCTTGGCCATGCGGACGGAGACCGGTTCGAAGTCCTTCAGGAAGGTGGCGCAGCACAGGTCACGGCCGCAGGGGCCGATGCCGCCCTGGAGGCGGGCCTCGTCGCGGGGGCCGATCTGGCGTAGCTCCACCCGGGCACGCAGGTTGCGGGCCAGGTCGCGGACGAGGGCGCGGAAGTCGACCCGCTGGGGGGCCGAGAAATAGACCGTGTAGACGTTCTCGGCGTCCGTGTAGTCGACGCCGACGACCTTCATGGGCAGCGTGTGCCGCTTGATCAGGCGCTTGGAGACGCTGCGGGCCTCGGCGCGACGCCGCTTGTTGCCCTCGTCACGGGTCAGGTGCTCCTCGTCCGCGATGCCCGCGCACACCGGCAGCCCGCCGACCTCCTCGCTCGTCCACTGCGGCGCCCAGACGCATTCGGCCACCTCTGGCCCGGCCTCGGTGGGAACCAGCACCTTGTCTCCGACCTTGGGACTGTGCTCACCGGGATCGAGGTAGTACAGCCTGCCGTAGCGGGTGAAACTCACCGCCATGATCATGCCCATATGGCTCCAAACCTGGGGGTACGGCTCGTGCTCACCCTACGCGTCATACCCACGGGCGCGGCGTCCGCCCGAAGCGCTCCGCGCGGCACGCGAGCCCCTCCGGTCAGTCACTCGAAGCCGGTCAGTCGCTCGAAGCGCTCCGCCCGGTATGCGAAGCCCTCCGGCCGGAAGTGCTCCACCCGGCGCCAGAAGTCCCTCCGGTCAGCGGCCGAGTTCGGCGAAGGACTTCTCCCAGCGGTTGACGATCATGGAGATGTCGTAGTTCCTCGCCGTCTGGAGGGCGTTCTCGGCCATCCGGCGGCGTCCCTCCTCGTCGTCGATCATCTGGATCAGCCCACCGGCCAGGGCGTCCACGTCGTCGGCGGGGACGAGCAGCCCGTTCACCCCGGAGGTGATGATCTCGCGGGGACCCCGGGGGCAGTCGAAGCTGATCACCGGCACCCCGGAGGCGAACGCCTCGATGATGGTCATGCCGAAGCCCTCGAACCGGGAGCTGACCGCGTGGATCGAGGCCTTGGCGAGCTCGCCCTCGATGTCCCCGGTGGAACCCATGAACGTGACGTTGTTGTGCAGGCGCAGCTTGACGGACTGCCTCACCAGCTTGTCGCCGACCCGGCCCTCACCGTAGATCCGCAGCTTCCAGTCGGGGCGTTCCCTCGCCACCCGGACGAACGCCTTCAGCAGCCGGTCGTACCCCTTGACCGGCACCAGCCTGCCCGCGGCCAGCACGATCCGGTTCTCCTGCCTGGAGCGCGGGCGCGGCCCGCCGGGCAGCCCGTTGCCGATGGTGAACACCCGGGTGGGCGACCCGTTGAGCATCTTCCGGTAGTCGTGCTCGTCGGCCTCGGTGAGGGTCACGACGGCGTCGAGCTTCGGGTACCAGGTCCGGATCTCCTCGAAGATCCCCGGCTGGTGGGCCTCGAAGTGCAGGTGCTCCTGGGCGATCGTGACGACCCGCTTGCGGGCGTACCTCGCGGCCATGATGTTGAGCCCCGCGCGGGTGGTGATCAGCACGTCGCTGCGGAGCCTGCGCAGCTCGCGGACGAGGACCTCGTCACTCCAGGCGCTGAAGGAGGCGTACGCGCGCTCCTCGGGGTGAATCAGCGCGCTCTCCTGCGCACTCAATCGCTCGGCCCTCTTCGTGTACGGCCAGCGGACCCTGGCCCCCTCCCTCAGGTCCACCAGCGAGCGCAGGCGGACCTGGGAGCCCAGCGGCAGGAAGGGGTTGTCGGCGTGCTGGAAGACGCTGACGATCTCGACCTCGTGCCGCTCGGACAGGGCGGTGGCGAGGTCGAAGGTGGCGCGGATGGTGCCGCCCATGCCGTAGGCGTTGAGGATGAGAAAGGAGATCTTCACGGGCTCTCCTCCTCGATGCTGAGCGCGACGGCGAGGCTGTCGGTCTCGGTGTAGTACGGCCGGACCCTCACCTGCCCGACCCGCTGGGCAGGAAAACGAACTTTGGTCTTTTTATCCGTTATGTCATCAAGTCGGGTCGCCAGCGGCAGCCGCGTCCCGGAGATCTCCGCGTAGAGGTCCCAGAAGACCCGGCGCCGCACCTGCGTCTCGGCCATCGGCGCGATCTCCACGCCCCCGTCGAACCACCGCCCCTGGAAGCTCGCGGGCCCGCTCACGGGCTCCGGCCCCCGGCGGGCCACCGCGACGAGCCTGGCCGCCCCCCGGATCGGCTCGCCGTACGCGATGGCGCCCTCCACCTCGATCACGCCGTCCTCCGCGGTCACGCGGATCACCTCGACGTACGGCTCGACCTCGCGGACCTGTAGACCCAGCGTGCCGAGGGAGGTACGGAACGCCCTGATCTCCCGGTTGCGACAGGTCTCGGCGTAGGACCACAGTCCGTCGAGCGAGAACCCCGGGTCGTCGGTGACGACGGGCTCACCGCCGCGCGACGCCATCCAGACACCCGCGGACAGAGCCGTCAGATCCGCGGCCCCGCACTCCTCGCCGGTCTCCACATGCCGCAGGACGATCCCCGCGTCGTGCCCGTCATCACTGACATTTCCGCCGTTCCCGCCGTTCCCGTCGGCCGGATCAGGCCATTCGATCCTCAGCGCGTCGTCGTTGCCCACACGGCTCGTGACAGCCCGCCCGCTCGCTGGCGGAATCACCCCGTAGCGTGCCCCACTGCTCACCAAGAGTCCCCCGGTCTTCTCTGCTCATCCCCGTAGAGCAGGACACAGTCCACTGATTTATAACGAAATAGCTTATTTTTGTCTGTTAATCTTAACGACTCACACTCATACTTTGAGGTGACTTAGCGGTGAATGGTTCCATCTAATCGGAAACAAACGAGTAGTGACCGCTTGGTGACGGTCACTACCCGCTTCTCACCAGCCGATATCCATCCCGTCGGTTCTGGGGAAATTCCGAAGCGTCCGATACCGGCCAGAGTCGACCACCCCGAACTCCGTCCCCCGGTGGACCACTAGACGCCCGCCCGAACCGTCCGCGTCGACCAGCCGGAAACCTCCCCGATCGTCGCGGTAGAGCACGGCCTCCTGCCCGCCGTCCTCCGCGTCGAACCGCACGATCTCGGCGGCCCCGGGCACGACGGAAAGGCCGCTCCCGTCGGCCTTCAGGCCGATCCGGCCGAGCGCCGCGACGAACGAGCGGCCGTCGGCGTCGATCCGCGCCCCGTGCACGTCGGCGGCCACGCCGGAAGCGGTCCTGAGCCGTACCCTCCGCGCCCTGTCCAGGTCGTCTCCGTCCTCGTCCGTGTCGAGCACCCACACCTCAGGGGGATCGGGACTGATCTCGAAGGTCGCCGTGGACCCGCTCCGCTCCAGCACCTTGGTGGCACCGGGCAACGGGGTGCCCGTCACCACCGGGCCCGGCGCCGGAGTCGTCGTCGGGGTCGTCGTCGGGGTCGGCGCCCCGGACGGTGAGGCGTCCGGGGTGGGAGGCACCGCGGTGGGCGTCCCCGGCCCGGGATCCGACCAGGTGGGAGGGGCCACCGTGGCGGAGGTCGGGCTGACGGGGGGCTCGGGTACGAAGGCCGGAACGGGCGAGTTCGAGGGGCCCGTGACCAGGACACGCCCCGAGGGATGACGCTGGAAGGCGACGAAGCGGCCGTTTGCGGTGATCGACACGTCCTTGACCTCTTCGTCACCCGACGAGCCGAAGATCCGGCTCTCACCGGTGGCCAGATCGGTCACGCCGAGCCGCGGGACGATGGAGACGCCTGCCTCGCACGGCGACAGGCCGTAGGCGAGCGTGCCGCCGTCCGCGCTGACCGCGAGCGACGTGGGCACGGTGCCCCGCGGCGGGCCGTTCAACGACTGTTCCGTCAGCGAGGTCCCACCCGGCCGGCCGACCGTGAGGCGGACGAACCGGTGCTCGCAGGGACCCGTCGTCATCACGGCGTAGAAAACGCCTCGCGCGGAGTCCACCAGGGAGAAGCGCTCCGCCGTGGTTCTCGTGGACCGCCTGCCGGCTCTCTGACCGGTGTCCGCCCGATAGAACCTGACGCCCTCGTCACCGGTCACCGCGAAGTACTCCGGATCCGCCCCCGGCACCGGACCCGGGACAGCGGTCGGCGCCGGGGTGGTCGGCGCGACGACGCCGTCCCGCCGGCCGTCGCCCTGGACGACCATCACCCCCGCGGCGGCCACCGCGGTCACCGCCGCCGCGGCCGCCAGCGGCATGACCCAGGACCTTCTCGTACGGAGCGGCCCCGGCCTGAACGGGGGGACGTGCCGAACGGTCCTCCCGACTGCTCCGGCCGCGTCCCGCAACCGGTCGACGACCTCGTTCGCCGGCTCTCCCCCGGGAGCGTCCGCCGGTCCTCCTCCGGGAGCGTTCACTGGTTCTCCTCCAGGAGACGGCCGAGCGCGTTCAGCGCCCGGTGCGTGGTGGATTTGACGGTGCCCCGGCTGACCCCCATGGCCCTGGCGGTCTCGTCCTCCGACAGATCCGCGTAGAAGCGCAGCAGCAACACCTCGCGCTGCCGGCGCGGCAACCGGTGGAGTGCCTCCACGACCGCCCGGCGCTCGTCGCCGAGCATCGCCTCGGACTCGGCCGACCAGACGGGCGGCGCGTACGTCCCGGCGAACCACGAGGGCAGCCGCCTTCGGCGCAGCACGGTACGCGCGTTGTTCAGCACCGCGCTGCGCAGGTAGACGAGCGCCTTCTCCGGGTCCCTCAGCCTGCCGAACCGGCGATGGAGACCGAGGAACGCCTCCTGCACCACGTCCTCGGCGGACTCGCGATCCCCGACCATCAGCAGGGCCAGCCGGGTCAGCCCGAGCGCATGCCCGGCGTAGAGCCCGCTGATCGTCTCAGCGGGCCCGGGTCTGCCCACGTCCAACGTTTCGGGTTGCATGTCCAAGAGACGCGGAAACCGCGCCCGGGTTGCCTCCCGTCACGGGCCGGATCCACGAAACCGGAACCGGCTCACCGGTACGGCTTTCAGAGCCGGGGCCGGTGCAGTGAGATGGTCATCGATTCGACCGCCATCTGCGGGCTGACGTTGGACGCCAGCCGCCTCCGGCAGCGCATGATCGCGTCGATCCTGCGCAGGGTGTCCTCCGGCGTGGAGGCACGGGCCAGCTCGTCCAGGTCGGCGCGGCGGTCCTCACCGGCCAGCTCCACGTGCGCGCCGAACTGCACCGCCAGCACGTCGCGGTAGTACGACACCAGGTCGAGCAGGGACGCGTCGATGACGTCGCGCTTGGTACGGGTCGCCCGGGACTTCTGCCGGTCCTCTAGATCCTTGAGCGCCCCGGCGCCACCGCGGATCAGGCCCCTGTTGAGCCCCTTGCCGGTGGAGCCCTCGCCGTAGACCTGGCGCAACTCGGTGATCTCCGACTCGTTCAGCACCGCGGTGACCGCGGCGGCCTCGTCCTCGGCGGTCTTCACCAGCCGCTCGGCGGCCATCACGCACTCCCCGACGCCGGTGAGCGACCGGGGGATGGACAGCACCGCCTCGCGGCGCGCCCGCGCCTCCGCGTCGAGCGCGAGCCTGCGGGCGCGGTCGATGTGCCCCTGGGCGGCCCTCGCGGCGAACTCCGCCATCGCCGGAGGCACGTTCTCGCGCGTGGCCAGCACGTGGGCGACCGCCGCGGTGGGCGGGGTGACGAGTGTGACGAGCCGGCAGCGGGACCTGATGGTGATCATCATGTCGTCCGGGGAGGGCGCGCAGAGCAGCCACACCGTCTTCGGCGGCGGCTCCTCGATCGCCTTGAGCAACGCGTTGGACGCCCCCTCGGTCGCCCGGTCGGCGTCCTCGAACAGCACGACCCGCCAGCGGCCCAGCGTCGGCGCCCCGGCCGCGCGCAGGATGAGCCGCCGGGTGTCCTTGATGCCGTACGAGAGCCCCTGCGGGCGGACGATCTCCAGGTCGGGGTGGGAACCGACCTCCACCTGGTGGCACATGTCACAGTGGCCGCACCCCTGGTCGGGGCAGAACAGCGCGGCGGTGAACGCCCGCGCGGCCTCCTCGCGCCCGGACCCGGGGGGACCGGTGAACAGCCACGCGTGGGTCATCCCGGTGCCACGCCCCCCGGCCAGCAGGTCGGCCCCGGCCGCCGCCGCGCGGCGGAGCGTCGCGGCGGCCCGCTCCTGCCCCACAAGATCATCAAAGACTCCCACGTCCCCCAACCTACCGCCGGGGACACGGGCTCGGTCGCGGATCGCGCTCCCGGCCCGGGCGCCGGCGTACCGGCTGCCGCCAGGCGGGCTCGGCCACAGACCGCGCCCCTGGCCGGGCGCGGACGCGCCGTACCGGCCACCGCCTCCGCTCCGGCCGGTGCGAGCCATACCGCCTGCCGCCGGTGAGGCGGGCTCAGTCGCGGATCGCGGGCATGGTCCCGGTGACGTCCTCCGACTCCCTCGGCACCGGGTCGGGCAGGATCTCGCGGACCCGGTCATGGATGATCAAAGAGATCTGGTTCTGGGGCAGGGTCCCGTCGACGACCAGGTAACGGTCGGGCTCGGCGGCGGCGAGCGCCCGGAACTCGCGGCGGACGCGCTCGTGGAACTCCAGGGGCTCCGACTCGATGCGGTCGGCGGCCCCGCCCAGCCGGGAGAGCCCCACCGACGGCGGGGTGTCGATGAGCACCGTGAGGTCGGGGACGAGCCCGCCGGTGGCCCAGCTGTTGATCCTCGTGACGTCCTCGGAGTCCAGGGCCCGGCCCGCGCCCTGGTAGGCGAGCGACGAGTCGACGTAGCGGTCGGAGATCACCATCGACCCCCGGTACAGGGCCGGGCGGATGACCTTCTCCACGTGCTCGGCCCGGTCGGCCGCGTACAGCAGCGCCTCCGACCTCGCGGACAGCCCCTGGTGCACCGCGTCGAGCAGGATCGCGCGCAGCCGCATCCCCACCTTGGTCGAACCGGGCTCACGGGTCTGCACGACGTCGAAGCCCTGGTCACGCAGCCAGATCGCGAGCAGCCTGGACTGGGTGGTCTTCCCCGACCCCTCGCCGCCCTCGAACGCGACGAACATCCCGCGCCCCTGCTCGGCGCTCTCGGGGGCGAACCGCTCGCCCCGCACCGCGGCGACCAGGTCGGTGACGATCGAGACGCCCCTGCGGTCGTCCATCTGCCGCAGCGCGACGATCCCGACGATCACCGCGAGCAGCCCGCCGACCAGCAGCACCAGGTTGGAACCGTCGAACCGGTAGACCGGATCCGGGCCGACCCTGATCTGGTGCTCGCCGAACAGGCCCGCCAGGGTCGGCGCGACCGCGACCACCAGCAGCAGGGTCACCCGGGCGAGCGACTGCAGGAAGGAGAACGTACGGCCCCGCAGGCTGTCGTCCACCTCCAGCCCGATCATGGTGTAGCCGATGATCCAGGCGATCCCGGCGCACGCGCCGAGCAGCACGGTCAGCAGGACGACGATCACCAGGTTGTGGACGAGCGCGATCGTGACGAGGACCAGCCCGGCCACCACGATCGACAGGCCGAACAGCCTCCGCCGCGACAGCTCCCTCAGCAGCTTGGGCCCGAAGAACATGCCGGACGCCATGCCGACGAAGACCGAGCCGAAGACCACGCCGTACGCCGCGTCGCCGCCGCCCAGCGCGTCCACGTAGATCTTGGCCACCCCCACCACCGCGCCACCGGCGGCGAACGCGCCCAGCATGCCGATGATCAGACCGCGGATCAGCCGGTTGCCGCCGACGAACCGCCAGCCCTCGAAGATCTGCCGCAGCACCGACGGCGTGGCGGTCGCCCGCGCGCCCGTCTTCGGGATGTCCTTGAGCGAGAAGATGATGACGGCCGAGACCAGGTACGCGAGGGCGTTGATGAACAGCGCCAGGTAGGTCTCGCGCTGGGCGAGGAAGGGCACCAGCCTGCCCAGGAAGTCGTCGGCGACCGACAGCAGCGCGAACAGCAGCGCCGCGATGGGCGCGGTGCCGTACGTGACCAGGAGGTTGAGCTGGTTGGCCTCCTCCAGCCGCTCCTTGGGCACCAGGTTGGGCACCGTGGCGTCCTTGGCCGGGACCCAGAAGAGGTTGACACACTCGACCAGGAACGTGGCGATGATCACCCACTGGTAGCTGCCGATCAGCGGGATCGACAGCACCAGCGCGAAGCGCAGCAGGTCGCAGAAGAACATCGTCAGCCGCCGGTCGAACCGGTCGGCGAACGCGCCCGCCAGCGGGCCCAGCAGGATGGCCGGGAGCATCTTCGCCACGAAGACGCCGCCGATGGCCAGGCTCTGGACCTTGTAGCCCGACGCCGCGGTGAGATTGCCCGCCAGGGCGGTCAGCGCCAGGAGGTTGAGCCAGTCTCCCAGGCTGCACACCGACATCGCCGTCCACAGCTTGCGGAACGGGGCATTGGCCAGCACGTGGGGGGGCTTGCGTCGCGCGGTGCTCCGGCCAGGGGTGGTCATAGTGTCAGCGTATCCAGATGCTCGCTGGGCTGGGGAAAACACGAGCCAGGCGGAAATGCCCGGCTGCCCGTCGCATGAGGGTAATACGTCCGCCCCGCACCTCGCAGGCCACCCCGGCGAAAAGAAGCGCCAGGTGCCGCTGTTTCCAGAGGTGCTCGCGACGGAGCTCCCAGGGGGTTCTCAGCGGAGTTTCCGGAGGCGCTCCGCCCCTGTTTCCAGGGGCCCGTGACGGAGTTCCTAGGCTCGCTCGTGGCCGACTTCCAGAAGGGTGATCTCGGGGGGAGCGCCCACCCGGACCGGCGGCCCCCAGAAGCCCGCGCCCCGCGTCACGTACACCTGGGTGCCGTCCACCTCGCCGAGGCCGGAGACGACCGGCTGCTGCATCGGGACGACCAGGTTGAAGGGGACCATCTGCCCCCCGTGCGTGTGGCCGGACAGCTGGAGGTCCACACCGTACGTGGCCGCCTGGACGGCCTGGACCGGCTGGTGGGCGAGCAGGACGGTGGACCGGGAGCGGTCGCGGTCGCCGCCCAGCGCCCGTTCGAAGTCGGGGCCGTCCCCCGAGGCGACGCCGCCGAGGTCGTTGACCCCGGCGAGGTCGAGCACGGCTCCCCCGTGGGCGATCTCGACGCGCTCGTTGCCGAGCGGGCGGACGCCGAGCGCGCGCAGCTCCTCCATCCACTCCTGCGGGCCGTTGGCGGTGTAGTACTCGTGGTTGCCGGTGACGAAGTAGGCGCCGTAGCGGGATTCGAGGTCCTTCAGCGGCCTGGCCAGCGGGCCGAGCTCGGCCACCGTGCCGTCGACCAGGTCTCCGACGACGGCGACCACGTCTGCCTTCAAGGAATTGATCATGCGGACGATGCGCCGGGTGTGCGCCGTACCGGTGAGCGGGCCCAGGTGGATGTCGCTGACCACCGCGAACCGCAGGCCGCTCAGGCGCGGGTCCAGCCTGGGCAGCACGACCCTGACCGGTTCGATCACCGGGTCGCCGAGAGCCGTCCTCACCCCGAAACCGACCGTGCCCAGCGCGCCCGCCCCGGCGGCGACCGCGGCCGTACGGGCGATGAACAGCCTCCTGCTCATCGCGGCCGGATCGTTCGCCCCGCCCGTGGCCCCTCCGCCGCGCCGGGCGTCCCCGGCACCCGGAACGACGATCACGCCACCGACCGCGGACCCCGCCTCGGGCTCGGCCAGGCCGACGGCATCGGCCTGAACGGCGGACACCGGTCGCACGGCGGGCACCGGCTCAGTGGCAGGCACCGGCTGAACGGCGGGCACCGGCTGAACGGCGGGCACCGGCTCGACGGCGGGCACCGGCCGGGCCGCGAGGAGCGCGGCTCGCTCCGCCCCGCGGGCGGCCACCCCCGGCGGAACCCAGCGGCGCTCCGCCCGCCGCTCGACCGTGCGCAGGACCCCCAGGGCCACGGCCCGGGGAATCTCCAGGATCACCAGGAACACGAAGAGGTAGAACATCACCGCGATCCAGAAGAACCCCGGCCACGCCAGGAAGTGCCCCCACTCGCTGCGGGAGGCGATCAACGTCACCGGGGCGAGCACGGCCAGGGCGACGAGGACCCACGTCAGCACCCGGCGGGTCCGGCCGGGCCGCGTGGTGGAGCGGATCAGGCGATGCCACAGGTAGCAGTGGACCAGTGTGATCGCGCAGACGACCAGCGACACGAAGCCCACGATCGTCACTCGCCCCTCCCGCTCGTCCACCGGCCGTTCCCGGCGCGTTCCGAAGAACGCCCGGGACGGCGGATGCGTTCCCGGGGCACTGGAAAGAACCCTGGAAATTCCCAGAGCCCCGGAAACAGGACGTCAGACCTCTCGACCCACCCGTCCCAGGACCCTGGACCCTGGACCCTGGACCCTGGAACAAGGCATCCAGTCCCCTCGCTCCCGTCCCGGAACCCTGGAAACAGGCGTCAAGCCCCTCGTTCCCACGTCCCGGAATCCCGGAAGTCCCGGCGCCCCGGAGGCTCCCCGAATCCCGGAAGTCCCGGAACCCCGAAGCCCCCATACCCCGGGAGTCCCCGGAACCCGGAGGCCCCCGGAACCCCGGGAAAGGCGTCAGGCCTTCGCCTTGGCCCTGGTGGTGGTGCGCTTGGGCGCCGGGCCGCGGGCACGGCGGTCGGCGAGGAGCTCGGCGGCGCGCTCGGTGGTGATCTGCTCGACCTCGTCACCCTTGCGCAGGGAGGCGTTGGTCTCCCCGTCGGTGACGTAGGGCCCGAACCGCCCCTCCTTCACCACGATCGGCTTCTTGGAGACGGGATCCTCACCCAGCTCGCGCAGCGGCGGCGCGGCCGCGGCCCGCCTGCCCCGCGCCTTGGGCTGGGCGAACAGCTCCTTGGCCCGGTCGAGGGTGACCGTGAACAGCTCCTCCTCCGACGCCAGGGAGCGCGAGTCGGTGCCCTTCTTGATGTAGGGCCCGAACTTGCCGTTCTGGGCGGTGACCTCCTGGTCGTCGATCACCCCGAGCACCCTGGGCAGCGAGAGCAGGAGCAGGGCGTCCTCAAGGGTGATGGTGTCCAGGGCCATCGTCTTGAGCAGCGACCCGGTGCGCGGCTTGGGGACGTCGGCCTTCTTGGTCCTCTTCTTGGCGCCCTCGGCCGGAGGCGCCTCCTCCGGCAGGATCTCGGTGACGTACGGGCCGTAACGACCGTCCTTGGCCACGATCACGTGCCCGGTCACCGGGTCCTTGCCCAGCTCCCGGTCACCCGTCGGGCGGGAGAACAGCTCCTCGGCCATCTCGGCGGTGAGCTCGTCGGGAGCCAGGTCCTCCGGCACGTTCACCCGGGCGCCGTCACGGTCCAGGTACGGGCCGTAGCGGCCCACCCGGATCATGATGTCGGTGCCCCTGATCGGGAACGAGCTGATCTCCTTGGCGTCGATCTCGTCGAGATCGGTCACCATCTCCTTCAGGCCCTCGTCGCCGTCCACGCCGAAGTAGAACCGGCGCAGCTCCGGCACCCGCTCCGCCCTGTCGTTGGCGATGTCGTCGAGGACCTTCTCCATGTCGGCGGTGAAGTCGTAGTCGACGAGGTGGCCGAAGTGCTGCTCCAGCAGGTTGACCACCGCGAACGCCAGGAAGGACGGCACCAGGGCCGTGCCTTTCTTGAAGACGTAGCCCCGGTCGAGGATCGTTCCGATGATCGACGCGTACGTCGACGGGCGGCCGATCTCCCGGTCCTCCAGCTCCTTGATCAGCGACGCCTCGGTGTACCGCGCGGGCGGCTTGGTGGCGTGTGCCAGCACGTTGAGGGCGGACGCGGTGAGCGGGTCGTTCTCTGCGAGGTTCGGCAGGCGCTTCTCGGAGTCGTCCCTGTCGGTGGACGGGTCGTCCGCGCCCTCGACGTAGGCCTTCAGGAAACCGTGGAAGGTGATCGTCCGCCCGGAGGCGGTGAACTCGACCCGCTCGCCGGAGCTGGACGTGCCGTTCACCTTGACGGTGACCGACTCGCCGACCGCGTCCTTCATCTGGGAGGCCACGGTCCGCTGCCAGATCAGCTCGTACAGGCGGAACATGTCGCCGCTCAGCCCGGTCTCGCCCGGCGTGCGGAACTCCTCGCCCGAGGGACGGATCGCCTCGTGCGCCTCCTGCGCGTTCTTGACCTTGCTGGCGTAGACGCGCGGCTTGTCGGGCACGTACGCCGCGCCGTACAGCTTGATCGCCTGGCTGCGGGCCGCCGCGACGGCGGTCTCCGACAGCGTGATGCTGTCGGTCCGCATGTAGGTGATGAAGCCGTTCTCGTACAGGCGCTGGGCGACCTGCATGGTCGACTTCGCGGAGAAGCCCAGCTTGCGGCTGGCCTCCTGCTGCAACGTGGTCGTCCTGAACGGCGCGTACGGCTTACGGGTGTACGGCTTGCGCTCGACGGACTTGACCTTGTACGAGACACCGGCCAGCCGCCCGGCCAGGGCGTGGGCGGCCTGCTCGTCGAGGTGGAGCACGTCGGCGTTCTTGAGGGTGCCGGTGCTCGCGAAGTCACGGCCCTGGGCGACGCGCTTGCCGTCCACGCCGGTCAGCGTGGCGGTGAACTCGTGCGGGACCTCGTCGCGGCCGGTGTCGAGCAGCGCCTGCAGGTCCCAGTAACTCGCGCTGGTGAACGCGAGGCGCTCGCGCTCGCGCTCCACGACGAGCCGGGTCGCCACGGACTGCACGCGCCCGGCGGACAGCTTGGGCTTGACCTTCTTCCACAGGACCGGGCTGACCTCGTAGCCGTAGAGGCGGTCGAGGATGCGCCGGGTCTCCTGGGCGTCGACCAGCCGCAGGTTCAGGGTGCGGGGATTGGCCACCGCGTCCTGGATCGCCCGCTTAGTGATCTCGTGGAACACCATGCGGTGGACCGGGACCTTGGGGTTGAGCACCTCGCGCAGATGCCAGGCGATCGCCTCGCCCTCGCGATCCTCGTCAGTGGCGAGATAGAGCTCGTCGGCGTCCTTGAGCAGCTGCTTGAGCTTGCTCACCTGCGCCTTCTTGTCGTGGTTGACGACGTAGAGCGGCTCGAACTCATGATCCACGTTGACGCCGAGGCGCGCCCACGACTCCCCCTTGAACTTCTCGGGGATGTCATCGGCCTTCTCGGGGAGGTCGCGAATATGCCCGATGCTGGACTCCACGACGTAGCCGCGGCCGAGGTACCCGGCGATGGTCTTCGCCTTGGAAGGCGACTCGACGATCACCAGGCGGGTTCCGTCGGCGTTGCCGTTCTTGGCTGGCACGCTGCTTCCTACCTCGCTGTTCGCATTCGTTCCCCGTTTTCTTCCCCTCGGGTTACCCGGTCTCAGCCGGGGACACTCCCAAGAGAAGCCGCAAGGACGCAGAATAAAGCCCTATGAGTGTCGACGTCCCCCAGCTCACCCTCGGAGACTAATCGCTGTGCTCGACTACTCCTACTTGGTTCTCCACCTTCCGCGTGGCACATCCCGGGACGCAGCCCGGCGGATACTGACCGAACATGCAGAATACGGCGACTGGGAACTCGACCGCCTGCGACTGTATCCCGACGGCCGCCGGGACGTCCGACTGCGCCGGAAGATCATACGTGTGACCAGGACGATGTGATCCCG
The DNA here is from genome assembly GCF_051390675.1 of Streptosporangium heterodermiicola. NCBI lineage: Bacteria > Bacillati > Actinomycetota > Actinomycetes > Streptosporangiales > Streptosporangiaceae > Streptosporangium > Streptosporangium heterodermiicola. The sequence goes on from NZ_JBPJSR010000003.1 coordinate 41,294, forward strand.
GACATGGCTTTGCCCGCTCCGGGCCGCGCCCCCGGAACGGGCAAAGCTTCCATGCCCCGACGGCCGGGCGGACGCCGCGCCACAGGGGCGCGGTCGTCCTGTCTCACGGCCGTCGGGGCGTCTGCGTGCCTTCCTCAGTGGCTCTGGGAAAGCATGTCTAATGGGTGACTAATGTCTTACTTTCTACGTCTTACTTCTTGCCGAAACGGATCCGGCGGGTGGTGCCGAAGACCGTCGCGGCGACCGCGGCCATCGCGCCGATCATCAGGGTGACCAGGGAACCGACATTCATCCCGGTCACCCCCACGGGCTGGGCGGCGCTCATCAGACCCAGGTCGCCGACCGGCAGGGCGCCCGCCGGGGTCGAGGAGCCCAGGTCGGTGACGGGAGCCAGCGGCGAGCCGTTCCCGGCCGACGTGGCCCGGTCACCGGCCGACGCGGCCCGGTCACCCGCCGGAGCGGCGGGCACGGCGGGGAGCTCGGGCAGCCTCGCGGGGGCCGCGAACCGCGCCTGGTCCGCGGGCGCCGACGACATGTCGGAGGCGGACGCCTGGCCGGTCGCGCCGCCGAGAGCCGGGACCGCCGGGAAGGCGGGCAGCAGACCGCTGGTCTTGTGCCTGCCGGGCTTGGAGTCCCAGTGACCGTGACCGTTGTCGTAGCCACCGTGACCGCCGTGACCGCCGGGGCCACCCCACTGGCCGCCGCCGGAGCCACCGGGGCCACCGGGGCCACCACTGCCCGGACGCCCGGACGGGCCGCCGACGCGGGAGCCGCCGAGGCAGCCCGCGGCGGCGTCGCCCAGGACGGCGACCGCGTTGCCGCAGATGTTGACCGGCGCGGTGATCGGCGCGACCACCTGGTTACCGCCCAGCACCGAGCCCCGGCCGGAGGTGCGGTTGCCACCGGCACCCGTACCCGCGCCCGCGCCGCCCGCGACCGAGGCGCCGCCCCGGCACGCGGCCGCGGCCTGGCCGAGCACGCCCACCGCGTTGCCGCAGACGTTGACCGGCGCCGTGATCGGCGCGACCACCTGGTTGCCGCCGCCGACGCTGTGCTCACCGTTCGTGCGGTTGCCACCGGCACCGCCACCACCACCGGCGCCGCCGCCCACCACGGACGCACCGCCCTGGCAACCGGCGAACGCGCCGCCCAGGACGGCGACCGCGTTGCCGCAGACGTTGATCGGCGCCGTGATCGGCGCGACGATCTGGTTGCCACCCAGCACGGAACCCCGGCCGGACGTGGTGTTGCCACCCGCGCCCGCACCGCCGCCCCGGCCCGCCGGAACCGACACTCCTCCGGGGCACCCCGCCCGGCCGTTGCCGACGGCGCTGCCGCAGACCTCGGCGGGCGCGGTGATCGGCGCCACCACCTGGTTGCCGCTGCCGGCGCCGAAGCGCCCGTCGGTGTCGTTCCCCTGCCGGCCGTAACCACCGGGGCCGCCGGGGCCACCGGGACGGGGACCGCGCTCCCAGCCGTCGCCGGGGCCGCCGGAACCGGGGCCGCCCGGACGCGGGCCGTGCTCCCAGCCGCCACCGGGGCGCGGCCACTGCTTCCCGCGGTCACCGTGGCCACCGTAACCGGGCTTGCCGGGCCTGCCGTGCTCCCCGGACCCGCCGGGTCCGCCGGGCCGGCCGGGTCCTTCGTGCTCTCCGGGCTTGCCGGGCCACCCCGGACCACCCGGGTGTCCCGGACCGCCGGGGTGCCCTGGGCCGCCGGGGTGCCCGGGACCGCCGGGGTTCCCAGGGCCACCGGGGTTGCCGGGACCGCCGGGGTTCCCAGGGCCGCCCGGGGTGCCGCCGACGACCTCGGCGCCGCCCTCGCAGCCGGAGAAGGCCTCGCCGACGACGGCGACCGAGTTGCCGCAGATGTTGATCGGCGCGGTGATCGGCGCGACCACCTGGTTACCGCCCAGCACCGAGCCCCGGCCGGAGGTGCGGTTGCCACCGGCACCGGACCCGCCACCGGACCCGCCCTGGTTGCTCACCGAGGCCCCGCCACGGCAACCGGCCGCGGCCCCGCCGAAGATCGCGAAGGAGTTGCCGCAGGCGTTGATCGGCGCGGTGATCGGCGCGACCACCTGGTTACCGCCGCCGACGCTGTGCTCACCGTTCGTGCGGTTGCCACCGGCTCCGCCGCCGCCTCCGCCCTGGTTACGCACCGAGGAGCCGCCCCGGCAGCCCGCCTCGGAGCGGCCGAAGACCGACACCGCGTTGCCACAGGCGTTGACGGGCGCGGTGATGGGAGCGACGACCTGGTTGCCGCCCAGGACGCTGCCCCGGCCGGACGTGGTGTTGCCACCGGCGCCCGGGTCGCCGTCGCCGGGCTCGACGGAGGCGCCGCCCTCCGAGGAGGCGGCCGACTGCCCGGCCACACCGACGGCGTTGCCGCTGATGTCGATCGGCAGGGTGATCGGGAGGTTGACCTGGTTGCCTCCGGCGATCGAGTGGTCGCCGTCGGTGTCGGCGAAGGCCGTACCGCCGCCCATGGCCATGACGCCCAGCGCGAGCAGTGCCGCGGGGGCCGTGCCCGTAACCCACGTACGCATGATTGAAGCTCCTAGCAGTTCGGGGGGGACCTGACCCTCGTGAGGGCGTGGAGGCCATGCGAAGGCCGGACAGGCCCGCACAGCGGAGGCCCCGACGGGCCGTCACGAGGAATGGGAAATGCCTTTTCCGCTGCCTGCTGGTCGCTCACCGGACGGAGCGGTTCTCCTGGGGACGGAGGATGAAGGCAGGCTCCGCGACCGGCGGATCACCCGAGAGGGGATGGGCCGGTCCGTGAGACGAGATCAGTCAGGAGAGAAGGAAGGATCGTCCGCCGCTGTGCGGACGACAGGGGGGAGCACGAACGCCGGCGGGACCCGCTGCGTCATCTGCCGCGGGTCGTGGGCGAACAACGCGACATCCCCCGGACCCGGTCCTGAGAGGCCGGATCCACCACCGCTCTGGGGCACGAATCCATTGGCGCCAGAGCCGTGCTCGACGGTGGCGGGTGCCGGGAACCCCGGCTTGGACTGGCTGGTGAGCCCGTCCACACCTCGCCCCGCCATGGCCTCGGCGTTGTGCGTCGCCGACAGCCCGCCGCTGACCGTGGGGAAGACATCGGCTCTGGAAGCCGATCCGGAAGCGGCTGCGTGAGGGGTCTGGGAGCCCGCCTCCCCTGTCGTCGCGGTGGTGTCCGCGACCGCGGGAGCGGCGCCGAGGAGCCCGAAGACGACCGCGAGCAGCCATGCGGCGGCCAGGAGACCGCCGATAGCGAGGGCTCGCCTGACGCCCCGCCGAGTGCCGGCCGCGAACCGCGCCATCCGGTCAGCCCGGTCGGGGATCGTGTCGTCGACGGGAAGGGTCACGGGCGCGCGTCGGGCAGCGGGCGAGAACGCCCTCCACTGCCCGTGCGGCACACGTGCCACGTGACCTCCCCAAAGCTCCTGGACGGGCCCGTTTGGACACGAGCCATCCCTCAACGGAGAGTTACGCTAGCACCACATCGAGTGAGCGCAACGGATTTCCCGGGAACGGCTCAGCAGCCGTCCAGGAAACGGTCAAGCACCCGGACCCCGAACTGGAGCGAATCCACCGGCACCCTCTCGTCGATGCCATGGAACATCCCGGAGAAGTCCAGGTCCGCGGGCAGCCGCAGCGGCGCGAACCCGAATCCCCGGATGCCCAGCCTGCTGAACGCCTTGAGGTCCGTGCCCCCCGACAGCGTGTACGGCACGGCCAGCGCCCCCGGGTCCTCGGCGAGGAGGGCGTCGGCCATCGTGCGCACCAGCGGCCCGTCGAAGCCGGTCTCGATGGCGATGTCGTGGTAGACGAACTCCCTGGTCACGTTGGGGCCGAGCAGCCCGTCGAGCGTCTCGAAGAACTCGTCCTCGTACCCCGGCAGGAAGCGGCCGTCCACGTGCGCGGTCGCGGTCTGGGGGATCACGTTGGCCTTGTAGCCGGCCTCCAGCATCGTGGGGTTGGCGGTGTTGCGCAGCGTGGCGCCGATCATCCGGGCGAGCGGTCCCAGCTTGGCGACGGTCTTCTCGGCGTCGTCCAGGTCAAGCTCCAGCTCCAGGGCCTTGGAGGTCTCCTCCAGGAACGTCCTGACCGTCCGCGTCATCCGGACCGGCCACTCGTACCGCCCGATGCGGCCCACCGCCTCGGCCAGCTCGGTGACCGCGTTCTCGGCGTTGAGCATCGAGCCGTGCCCGGCCCTGCCGGTGGCGGTCAGGCGCATCCAGGCGATGCCCTTCTCGGCGGCCTCGATCAGGTAGAGCCTGCGCGCCTCGTCGATGGAGACGCTGAACCCGCCCACCTCGCCGATCGCCTCGGAGCAGCCGTCGAACAGCTCCTTGTGCTCGTCGGCCAGCCACTGCGCGCCGTACTTGCCGCCCGCCTCCTCGTCGGCGGTGAAAGCCAGCACCACGTCCCTGGGCGGACGGCGGCCCTCGCTGAGCCGCTGCCGTACGACCGCGAGGATCATCGCGTCCATGTTCTTCATGTCGACCGCGCCGCGCCCCCAGACGCAGCCGTCGGCGATCTCGCCGCTGAGCGGGTGCTGGGTCCAGTCGTCCGCGTTGAAGGGGACGACGTCCAGGTGCCCGTGCAGCAGCAGGGCGTCACGGGAGGAGTCCTCGCCCGCGATGCGGGCGATCACGTTGGCCCTGCGGCTGTCCGACTCCAGGATCAGCGGCTCCAGCCCGACCTCGGACAGTTTCTCCGCCACGTACTCGGCGGCGGCCCGCTCACCGGGCCCTGAGTTGTCGCCCGCGTTGGTCGAGTCGATCCGGATCAGGTCGCGGCACAGCCCGACGACCTCGTCCTCAGCGTTGATCGCCGTCATGTGGACTCCTTGGGGTTCGGTACGGCTTCCGCCTCCCATCCTGCCGTCGGCCTCCCCTTCCCGGCACCCCGCCCTTGCCCGCCCTCTTACCGATATGACGCTGGCTCAAGAGTTTGCTAACCTGAGTCCGCCGACGCGGGATGACGGTCCCACGTGCAGGCACCACGTCCGGGTGGCGGAATAGGCAGACGCGCTAGCTTGAGGTGCTAGTGCCCTTTGCGGGGCATGGGGGTTCAAGTCCCCCCTCGGACACGTTCGATTCGCCCATGAGGTCCTGGTCAGACGTAGAGCTGACCAGGATTCTTTTTTTGCCGGGGTGATAGGTCAGCCGAACGCCGAGCCCGGCGTACAGCCGGGCCTTCCTGACCGGCTCAGCCTTTCCCAGAAGCCGTACTGCGTCACCCATGGTGTTCATCACCTTCGCAAGGTCGTCTCGGGTGAGCTGCCGCCTGCGGTTCGGTTCACGGCGTAGCTGTGCTTCGGCTCGGATCTTCTTGGCCTGTTCCTCTCGGATCCAGCCGGCGACCACGGCAGGGTCCGCACCCGCCTCCAGCGCGGCACGATGCTGGGCGAGCTTTCGATCGCATTCAGCCAGTTGACGCCGCGCCACGGGGAGATTTTCATGCTCCGACGGCTCGATCCGCTGGGCTTCGACCAGAAGGTCGAGCGTCTCATCGACTCGGTGAGGAAAGAACAACCTCCCCAGCCAGCGATCAAGCTTCGGAACGATCGCGTCCTCTCGGATGTAGACATTGCGAGGGTGCATGACCCGATTCGCCAGGGCGTACTCCTCGGGAAAGCGGCACCGGTAGTACGGCGCCTCGTTGGACCAGTTGCCCTGCATCCGTCGATCACATACCCCGCAGAAGAGCAGCCCTCGGAGGATGTACGTGTGGCTCGCGGCCTTGAGGCGGCGACCGGTCTGCCGCCCACCGCGCCCGGCGAGCAACTCCTGGACGACCTCGAAGTCCTCTGCGGTCACGATCGGCGGTTGCGCGATCTCGTCGGACCACACCCACTCCTCGCGCGTGTTCCAGCGGAGCTTGGTGGCGTGGCCGAGGCCGACGTCGTCAACGTCGATGAGGACCTCGTCTTTTCGCTGCCGGTTCCAGACCTGGCGACCGGTGTAGCGAGGATTGGTGATGATGGCCCGTATTGCGCTCTTGGACCATGCGATCCCGGATCTGTGGCGGTTGCGGCCCGGGTCGTGGGCCGAAGGGCAGGGAATGCCATCGGCGCTCAGACGTTCGGCGATGGCGTAGAGACCACGGCCTTCCAGGAACTCACCGAAGATCCGGGCCACGACGGCAGCGGCGAACTCGTCGAGTTCCAATCGGTGCTGCCGCTTGCCTTCGGCCGCCTTGGCGGGATTGGGATGGGGGCCGGCATCAGCCAAGCGATAGCCGTACGGCGGCCTGCCCCCGAGGAAGCGGCCTTCCACCTGGGCCTGGGCTTTCATGGCGCTGCGCACGCGGATCTTGATGCGATTGCGCTCGCCCTTGCTCATCCCGGCGAACACGCTCATGACGAGGTCATGAGCCTCGTTGTTCGGGTCGATGGGGCCGCCCACCTCGGGCACCCAGAGCGGAACCCTGAAGTGCTCGAAGACGGGGAAGGTCAGGCCGTACTGGTTGCCGTAGAAGGCTCGTTGCGGCTCGCCGATCACCACCGCGTCGAAGCCGCGGTCGGGGGTGCGTAGTTCGGCGAGCAGCGCCGCCGCGTGCGGGCGGCGCTGCCAGGGGATCGAGCGGGACTTGTCGATGTCGAAGAACTCGGTGACGATCACGCCCCCGCGCGACTCGATGAGCGCGCGGGAGCGGGTGATCTGCCAGCCTCGCGAGGACTGGGGATCCTGCTTGTCCTCGGTGGAGACTCGGCCGTAGAAGGCGAAGCGGATGGTGTTCATGGGTCCTATGCGACGTTGGGGCAGTTGACGAGCATGGTTTGGTGAGCCTCCAGCAGGATGGCGAGCAGTTCTGTGGCGGCGCCGGGCGTCAGGCGGGGCGGTTCACTTGGTAAGACGATGTGCGGAGTCCGCTGTTTGCGAGTGGTGGATGCGGTCATGATGAGAGGCGCTCCTATGCGTTCGTTGCTGGCGGGTAGGGGTACGGCCCCGGCGACGTGCTTGGCGGTACTGGAGTCGGGGCCGTTTTGCTGCCGTACCTTGGCGTAGATCTGCACGTTGCGGCTGGCACCTCGGCAGGGCGGCGGGTCGGATGTTTCCGTGACGTCGAAAGCGCAGGCTGCCTGCGGTGCTTTCTCAAGCAGGACAGTGCTTTGCGTCTGGTCATGACGCAGGTTTCTTAGCTGCAAGTGGGTGGCACGCCGGGCAGCGCGCCACAGTGTTGTCGTGAAGTTCCATCTGCCGGGTGCGCTCGTCGCAGTAACCGCACCAATCTGGGGCGATCCTCAGCGACGGACTGGGCTCGACGCCCTCGAACGCAGGCAGGAACTTGTCGGGGTCTTCCTTGATCGCCTTGGCCACGTAGTGACTTCGGTGCTTGACGGACCGGCCATCGAGGATCGCGTGGCGGATCGCGGCCGCGTCGAGGAGGCGGATCTCGCGGCCGGTCAACTCAGCCAGAAGCTGGACGATAACGCGATCGACGGAGTCGTCGTCAGTAACGCGTTACGTTTGGCGTTACTGACGCCACCGTCGACTGCGGGTGGCTCGGTCCGGTCGCGTTGCCTGTCTCGCCACCTCTTCTGCCGCTCGGCGTTGGCCTTTCGTTCTTTCTCCGCCCGCTCCTTAGCGGGCACGAATGCGAAGAAGTCATGAATCACCCACCCCTTCGCCACAGGTGCCGGGCAGAGATCGGAGGGACACTCTTCGCCAGACGGATGCCAGGTACCCCGGGACACGAGTTCGGTGATGAAGCGCAGCGGCTTTCGCACCCGCGGACACACGTCGATCAGGTCTTCCTGGAGTACCGCACCGTCGGTCAGGTTGTGGGCACACCAGAAGATCGCTGTGAAATGCATACGAAATGCGGCGTCCGACAGGCTTGCTACCTGCCTCCGAGTCGGGAACCGGTCGTCGAAATACAGCCCTTCTCGTTTCATCTAGTGCCTGCCTCTGTCCGTCAGATGCAGACCGGCCGTGGTGTTGAAGGCACGGTCGATTCGGAGCGCGAGGTCACGTGCCGTCTTCCGGGCCGCCGTAAGTTCTGACAAGGCCTTGTCAAGACGCTCGTCGGGGTCGCCATGGTCGTCACCCAGTTGTCCGGATGCCTGCATGCGCCGCAACGCCTCGCCGAGTTGCCCCAGCAGTTGGTCAAGCCCAGCTGTCGAACTGCTGATACGGCCGAGGACGTCGTACACGGTGGACGGATAGGTGACGCCGACATGGGAGAGCGTGGCGTGGTTGAGGACGCGGACAGCCTCGGATACGGCTACGGCGACCTCGCTGGTGTAGTCGTCACCATGGGGGCCATCTGACGACAGCCAGACAGTCTCAGCCATCGACGTTGACTCCGATCGCTGAGATCTTGTCAAGATGCCCGCGTCCCGTCAGGGTGGTGACGAGAGTCAGCAGCCGACGCATGAGCCATTGAGGCACCCCTAGGGTGTCCGTGCTCGCGATCGATGGGATGCTGAACATGGCCTACTCCCTTCGAGTGGGTCTGATGGGAGGCCCGGCGCCAGCGCGCCTCCAAGCAATGCGGGCGCTGGGTCCTCCTGTAGTGAACGTGCAGAGGGCCAACTTCATGATTCGGCGGGGAGCTGTTCAGCTACGCCGACATGCGCAGTTGTCCGCTTCTCATCTGCCGGTGCTCCCCCAGACGTCTCACCCCCTCGTGTTCCAGGAATCACGTACGTAGCAGGCGTATCTACCATGATGACACAAATCGCTTTGCTGGACTTGACTCGAAAGAGTCAGAAGATTCGCCTCGTGTTTCAGCGCCTCGCGATCCCCCTGCCGTTCTCATCACCTTCACACCGCACCGCTGGCTTGCCATGCGCGCACATCCACCCGGCTAGTGATCCAAAGCACGGCCGACATCACACCAGGCCAGAGCCATCAGCCCATGGTGATCGCTCTCACTTTTCCTCCTTGCCTAGCGGTCAGATTAGCCTAGGTAGGCAGTACTGTACTAGTTCAATCTAGGTGTAGCTCAACTGTGCTTTCCTAGTACACCTGAAGGGCGTAGCCTTGGCGTTGTGTCCGTGCCTGATTTCAGCGATCCTCAGCCTGCCTACCTACAGATCGCAGACGACCTGCGTCAAGAAGTGGCGGCAGGTCGACTCAAGCTCGGCGAGCGGCTTCCGGCGCGGCGGCAGTTGGCCCAGCGCTACGGCGTGGCCGTCGAGACGGTCCGTCGAGCCTTGGACGAACTCGCGCACGATGGCCTGATCAGCACGCAATCGACGCGCGGCACATACGTGGTCAAGACTCCTGACCGGAATGAGCCGTCCTCCGAACTTCAGCAGGCGATGACCGAGGTGCGCCGGCTGGCCGAACGCATAGAAGGTCTGGAGTCTCGCGTGAAAGACCTCGAAGGCCACTGACCCCCTCCACGCGTCCCTTCGAGCTTCATCCCTTCAGAACGTCGCGCGTGTAATGCAACGCACCTTCGAGATTTTTTCCTCTCGGAGCTCCGGGCTCTTCCTGGCAGCAGCCGAATCGGCCTGCGCGGAGCCACAGGTCCAGGCGGAGCGGCCCGAGCGGAGCGAGGACGACTACCTGGAAGTGCGGCTTCGCGACGACCATCATCAGCCTGCGAGGAAGACTCTGGCGACCGCGATTCTCCCCCGCCGCCGAAGATCGTTTTTGATGGTTCCGGCTGGGTTGCGTCTTCTCCCAGAGCTCGCGAAAGGTAGTGAGGGGCAGACCAAGCAAACCGGAAAGGGGCAACGGCGGCGGGCACATAGGACAGAACATGGATCCTGTTCCGGGACCATCCCCGCAGGCGCGGGGAGCACATGTTCCAGCAGATTGTGCCGCTGATCGGCCAGGGACCATCCCCGTGCGGGGATGGTCCTCGGGCACTGCCTGACTGTCTCGGAGGTCTCCTGTCGGCCCCGCGTCCACGGGGAAGGTCCTCAGGGGCTTGGCGTGCCTATGCGTCAGCTTTGGTCGGCCCCGCGCCTGCGGGGATGGCCCGGAGACGACGATCTTCCCAGAGAGGGGCTACGCGTCGACCTCGCCTACGCGGGGATAGTCCGATGACCCGCGCCGTCTGGCTGGCCCGTGCCCTGTCGCCCCGCGCTCGCAGGGATGGTCTCTGGCCGCGTTGTTTGAAGCCAGAGGAGGCGAATCAGTCCTCTCGACCCGTCTCCTTCTTATCCGGGGAGTCTCGAAGCAGTCAGCCAGAGTACATGCCGACGAGGCGTTGAGATGCGAGCGGCGCAACCATCCGGCCCGGCAAGAAGATAACCATTTCCCAACGACGCTATTTTAAACATTTTCAAGAAGTTGCCCATACACTCAAAGCCGATTACAGAACGAGCACACAGGGTTACCAAAATAGATCTTGATGGTTTGTGGAATCCAATGTTATAAATTTGTGTAAATCACACAACACCCCTCTTCTTCAGTGCACGGAGGTGCGTTTCATGGTGTCCCAGCGCGGAGTGATCACAAGAATGGTAACGGCAATTTCTTTGATTGCATTTACTCTTGCCACTCCAAGTGGATCGGCCAGCGCGGACACATGGCCGTTCAATGACCTTAAGCCAGACGGCGGGAATCATATTTACTGCTACGCCGGGACCGTCGGTGTTACTCTCACGGACAACATGCAGTTAGCCATCAACTATCTAGACTCCGCAACTGACACTGTTACCCAATATCATTCGACGTGTAACCTCAGCGGTACAGGTCAGACGGATATGGTGTGGATGAATTACGTACTGGGCAGCGGCAACTACGGGGGAGCTAGATGCGATGTTTGGTGGCCTGACGCCCCGTATACCGATCGCTGCGACAGATCTCGCGCGGTTTTGGATAAAAACTACATTGACGCTTCAACATCCAATACAGAAAACCAATACACCAAAACCGCCTGCCATGAACTGGGGCACACGGTTGGTTTGGCCCATTACGACCCAATGCTGTCGGCCCCCCCAGAGGGTCACGACTGCATGCGCAGTGGCCTATGGGCAGATGGTTCAACCTGGACCCGAACCTACAACAGCCACCACATAGCCCATATCAATGCCTGGTTCTAAAGAAACTAAATATGGGAGCACTTGTGAATAATTCGATACTGCGCATTGCGCTCTGTTTGACTGCCACTGCCTTCTTTGGCGTGAGCTGCGGAAACGCAGACCCGTCCCCACGCTCACAAGGACAGACAACTACTACTCAGGCTGCTCCCTCACGCCACAATCTCAATGTTTCCGTACTCCGAGCGATGCATTTCGACTACGACCACAAAGCCACTCCCGAAGAATTAGTTAAGGCACGCAACCATGAAGCGATCACGACAGGTACCGTAGAAGGATTCGAACAGGGGCGTGACATATACGCGATAGAGGGTGACCCATACCCCGAGAAGCGCATTGTCATGCGCGTAAAAGTAGAGGACTCAATCAAAGATCGCGGTCTCGTCAAAGACGGCTATGTTTATGTTGACCTCGATCAAGGGGGCGTATACCACGACGGCACCCCACGCACGTCTCTTGAAGACTTCCGCAAAGCCATTCCCTCAGGAACAAGGGTCATACTTTTCCTTTTCAAAGAACAGCGAGCCGCATTCCGAATCGACGGAGAAAAAAATGGACTTCCTGAGGGGGCCCGTCTAGCGGCTGCCGATCCTCAAGGAATTATTTTCGATACAGGTAACCAGCTGGTCGGAGGTCAAGAAGATCTCGATACCCAATGGAAAAGCATAAATCGCATCGACGTTGTTGCCGAACGCGTCCGTAACGCACTAAAAGGCAATTAAGTGACGTGCGGATCGTGGCCATGGCTCGCTTGATGGAGGTGGGGGCCAGCGGGCGACCGGTGCGTGCCGAGGGCTCCGCGCTCAGGTGCGCGGTGTACTCGGCGGTGGCGAGCAGCAGAGTGCGGTCAGTCGCCGCGCACCAGGCGGTGAACGCCGTCCAGTTGGCGGCTTACACCCGCCGGGTGGCCTCGAGGGTTCCTACCTCGACTGCGGCGCGGGCCGCCGGGCTCAGCGTCTGCTCCGCCTTAGGGGTGGCCGCGCCGGGCCGAGGTTAGGTCGAGTAGCCAGTTCGGTCATCGAGGAGGCTCCGCAGGGGGTGAGGACGGTGGCCGTTCTGGCTTTTGATAAGAGATCCAACCTGCTCATTCTCCCCGGGTAATGTCGTCGTGGCTCGGTGGCACGCCGACGACGAAGGAGTTGGCGTGGCGTCGATCGCCGTCGACCGTCACGGCGAGCACCGAAGTGGCGATCGCGGACGGTTCCACACACCGCACCGGCGCCCTGGAGGCGCAGAGCGTGTCATTGTGGTGGCAATAGTAAGACCGGCAACCGGGTTGACGGCAGCCTCTTCGATGCGGCTGCTGCGCCTGCGACATCCCCGACTTCTCCCTGCAAGTGCGCCAGGTTGTGCCGGGCGGTCATGGTGTCGGGGTAGTCGGGGCCTACCACCCGGATCCGGTCGATCAGCAGCTCTTTCAGTGCGGCATAACCTCCTTTTCCGCACTCTCCCGCCGTCTCGACCTGTCCAGCCTTAAGTTCGAGCTGGTAACAGCTCTGTGACATGTCTGCACGTTTTGTAGTGGATCGGTCACTGTTAACAGGGTGGAGGGGTCTTCGCAGCAGGTGCCCGGCCGCAGGCGGCGGGGGTTGCGCCGTGTGCTGGTCTGGGCTGTGGCCGGGGTGTCGCTGGTGCTGGTGGCAGCGGGACTGGTGGGGTTCTTCGCCGACCCGCTGCACCTGCCAGACCAGCTACTGGACGTGCTGGACAGGCGGGCCAGCGTGATCAGCATGTTCGTCGGGATCGCTGGCCTGCTGGTGGCCGGGACGGCGCTATGGACACAGCTACGCTCACCCGCTCCCCTGCCAGCGATAGTGCCGAGCAGGCTGGGTTCGCCGGTGATCGGTGCCCCGATGGCCGGTAGCCAGGTGATCGGACAAGTGGCCGATTCAGCCCAGGTGAGCGGTCCGGGCAGCGCACACGCCGACCGGCGCTCGGTGGCCGGGCAGGTCGGCGCTCCGGTGATGACCGGCGACGGCGTCATGATCACCGGTGGAATCGTGGAGTCGGTGGGCGGCGTGCACTTACCGCCGCGACCGCCGGTGCCGGCCCGCCCGGTCCGGCTGGCGCCCCGCCCGCCCCAGCTGGCCGGCCGCGATCAGGCGCTTGCCGAGGTGCACCGGCGGCTGAACGCCGATGTGGCCCGGCCGAGTGTGCTTGCCGTGCATGGGCTGGGCGGGGTGGGCAAGACCAGCTTGACGGTGGAGTACGCCTACCGCCACCAGCACGCCTACCAGTTGGTGTGGCAGCTGCCCGCCGAGGACACCACCGTGCTGTCGGCGGCGTTCGCCGACCTGGCCGCGCTGCTGGGCGTGCGCCAGCCCGGGGACATGGCCGATCCCGTGCACCAGGTGCACGCCACCCTGGCCGCTCATCCCGGCCGGTGGCTAATCCTCTTCGATAACGCTCCCGACGCCGAAGCGGTGCGCGCCTTCCTGCCGCCCACCGGCGACGGGCACATCCTGATCACCAGCCGCTCCGGCCACTGGCCAGCCCGCCATGGCATGGAGCTGCCCGTGCTGGACGACGGCCCCGCCACCGTGTTTCTGATCGAGCGCACCGGCGACGATGACCAGGACGCCGCCGCCGCGCTCGTCGGTGAGCTGGGCGCTTTGCCGCTGGCGCTGGAGCAGGCCGGCGCCTACAGCGCAGCCGTCGGCATCACCCTGGCCGGCTACTTGGACCTGCTGCGCAGCCGCCGCGCCGAGATGCTGGCCCAGGGGTGGCCGTGGGGGTATGACCAGCAGGTCGCCTCCACCTGGCACCTGACCTTCGAGCACCTGTCCCGCACTACCCCGCAGGCCATCACCCTGCTGCGGCTACTGGCTTGCTACGCCCCCGAGGACGTCCCCTACCGTCACCTGCTCGCCTCGCTTGACCCCGACGACCCGCACGACCCGCACGAGGGCTACGGGAGGGAGGCTGAGATTCTCACCCTTCCCCGCGGCGAGCTGGCGGTCAACGCCGCGGTGAGCGCACTGCGCCGCCACTGCCTCGTCAACCGCCCCGCCGGAGGCAAGGTGTCGGTGCACCGCCTGGTCCAGGCGGTCACCCTCGACCAGCTTCCTCCCGGCCAACGCACCGCCTGGCGGCAGGCGGCAGCCGCTCTCCTGCAAGCCGTCCTCCCCGACGCACCCGAGTCGCCGGACAACTGGCCACGCTTCGCCCAACTGCTGCCACACGCCCGCGCCGCGTTTTCCCCCGCTTCACCGGCACTGCTCACGGTGGCCGAATATCTCGCCCAGAGTGGAAACTTCCGTATCGCCATCCCCCTCTTCCAAAAGCTCCACGAAGCACACACGGCCACGCTCGGCGCCGAGCACCCCCAGACTCTGGCCGTCCGACACGCCCTTGTTCACTGGACCGGGCGAGCGGGAGAAGAAGCTTCCGCCCGCGACCAGCTCGTCACCCTGCTCCCCGTTCGCGAGCGGGTACTGGGCACCGACCATCGCGACACCCTGACCACTCGGTACGCCCTCGCCGTTTGGACGGGGTGGGCCGGAGACCCTGTCGCCGCTCGCGACCAGTTCGCCGCCCTGCTCCTTATCCGCGAGCGGGTACTAGGCGCCGAAGATCCCGATACCTTGAACACCCGAAACGCTCTCGCCTTCTGGACAGGGATGGCCGGGGACCCCGTTTCCGCCCGCGATCAACTCGCCGCCTTGCTCCCTATCCGCGAGCGGGTACTGGGCGCCGAGCACCCCGACACTCTGGTCACTCGAAGCGTCCTCGCTGACTGGGAAGGGGAGGCGGGAGACCCTGTCGCCGCCCGCGATCAATTCGCAGCCCTGCTTCCCATTCGCGAGCGGGTATTAGGCACCGACCACCCCGATACCTTTCTCGCTCGAGCGGCCCTCGCCCATTGGATAGGGCAGACGGGAGACCCTGTCGCCGCCCGTGACCAATTCACCGCTCTGCTCCCGGTCTGTGAGCGTGTATTGAGCGCCGACCATCGCGACACTTTGGGCGTCCGACACTCCCTCGCCGCCTGGACCGGGCGGGCGGGAGACCCAGCCGCCGCCCGCGATCAACTCGCCGCTCTGCTTCCGATCTGCGAGCGCGTATTGGGCACCGGACATTTCCTCACTCTGACCATCCGGTATGAGCTCGCCAACTGGACCGGACAAGCAGGAGACCCAGCCGCCGCCCGAGACCAACTCGCCGCCCTGCTCCCCATCCACGAGCGCGTACTGGGCACTGACCACCCCGATACCTTGGCCACTCAGCATGAGCTTGGCACCTGGACTAAGAAAGCTCAATGAGTGACTATGTCGTTAACAACAGCGCGCAGGTATGCGCTTACCTGCGCGCCTAGGCGCCTACGCGCGCGCGAGGCCTCGCCCGTCGGGGGCGGTCCGGTAGCCGGTGGGGTCCTACTCGCCGTAGCCAGCAGAGCGCCGATCCTCGGTGGCCGCGGCGATGCGGTCGGCAGGGTGCCCGTCGCCCTAGTCCTGCGCGTCGTCGAACGTCTCGTATTGGGGGTCGAACGCGCTGGCGGAGTAGCAGGGCTGGCAGAGACCCCAGCTCCACACCAGGGGACGGACCTCCTTGCAGATGTCGCACGTGCCGGGGCCGGGGTCGGAGAACGCCACCTGGTAGGCGGCTTGGCGGTCGGCGGCCTGACGAGCCCGGTCGTCGGCGTGGTCGGGGTGGTACAGCTCAGCGTAGGTCCTGCCGCGGGCGCTGGGGTCCTCGCCGCGCTCGGCGCTGTTGGGCTCAGGGAGCAGGCCCAGCACCTCGCGGTCGCCCGAGCGGCCGAGTCCGTAGACGTCAGCGAAGGGTAGCGGTGGCCAACCACGCCGATCAGCAGGTGGGCGGCGGTCACGCTCGCGGCTGAGCAGGAGCTGAACCACGGGCCGCAGGTCCCACCGGCGGCCACGCTCGTCATAAGCGGCCTCAACGGTCACGCCAGTGATCGTCTCCAGCTCCGCAGCGAGGCGGCGAATCTGCGTTGAGCGGCTGGCCACCGACTCCTCCTCTTAGGGCGTCAACGCGGTGTTGACGCGCCTCATCATGCCAGGCTTGGAGCCTCGCGCAGAAGAGCACCTGGGCCAGCACGGGGCGGCGATCCTGGCCAAGCGCGATGAGTGCCCTCTTTAACGAGGGGGCATGGCCACCGCCTGGGCGTGCCGAACACCGGCCACGCGTCCCCGGTCAGGTTCCCCCTCCGAAGATGGAGGCCATCCGGTAGGCGGCGTGGGAGTCGAGTTTGCGCCGTCCGCGGTTGTAGCGCTGGGTGGTGACGGGGGAGGCGTGGCCGAGGAGCTCCTGGACGTCGACCAGCGACACCCCGGCGTCCAGGGCGGCCGTCGCGCGGGCGGTGTGCGGAGTAAGCCCGGCATAGTTGACCCCGGCGGCGGTCGCGGCCCGGCGCAGCGCGGTGGTGAGACGCCAGCGGTCGCAGAGCCGGCCCTCCTCGTCGACGAACAGCGGCTCGCTCGGAGTACGGCCTTCGAGAAGCGGTTCTGGCCGCCAGGGAACTCCGCGCCAGCCTATCTCGGATGCCTGTCGTGCTCGCTGCTTCCCTGGCCCGCCGCGCCTCCATCGTCAGAATTTCCTGGCATCGGCAAGCGGCTCTCGGACCGGCACCATGACAAGCCCGCGATTCGGCTCCAGAGCACACTTTTGGTCCCGATATAACGGCGGCTACGGTGAGGTTCTATCACCGAATGATCGTTGGGATGATCGCTCGACCTCAATGGGGTGGCAGTGCCGTCTAGGGCGGCACCCGCAGGGCTGAAGCGGCGGTCGGCCGCTCCGTTGCAGGTCATGAGGTGAGGCGCAAAGAAGATGGGACAAGAAGGTCAGAACGGCAATCCCGGTACGAACATGGCAGACCAGTGTTTCGTGCGCGCTTCGTCGTTAACACCACGCTTGCGACATGATGGGATGTAGGTGACGCGATGACCGTTTTGGCTTGATTAGAGCCTGCATGCAGGGTTTACTTGGCTCGCCGGTGGGCTGCATCCATTTAGCGTCTACCGGGGCACAGTCGTGGAAAAAGGAAGCCCCTCGTGCCAAGGATGTGCCGTCCCAGGCGGCACGAAGGGCCTCCGGTACTGCGGTAGTGCGGATGGTGCGTGGCTCCGGTGGACCGGACCCCTTGTGAGGGGTCAGGCGCCGGGGCCTCCGCCATCGAACAACCCACGGATCACGTCGCCGACCTTCTTCCTCAGGTCCCCATCGGCCAGTGCGCGGACCCCCTCAATGAAGAAGCGTCCGACGGCCGCTGCGGCCTGAATGATCTGCCAGCGCTGTGACTCGGTGTTCGGGTTGCTCGGCTCGGGACGCTTGTGACGCCGACGAGGCATAGCGGTGCCTCCTCTCCACCATCCCCTCGGGGTGAGGGGTGAGCGACGACCGGGGGGACTCCGGAGAGCTCCTGGTCGGCCGCGCCGCCCTTCGGCCAACCCGGGTTTCCGTTAGCCGAGAAGCCTGGCGAAGCTGAGGCACGAATCACGGTACACGTTCGAGCCGCCACAGAAAGGGCCAGCGCCTCCCCTTTCGTCGGCGATCGGAAACAACAACCTTAAAAGTGGAGGTATTCACCTGAAGTAGCGCCAACGTCGCTTGATGATGCACTCAACGCGAACCAGTCAATGGTCCTTCACGAAGAGCTACCACCGATCCGGATGTCACCGACGGAGGCGGACACCAACATCTAGTGGTGGAAGTGGTGATCGCTCTCCAGTACGACCTGGTCTGGTGGATTCGAGCCGACCAGCAGATGTTCGTCTTCTCCTCGCCTCCCCTGCCATCTCGACATCAACGCCCCTGGAAGGAGTTGTTCGCCAGGAGGCACTACAGCCATTGAGGGCTTCTCTAGCTCGTATCGGCTCTGGGTCGAGGAAAGGGCCGCGCCTAGCGCAGCAGGGTCAGCGTCGTAGCCGCTACGGCCGTTTGCGTTGACAGCTTGGCGGTGGTTGGCCAACCCCTCGCCGTCGACGACGGCCTGCAGCCCGTCCTCGCCCAGGGGCCAACCTAAGTGCTTCGTGGCCCTGTCATCACGGTGTCGGCCGACTACCTCGCGCGCCCGCACGCAACCACTTCTCTTGAGGTACCCCTTTTATTCCATAGAGGTACCTCTATGATTGGGTGATGGCCGACAACCCGACGTTCCCCGCATTCGACACGTTCAACGACGCACGCGCCCACCTCCTCGCCGTGCTCCCCGAGGTCCAGCTTCTGCCAACCTTGTCCAAACACAGCAGCACTCCCGACCAGGAGGTGGAGATCTATTTCGACCTCACCACCGCGACGGCCTACTCGGTCCACGCCCAGGACTGGGAGGGCGGGCCGCCCTTCATCATCCAGGTGACTTCCGCGGAAGTCCTCCTGCACGACTGTGAACAGGACGTCTCGGACGCGGTGACGTACTTCACCGACCCCACGTCCTACATCGACGACGTCAACGGACCGTTGCGCCCGCGCCGGGACCGGCAGACCGATCTCGCCACCATCGACGAGGCGAACAGCGTCGAGCTGGCCTGGATGCGCGTCAAGAACGAACGCCACGCGGCGGATATGGCCACGTTCGACGAGGCTGACTACGACTACGACCCCGTCGCTGCTGTCGAGTTCGAGCTCACCGGGCAGATCATGGAGATACGCGCTGAGATGACTCGCCTGGCCATGGCCCGTGCGATGCACATGCGCAACCTGCTGCAGAGCTATCCCAACCAGCACGGGGCCAAGGCCGCGCTCGCCCGGCGCCTGGGGATTCCCGCCCAGTCCGTGCACGACGCCTTGGGCGCCGATGCGCGGCGGCGCGTCGATCCCGCCGCGCACGCCTCCTCGCTCACAGGCCGGTGACCGGGTTGTCGCTCCAGCGATCGGCCTCTTCGATGTAGCCGAGCAGTGCGGTGGAGCCATCGGCCCAGCCGCCGTGGCGGCCGATGCGTTCCAGATCGGCGCCGGCGCGACGGGCGGCGGTGGCGAACCCCCGGCGCAGGGAGTGGCCTCTCCAGCAGCCCTCCAGGTCGGCGGCCGCGGCGATCCGGGTCACGACGTCGGCCAGGGCCTCGGCGCTCAGGCGCCCGGCCGGGTCCCCGATCGGGCGGCCGCGCCGCATCAGCGGTGGGGCCAGGTGGCCGTGCCGGTCGACGCGGATGAACAGCGGACCGCCGGTGCGGCCAGCCTCAGCGAGCGCGGTGGTCAGCGCGCGCACGGCGCGGACCGGGCAGGTGGCCGGGTTGGCGCCGTAGGGGACCGCGACCTCGTCGTGGCGCTTGAGCTTGCGCCGATACAGCCCCACCAACAACCCGTCGGGGGTCTCGCGGACGTTGGCGACGTCCAGGGCGGCCAGTTCGGAGACCCGGGCGGCGCAGGCGTAGCCGAGCAGCAGCGCGGCCGCGTCGCGCCTCCCGGCCAGGGTGGTGCGATCTACGGTGGCGAGCATGGCGCGCAGCGCCTGGGGGATGGCCGGTTCGGCGCGGCGGGGCCGTGAGCGGGCCCGGGTGGCCGGGTCGGTGCTGGTGGCCAGCATCTCGCGGTAGCCGGCCAGCACCTTGCGTGCTCCCTTGGTCTGCGGCGGGGAGACGTCGGCGGCGGCGTGCATGGTGTGGATCGCGGCCAGGGCCCGCTCGATGGAGGCCGGGGCCAGCGGCCGTCCGGTGCGCGCCGAGGGAGAAGCGCTCAGGTGCGCGGTGTACTCGGTGACGGCGGTGGCGGGTAGCGGGATGCGGCCGGTCGCAGCGCACTAGGCGGTGAAGGCGGTCCAGTCGGTGGCGTAGGCGCGGCGGGTCGATTGCGGTATGCCGGCCTCGATGGCGGCGCGGGCGGCCGGGGTGAAGTGGTGGTCGACGTCGGTATGCGTCGCCGGCGGCTGCGTGGCTGGAGAGGAGACGGACCTCACTCGCGCCGGGGCGGGAAGAGATGGGCTCGTCATCGCTTACCTAGTTGTCAGGGTGTCGATGAAGTCGGCGGCTGCGTCGAGTGCCGTGGTGAAGTCCGCCACGGCGGCCGCGGACAGCGCTGCTATCTCCTCCGGGCTGTCCTCGGGAAACCTGGTGTGCTCCACAAGCGAATAGGACTGCAGGGCGGCCAGCGCGCTGGCCACGCCGCGCGCTTGGCCGGGTGACAAGGTCAGATTGGGCTGCTCCTTGCGGACGATGGTGACCAGCACGGCTGGCGGGTCAGCCGCTGCGACCGGCTGAGCTACCTCGACGGTGATGAGGCCGCCGTCGGGGGTGTCGATGAAGCCGAACCTGCGAAGGTGTGCGGTGGCGTGCTGGGCGGTGCACCACGGTGGGCAGGCCTCCGGTGCGGAGGCGGTGTGGGTCGTGCTGTCGGTCGTTGTGCCGTCCATGCGGGGCTCCGTGGGGGGATGCGAAGAGGGCGGTGATGATGGTGTCCTGGCTCTTGATAAGAACCATTATCTGGAGCCAGACCGCCAGAGATAGCCCTCCCGTTCACGAGAGACGACGCGAACGGACCGACGTCCTCTTCCTCTTCGGATCGCTACCGCGACGGACAGTGTAAGGAGGACGAACCCGCGACCTGCACGACCTGAGTACCGCCGAGGACGACGAGATCTGACCAGCGTGGCGGAACAGAGGGTGGCAACGTGGGAGCCATGAAGGAGACACCGGACTCGGCCCCAGCGACCTACGAGGACCTGCTGCGCCAGACCCGCCGGATTCACCAAGAGCTGGAGCGGTACGACGGGATAACCCGGCGGCAACTCCAGGAGGAGTGGAAGACCGTCGAAGCCGCGATCTACGTCGCGCTGGACACCACCGATGACGAGTCCGGCCAGGTGGCAGGACGGGCCGCGCTGGACGCCGCCCGACAGATCCGGGCGCGGTGGATCCCAGACGCAGACGACCTTCCGTAGCCGTGTCCGGTGCGTTCATCTAACGACCGTTAGATGAACGCCATAACGGACCATCAGCCCGTCTCTCGCGTGTTGGGACACCGATAGGACTCAGATGTGAGAGCCATCACATCGGTATCGGTGCGCGCGTCTTCTCCAAGCCAGGAAGGATGTGGATGGAGGAACCGCTAAGGAGACCTGCACCACCGTCCCTTACCGCTACACCCGGCAGTCTGCGTGGAGCGACCGCCCGGTTCCTTGTGGACATCACGCCGGGCATCTTCAAAAGGAGATGCCCGCAGTATGTCCAAACGATCTCGTCGCCCTCGTCGGCGTGGCCGCGCCCGCCATCACGGCCAACCGTCCAAGCGGCGGATTCACCGTCCCGGCCCTGCGCCCTCCTCCTTGGCGAGGCCGCACGGATCGGCCCGCCGCGGCGAGCGGTGCGCGATACCTCAGCCAGCAAGGCGGAGCCACGCGACCAGGCCGGGACCGGCGGTGCGGCTGTCCCGTAGGGCGAAGAAGACGGCCGAGCTCGCGCGGGCCCTCTGGGACCGGTGGTGGGTCCGCTGGCTCTGTCGGCTCATCCTCTTGCCCCTCCTAGTGGCCCTGGCGCAGCACTTCCTTGGGGTGTCCAGCCCGCTCGACGTGCTGCACCTACTCGGCTTGTAACCAGGGAAAAGGAACCTCGGAGCCGCCCCCTTGATAAGCCGTCGGCCCGTCTCCTGCTCACAGGAGACGGGCAGGTGGTCGGCGGCGTGTTATTCGCCTGCTCTCCGGACGTGACGAACGCCCCGCCGCACGGCTCTCGCCGGGACGGGGCGTTCGTGTTGAACTCCTATGCGGACAATTCGGCAGTGGGCTTCGACGCCTTCTCCGTGCCCTGGCGCTGCATGGCGATCTCCTGCTGGGCGTGCCGGGTGTGCAGGAGTCGGTCAACGTAGGACTTGGCCCATCGAGGTCCACCTGCCGGAGTCGGCACGCCCTCGGCGTTCAACACCTCACCGATCTCCGTGAGACTGAACCCCTGAGTGCGCAACTGTATGACGCGACTCACCACTTCGGGCGGACAGGAGGGCGGCCGGCCACGTCCTGAGGGACGCGGCCGGGTGAAGGCGTTCACCGCCCCTTCCGGTGAAACAGCTGCAGCATGTCACGAAAGATCCGGTACCGGACTTCTGCCTGATGCTCATCGGCGGCCCGCAGGGCCGCCATCATGGCGATCCCGACGTACAGCGCGAACACGGCGATGACCGCCGCGATAAACCCGGCAACCCAAGCGGTTACCGGGCCAACCTCCGCCAACATCTGGCGAAGCAGACCCATCATTCATGGCTCCCCAGCTCAGAGCGGGGAGCATGATCTAGCCAGGCGCTAGATCAGCTCCTTCGCCTTTCCCGGCGCCGGTTGCGCCAGGTAGGGGAGTGGAGCAGTGGCTGAGCAGGAGGTGACGGCTAGCGTTGTATCGGTGCCGCAACTGTCTCGTCGCGGACTGGCTGGGCATCGTCGCGGACTGGGTCAAGCCAACGAAGAACATCAAGATCAAACCGAAGAAGAACATCAGGAGCATGTCCACCATGGTGTGCACTTCATCCCCTTCCCGAGGGCTGAATCAGGACGGTTGCTCCTGATCCTTCAACGGTAAGTCCTCGAAGGAGACGTACCGGTAATTCTTCCGATCTGGTTGTTCCGATGACCGCCTCGGAGGCGGTCATCTCGGGCTTTGCGACCCACGACAGCGCGTTGCCAATTCGTCGGCCACCCGGGCATGCTCGCGAGCGCGACGGGCCAGCTCGACAGCGCGAGCGGCCACGGCCTCGGCGAGCGCGACCGTCAGCGGTTTCCAGCCGGGAGCCGGGTCCTCCTGGTCGACGAGCTCCAGGAGGTCGTCGACGGCATCGGCGACCCGGTCAGCGTCACCGGCCAGATCGCCGCGCACCTCGGCCAGCCGGTCGGCCAGGTCGATCCCTCGACGCCGGGCGCGGTAAGCCGCTTGACGGCACACCGCCGAGCAGTACCGGGGGCGCCGACCGGTCTCGGGCAGACTCAGCCGGGTCTCACAGACCGGGCATTCCATGTTCAGCGGACGCGGCATCGGCCCTCCCTGCGAACAAATTCGTAACGGCCTTTTCTGGCCCTCGTATCGTGACGAAAGTCGCGGATGTCTTAGCACTGTCTCGTGTGACAGTCCGTTCTGAACTGTCTGATCCATCTCTCTGGGTCTCTGGTCTTACGCTTCTGTGATCTTGTTCTCTGTGCTGCTTGCCTGTCTTGGTGATCTTTGCTGTGTGGTGCCGACTGCTCGTTCCTTTGTGCTGTCCTGTCTGCTCTGACGGTTATCGGCCTCGGCCGCCCCGCCCCGGCGAGGGGCCGCGGTGAGGCCTCGTCCTGGCGGCCTGCTGAGCCTGGGCACGTTGTGCCTGTTGGGCTTGCGCGCGTTCGGTGCGCTCTTGGACGACGCGCTCGGCGGGCATCACGGCGCGCAAGTCGAGCTCCTTGGTGACGGCGGCCAGTTGTCGGCGAGCCTCCTCGAGGGTGGTCGGGTGCCAGCGCCCGGGGAAGGCCAGCGCGGCCGCCGCCGCCGCGCCGTGCGCCTCCGCCTCGACGGGCTGGGCCGGGCGAGGCGGAGCAGCGGGCGGCGGGGAGCTGAACCGGGCTACATCAGCGACGGCCACAACTGCCAGCTGCTCCAGGCGGGCATCGGTGAGAGCGCCGTAGCGGCGCTCCGCCCAGGTCGGGGCCACTACGGCGCGACGCCGGTCTAGATCGCGGGCCAGGGTCTTGGCGTGCTCGGCGAGGGCGGCGGCCTGGCGCACCTGGCGGTGCTGCTCGTGCCACGCGGTGATGGCGGCCACCAGCCCCAGCAGCGCGGCACCCACCACCATCCACGTCACGGTCGCCGGACCCTTACGGGCAGCGTGGCCGATGATCTGGGCAACAGCCCGCACCTCCTCCCAGCCCGCAGGGCGGCCGCGCCCCTCACCGCGGGGAGCTTGAGCCGACCAGGCCAGGCGGTCGGCCAGCGCCGAGATCGGCCCCGGCCCGCCCGCGCTCGGCGTTTCGATGCGCTCGGCGAGCGCGGCCACCATCGCGGCCGCGCCCCGGCACCCGATCCGCCAGGCCACGACGTCGCCGGGCGAGGTGTGCTGCAGCCGCTCGCGGACCGCGTCGACCAGCTGCGCGGCGCGCTCCCACTGCTCGACGTCGACGGCGGCCCGCTCGCCGGGACCGGCCGGGCCCGCGACCTCGAGGGAGCGGCGCCACTCGGCGAGCGCCTGGTGCTCGTCGACGCCGACGCCAGTGTCCCACTGCTGGCGCAGCCGGGGCAGGGTCAGATCCGCGGCGAGCTTGCCACCGCCGAACCACACCGGCTCCTGCCCCTCAGCCGGGCGCAGCGCGGCCGAGTAGCCGACGACGCGGTCGCGGCCGCCGGTGGCGAACCGTGCTCGCACCAACACCCCGGATGCCTTGGCCCGGCGCATGAACTCCGCTTCGCTCGCCGAGCGTGCGGCGGCCGCGCGCACCAGGCGGGCCAGGCGCTGCCGTTCGGAGGGGGCGCCGGCGCGCATCTTCTGGTGTTCGGCCTTGGAGTAGCCCGGCATGCCGTGCCCGGCCCGGCCCTCCACCACCACCAGGTCGAAGCGGCGCTCCATGTCCGCGCACACCCGGCTCATGGTGCGCCGGTCGTTCCAGGTGGCGGCGACCTTGCCATCCTCGCGCACCAGGTTGACCATCAGGTGGAGGTGCTCGTTGCCGCCGACCGAGCGGCCGTGGTGCACCGCGATCCACCGGCACGGCGCCCGCCCGTCCGCCGCGTCAAACCCCATCCTGGCGATCGCCTCGTGGGCGACCTCGGCCCACTGCGCATCAGCCAGCTCCTCGCCGGGCGGCAGGGAGATCGCGCAGTGCCACACCCACCCGTTCGGCGGCGTGACCCCGAGCAGGATGCGGTGCGAGTCCATGTCGCGGCCCAGCGCGTAGATGACGTCAGCGTCGGCGACGTGGTCCAGCCGAGTCCCCTCGGCCAGGCCGAGCGTCACGTCGGCCGCGATGATGCGCTGATCGGTGTGCTCCCCGCTGGAGCCAGGGCCGAACAGGTAGCGCACCAGCCCGGCGGGGCTGCTGCCGCGCTGGGCGGAGATGAAGTTGTTCACCAGCCCCGGCCCCCGTCGTGGCCGTCGTCCTGGTCGTGGTCGACGTCGTGACTCTGGTGGCGGTCGACGTCGACCTCGACGTCCAGGCCGGGATCGGCGGCGTCCTCGAGTGCGGCGCGGCGGCCGTACGGCAGGCCGAACTCCCCGTAGAGGGCGGTCGCCGCGTCCAGCCGGGCGAGGAAGCGCAACGTCGCATGCATCGTCGCCTCCAACGCCGCCGGCACCTCTCCGGTGGCGTTGGCCACCTTGGCCAGTTGGTTGAGGTTGACCCCCACGGCCGCCACCAGGCGTCGCGCGGCCAGCAGCTCGGCGGCGTTCGCACGCAGCTGACTCGCGGTCGCCGCGTCCCCGGCCAAGCCCGCCTCCACCAGGAACCGCGGCACGCTCACCCCGGCCTGCCCGGCCCGCGCGTCCACGACGGCCTGCTCGGCGTCCGACATCCGCACCGAATGCTTGTGCGGCCGCCCGCCCGGCTCGCGTCGCTGGCGCACCGGCGGCCGCGCTGCTGGCTGACCGCCTACGCCCTCGTCCTGGCCCCGATCGTCTCCTGCCGTCATTCGGCCTCCCCAGCGGAGCGACCCGCCCCCCCGGCGGGACATCTCCTCCCAAACGATAGGAGAGGAGATCAACCGGGCGAAAGCCCGCGAAGCGATCCGGAGCCGGATCAAATATCTTGCTGACGTAGGAAACCGGTCCTCGCCTACGCACGAGGCCCCTCGACACCACAGGTGTCACGCGCGGAGATGATGTCAGCCGATGCGCGGACTTGCCGCCCAGCGGGTCGCTACGGTGAACGGCCATGCCCCGCCCCCGCCGCCCTCCGATCTGTTGTCCTGGCGAGTGAGGGGCGCGACGATGTGGAGGCCTTGGAGCCCCCGATATTCGATAACGGTCACTGTCGCGGCACGGCTACGCTCTCGCTGTGGACCGCTACGCCTGGCTACCCAGTCACCAGCAACACGCCGCCTACAGCCTCGCTCATGCCGACAACCTGATCGAGCGCGCCGGCCGCATCGCCCTCGATCACACCCGGCGAGGCACGGTGACCCTGAACGACATCGTCGTCGGAGACTTCGCCACCATGACGGTGACCGGCGTGGCGCCCCTCCCACAAGCCATGGTGCGGCTTGCCTCCGATGCCCTCAACCAGCTGCGGTCGACTCTTGAACACGTCCTTTATGCCGAGATAGAACATCGAGTCGACGCTCCTCTGACCAGTGGGCAAGCCCGCGCGGTGGAGATGCCTTGCACCTCATCCGTCGACAAGCTTCAGGAGTGGGCGACGAGGAGACCGCGTCGCGATGTGGACGTACTGCAACCCGGGACAGACCTGTACCAACGGATCGCCGACCTACAGCCGTTTCACCACAGAAACTCCCAAGACGCCCACCCATTGGAGGTTCTGGTCGAGCACACCAACCACTCCAAGCACCGCACCCCGTCGCTCGCCGCCACTCTTATTGGCGCTGTGACTCCTGACCGGCCATCCGATGACATCCAGGTGACGATGCCATCAGACCGTCCAGTTCAGGTCGGCGACGTTCTGGCCAGGCTGCCGGTCGGCCGCGTCGTCGAGGTCAACCTGTGGCCAAAGGTCTCGATCCAGCGCCCCCACACCCAAACCTGGCACATCCTGATCCACGAACTGCGCGACCTTGAATCCTGGGTTCGCCAAACCGTCCTACCGACGCTGATCGCAGGTAGCACCGATGTCAGCCCGCTGCCTCCCCACCTCGACATCACCGTCGGCTACGCCGACTTCCGCACCGCGCTCGACGCAGCCAGCCCCGCTCCTGCTGCGGACCGTCTCGAAAAGCTGGTGGGCGCCGAGATAGCGCGTGAAGGGCTCCCCGGCATCCTGCTCTTGCACCCCCACGGCGTACCACACGGACAGGCCCTCACCGCATGGGCCGCCACACTGAGCGACGACGAAGTACTCCAAAGATTCGAAAGCCTGCATGGGCTTGAATGGCACGACTTCGATGCCACCGTCCGCGCCATGATCGACGAGGCGCTCAACGGTCACCGCGGGCCTACTGGTCCGCTACACCCTGCGCCGCGCCCCCCATGCCCAACCATGATCCCTTAGGTCAGATCTCCACGGTACGAAGGGAGGGCCACTCTCCTCGCTGAGATCAGGTACTCGATGTCAGCCCTCTGCGGAAGAATGCCGTCATGGGCGAATCCCTCGCGACCCAGTTCCTTCGAACAGATCTTGAGATTTCCTGCACTCAGTGCGGTTACCCGATATGGATCAGGTACTCAGAAGTCGTGGCGCAGGCCAACGTCACATGTCCCTGCTGTTTCATCCAGCTCCGGCTAGTCGACGACACCGGCAGCGCTCAGAACGCGGGCAAGGTCATCGACCGGGAGATCGCACGAGCTCTGAAAGGCCTCAGCCGATGAAGTACCAACAGCAGCTGCAGGTGGCTGTACGCGAACGACTTCGCCGACTCATGATCGCGTCCTTCGCCAGTGCTGGCCACGAGGTACATCTCACAGTCGCATGGATCAAAGGCCAGCCGGCTCTCAGAGGCCTGCTGGAGGAGGCTGGCAGAGCCGAGTCCGGCCTGGACCGAGAGCGTTTCCGCGCAGGTTTGGCCCGCGACGAGCCGTTCGTCTGGACAAGTAGGACCGAGGAAGGACGCGCCACCCTTGTCTGGGAGCTGTTGCAGGACATCGCGGTGGAGGACGAACGCAATTCCCAGGCAGGGTTTCGGACCGCCATGGAATACAGCAACAAGTCCAACCTTCAGGACAGCTGGCGAGAGTTCGCTGAGGACATCTTGCAGCCGCTGTTCGATTTCCTCGGCGAACGTGTCGGCGCGGCGAGCAGCATCCTGCACACGCTGCAGCGCTATCGGACCCGCATCGAGTGGTTCGATCGCGACGAGCTGCACGCCCGGTACACGGCCGACACTGGCAACGGCGAGGAGATCTACAACCTCGACCTTCAGCGTTTCCTGTTCCTGGAAGGCGATCACCTCACGCACGCCAAGCCACGATCAGCCTCAGGCGAAGCGGATCTGATTGGCGACCTCGACGGCAGCGAGCCCTTGATCTGCGATGGAAAGATCTTCGACGGCAGCGGGCGAGGCAAGGCCTACCTCATCAAGGGCATGCACCAGATCATCAAGTACGCGCACGACTACGGGCAGCACACCGCTTACCTCGTTATCTACAATCTCACCAACAAGCTCCTCGATTTCCCCACTGACGGCACCCCCGACGCCTGGCCGCCGTACGCCGAACTCGCTGGCGTCCGGGTGTATTTCATTCACGTCCGGGCCCTGCCACCGACGACCACCGCCAGTAAGGCTGGCAAGGCCACCCGTGTGGTCATCGCCCGCGATGACCTCTCCAACCCCGATAGCGCCTGACACCCAATAGACGGTGTGGTCTCCACTGACCACGGGGCGATTCAGGGTGAACTGTGAGGTGATACCTCAAGATCCTGAGCAAGGCCGACATGCCCCTTGTCGATCGCGGCCTCGTAGAACGCGTCAGCGAGGGCCACGATGATCCCTTTGATCGCAGGCCCGTCGGTGAAGAAGTAGTCAGCCATGGTGTTGTGCGCCTCCTGGTTGTCGGCGACGGCCTCGGTGACGGCGGACTGGAAGTCCTGCGACTCCATGAACTGCTTTTTCGAGTTCTTCTGGGTCTGCTGGACCAGGTTCGGGTTGGTGAGCAGCCGCTGCACGAGCCCCTGCACGAACTCCCGGATCTGGGACTCAGCAAACGACTCGGCACCGAAGAGGTCATTCATCTTGTCGATGACGACCTGGAGCGCGACGTATTTCGGCTCTTTCTTGGTGCCGGTCCCTGCTGCACTGATCCCCTTCAACTGGCCGTCTCCGGTCAGCGAGATGTCAACCGCGATTGCCTTGCTGTGCTTCACACCGACCAGGACCACGTCCGAAAGGTCGACGTCGGCGCTCCAGGAGGACTCGGCGATGACCTTCTCCAGAAGCCTGAGGAAGATCGAGAGCATCTCCATGTACGGGTCGCCGTAGTCGATGATCTGGCTCATGAAGTCATAGAGCCGTACGTAGGTGGAGACGTCCTTGCGAAAGAGGTCGAGGGTGTTGAGCGTGACCTTGTCCTCGGCCTCGATCGCTGCCGCGTAGCGACGCCGGAAGTCATGCTGGGCCGGGCTGATTGCCGCTGAGAGCGCGTTGTTGCCCTTGCGGGTGACCCACAGCTCAGCGACCTTGCGGACCTGCTCCTCGGTGTAGATCCCCGCCTGGGCGAGCTTGTTCGCGAGGTGTACGACCACGTACGGGTCGGTCTCGGTCTCCAGGGTGGCGTTGGTGAAGTACGGCTCGAAGGCGGCCCTGATGTCGTCGGGCTTGTTGACGAAATCGATTACGAACGTCTTGACCTTCTGCTCCCCGCCGGCGGTGCGGTGGGTTCGGTTGAGCCGGGAGAGCGTCTGCACGGCGGTGACCCCGGAAAGCTTCTTGTCGACGTACATCGCCGATAGCAGCGGCTGGTCGAAGCCGGTCTGGAATTTGTTGGCGACCAGCATGATCTTGTACGTCCCGCCCTTGAACGCCGCGCCCAGGTCGGCGCCCGCTCGGGGGTTCATCTTGGCCTCGGTGAACTCGTCGTCCTTGGACGGCGTCGGCCCCCAGTCCTGGCCCCACTCCTCGTTCTCGGTCATCGACACTGACCCGGAGAACGCGACCAGGGTCCGGTAGTTGTACGACGCGTCCTCGGCGGCCCGCTTGGCGATGTAGGCGTCGATCGCCTTCTTGTACTTCACCGCGGCCTTGCGCGAGTCAGTGACGACCATCGCCTTCGCCTTGCCCTCCAGCAAGTGGGCGACGTTGGTGTGGAAGTGCTCGACGATGATCTGCACCTTTTGACTGATGTTGGTCGGGTGCAACTGCACCCACCGCATCAGCCCCTTGCGCGCAGCCGACTCCTCAACCTCGCCACCGTCTCCGTTCTCGACCTTACCGGCGATCTTCAACGCGGTGTCGTAGGACTGGTAGCCCTTGAGCACGTCGAGGATGTAGCCCTCCTCGATCGCCTGTTTCATCGAGTACAGGTGGAACTCGCGCCGCCTGCCGTCCGGCCCCTCGCGGCCGAACAGCTCCAGGGTCTTGTTTTTCGGGGTCGCGGTGAAGGCGAGGTAGGAAATGTTCTCCGACTCGGCCCGCTCGGTCATCTCCGAGGCCAGGACGGCCTCGACGTCGACCGAGCCGCCGTCCTCGATCTCCTTGATCTCCTCGGCGGTCAGGACCTTCTTCAGCTTCGAGGAGATCTGCCCCGACTGCGACGAGTGCGCCTCGTCCGCGATGACGGCGAACCGTTTGCCCTTCAGGCCGGAGTCGGCCCGAATCTCATCGTGTGCATGCGGGAAGGTCTGCATCGTCACCGCGATGATCAATTCACCATTCTTCAGTGCCTGGGCCAACAGGCCGGACTTCGACTTCGCGCCGGCCTTACGCACGTCCTCGGGGCTGATCGTCGCGACGATCTTGCTGCTGCCGTCGATCTGCCGGATCGCGTCCTGAAGCTGCCCGTCGAGCACCGTACGGTCGACGACCACAATGACCGAGTCGAAGACCTTCTCATCGTCGATGTGAAGCCGCGCGAGACGGTGCGCCGTCCAGGCGATCGTGTTCGTCTTCCCCGACCCCGCCGAGTGCTCGATCAGGTAACGTCGGCCGACACCCTCCTCGGCCACGGCGGCCACGATGTTCGTGACCGCCTCCCATTGGTGGAACCGAGGGAACAGCATGCTCGTACGGCGCACCGACGTGCCGGTCGCGACGTCCCACTCCTCCTTGGTTTCCACGATCATCAGCCGGCCGATGATGTTGAGCCAGGCGTGCTTCTCCCAGACCCGCTCCCACAGATACGCCGTCGCCGACCTTCCGTCCGCACCGGGCGGGTTCCCGGCACCGTCGTCGAAGCCAGTGTCGAACGGCAGGAAGTGCGTCGGCTCACCCTCCAGTCGGGTGGTCATCGCGGCGCGGTCGTTGGAGACCGCGAAGTGGACCAGCGCCCGGTGTCCGAACGACAGCAGCGGCTCGCGCCGACCGTTGGTCAGCGGATTGCGCTTCTTCCGGTACTGCTGAACCGCCTCGTCCAGCGACTGCGTGAAGTCGGTCTTCAGCTCCACCGTGGCGACCGGAAGCCCGTTGACGAAGAACACCAGGTCGATGCTGCGCTGGTCAGCGGTCGAGAAGTGCACCTGCCGCATCACCCGCACCCGCATCGCTGCATACTCGGCGATCGTCGTCTCGTTCAACGTCGTCTCGGGCCGGAACTGCGCCATCTTCAACCGGCCGCCGCCGATGTACTGCACCCCGGTCCGCAGGATGCTCAGCATCCCGCCGCCGTGCTCCAGCGGCTTGTCGAGCGCCGTAACCAGCACATCGAGGAACTTCGCCTGCGACCCCGCCGCCTTCAACGCCTTCTCGTACGCCGATTTATGCGTCGCTTCCAGCCACGCGAAGAGGTCCTCGGGAAACAGCGCTCGCTCCCGGTCATACCCGGTGTCGTTGGCTGAGTACAGCCAGCCATGGGCTGCGAGGTGCTCACAGATCTCGGTCTCGAAGACAACCTCGTTGTGGTCGGCCATCACACGGCTCCTCGTACGTCGATCTGGCCGGTCACCGCCGCCGTGATCAGCGCGGCCCGGCGCTCACGGGCGAGCTCGACGAGTCGTTCCGATTCGGCGATCAATGCATCGATCTTCGCAGTCTCTTCGTCTAGGTGCGCAACGATGCGCCGCTGTTCGTCGAGGGGTGGAAGCGGAATGCGAAATGCCTTGAGGTCTCCCATTCCGATGGTCCGAATGGTCGAACCGTTCTGGAACGAGTCAAAGAAAGGCTGCATTGCATCCGTGAACAATACCCAGAGGTATTCAGGGTCAAGCAACGGACCGCAAACCCAGGCAGCGAAGTGCTGAGACGTGGCCATCGGTACACTCATGATCGCTGTTCGCCCGACAGTTGCGTCGCGGGAGAGAACGACCGTGTGGGCGGGAAGCAGGCGGGCAGAACTGTTGGCCATCCCGGCCTCGCTGATCTCCTGCGCCGTCCTTTCGAGATACTTCACACCGCGCATCGTCCCGACGTCATGAAGGCTCACCCATGGGATGTAGCAGTCCTGCCACCAGTCCTCTCGAGAGCGGCTTGGCGTGTGACCGCTTTCAAGCCTCGCGACTGAGGTGAGGGGCACGACGCGCCATCCAACTGGAAGCCGCTGCGCCCACGGCAAAGTGCTCTCAACCTGCGCACTTGGAGCCGCCCCCTGTAGAGCGACATTTACCCGAACTGCGAACCGCCGTTCGCGGAGCATCTCGATCAGGCGCTGCTGCTCCTCGACGAGCGTGTCGATGCGGGCGATCTCGCGGTCGAGGTAGTCGGCGATGGCGCGCTGCTCGTCCAGCGGCGGCACCGGAACAGCCATGCGAAGGAAGACTTCTGGGTAGATGCGGAGGCGGGAGGACCAGATTCCTCGCGAGACCCGCGTCATCTCCATGACGTACTCCGTCGACCGATATAGGTGGTCGAAGAACCTCGGCTCGAAAGGCGCAGTCGGACGCGGTCGGTAGACACCGTAAGCCGGACTGACGATGCCTGCATGCCCGGACACGCCGAGGGCGCCCATCCACGCCCACATTGTGTTGATCACGAGGTCGCATGGCTCGACAACTCGGTATCCGTCGAGACTCGCGGCCTCAGTCATCGTGACGTTCTTTTCCGAGCGGGGGCCGACGCCAGAGAGGTGCGAGACGCTCAGAAGCTCCTCGGATCCGTCCGTCGACAACCCCTGCGCCTCGAACAGCAGTTCTTTGTTTCGCATCCAGTTCCAATGGCTTGGAATCGGGGCGGTCCATGCAGGCGCTAGATCGTGGTGTGCCCTGGTCACTGCTCAACCTCGCGGAGCAGATCGAGGATCTTGGCGACCTGCTTCTCCAGGTCGGCATCAATCTCGGCGAGCGGTCGGGGGGGAACGTACTTGTAGAAGTGGCGGGTGAAGGGGATCTCGTAACCGACTTTGACCTTGGCCCAGTCGATCCAAGCGTCGGGCACGTGCGGCTTCACCTCTGTGTCGAAGTATGCCTGGATGACCTCGACCTCGACCTTGCCCGCAGGACCGGCGGTCGAGCCGCCGTAGGTAAACGGCACGTTCTCGGTGTCGCGCTTCTTGGAGTCGGGCTTCGGCTTGCCCTTGCGGTCGACGGCGGGCTTGCCAGCCTCGTCCAGGAGTGGCCGCTCGACGGTGATGGTCCAGTAGCCGAACTCGTCGCTGCGCAGCACCTTGGAGAAGTCCGGGTCGGCGTCGGTGAAGTCGGCGTACAGGCGGAGGACCTTGGCGCGGTCGGCGTCGCTGATCTCGCGGCCCTTGCTGCCGAGGTTCTTGCGTATCTTGGTCCAGAACGACGTGCCGTCGATGAGCTGGACCAGACCCTTGCGGTCAGGGTGCTTAGTGTTGTCGAGGATCCAGATGTAGGTGGCGATGCCGGTGTTGAAGAACATGTTGGTCGGCAGCGCGACGATCGCGTCGACCAGGTCGTTCTCCAGCAGCCACCTGCGGATGTTCGATGGGCCGGACTCGGCGGCGCCGTTGAAGAGCGGCGAGCCGTTCATGACGATCCCGACCCGGCCGCCGCCGTCCTCAGGGGCGCGCATCTTGTGCGCCAGGTGCAGCAGGAACAGCATCTGCCCGTCCGAGGTGGCAGGCAGGCCCGGCGCGAACCGGCCGTACGGGCCCGCCTCGTCGCGCTCCTTGGTGACGGCCTTGGCGTACTGCTTCCAGTCGACGCCGTACGGCGGGTTGGACATGCAAAAGTCGAATTGCCGGCCCTTGAAGGCGTCGTCGGTGAGCGTGTTGCCGAAGGCGATGTTGGACGCGTCATGGCCCTTGGCGAGCAGGTCGGACTTGCAGATCGCGTACGACTGCGGGTTGTACTCCTGGCCGTACAGGGTCAGCCGGGCGTCCGGGTTGTCTGCAAGCAGGTGCTCCTCCGCTAGGGCGAGCATGCCGCCAGTGCCGGCGGTGGGGTCATAAAGCGTGCGGACGATGTTTGCCTCGCCCAGGGCGGCATCCTTCTCGGCGAAGAGCAGGTCGACCAACAGCCGGATCGCATCACGCGGCGTGTAGTGGTCACCGGAGGTCTCGTTCGCGGCCTCGTTGAACTTGCGGATGATGTACTCGAACGCGTCCCCCATGTCGGCGTTGGACACGACATCGGGGTGCAGGTCGATGGCGCCGAAAGACTTCACGATCTCGCGCAGGAGACCGGCCTTCTCCAGGGCGATGATCTCCTTCTTGAAGTCGAAGTACTCGAACACATCGACATCGGAAGAGAACCGGTCGATGTAGTCGACGAGGTTGTCCTCGAGCCCGTCCGCGTCCTGCAGCAGGTTGGCGAAGCTGTACTTCGAGGTGTTGTAGAACGGCCGACCGGTCGCCTTCTTGACCTCGATCCGGAGCCGGTTCGGGTTCTCGTATGCCGCGGCCAGGCTTCGGACGGTTTTGCGGTCCGGCTCCAGGATGCAGTCGAGGCGCCGAAGGATCGTGAACGGGAGGATCACGTTCCCGTACTGGTTGGGGCGGTAGGGACCCCGAAGCTGGTCGGCGATCGACCAGATGAAACTACCGAGCGTGCTCACAAAGCTCCTCACGAGAATCACTCAAAGTGCATAATTACGCTGGTCCACTGGGGTAGTCGCGCCCACGAGAGGCAACACACGTCCGCTGACAGGGCGTCATGAAGCCATCTTCGTGCACCTTGGCCTCCTGCATACCCGGGAAATTAGACCCGCCCGCACCCTAGAGGAGGGGGCCGACACCGGTTGGCGAGTCACCCTCAGGGCTGTCGGGATCCTTGCCGAGGAGCCGGAGTGCCGTGATCCCGGCATGGTGAGGAGTGCGAACCGATCTCCAAAGCCCAGCAGGGCTAGGCACCAGATCGGGGATTGTCCTCAAGAACTCGTCCGCGCAGGGCCTTCAGTTCCCGCCTCAGAGCGCCCGACCCGACGAGCATCAGGGCGTGTACCGCGCTCACCTCCCGGGCTGATGCCCATATGCCCGATCCGCGGGCCTGGAACGGGAAGACCTCGATCGAGTGGACCCGGAAAGCGGCCGGGTCCAGATATCGCATGCCCCCGGTCCCGCACAGGTAGGTCGTGGCGCCTGTCAGCCAGGCCAGGTCGGCCAGGCGTTGCGAGCGTTCACCGGGTGCGAGCAGATCGCTGCTGTGCAGGATCTGCCCCCGCCACCCGACCTCCTCCAGCAGCAGGCGCGTGGACAGCTCCGTCACGCCCGCCAGTCGATCCGTGCTCTCGAACGCGGCGAATGCGAGTTCGAGCCGCCTCTTGAACGGCGGCCAGTAGACACTGTGCCGGTAATGGTCGGCGAGAAGCTGGGCGACACAGCACCGGCAGCGGGTGGGATCAGCCAGGCGCGCTCTGCGGATGGAGGTGGAGCGGCCGTGCGGCAGATGGGTGGAAATGGAGAGCCATTGCGGCTGCCACGAGCCGTCGAGCGAGGCGAGGCGCGCGCGGTGCTGGTAGTCCCTGCGTGCGAACTGCACGTCATCCAGGACGATCCAGTAGTCGGCGGCGAACAGCTTGGCCAGCGTCACCAGTCGGGGGAAGAGGTTGGGCTGGTGGATGGCGCACACCTCGCCGTACGGCAGGTCAGGGCGTAAGGAGCCTGCTGTCGAATCCGGCGCGGAGAAGAGCCTGGTAGGCATCATGGACCTCTCCCGGGACGGGCTGCTCGACGGCGTAACCGAGCTGGGGGTACTCGATCACGCGCTGGAGGTCGCCGACGAGCATGTCGATGACCAACTTCAGATCACCGATCGAGCTGACGTAGTCATCCAGCTCAAGCGGCTCGGAGGCGCACACCACCTCGACCTCGGGCCATACCTTTCGTGCCGTGGCATAGGCCCGGCGCTCCATGTACGGCTTGGAGATCAAGAGCACCGAACCGGGCCGAATACCCGCATCGGCCAGCACCTGGCGGGACAGTGCGATGTTCTGGCCGGTGTTGGTGGCATTCGGCTCCAGCAGAATCGCCTCGGCGGACATGCCGAGGTCGAGCGCGTGCTCGCGGTAGTGGACGGCCTCGCCTCGGGGGAAGCGCGCCGCGGTGGTGGGGCTGGTGGCACCGGAGAAGACGAGCAGCGGGAACCAACCGGCGCGGTGCAGGTCGACCGCCGCGCGTGCCACCCCCAGATCGTGGCTGCCCAGGCCGATGGCCACGTCACACCGGCTCAGGTCGTGGTACATCTGGTGGTAGTCCCAGATGGTGTGGGCGTGCTGCCACTGCTCGTCGGTGATGACCTGCTGCTTGACGCTCACTCGATTGCTCCCTGGTCGCCGTGGCAGAGGGAGGCGGATCTCCCCCTGGATGGTCCGCTGGATGCCCTCGATGCTGCGCAGTTGGTGCGCGAGCCCGTGCTGCGCGGCCTCGCGTGCGGCACGGTCGAGGATCACCACCCCATCATCCACGGTGGCCCGATCCGAAAGCAGGACGTGCCCGTACGCCGTCTCCAGCCGGACCCGCTGCATGGGCGCATCGATGGCCGCGGTGGCGCGGGCGAGGTCGATCAGGCGTAGCGCCTCCGAGAGGTTCCCTGCGCCACGGTGGGCCAGAGCGAGTTTCTGGTGCGCGACGGACCAGTCCTCGGGTTCGCCGAGGTTCTCGAACTCGCGGATGGCGGTCGTCATCAGGCGGGCGGCGTAGTCGTTCTTGCTCAGGGCGGTCCCTACGTTTCGACCGTTGCGCAGGTCGATCCCAGGCAGAAGGCTCAATGACCACCATGCCACGTCGTTCCAGACGAGATCGTCATTGGCGACCAAGCGCCATGCCCAACGGTCCGCCTCGTTCCGCCTCGTTCCGGCTCATCCGTTCATCGAGAACCGCGATGAAGCACTGCTCGATCTCATCCAGACCCGGCTGCTCATCGCTGTTCATGAGCTGACCGTACGTTGAACAGGGAAAACGTTGCCTGATGCGGCACCAGCAGGTCCGGGATGGCACCGCACCGCTCGGCCACCGTCGGGATCTTCTCGCCAGCCGCATCTGCGTTCGCTTTCGCAAGTCAGAAAGGCGGGCTACAACGCTGAGCGGTCGGGTCGGTGACCCGTTGCCGCTCGTCAATCAGACCCAGCGCCTTTCTGTACACGTCCGGCGGGAACTCGGCCAAGGA
Source organism: Streptosporangium heterodermiicola (assembly GCF_051390675.1). Lineage (NCBI taxonomy): Bacteria > Bacillati > Actinomycetota > Actinomycetes > Streptosporangiales > Streptosporangiaceae > Streptosporangium > Streptosporangium heterodermiicola. The sequence continues at coordinate 78,447 of NZ_JBPJSR010000003.1, forward strand.
CACGACGGCCTCGAAGGCGGGCAGTGTGTACCAGCCAGCCATAGGGTTGTGCGCGAAGTAGGACGCCGACTCCTTCCACAAGGAGGAGCCTCCCTCTGCTTGCTCGCGTTCCATCGCCACCGTGAGACGGTGCTCACCGCGGTAGGCGTCGACCCACACCCGGGGACCGTCTCGAACAATCCGCGCCGCCCACCCCAGGGACTCCAGGCAGGCCTTGTGCTCCTCGAAGTCAGGCGGCACACCCGTATCGTCAAGGAGCCGGGCCTTGTGCTCCTCCCCGATACGGTATCGGGAATACTCGACAAAATGCCTGCTGCGAAGTTGTTCGGCTGCGGGGGCGAGCACCTTGTCCTCGTGCTTCTGCTCATACAGCCGAGACTGGCGGGAGCACTCAAGCAACCGGGTCCGCATGTGCGCCAGAAACGTCAGTCGGCGGCTCCAGGTATTTATCTCGCCCTCTTGGAGCTCACTGGGAAGACTGGTGTCGGGGACCACGAAGTGCATGTAGTCCTCAGTGTGCACCAACGGCTGGTCCAGCATTCCCAACGTCACATTGCCCCAGTACCGCAGCGCATCCCGCCAGCGCTTCAATACGGCGCTGTGCATGAGATGGTCCACCTCGACACGGGCCTGCACGTCTTTGCCGACCAGGTCACGGAACGCGGCCTCGTCCAGGTCGAGGAGTTGCTGCACGGCGGGGGTGATCGGCTCGTGCTCAGGCAGGTCATGGGCCAGGCGCAAGGAGGCGATCAGGGCCGCGTACTCCTCGGCGTGAGCCTTCTGGAGTTGCTGGTGTGCGGCGTGCTCCGCCAGCGCGTAGCAGCCCACCTTCAGGCGCTCGTCCTCAATGGCTTGCGCCTCCGGTAGCCGGGCCCGAATGGCGGCCAGGGAGCGGCGCGCCTGGACGGTCTGATAGTTGTCACCGAGTCTAAGTTGCCGCTTCCACCACGAGATTTGGTGTTTTCCTTCGTAGACGATCAATGTGTCCAGCCAATCGGACACGTTCTTGAGTTGGCGCAACCAGGTGACGATGCCCAACGGCGGGGAGGTCAAGACGGCTTCGGCCACGACGAGCAGGCTGAACAGTTCGTCGTTGTCGCCGACGAGCTGGTCGAGCTCCTCGGGGGTGATGTGGACCAATTTGGTGACGTCGTTCACGCGCTTAAGTTGAATCACGGGGGTTCCTGTAGGAGGCAGGTTGAAAGGTTCGGTGCGCCAGAGCTGATCGGCAACGCCAGCGCGTGCGTACGGTGTGGGGTCCGTACGCACGCGCTGACGTTGCCGAGCTTCACTTGAGCGTCGCGACCACCAGGTTCAGACCGCCGGCCAGGGGCTTGTTGCGCCGTGGCACGAACCCGGCCTTGGTTAACAGCTCGGTGTACTGGCTGCTGGTGCGCTCCTGTCCTCCGGGGAAGAACTTCATCATGGTGACGTCCAGGAGGGCGTTGAGCGTCAGCTTGTCGATGCACCACAGCGCGGTCGGGCGCTGCGACATGACCATGGCGGTACGGACCCGCGCCAAGAGCCGCAGCGCGTCCTCATCACCCCAGTTGTGCAGGATGCTGCCCAGCAGGTACACCCCGCTCCCGGGCGCCGCGTCGAGGCAGGGGACGCCTTCGAAGGCATCGCCTGCCAACACCTGCCAGCGGTCGGCCATCCCGCGAGCGGCCATGGCCGCCTCGGCTCGTTCGGCGACCGACGGCAGCTCCTGCAGAACTCCGTTCAGGTGCGGGTGGGCCTCCAGGACGGTCGCGAGCATCATGCCGGTGCCGCCACCCACGTCCACGATGGTCCGCGCGTTGGAGAAGTCCTGATCGGCGAGTGCTCTCGCGACCGGGTGGGAGCGGGAAGACATGAACTCGCCGAACATCTCCCTCTGCTTCGGGTGGCCTTCCAGGTACGCGTACAGCGAGGGCTTGCCGCCGGGCAGGACGGGCCGGCCGGTGCGAATGACCTCCCCCAGCTGGGGCACGGCGCTCCAGCTGACGGGAGTGGCGGCCCAGGTCACCGCGTGCCGCATGGAGCCCGGGACATCGCGTCGCAACGCGGCCCCCAGGTCGGTCAAGCTGACGCCCCCGGGGGTCAGGGCGACGACGCCCGCGGCGACCATCGGGAGCAGGATCCGCTCCAGCAGATCCGGGATGGCGCCGCACTGCTTGGCGACCTCGTGGACCGGAAGGATTTTCTCGTCGGTCGCGTCCAGGGCGTCGGCGACGCCAAGCTCGCAGAAGGCGTTCAGCGCACCGAAGAGCGCGATGCCGTCGATGATGTCCTGGATGTTCTCCTGCTGCCGGGCGCTCACATGGTCGGTGCTGGGTGGTGGAGTGGTGCGAACGCGCTGGGGCAGGCTGGCCTGGCTCATGGGTGCGATTACCCTTTCGGCGTTGAGGTTGGTGTCGGCGTCGTCAGCAGCTGGTCCACGTTGAACGGTTTGGTCAGGTAGCCGATCTCGTGCATGGTGTCGGCGACGCGCTGCAGGCGGTTCTTGTCGCGCGTGACGGGCCAGGTGCCCAGGGCGATGACGGCGGCGGTCGGGGGGTCGATCTTGGTGTAGGTCGGCAGGATCTCCTCGACGGCGTTGCGGTCACCGGCGGCGTCATGCTGAGCCCGCACGATGGCGCGCTGGAACCTCGCGGCGAGGTCCGGGTTCCGGGCTGCCCACTCTGAAGAGACGATCCACCCGGCGATGGGGAAGATGTCCAGAGGGCCGCCGGCTGCGGTCATGTCCCCGATCTGTGTGCCGCCGGAGTAGCCGATCTGCGTGCTGTAGGGCTCGGTGACCCATGCGGCATCGACCCTGCCCTCCAGGAGATGCGTCTTCATCTCAGGGAGCGGGAACTCCTTGAATGTCACGTCATTCGCGGTCAGGCCAACCTGCCGCAGGGCCACCGTGACCGTCAGCGTCCCGATGCTGCGCAGCGTCGCGACCCCGATGGTTTTGCCCTTCAGGTCCGCCATGCTCTTGATGGCAGAGTTTTTGGGGACCATGACGACGAACGTGCCAGGCGCGGCCTGGTAGTTGTCGGCGATCACGGTGAGCTTCCGCCCGGCGTCAGCGGCTTGGATGACCGTGACGTAGTTGCCCTGGATGACGTCGAAGCTGCCACCGATGAGGCTTTCCAGGGCTGGACCGGCACCTTGGATGGGCGCGATGCTGACGTCGAGCCCTTCGGCCCGGAAGTAACCGCGATTTCTGGCGATGTGAGCGGTGGAGGCGTCCGGGACCGGCAACGCACCGACCTTGATCTCGGTCAGAAGAGACTCCGCGTCGTCCTTGGAGGGATCCGTGGCGCCACAGGCCGATATAGCGACAGTAAGCAATAGGGCAATTACTGAAAGTGTCCGTTGAGGGGAACGCAAGGACCGCTCCGAATCGTAAAAGGAAATGTCAGATGAGTGGGCGACCGACTGCCGCTCAGCGAAGAGGGGGGAACTTGGCTCTCATGAGAGGGCTGAGCGAAGCCGTAGGGTGAGATCGAAGGGAAACGATCGGACGCGTCAGAGCTCGTGCGATATGCGAGGTGGCGGCCTCGATCTCACTGGCGGGGGCGATGGGCGCTCCCCAGATCCACCACAGCCACGGCTTACCCTGCCGGGGTCTCACGGTGATCCGTCCTCCGAAGGCGGCGTTGTCGCGCCTGACGACGACGAGAGACAGATGTGATCGCGTGGTGAGGTTCGCCTGGAATCTTCTGCCCTCCACCGCCTGGCCAAGGGCACGCAGAATGATCTCGTCGCCGGACTGGTCCATCACGTTGATCACCTCCGGTTTCGTCGTGAGGTCGATAGACAGCGTGTGAAGGTGGGCGGCGCTCGCGGCCTGCCGGGGACGCCCTCGCTGTGCATCATCGGTTCCGCAACACGGCGATACCTCCGACGAAGTGCCCGCTCTGCGTCACCGGTGCATTTGTCCGACGAGGCCTGCGGGGCTCCAGCGGTACCACTCCCGGCTCCAGCACCTCGAACCCGTCGAACAACCCGACGATCTCCTCCATCGGTCGCGGGTAGACCTGCGCATCCGCAGCCACGTAAGCGGCGGTCGCCTTCTCCAGATCCTCTTTGCTCATGGCACCAGGGCAGGCGTGTGAGAGCACCAGGTGGCTATCCTCGGGCATCCACTCCCGCAGCGTGGTCAGGATCCGTCGGGGCTCATCGTCGGGCATGAAGTGCAACAGCGCGCCAGCGATGACCGCACCCGGCTTGCCGCTGGATCGCAGCGCCTCTATGTCCGGGTGCTGCAGCAGCACCGCGGTGTTTCGGACATCGGCCTCGACGATGCACACCAGGTCGTTCGTCGCGAGCAGCGCCCGGCCGTGGGCTGCGACGTTCGGGTTGTTGTCCACATACACGAACCGGGCGTCAGGCACGATCCGCTGGGCCACCCGATGCAGATCATCCTTGGCGGGACTGTTCGAAGGCAGGCCCGACCCCAGGTCGAGAAACCATCGCATCTCCATGCGGGCGAGGGTCTCAACGCTCTCGATGAGGAACTGTCGGTTGGCGCGGGCCAGCTCGGGCAGTTCAGGAATGATCTCGGTGAGCTGCTCGGCCGTAGCGCGGTCGCCCCCGAAATTGTCCTTGCCACCCCGCAGCGTGTCATACACGCCAGCGGATGTAGGAGGCGAACCGGGCAGCTCAACGTATGGTCTGAGGTCTTCACTCATCATGGAACTTTCCGGGCTGGTCATCGTGTTCTCCTTGCCTTTGCTTGCCCTCCCCTCCATGCAACTGTGCGGGCGGGCCACCAGACCGGACGCGAAGGGGGACCTTTCACCGGACTTTTCCGTCTCTCGGCGGACTTTCGCTGGAAAAGTCCTGCGCTACCGTGAGGAACGGTGACTACCCCGAGGCGGACATGACCGAGCAGTGGACGGCGTTCGATCGCGAGTGCAGACTGCGTGGCTGGGGACAAGCGGCTGCATTCCTTGCGGAATACGCGAGGTCAGCGCAGTTGATGGGGGAGGAGGCTAATTTGACCGAGCGACAATTACGTCGTTGGCGCAAACCGAATCCGCCTCTTCCTCGTCCCCGAGCGTGGCGGGTGCTGCACGCGATGTTCGGCATGAGTCCTGCTGAACTGGGATTTCCGTCGCCGCCTCCGAGCAGAACGGAATACATCGAGCGGACATCCGAAAACACGTTCGGCCTGGACCGTAGAATGTTCCTGGCCGATACCCTCGGCACTGCTGCGAGTATTGGCCTGTCCGGTTCCGACTCTGTAGGTACCACCCATATCGCTGAGCTGCGCGAGGTCTTGCGTTCGCTCTATGCTCTCGACGACGCCTATGGCGGGGGTGATGTGCGATCTCTTGCCATACGGCATCTGCAGCGGATTCGTCGTGTGATCAACACTGGAAGCTACCCCGCCAGTGTCGGCCGACAACTCCAGCTTCTGGCAGGAGAAACGGCGGAGCATTGTGGTTGGTTGCATTATGATGCCGACCAGCAAGACGAGGCTCGCCGGTTCTGGGGCGAGGCATTGACCACCGCCACCATGCTGCGTGATCCAAGCCTTGAAGTTATGGTGTTCGCCAGCCTCAGCATGCAAGCCATTCACGAAGACCGGCCTCGGGACGGCTATGACCTAGCCCGCGCGGCCCGGCTGCGCGCTGAGGCTATGCAGTCGCCAATTTTGGTATCGATGATCGTCGCACGTGAAGCTCGCGCTCTTGCGAAAATGCGAGACAACAGTGGTGCGCGACGGGAACTCGCTTGTGCGATGCGCGTGATCGAACGTTCCGACCGAGAGCGGCCGGCGCCGTCATGGGCAGCCTTCCATGGACAGGCCGAACTTGGTTACACGCAGGGCTTGATCTACGCAGAAACCGGACACCATAACGCGGCTGTTCCGTTCCTGCGCGCTGCCCTGGCCCATCAAGAGCGCACCTACACCCGTAATGCTGCTCTTTATCGGATCACTCTGGCCCGCAGCCTGGTACTTGCCGGAGAGGCTGACGAGGCCGCTTCCGAAGCGGTTGCTTCTCTGCCTCACCTGGAAGAAGTCGAATCCGGGCGTGTGATCCGGCGGCTGAGGGAGGTCCGCAACCTTCTCGCGAAGACCGACAGTCGAACAACAGCCGGTTCGGTAAAGGTCTTATCGAATCACCTAACGGAGAGGGCGATATGACTGATCAGGTGACCATCCAGCGATGGGACGGCAGCGGGGCGGTGGCTCAGCTGGACGCGATCCTTTCAGCGTACGAAGAGGTATACGCAGAGCCTCCGTACCTGGAGGGTCCACGGGATATCGCAGAGTTCATCGAGCGCTTCCAGCGTCAGGTCGAGCGTCCGGGTTTCCGGCTTGCGATCGCGTATGAGGATACAGAGGTCGTCGGCTTCACTTTCGGATACCTGTTGCCGCCGGACACCCAGTGGTGGCGAGGGCTACTTCGACCGGTACCGGAGGAGTTCACTCGGGAAACCGGGGACCGAACCTTCGTCATCATAGAACTGGCTGTCCGAAACCCGTGGCGGCGGCGCGGCATTGCCAAAAAGCTTCACACCGCTCTGATAGAAGGTCTGGAAGTCGAGCGGGTTACGTTGACGATGCGACCCGAGCCAGAAGCCAGACCGGCCCAATTGGCGTACGAGTCATGGGGATACAAGAAGGTCGGGGAGTCGCGACCTTGGGACGAGGCGCCACTGTATGACTCAATGGTCCTCAACATAAAGAGCCGCTGATCCCTAGCAGGATGTCAGCGAATACATAGACGTCCACCGGCCGGAGCCGCAGGATCGAATAGGGTCCGGCCGCGATATCTGCATGCCGCTTTCACGGGTAGGGCCGCCTTTAATCACTTCGCTTTCCGTAAACCCGGAAGTCTCATTCGCAATTCTTGCAATAAATGCTCGGCAAGCAGCTCAACGTTAAGCGCGCCCACAGTCAGACATTGCATCATCGTCGATTGCTTCTTTGGGTTGCCCGGAATTTGAGAAGGTGGCCGAAAGTAGCGCCACACCAATCAAGTACCAAAAATAAAACTCTTGACAATGCCAAGTGGAAGGCATGCAATACGGAGCACTTCCAATCAATCGTTAAATCGGAAGGAGCTTTTGATGAGCGCCAGCACGATGACGCTGGAGTCGCGGGTCGAGGAGACGGCCGACTCGGACCTCTTCGACCTGGACATCCGTGTCGTGGAGACCAGCGGTCAGATCAACAGCCTGATCTCGACCACAGACGGCGGGTGCGGGTCCACCTGCGGCAGTAGCTGCGTCAGCAGCACGTAACCGGCGAACGTGGGTGCTGGCTGTGCATATCGCCAGGCATCTGCTCTCGTACGGAACTCAGGGCGGGGCCATTCCAAGCTCCGCAATCGAGCGGAAAGGAGATTTCGGATGACCGCGACAGTACTGGAGTTGCAGGTTGAGGAGCCGGCCGAGTCGGACCTCTTCGACCTGGACGTCCGCACACTGGAGGTAGCGGACTCGGCCGGTCTGATCAACATGACCGATGACGGTTGCACCAGCACCTGCGGTGCCTGCGTTACCAACGCCCCCTGATCGGGCGCACACCTGATCACAGGCCGGTGCCGTTGCATGGGCCCTCCCGCAGCGGCGCCGGCCATCCCCTGATCACCGCGACATCACGGAGGTATGCATGCCCTCCCCTGTCCGTCCGGGGTTCCGATCTGCCGGCACGGCCCTCATCCGTGCCAGCGCTCACGCCTGGCCAGATCTGCCGTCGTGGCCTGACCTAACCGACCCCGCGCCCGAGCGCGTCGCTTCCTGGGCGCACTGGCTCCGGCAGGTGTGGGCGGTCGACGGCCTCGCCGAAGCCCTGGGCCACGCCAGCCCGGTGCTCGCAGCACAGGTGCGGACCCTTTGCGCGGCCGAGGACCCCGCCGTCCGCGAGACGTGGCGCGCGGTGCTGTCCGTGGCCCGCTACCTGCAGCGCATGGTGGGGCGAGCGACGCCGTTCGGCTTGTTCGCCGGAGTGGCCCCGGCGTCCTTCGGGGCCACCGCGCAACTGAGCTGGGGTACCCGGCATCACGCCGTTGCCCGAGCAGGGGCGGAATGGCTGGCCGACGTCGTCGCACAACTGGAGGGATGCCCCGGCCTTATGGCCCGGCTGCCGGTGGTGGCCAACACCACGCTGATGGTGCGCGGAAACCGTCTGATCGTGCCCTACCAGCCGCGGGGAACAGGGGCGGTGGAGATCTCGCTGCGCCACACCGCCGCGGTGCGCGCCGCGATCGACGCGGCCCGCGCACCAATCCGCATGGAGGACCTGGAAGCGAAGATTAAGGCAGAATTCCCGGCGGCCGCGTCGGCGAAGATCTCGGCGATGCTCATCGAGCTGGTCACTCGGGGCGCATTGATCACCAGCTTGCATGCGTCCAGCACCGAACCCGACGCCCTGGGCCACTTGGTGGAGCAATTGGAGGCAGCTGGGGCCGCGACGGTGGCACCGGTCGCCGATCTGGCCGTCGAGTTGAAAGAGGTCCACGCACTCCTTGAGCGTCACAACCAGGCGCCTGCGAGCGAGGGCCGCGTAGTTCGCGCGGACGCGACCGCGCGGATGCGCCGCCTCGCCCGAACCAGGCAACACCCGCTGGCGGTGGATCTGCGGCTGGATGCGCAGGCTGTCCTCCCCGAAGAGGTCGCCCGTGAAGCAGAGCGTGCCGCGCTGACCCTGGTACGTCTGAGCGCCTACCCCTACGGCACACCCGCTTGGAGGGCCTACCACCAGCGGTTCTACGAACGGTTCGGCATCGGGTCGATGGTGCCGCTGCTGGACGTCGTCAGCGACAGCGGTATCGGCTGGCCTGATGGATACCCGGGCACGGTGACACCCGCCCAACGCTCGCCGATGTCGAGCCGCGACGAGGTGCTGCTGGCGCTGGCTCAAGACGCGGCACTCGACGGCCGCGCCGAGGTGGTCTTGGACGAACAGCTGATCGCGGCCCTGGAGCTGGGTTCCCAACGGCTGCGGCCACCGTCGCACCTGGAGCTCGGAGTACGCATTCATGCCGCCGACCAGCAGGCTTTGCAGCGCGGCGACTTCCGCCTGGAGATCATGACTCTCTCACGAGCTGCAGGGGTCGTGGCCGGCCGGTTCCTGAGCGTCCTTCACCCGCGGGACCGGGAAGAGTTGGCCGCTGAGCTGGCTGACCTGCCGGGCGGCGACCCCGACACCATGGCGGCGCAGCTGTCCTTCCCGCCGCTGGACCCGGCAACCACACACGTGACCCGAGCTCCGCGGACCCTGCCGACCGTGATCAGCCTGGCCGAGCACCGCACCGCCGACGAGGGGACACTGACTGCCGAGGATCTGGTGGTGGGCTGCGACGGCCGCCGGATGTACCTGGCCGCGCCCGCGCTCGGACAGCGGCTGGAGGCCGCGGGGATGCACGCGCTGAACCTGCAGACCCACACACCGCCGCTCGCCCGCTTCCTGACCGAACTCACCCGCGCCCAGTGCGCCCAGGTGGCGATGTTCGATTGGGGGGCCGCCGCACGCCTGCCGTTTTTGCCGAGGTTACGCTTCGGCCGCACGATCTTGTCCCCGGCGAGGTGGCGGCTGAAGGCGGCCGAGCTGCCTGTTCGCTCGCAACCGTGGACGGTATGGGATGAGGCCCTGACCGCCTGGCAGGTGCGGCGTCGGGTGCCGAGTCTGGTGCGCCTGACCGAGGGGGACCGGCTGCTGCCTCTGGACCTGGACGTGGCCGGGCACCGGGCGCTGCTGCGCGCGCACCTGAACACCTCGTCGCACGCCGTGCTGACCGAAGTCTCAGCCCCCGAAGACGCCGGTTGGTGCGACGGACGGCCTCATGAGGTGATCGTGACGCTGACGTCCGTCGAACCGCCACCGTGGCCGCGCTTGCCGACACCCACCCGGGCACGGATCGTCGGCCGCACGCAAGGTCAGATGCCCGCCACGTCCCGTGTGCTGCTGACCAGCCTGTATGGGAACATCCACCGCCAAGACGTCGTCCTCACCGAGCACCTACCCATCCTGCTCGACCGGCTCGGCCAACCGGCCTGGTGGTACATCCGCTACCGCGACCCTGACCATCACCTGCGCCTGCGCATCGCCTTGCCCGACCCGACAGAATTCGGCCTGGCCGTGCGTACGGTGAGCACCTGGGCCGAGGAACTGCATCGGGCCGGTCTGCTACGCGAGGTGACCTACCCCACCTCCTACCCCGAGACCGGCCGCTGGGGATCCGGCCCGACGATGGGCGCGGCCGAGGCGGTGTTCGGTGCCGACTCGCGCGCCCTGCTCGTCCAGCTTGGCCAGCCGGTCCGCCCCCATCACCAAGCGCTGGTGGCCGCCCATAACGTCGCGATCGCCGTGGCGTTCACCGGCAGCGTCGCCACGGGCATGCAGTGGCTGATCGACCACATTCCCGCCACCGCACCGGGCCGAGTCGCGCGGCCGGTGTTCACCGAAGCCGTCCATATCGCCGACCCCCGCGACGACTGGGCGGCGCTGCGCGCGGCCCCGGGCGGCGCCGCGATCGTCGCCGCCTGGAAGCCGCGAGACGAGACCCTGGCCGACTACCGTACCCACCTGTCCGGCCCCGACGCCGTGGGCATCGACGTCGACGACGTCCTCGGCTCCCTGATGCACATCCACTTCGTGCGCGCCTTTGGCATCGACTTCGACGACGAGGCCGTGGGCATGTACCTCGCCCGCGCCGCGGCCCTGGCCTGGCGTGCTCGCACCTGCGGTGGCCGCTCGTGATTGATGACCACCCCGCCGCCGCGTTCGCCGAAGCGGTCGCTGACCAGTTGGCGCATCCCGATGCCGTTGCCGGGCCGTCGACCGCTCAGCCGTGGTGGCGCCAGTCGCTGGCCCACGGGGCGCCGGGCATCGCCCTGCTGCACATCGAACGCGCCGCCGTAGGCCTCGCACCGTGGCAGCGCGCCCACGACTGGCTCACCTACGCCACCCGAGTTCCGCTCACCGCCGGAGCCGACAGCCACCTGTTTCATGGTGCTCCGGCTATCGCTCACGTTCTCGCCTGCGCGGCCGCCGCCCGGCCCGGCTCCTACGAGAAGGCCCTGGAAGGCCTCGACAGGGTGATCACCGCTGATGTCCGGCGCCGGGCTGGTTTCGCGCAGGCCCGCATCACCGCAGGTCGCCTGCCCGCACTGGCCGAATTCGACGTGATCCGCGGCCTGGCCGGCGTCGGCTCCTACCTGCTGCGGCGCGACCCCGGCGGCGAAGCGGTCCGCGCCGTCCTGGAGTACATGGTGCGCCTGACCGAGCCCCTGAAGATCAATGGGGAGACACTTCCGGGCTGGTGGACCTCCTCCGGCCCCTCCGGACGCCACAGCGTCCGGTTCGCCGGGGGACACGGCAACTGCGGGGTGGCCCACGGGATCGGCGGCCCGCTGGCCCTGCTGGCGCTCGCCGCCCGGCGCGGCGTCACCGTGCCCGGCCACCGTGACGCGATCGGCCGGATCTGCGCGTGGCTGGACCGGTGGCGCACCGACACCGGCGCCGGCCCGCTATGGCCGTACTGGGTCAACCGCTCCCAGCTACGCGCCGGACATCGCGACCTCGACGGCCCGCAACGTCCCGCATGGTGCTACGGCACGGTCGGCCTGGCACGCGCCCAGCAACTCGCCGCCCTGGCCACCGATGACGTCGACCGCCGACATCTGGCGGAAGACGCCTTGATCCACGCTCTGACCGACCCTCTCCATCGCGCGGCGATCACCGACACTTCGCTGTGCCATGGCTACGCCGGGCTCGCCCATATCGCCACCATCTCGGCCTCTGACGCCACCCCGGACGCCGCGGCCCGGCTGCATGCCCTCGTCCCTGACCTGCTGGACGCCGTCCAGCCCGCCGCTGGCGATCCCGAACACACCGCCGCCGCTCTCCTGGGTGACGTTGGATGCGATCCGGCTTTTCTCGATGGCGCCGCCGGCGTCGCCTTGGCCGCCCTTGCCCCCAGCACCGCGACCCTGCCCCGAACCGGCTGGGATGCCTGCCTGCTCATCGCCTGACCGCCCGCGACCGACCTACCTTGTGAGGACGCCCCACCTGATGCTCACCACCGACTGGCGCCAGTACAACATCGAGGTCCCCGACCGTGCCACGGCCGAACACGTCGCCATCTGGGATCTGCGCCCGACGCTGACCGCAGCCCAGGACGCCGGTCTCCTGCACGGCTGGTGGTTCGTCCGCAAGCACCCCTGGCGGCTGCGCTACCTGCCCGATGATCCCATCTCCACCGTCGTCGCCGACCTGCTGGACAAACTAGCCGCCGACGGCCGGATCATCAGCTGGGCGCTCGGGATCTACGAGCCCGAAACGACGGCGTTCGGCGGGACTGCGGCCATGAGCGTCGCCCACGAGCTGTTCCACCATGACAGCCACCACCTGCTCACCCGCGCCGCACGCCACGACGGTCCGGTCCTGGGGCAGCGTGAGACCACGGCCCTGCTGTGTAGCGCGATGCTGCGCGCCGCCGGTCTGGACCTCTACGAGCAAGGCGACGTCTGGGAAAAGGTCGCCGAGCTACGCCCCGCCGAGCCCGGGACCGTCGCCCCCGAGCGGGCTGCCAGGCTGGCCGCGGCGATGCGCCGCCTCATGACCGTCAACGTCCGCGATCTGTGCGATCCGGCGAACGCCGGTCCCCTCGTGGGCTACGACGGGTGGGTCACCGCCTTCGAGAAGGCCGGGCAAGCCTTGGCGGACCTGTCGCGCCATGGACGGCTGACGCGAGGTCTGCGCGCTGTCCTCGCCCACCACATCATCTTCCACGCCAACCGCGCCGGGCTCCCCGCAGCCGACCAATCCGCCCTTGCCGCGCTGGCGTTGGACACCGTGTTCACCACAGATCGGGACCTCGCGTCTCGGCCTGCCACCATCTCCGAAACAACTAAGGTCGACCGAATGACTACTCTCAGCGATAACCCCGCGTTGTCCGCCGACCGGCTCCGCGCCGAACTGACCGACCGGCTGCGCGAGCAACAGGTGCTTCGCACCCCCGCCGTCGAGGCGGCCTTCCGGCAAACCCCTCGGCATCTGTTCCTTCCCGGCGTACCGCTCGACCAGGCGTACGCCGACAACCCCGTCTACACCAAGACGACCGAGGACGGCACCCAGATCAGCGCCGCCTCACAGCCGTGGATCGTCGCCGGAATGCTCGAACAGCTCGCCCCGAGCCCCGGTGAGCGAATCATGGAAGCCGGGGCGGGCACTGGCTACAACGCGGCGATCATGGCCGCCATCGTCGGTGAGAGCGGCCACATCGTCACGATCGACATCGACGAAGATCTGGTGGACGGCGCCCGCGAGCACCTGGCCGCCGCAGGGGCCGACAACGTCGAGGTCATCCTCGGTGACGGCGCGCTTGGCCATCCTCAGCGCGCTCCCTATGACCGGATCATCGCCACTGTCGGCGCGTTCGAGACGCCGACCGCGTGGCTGGAGCAGCTCGCCCCCGGCGGGCGCCTGCTTGTGCCGCTTCGCCTGCGCGGAACCAACTCGCGCACCATCGCCTTCGAGCGAGGCGAAGACCGCTGGCACAGCGTGGGCAGCAAACTGGCGGTCTTCATGCCGCTGCGCGGGATCGGCGACGACGCACGGCGCATCGTCACCCTCACCCCCGAGGAGGACGTGACCCTGCAGGTCCACAAGGACCAGGCCGTCGACGGCCACGCCCTGGCTGGGGTACTGGACACCGAACGGCACGAGAGGTGGACCGAAGTGCTCTTCCCGCCGGGAGTGCTGCTGGAGTGGATGGAACTGTGGCTGTGCCTGCGCCTCGACAATGCCCTGATGCGGATGAACGTCAAGCCCGCGGCCAAGGATCGTGGCCAGGTCACCCCCATGTTCCCCTGGGGCTCCATGGCCACCACCCGAGGCGCTGACCTCGCCTACCTCGCCATCCGCCCCGCCACTCCCCCGCCGGCCGATGGCGGCAAACTGTACGAGATCGGCGTCATCGGCCACGGGCCCACCGGTCAGAACCTCGCGGAACTGGTGGCCGAGCAGGTCCGGATCTGGGGTACGGAGTACCGCACCCGTACCGTCCGTTTCGAAATGCCCGATACCCCCGAGACCTCCGATCCCGCCTCGGGTCGGTTCGTCTTGGATCGACCACACCACCCCATAACGGTCATTTGGGAGTAGCGGCATGGATCCGGCCGGGCCAGTAGCACGCCGGTTTCCCCTCGTCGCGCGCCCACGCCCGGCCTGTACACCGCTCGATGCCCGCGTCGGCGAATTATGCGCCCTCGCCGACGCGGCCAAGCGCGACAGAGATCCATCTTCGGCCTCAGTCGTCTTCAACCAGGCCGCCCTGCTGGCCTCCGATCTCGGGTTGCCGGACCTCGCGCGGGCCTGGTGTCACCGTCACGCCGAGCTCTACCTGCTTGCCTGTCCTCTGAGCGGGCAGGCCGCACGCCGTGCGCTGGAACCCCTCGTCAACCTCGCTCGCCTGCGCATCCGCGACGGTGACGGCGACGGCGCTCTGCGGCTCCTCACCGACCTGTACGAGGCCGTCACCACCCTCGTCGACACCGTCCTCGACGGTCTACCGGTGCGGGCGGGAACGCTCACCTCGACCACCGACGGTCACCGAGAGGTTCGCCAGTGGTTGTGGGGCGTCTTGCTAGCCGAGGGGGCTCGTGCCCTGACCGGCGCGGGCCGCTGGCAGGACGCGCTCGCGCATCTCCAGCAGCACAACGGTGTCGGCCGGCGGATGCTCGACGGCCGCCAGGTCGCGGTCATCGCGAGCAGCACCGCGGGCGACGCTCAAGGCGCCTTGGCGCTGCTCGCGGACACCGTTCCTGGTGAGCCGTGGGAAAACACGGTGACGGCGTGCCTGACCGTGCTGTCCCGTCGTGCTGCCCACCAGCCGGTCGATGACGACCTGGCCGTGCTGATAGACCGCTACCAGCGGCTCGTTCCCGCGCCTGGCCTGACGGTGTTCGGCGTGCGGCTGGGCTTGTCCATTCTCGACGCCGCTGAGGGCGCAGAACATCCCGGTGTGAGGGATGTCGCCGCCACGCTGATTCAGCGAGCGATAGCGTCCCGCGATGGATACGCGGCGCGTGAGGTGCTGGCCCATGAGGGGTGCGCCGCGCTACTCACCGGCGAGCAGACGCGCAAGCTCGCCGGAGTGGTGGAGGTCTGCGCTATGGGACACCGGAGATTTCCGATGCGGTCGAGGGCCGGTCTTTCCATCGCGCTGAACACCAGCGAAGCAGTGCTTTCCCACTCATTGAGGTGATCTCAATAACTTTCAAATGAGTCTGCCGTGCTCGATTAGGTGAGGGCGAGGGCGGCGCGGGCGGTATTGCCGATCTTGCTAAGGGTGGTGGTGATGTGCTGCAGGGTGCGCCAGCGTTGGGTGAGTCGGACTGGCGGCTGCTGGGGTTCGCCAGCATAAGCGTATGCCGCGCCGTTAGACCCGATTTTGTCGATTTGAGTCCGGAAGTGGCCACCTTGCGCGCTCATTCCGAGCATGAGACGTCCGTCCATGGGGCATCGACCCTGCTCAGGGGATAGGCGAACAGTTCAAGTCCCCCTGCATGCTTCACGCCAAGAAGGTCGACAAGCTCGCCGACGCGACGCAAATCCTGAAACCACTTGCCTGCGGTGACATTGCGGTGTGATCTGATGACGTGCAGCGATGGGACAAGTTAAATGATCGTCAGTTGACGGTGTTGCAGCGGATCGAGAAGGGGCAGGAACCGGTCAGCGCAAAGACGCCGGAGCTGGCTATAACGGTGTACGCGCTTCGTGACCGTGGCTTGGTCACCACGCCGCGAAAGGACGGATTCTGGCAGGCCGAGATCACTGAGGCTGGCCGCTTCTATCTGGAGCATGACCATCACCCAGACCGGCCAACTCCAGGCACAGCGAGCAGTGCCATCGTTGCCCGTACACCAGGCGCCTCCAGAACACGTGACGCCGGCCAAAGCCCCCTCGGCCTGGCCAAGGAGTTGATCGAACGCCTACAACACAATGGGGGAACCTTCGAGATCCAGAACCCTGACCAGGAGACACGCGCGTCCTACCGGCGGGCGATGCACGCGGCCAAACAACACAACCTGGTACCCGCAGATTTCCATCTGCGGCACACCGGCCGAAATGGCGGCGATCTGATCATCCGGCTCTTCGACGACGCGCATCCGGATGAGACGGACTGGAACCGCATCCGCCTTAGTGCACGCGACAAGGTCACCGATGCCGACGCACTGGTCAAGCTGCTTCGGGATCATCCCGAGGTACTGGCCGTCTCCGAGGCACTCATGCCCCGGGCCATCGACCTGGTCAAGTCCCTTGCAGAAGAAGCCCGCCGACGCGGCCACAAACTCGCGATGTCCAAGAAACGCAAAGCTCGCGGACTGTACATGCAGGTCGGTACGGGGCAGTACCCGGTTGCCGTCAAAGAGGAACAGGACCAGGTGGTCCGCGAGCCAGGTCCCGAGGAAAAACGCCGAAGACCTTATGCCTGGCAGCGAGTCTCCGTGCAATACGAATCCGTACCAACGGGACGCCTTCGCCTGGAGTTACCCCAGTCGCCGCATAGTCGACGCGACCAGTGGACGGATAGTTCGCGCTCGCTGGTGGAAAGCAAAGTACGCGAGGTCGTCAAGGAGATCGAGCATCGCGCCGGGGCGGAGGAACAGGCTGCCCTCGCCCGAAGACAGGAATACGAGGAGTGGCTCGCCGAACAAGAACGAGAAGAAGCTGCGAAGCGGGCGCGCTGGGAGGCCGCGATGGTGCAGGCCCGGAGCCGCGCAGTTGACGACTACCGCAACACGACATTCGCCAATGCCTTGGATGCATGGGGGGCGTCCAGCGAAATCCGCGAGTTTTGCGCCGCTCTCGACCAAGCCGCGGCTGGCTGCCAGGAGCCAGGGGAAGCCGAATTCCTGCGGCCCTGGATCGAGTGGGGACACGCGATCGCCGACCGCCTGGATCCACTCTGCGGTTCATCTGGTCTCGCCCACGCGGGCTTCGACAAGGATCCAGCCCCAGACGACCTGCGCCCTTACCTCGGGGACTGGAGTCCCCATAGCCCCCAAAAGGAGTATTACCGGCCTCAAGCCGAACAGCGAACACAGGTCAGCGATGCATACAGCGAAAGCTGGTTGTATGGACGCCGAGGTCGGCCTCAATGGTGGCGGCGATAGCGTGACACTTGCGGGCCCTCAATTCTGACACTGCGCGCTGGACCAGCCCACCCAGACGTTCGACCTCGGCTCGTAAGGCCTTATCTTGCCGTCCTTGGGGAAGGAGACATCATCGATCACCCACACCTGCGGGGTAATGGCGGCGCTCAGCGTGGTGGCGATCGCCCGCAGCACGGGCGCATGGTCCCAGGTCGACTGGCTGACGAACTGTTGCAAGGCTTGCATGTCGCCGTCCGGCAGGCGCTCGGCCATCGGCTGGATCAACTTGCGTGGCCGTCCAGCATCAGCCCCCGCAGATAGCAGTTGCCCTTCGCCCGCTGTCCCGGCGTGGCACCGACGCGAACATCTCGGCCACGAACGCGTCCAGCTCGCCCCGCAGCTGCTTGATTTCTCCCAGGTCCACGAGAGCAGCATTCCGAACCCAGCACCCACGATCAAACCAACCTAACGAAGTACTACTAGCGCTACACCGAATGGGCGACCACCTCAACCTGCCGTCCCTGATCACCCTCGCCGAAGCTGCGACCCGAGCTGCGGTCACTCAGAAGCACCTGGATGAGGCCGTCGGCCGGGCTCGCGCGATACCGCTCCTGGGCCGACATCGGCGCCGCAGTGGGTATCGGCCTCTTAAGTACTGCCTTAGAATAATCTGATCACACTTCCCAGACGCCCTTTATTTGCGTTGTTTCAATGTGACTTTTGCTTGCTCGGCCACCTCCTCATTGGAATCCTTTTTGAGGATCTCAAGTATGGAATCTGGCGTGTCAGGCCAAGCGGCAAGCCACCATCTTACATTGATTGATTTGTCGCGAGCCAGCAAGCGGAGGTCCTCTTCAGGAAGTTCTACAAATTTCAAAAGGTTTGCGCGAACCAATGCGGAAGAATCACGTGCCAGAGTATGACGTTGTTCGGGTGTCGTCCTAGGATTCTGCGCTGCTCCAGCACGAACTTTAGGATCAGAATGTCCAACCAGTGTGGCAAGCACGTCGGGGAGAGCAGTGTGTGCTGCCAGATTCTCCTTAACTTCGCTTGACTCATCGTCCATGAGTAGATGGACGATTTCACGCTCTAGTTCATCGAGCTCAGCTAAGAGTTGGCGAAGTACGCTGTCCGAAGATGCAGCGATTTCTCGTTTTACATTTATGTCGGAGTTGGGATGGTGGGGAACTAGCCAGCGAACAGCATTATGAGAATCGTTTAAGAGCTCTCGAAGAACGTCTATTGGACAATTTCTGTTCGCGACGACGGCTTGGCGGACTTTTAAATCGGGATCGTGACACAGAGTCCGAAGTAGGTCGGCAGAGCCTGAACCGTCCCAGTTAGCGACGGCCCGCCTGACAGCTTGAGACTCATCCGTCACTAGAAAATTAAGTATCTCGTGTGTGACTTCAGGTGATTGTGCTGCAGCAACCCGATTCTTTATTTTTTTATCTCTCGCAAGCCTCCACAGTGCTTCTATATTACCGTAATTGCTGTTACTTGGACACATTCTTTACCGCCACAACCCACAGTTCCGGGACAATTGGAGAAGTCTTTAGTTAAAAACTATAGCATAGAGGCGACTCGGTAGCGCGCAATGGTAAAACGGAGTGGGGATGCCATGGACCTCAACGAGGGTGTTCTGTCTCTCCCCTGCGCAGAGATCCACGGCCCTTCGTTCCTACTGCTACTTGCTATCTAATCGGTTGCGGCCTACCTATCGACAGATAGGCGGCTTATGTCCTGGAGGGCATTTGCCATTCGAAAGGACATAACTCCAAATAAGTCCCGCTTCGATTGATCGGGCCGTGTACCAGCCCGTCACTCGATGGAGAGTTACCGCAGTACATACTCCAGTGCCGCCATAGCTTGACCTGCATGTGCTTAGCTGACTATTGGCCCTCTTGATCCCTGCCTGGCGGCTAATGCCATACTTCCATGTTTGCGCGGCAGGTCCTTTTATTTCGTAGACGATGTATGGCGTCTGGGCATGACGTATTGCAGTAGTGGAATTGGAGGACGGAAAAGGGACGGTTATCGACCCTAATTTCGCCATGTTTGCGACACAGGAGGTTCGATAGCACTCGTACGCTATTATCGATGCGCCGAGGGCAACTGTCGTGCCAACCAATAAACCAATTAGCCCCTTAGCTGAAATTGCAACAAGCGGGAGAATGAGCGGGAATACCCTTGCTGTTTTCTTCGTTTTGCTGGGGGCCGGGATTAGCGTCGCGTTTGCAACGAAGGCTACACCCTTCGCCTTTTCGGAGGTTAATGAATTTATCTTTTCCCATAAGGCGTTAAGCGCCCTATCGTCATCCACAAATTCGGCGGAACGATCGAAGAGATCCCGCTTCTCTTTGCTCGCGTCCCAGTAGCCTTTCGGTGCAGTTTTTCCTTTCTCTGTGACACCTATCGCTCTCCCTCTTTCCTCGTCGAACCACCAATCCATCGCCACAAGACAGCACGGCTGATCAGGCCATGAGTAGTACGGCTGCCCTGGGATGACCTCCGGCGGGTTGAAGTCCCAACTTGAGGAATCTCGGTCTAGGTATTTTTCCCAGTAGCCACTGGTGTCGTAGGACTGCCAGCCGGAGCCGCCACTTGCGCCGTTTTGAGAACCCACGGTGTTGAGCTGAATGGAGTTGTGCCCGCTGGGGTCGGCGTTAGTAAGGGGACTGGCGTTGGCGTAGGTGTAGCGGTTGGCTTGGACTGATGGGTCCGGGTTGAGGGTGGCGGTGTCACGGGAGGCAAAAGCGCCGGTGCCGGGCTGGTACCAGCGGGCGTGCATGTTGACCTTGCCGGTGTCAGGGTCGGTGTACTCGCCCTGGTAACCGAGGCCGCGCTGGGTGCCGGAGCGGTGGGTGACGGTGCCGAAGGGATCGTAGGCGACCGAGTCGACCAGGGCAGTGCCGGAGAAGGTACCCACCACATCGCCGTGCAGGTCGGTCATCGTGGCGAGCGCGGGGCTCGCACCCTCCTGGAGGCTGAGCAGGCCGCCGAACGGGTCGCGACCGTACTTGGCCTGAACGGCGCCCACGCTGTCGGTGGTGGTGACGAGGTCGTTACTCAGGCCGGAGTAAATGAAGCGCTGCTGGGTGGCGCTAGCGGTGCGCGAAGTCATCCGGTCCAGGGCGTCGTATCCATAGGCGGTATCCCCGTCGGAGATGAGCCGGTCGAAGGCGTCGAAGGTGAGGTTGCGGGTGACGCCGGCCTTGGTCTCGGTGGCGGTGGTGCCACGGGGGGTGTAGGTGTAGTCGGTTCCGGCTCCGCTGGTGAGCCGGTTGCGCTGGTCATAGACGAAGGTCTGGTTGCCGGCTTTGGTGCGGTTGCCGGAGGCGTCCCATTCGTAGGTGGTGGTGGCGCCGCCGGGGGCTGTCCAGGAGGTGAGCCGTCCGGCGCGGTCGTGGGCGTAGGTGTTGGTCCCGGCTCCGGCGGTGCCGGTGGTGTTTTTGGTGGTGAGGTTGTCGTCCTTGTCCCACCCGTAAGTGATTTTCGACAGTTCGGTGCCGGAGCTGTTCTTTACCGCTTGGGAGGTGAGCCGGTCCACAGCGTCGTAGCCGTAGGTCTGGGTGCTGACCGGGTTGGCGGAGGTTTTGCTGGTGAGCCGGTTGGCGTTGTCGTAGCCATAGGTCCAGGTGCGTCCGGTCACCGGGTCGCTGGCGGTGTTGAGCCGGTCGGCGGCATCCCAGGTGTAGTTCGCCGTCCCTGCGGGGTCGACGCGCTGGGTGAGGTTACCGGTGGCGTCGTAGGCGTAGGCGGCGATCTGGTTGGTGGCCTTGGAGATCTCGGTCGGCAGACCGCGGTCGTTGTATTCCAGGCTATAGTCGCCGATCGCGGTGAGGCGGCCCGCGCTGTCGTAGGTGACCGTGCGGTTCACCGTGGCCATTGAGGTTCCGCTGCCCGCTTCCGTGGTCACCCGGTTCAGCTGGTCGAAGGTGCGGTCGATGCGCACCCCGCCCGGCTGGAGGGCGGCGGTGGCGTTGCCCGAGGCGTCGTAGATGCTGGTCCAGGTCCGATCAGCCGCGTTCGGGTGGGCGGTGGTGGACGGTTCGATGACCGATTCGACTAGGCCGAGGGCGTTGTAGGTGGTCCAGGTGGCGTTGCCGCGGCCATCGGTGATGCGGGTGCGTGCCCCGGTGGCGTCGTAGCCGAACGTCGAGGTGATCGACGAGGTCGCGGAGACCGGTTCGATCAGGGAGGTCAGTCGCCCTGCGGCGTCGAACGTGCGCTGGGTGACATATTCCTCACCCGAGGTGGTGCTGGTCGGGTTACCGGCCGGGTCATAGCCGAAGCCGACGGTGCGCACCGTGGTGGCGCCGGTGAGATCCTTGGCGGCGGTCTTGCGGCCGGCCAGATCGTAGGTGGCCTCGGTGGCGTTGCCCAGAGCGTCGGTCACCTTGGTCTGCCGGCCCATCAGGTCGTAGCCGAAGCTGGTGGTGCGGCTGGCCAGGGTAGTGCTGCTGGGGGTGGCCGGGGCGATGGTGGCGGTGACCTCCCCGGCGGCGTTGACCGTGTAGGTAGTGATCTTGTTGCCTGGCCCCGGTGCGACGGTGGTGGTGAGGTTGCCCGCCGCGTCGTAGGTCAACTTGGTGATGTGCGCCACGGTGGCGGGGGTGCGCTCAATCTGGGTCTGGGTGACCTGTCGGCCTAGATCGTCGTAGGTGGCTTCGGTGCGCGCCCCGGTGGGATCGATCACCGCGAGTTGCTCGCCCAGCAGATCGTATTCGGCCACCCGGATGCCGCCGGGCCCAGATGAGCCGGGTTCGGTTACCTTGACCGGGCGCCCCAGCGCGTCGTAGACGGTGGAGGTGACGTGCTCGCGCGGGTCGGTGATGGTGGTCTGCCGCCCGGCCGCGTCATAGCTGAAGCTCACCGCAGGGGTGATCGCGCTGCTGCCCGGCGGGGTGTAGGACGCACCGATGGTCGAGGTCAGGCGCCCGGCCTTGTCGAAGACGGAGGTGGTGGTGCGCCCTTCAGCATCAATGAGGTGGCTCTGCAGGCCCGCGCTGTTGTATCCGTACCTGACGGTGGGCCGCCCGGTGGTGGCGGTGGTGCCGTTCTTCTCGATCGTCACCTGCGGTGATTTGGCTTCCACCAGTTGGCCGGCGAGGTCGTAGCGCATCGTGGCGGTGAAGTCCGCGGCCGTGGCGCCGGAGGCGTTGCCGCGCGGGTCGACGGTCGCGGTCAGCAGGCCGCGGTCGTCGTAGACGCTGGTGGTGACCAGGTCCTCGGCGCCGTTCTCCACGGTCTGCTGGGTCACCTGGTTCAGCGCGTTGTAGAGGTAGGAGGTGGATTCGACGCGGGTGGTGCCAGCTGCGGTGAAGGTCTTCTTGGTGACGTTGTCGTTCTTGTCGTACTCGAAAGCGGTCTTGCGGCCGAGAGCGGCCGGGTCGAACGTGGTGGAGGTCAGACGACTAGCGGCGTCATAGACGTAGTCGGTGGTGACCTTCTCGCCGCCAGTGTCTTGGCCTGTCGGGTCGTTGGTGACCTTCTTGGTGAGGTTGCCGGCCGGATCGTATTCGCTTGATTCCAACACCACATCAGCTGGAGTTGTCAGGCCGTTGAGGCGGACGTCGTCGCCGCTCGTCGTCGCCGCGCGGTTATCCATCCAGTAGGTATAAGCCTTCTTACGGCCCATCGCGTCGATGTGACCGGCCAGTCGGCCGCCGGGGTCGTAGGAGGAGGACTCCAGCACCACGTCCTGGGCGGCTTGTGGGCTGACCGGGCTGCCGGTCCAGTTCTTCAACGTGGCAGAGGTCGGCTCTCCGCGTTTGGTGTAGGCGAAGGTGATGACCGTGCCCACCGGGTCGGTCTGGGACGTCTGAGTGCCGGTGACATCCCAGGTGGAGGCGGTCACTCCGCCCTCGGGGTCAGTGACCGTCTCCACTCGCCCCTTGGTGTCGTAGGTGTAGGTGGTGGTGCGCGTCGCATCGCCGCCGGTCAAGTCGGTCATGATGGTGGTGAGCTTGTTGCCGTCAGCATCGTAGGTCAGCGTGGTCTTGGCGGTGTGGGTGAGGTTGGTGACCTCGTTCTTCACCCCAGGATCGGTGCGGGTGATCAGGCGGCCGAGGCCGTCATAGGTGAAGGTCGTGCTGATCCCGGCGGGATGGGCCGCTGAGATCTCGGCGCGTGAGGTCAGCCGTCCTACCGCATCGTAGGTGAAGGTGGTCTTCAGCCCTGATGGGCTGGTCTGCTCGGCCACCTGCCCGGAGGCGGTGTAGCGGTAGGTTGTCTCGTTGTCTTTGAGGTCCTTGGCCACCTCCAGCAGCCCGGCCGGGGTGGTGCCGCCGCCGATCGCGGACTCGGTGCCATCGGTATAAGTGGAGATCGTCCACCGGCCGGTGGGGAAATCCGGGGTGGCCGGGCTGGTTACCTTCGTCACCTCACCGTAGGTGGTGTATTCGGTGGTGGTGGCGTAGGTGGTGTCGGTGTCGGAGGCCGAGCGACCATCGCGGTGCACGGTCACCAGGTCGTTACGCGGATCGAAGGCGTCGCTGGTGTTGAGGTGATACTTCCAGGTCTCGATCGCGCATTGACCAGCGGCGCGGCAATACTTGCGGGCGATGAGATTGTCGCGCTCGTCGAAGTAGACGTCGTTGACGATGTTGTTGCGGTCGATCAGCTTGGCCAGCGAGCCCGACAGGTTGTACTCATGCCAGGAGGTGTGTCCCAGTTGGTCGGTCTCACTGATGATGCGATACCCACGCCAGGCGTCGTAGAGATACTTCAACTCCTCGTTGCGCGGGTCGACCACGGTGACGCGGGCGGCGCCGTTTTGCGAGTCGTAGCTCTGCGTGCCGATCTGCCAGGTGCCGCCATTGCGGTCGACATGGGTTTTGAGCCGGTCGGTCGCGGCGTCGTAGATGTTGGTCGCCCAGATGCGCCCTGAAGGCAGGGTGACGCCGGTGAGCTTGTGCACCGTCTCGGCCCGGGCCGCGTGGTGGGCGCTTACCTCGGCCTCGGTCAGTGGCTTGTCGTAGATCGCGACCTCGTCGATGAACCCCTTGAACGGGAACGCCGCCCGCGGGGTAGGCACCGCAGGTGAGGTGGCCGGGTCGGCGACGCCGTTGCCCACCGTCGCGATGTTGCGCCACGCGGTTACCGCCGCACTCAAGGTGCCAATCGGCGCGCCATCCAGGAACAACGTCTGGTTCTGGCCGGAGACGGTCAGTACCACGTGGTGCCAGGTGTTGTCGTTGACCACGCTGGTGGAGGTGATCGGCGCGGCGACCGCGGCCAGCGAGCCGCGCAGCTTGCCGTCGGTGCCGACATACAGCATCGGCCCCCACGGGATGTTGGAGGTCTCCTGGGTGCCGGCGGCCATCAGCACCCCGGACTGGCTGGTCTTGAACCACACCTCCACCGAGATCTGATCACCCAGGTGCGGCACCGTGTTGGCGGGCAGCTTCAGCGCCGAGCCGGTGGTGAATTCCACCGCGGTGTCGGTACTGCCAGCCAGTGCGCCGGGCTTGGCGTAACCAACCCCCTGATAAGTGGCGTCACTTCGGCCCGCGCCCTGGTCGGCCGCCACCGTCCCCGATGTCTCACCCAGCCGCCAGTAAGCGTAGGGGTCGGCGTCCAACACGCCGCTGCGGTATTGAGAACCGGTGCCGTAGCTGTAGTGGGTGCAGTTGGGGGCGACCACCGGCGCGCACACCCCGGTCAATCGATCCCCGTCATAGTGGTAGGTCCACGTCAGCGGTGATCCGCCCACCGAGTCACTGGAGACCGAGATGACGTGGGCGCCGCTCCAGGTGAACATGAGCGACCGGCCGCCGGTAGCCGTCACCGTCGCCAGCTTCCCACCCGTGCCATACGTCAGTTCCTGGCTGCGGCCCCGGGCGTCGGTGACCTCGGTCAACCGGCCCTGGGCGTCGAAGGCATAAGTGGTGGCCGACTTGTCCATCAGCCGCCAGGTGCCGCCGCTTTCCTCGGCCAAGGTGGCGTGCATGCCCGGCGGCGGCTGAAAGACCCCCGCCCCGCTGCCCATGAACCGCACCTGACGGCCATCGGGGTAGGTCACCAACGCCGCAACGGCCGCGCCCCGCACCTCCTTGACGATCTTCATGTCCCAGCGGGTCGACCAGCCCGCGCCGAAGATCCCGTCGGTACGCGGATCCATGCTGTTGTAGGAGCGCGTCACCGATAGCGGCGGCCCAGCGGTGGGAACCGACAAATCGGTGACGGTGGTGGTGTAGTTGCCGCTCTGCTGGTGAAACTCCTGCCCACCCACCCCAGAAGTGGCCAGTTGCGAGGTCACCACCGGCTGGCGCACCCCGGTGACAAAGGTGTGCACCGGCGAGAGGGTCGACATCGAGTTGGAGGTGTCGGTGACAGTAACCGTCCACCAGTACTGCTTGCCCCACGCCAGCTTGGCCGCCGGCACCTTCCAGGTATTGACCCCGGCGGCCAGGGTGCCCGAGGAGGTGCACCCCGTCCCGGTCATCGTTTCCTTGTCACAGATCTTGAAGGCGTACCGCACTGACCCGCCTACAGTGCTGCGCCCTTGGGCCCGCAAGGTGGGAGTCAGCGAATCCATCAGCATCCCGTTGCGCGGGAAGGTATTCAGCAACGTCGGCTCATCGGCCAGCAGCGAGGCCTGCGACTGCGCCGGGGCGGCCGAGGTCTTCGACGACGTCCCGGTTTGGGTGCCGGTCACCCGCTGATCGACAAAGCGCTCTTCGACGGGGACCGCGCCTTCGGGAGGTTCGATATCTGAACGCCACTGGCCGTCGACCACCACCGCCGACACCTCGGTGGTCGCCTTGCTGTCCACTAAGGAAGGAAATCCCGCCGCCGACCCGGTCAACTGGTCTGGTGTGTCAGGGATGCTGTGGAAGAGCGCAGCCGATTGCATCGCGGCGGCCACCGGTACTGCCTGGAAAAACAGCAGCCCCGGGGTTACAGCCGTAACGACGACCACCGATGCCCACGTTTTCACGCGCACCGAAAACGACCATGACAAACTCCGGCGCATACGCCGTCATCCTCCGAACACGTCATCGCGAGAACGAACGCTCTCGCGTTACCCCAGCCCGCCGCAGCGCTCTGGCCAGGCCAGATGCGATGGTTCGGAGTGCAGGACAGCAAACGATTGAAAATTACACAAAGAACCTTTGTGTCCGCAATACGTGCAGCTGCGGTTGAACAAGGCTCATTTTTTAGGTTTAGAAATGCGACATGCCGGGTTCACACTCAAATGATTACTCTGAGTTATCGATTGGGTGGGCCGAAACGATCACACAAAGAAAAGGGTGCTGATCTCTGGTTCAGCTCCTACATGGTGCCCTGAGCTGCTCCAAGGGTGCGATTCACGCTTGATGGGGCGTGGCGGTGTCCACGGAAGTGCAGCGAAAAGGCGTCAGGGACGGGGTCGCCTGCTTTTGGGACGTTCCATAAATGACATGGCGGGGCGGCAAAATACAGAAGAAGGTGGCCGCCGGGGATGGAGGCAACAGTGGCTGCAGTCGCTCGGTGTGACGCAGAACACACCACGCTGCTTGGCGTTTCCTCGGCTTCGCAACAGGTGTCAGGTGGGCGAACCTGTCGAACCCTTGGTCGAGGGGGCCAGTCCGAGGGCATCACCAGCGCTCTTACTCCCTGGATAAGTGCCATCATCCGAGGTGAACCGCGCCGGGGTACATCACCTCCAGCAATCCTGGTGCGGTTCACCTCAAATCATGCAAAGACACTGACAAAGCACAGCATGTTGTACAGGAACCGGTGGCCCCTACGCTATCGATGATTCCGAACCGGGATTAACGTCCGCCGTCTATCGTTCACAGCCGCCAACTACAGCTCACAGGCACAGATCGCCGCCCGTATCCCGCTGGTCTGCCGACCCAAACCCCCCGGGCTTCCACTGGACAAGCGCATTGCAGAGCTCACCGCGCTAACCGCCGAAACACCCGACGCGAACCACTCCAAGCGGGTGACCCGCGCCTGCGGTGTCCTCAACTTCTCCGCGCTCATCGCCTCCGATAGCGGCATGCCCGACCTGGCAACCGAACTGTGCTGGCGACAGCACAAGGTCTTCGCCGAAGCCGAGAGCCTGGACCAGGACATCGCCGTGATGTCGCTAATGCCGCTGGTGAACATGCTCTACGGAACTCAAATTAATCTTGGCGCCAATCCTGGGCCGCGATAAATGATTTATCGCGGCCCAGAATCTTGATCGTTTCGGAATGGGGGACCGTCCGATGATCAAACTGGACGATTGGAGGACGACCCGACCACCCTGTTACCGATGTCCTTTACTACGCGCCATAGGCCTCGCTCGTTCCGGTCGAACGGAGGCCTCCCGGCGGCGGCACGACACTCTCTGATTCGGCCACCTCGACGATGGCGTGAGCCCGCTCCTTCTCCACCTCGGCGATGATCTCCTCGGCCTCGCGCTGTTCCAGCCCCCAACGGCTCATCAGCGGCCGTCGGCCGACCCGCTGATTGCCCTCACTGAGGCTCTCGATGTAGGTGAGACGCGCCGCCTCGTACCGGTCGGTGGGCAGCAGCGGCACCACGCGTTCCACCTCAACGAGAGTCTCAACGGGCTGGTGCACGTGGTCCTTGGCCAGGGTCTCGGTGGGCGGTTGCCGGGTGTTCCGGACGATCCACATGAGCAGTTCGTACGCGCCCGCGAAGGCCAGCGGTGCCAGGGCGCTGATCAGGCGCGATCCGAGTCCGCCGGACCAGCCGTGCGCCACGTTCGCCGCCAGCGTCACCGCCCCGCCCAATGCGAGCGCCACCCATGCCAGCACCGGCACACGTAGCCGACGACGCGAGCAGTAGACCATCACCAGCGACGCCATGACGATCACACCGTCAGACATCGCCGGATACAGGATGGCCATGTCGTGCCGCTCACCCAGAGCGATCGCCAGACCGTAGAAGTGGTGGTACGAGACGTAGGCGGCCGCGCCGGCGACCGCCAGCAGGACAGCTATCGCAAAGCCCAGGATGATCCGGTCCCCGTGCTGATCGCGCTGAGTACGCTCGCCCCAAGCCCCTTCGACCGGAACCACCTCCCCGGCGATTTCTGATGTCGAGGGGCGGCGCACGGCCTGGCTTCCGGGTTGATCAGGTCGCTGGGATGCAGGAAGGGGTTCGGTGCTGCGATCACCGAGCTCCTGCCCCTTTACCACCGCTGCCCTGAGCGCAGTTGAGATCCTCTGCTGAGGATCTTGAACTGGTGGTTGCTTGGCCTCCCCGGCATGGGCGTGTGCCGCGAGGTAGGACCCAGCCTCGTTGAGGTGGGTGTGGGCACCGCCCCCTCTCCGCGCGCCTATTCCGGGCATGAGAGGTCCAGCCACGGAGCGTCGGTGCTGCTCAGGAGATGGGCGAACGGTTCAAGTCCCCCCTCGGACACGTACGATGGATACATCCGGATCATTCCGGGCATGATCAATAGTCACCTGAGGTCAGCAGACCTCAGGTGATTTTGTTTTGCGGCGTCTTTCCCCGCGGTGGCCCCTTCGGCCGCCGGGAACTTCGGCCGCCGGGGAACGTCAGGATCTACACGGGCCCGCCCACCGGGGCGTCGGCGTGCCCGTTCCCGGCCGAGACTGACACCAGGCCGGCGATGTAGTCGGAGACCGCGGCGACGGTCGGCTGCCGCCACAGCAGGGTCGTCGGCAGCGAGCACCGGAACCGCCGCTCCAGCCGCCGCCGGACGATCACCGTCAGCACCGAGTCCAGCCCCTGCTCGACCAGCGGCCGGTACGGCGACAGGTCGGCGGGCGCCAGCCGCATCTCCTGGGCGATCTGCACGCCGACCTCCGCGAGCAGGAACGCGCGCAGTTCCTCCGGTCCCAGGTCGGCGATGGACTCGGCGGGCCGGACGCCTTCCGAGCCGTTGTCGGCGGCGGCCGGCACGTCGATCACCGGGTACCGCAGTCCCGACAGCCAGCCGACGACGGCGCCGGCGCGGTCGGTCACCCGTACCCGCACCGTGTCGGCGCGCCCGGGGTCGAGCCAGACCTCGATGTCGACCGTGTCCGGCGGCTCTCCGAGGGTGACCAGCCGATCGACGTTCGTCACCATGCGCAGCAGCGGGTCGCCGGGGAACGCGCTCGGCGCCACGGACATCGCCGCGTCCAGGACGGGTGCCCACGTGGCGGCAGGCCCGCACCGGACCCGGGCACGCAGCGCGCCGTGGCCGCGCAGCAGCTCCTCGACCTTCCAGCCGAACCCGGTGCCGGGCACGCCGACGGCGGCGAGCCGCTCCATGATCAGGCCCGGCTCCGCCTGGACCAGCGGCACTGCCGGGGGAGCCGGGGCCTCTCCCGGCTCGGCGGGCACCTCGGCGGTGGCGATCATCTGCCAGGCGGCGTCCGGTTCGCCCGCGGTACGGGCCGCCAGCCGCAGCCCGGTTCCCTGCCGTACCACCTGGACCTCGCGGCGGTCGGCGGTCAGCAGCGGCGCCGACATCGTCACCTCGCCGAGCGCCTGGCCTCCGGCGGCGGCGAAGAAGGTGGCCGCCAGCACCGCGGCCGGTACGATCTCCACGTCCTCGATGGCATGGCTGCCGGGGTAGGGCCGGCTCTGGTCGTCCAGGACGGTCCGCCAGAGCCGCACGTCGGTGCCCGCGAGCTCGATGTCGTCGCCGAGCAGCGTGTGCGTGCCCGGATCGTGGCCGCGACCGCCGGTGTCGGGGACCGACAGCGTACGCCAGTGCCTGCGGTGCTGCCAGGGGTACGAGGGAAGCACGACCGGCCCGCCGTCCGGCTGCAGCCGACGCCAGTCCACGTCGAGGCCGGCGCAGTGCGCCGCGGCGACACTGTTCAGCAGGGCGGCCCCCGCGGGACGGTTCCGCCGCAACGACGCGCCGACGAAGATCTCCTCGTACCCGCCCGCGCTCAACGTCTCCAGCACCGAATGGGTGACCACCGGGTGTGAGGACAGCTCGACGAACGCGCGGTATCCGTCGGCCGCGGCCGCCGCGACCGCGTCGGCCAGGCGCACCGGCCGGCGCAGGTTGGCCGCCCAGTACGCGCCGTCGAAGCCGTGGCCCGCCCGTGGATCGTCCAGTGCCGTCGAGTAGACGCGGATGCCGGGGACACCGGTCGTGAGGCCGTCCGCGGCGGCGGTCAGGCCGGCCAGGAGCGGATCCATCTGCGGCCCGTGGAACGCCACGTCGGAGGCGACCCGGCGGGCCGGGACGCCCTCCTCGATCCAGCCGGCCACCACGCCGGCCACGGCGTCCGGGTCACCGGAGACGACCGTCGAGCCGGGCGACGACGCGATCGCGGCGACCACGTCGGCGCGGTCCCCCAGCAGCCGCGCCACCTCGGCGAACGGCAGGTGCACCATCGCCATCGCGCCGCGGCCGGCGACCCGCCGCAGCAGCAGGGACCTGCGGCAGATCAGCCGGGCGCCGTCCAGGCGGCTCAGCGCCCCGGCCGTCACGGCGGCGGCGATCTCGCCGACCGAATGGCCGATGACCGCGTGCGGACGGACCCCGTGCGCCCGCCACAGCTCGACGAGGCCGAGCTGCATCGCGAAGATCATGGTCTGGATCCGGTCCACCTCGGTCAGCTCGTCCTCGGTGAGCGCCTTCCGCGGCGAGAAGCCGATCTCGGCGGCGAACACCGGCTCCAGCTCGTCGATCACCGCGGCGAACGCCGGCTCGGTCTCCAGCAGTTCCCTGCCCATGCCGGCCCACTGCGAGCCGTGCCCGGAGAACACGAACACCGGGCCGGGGCCGGGATCGACGAGCACCCGCCCGGTGGTCACCGCGTCGTGCGAGGTGCCGGTGGACAGGGTGCGCAATCGGTCGGCCAGCGCGGCCGGGCTCTTCGCCGCGACCACGGCCCGGTGCGGCAGGTGGGCGCGGCGCAGCGCGAGCGTGTGCCCGACGTCGGCCGAGGGCAGGCCGCCGGCGACACCGACGACACCGGCGAGGTTGCCCGCGGCCTGCCGCAGGGCCGCCGGCGACGCGGCGGACACCGGGTACAGCCGCGGCACGGACGACGCGGACGGCACGGGCAGCGCGGACGACGCGGACGACGCGGACGACGCGGACGACGCGGACGACGCGGACGACGCGGACGACGCGGACGACGCGGACGAAACCGGGTACAGGCGGCCCGTGTTCCCCGTGTTCCCCGTGTTCCCCTCGTTCTCCGCGTTTCCAGTCGCGGGCGGTTCGGCCGGGGGCGCCTGTTCGAGGACGACGTGGGCGACGGTGCCGCCGTAGCCGAAGGCGGAGACCGCGGCCCGGCGCGGATGCGCGGAGACGGGCCAGGGCGTCGGCGCGTCGACCACCCGCAGCCCGGCGCCCGCCCAGTCGACGGCCGGGGTGGGCGCCTCGATCCGGCTCGGCGGTAGCTCGCCGCGGTCGAGCGCGAGGACGGCCTTGACCAGGCCGGCGACGCCGGCGGCGCCTTCGAGGTGGCCGATGTTGGACTTGGCGGAACCGATCAGGCACGGCTGCTCCGCCGGCCTGCCCGCCCCGTACACGGCGGCCATCGCGCCCGCCTCCAAGGGGTCGCCGACCGCCGTGCCGGTGCCGTGCGCCTCGACGTACCCGACCGTGCCCGGCTCGACGCCCGCCTGCCGCAGCGCGCGGCGCATGACGTGCTCCTGCGCCTGGCCGCACGGCGCCATGATGCCCGCGGTACGGCCGTCCTGGTTGACCGCGCTGCCGCGGACGGTCGCCAGGATCCGGTCCCCGTCCCGTACGGCGTCGGCGAGCCGCTTGAGCACCACGACGGCCGCGCCCTCGCCCCGCCCGTAGCCGTCGGCGGCGGCGTCGAACGACTTGCTCCGCCCGTCGGGTGCCAGCGTGCCCGCGGCGTCCAGTGTCAGCGTCTCGCCGGGCGACAGGATGAGGTTGACCCCACCGGCCAGCGCCACGTCGGTCTCGCCCGCGCGCAGGGCCTGCACGGCCAGGTGGACGGCGACCAGCGACGCCGAGCACGCCGTGTCCACCGCCATGCTCGGGCCGCGCAGGTCGAGCGCGTACGACACCCGGTTGGCGACCGCGCAGGTGGCCGCGCCGATCCCGGTCCACGCCTCGATGTCGGGCAGGTCCTCCAGCAGGCGATGGCCGTAGTCGCCGGTGCAGACGCCCACGTACACGCCCGCGTCCGTACCGGCCAGCGCGTCCGGCGAGACCCCTGCGTGCTCCAGCGCCTCCCACGCGGTTTCCATCACCAGGCGCTGCTGCGGGTCCATCAGCTCCGCCTCGCGCGGCGAGAGCCCGAAGAACTCCGCGTCGAAGTCGGCCGCCCCGTCCAGGAAGTTGCCGTACGAGAGGGTGCGGCGCACCGCCGCCGCGTACGAGGGGCCGCGGTCGGCGTAGTCGCGCCAGCGGTCGGCGGGCGCGGGCCCGCCGGCGTCCCGGCCCTCGCACAGCAGGTCCCAGTAGTCGTCCACCGAGCCGACGCCGCCGGGCAGCCGGCAGCCGATCCCGATCAGCGCGATCATCTCGACCGGTTGGTCCATCACACATCGCCTCCCCATATTCGCGCCCACGCGGGCGATTCGAGAATTTCCACAACGGCGGCGGGAATGGTCACGCCTGGCGGAAGCCAGGTGTGTCCGCCGTCTCCCAGGCCGGTCGAACCCGACCGCCGACACACGGCCGCCCAACCGGGTGTCTTCTTCGTCTTCCGGGCCGGTCGGGCCCGATCATCGGCGCGTACAGCCGCTCAACCAGGTGTCTTCGCCATCTCCCGGGCCGGTCAGGCCCGATCGTCGATGCGCACAGCCGCTCAACCGGGTGTCGCCGTCGCCTCCCGGGCCGGTCGGGCCCGGTCATCGATGCGTACGGCAGCTCAGCGTCCCTCGGGCCGGTCGGGCCCGATCGTCGGCGTGTACGGCCGCTCAGCCGAGGTCGTCGGAGGCGTACTGCCCGGGGATGTCGAGGATCCGCACGACGGCGCAGGCCAGGGTCTTGCCGGCCCCCACCCCGATGAGCAGCACGTAGTCGCCGGGGGCCAGTGCCCCGCCGGCCATCAGGTGGTCGAGGGCGACGAACTGGTCACTGACCCCGAAATGGCCGACGCCGGAGCCGTACTCCCAGGTGGTGTCGGCCAGGGTCAGCCCGAACCAGCTCGCCCGCTCCTCCACGTTGTCCCAGCGCCCGTGGGGGAACGCCACGCGCGCCACCTCGTCGAGGGTGATCCCCGCCTCCTTGAGCGTGCGGTCGACCAGCTCCATCAACGTCGACTGGATCGCCAGCATGACGCCGGCGCCGCCGTCGCGGGCCAGCAGCCGCCCGCGGAACGCGCGGTGCCGGGTGGCGAAGTCGAGCTGGCTGCCCACGGTCGCCTCCGGCGGGAACAGCGGCACGCCGCCGTCGTTGACCGACTCGGCCTCCGGCAGCACGACCACGTTGACCGACAGCAACCGCGCGAAGCCCGTGTCCGTGGTGAGCAGCAGCGCGCATCCGGCGTCGCCCACCACGTAGCCCTCGATCATGCGCCACCGGTCGACCCGCGGGCTGCCGTGGTTGTCGGCGCCGACCAGCAGCGCGGTGCCGCCCGGCCGCAGGTACCCGGCGGCGAACTGCAGCGCGTTGAACATCCCGCAGCATCCCTGCCGCAGCTCGGCCGACAGGACGTCGCCGCCGACCAGGTGCTGCTGCAGGTAGTACTGCGGCAGCCAGCCCTCCGGCCCCTGGTGCCAGACGTCGACGTACAGCATGAGGTCCAGATCGCGCGGCGACATTCCGCCGGAGCGCTCGAACGCGTGCCGGGCCGCGCGGAGCGCGAGCTCGGGAGCCGGCAGGTCGCCGGCCACCGCCGCACCGCCGAGGCGGAAATACTCCTTCTCCTCCGCCGGGTAGCGGCCCTCGGCGACCGCCGTCTCGATGCTGACCACCGGCGGTAGGTGGACGCCGATACTGCGCAGGTAGATGTCGGGTGTACGCATCCGTCCTCCTTCAACGCGGGCATGCCGCGGCGCGGGATGGGGTGGAACGAATAACCCTCTACTGGGGAAAAACAGCCTGCTGGAAAAGCTGTCGGGTTGCCGATCACAGGCCGGCGATACGTATGTCGGGCCTCACAACCCTAAATGTCAACAGTTGTGTCCGGAAGCGGTCAGCGCCGATGCTAATCGAATGGATCATCTGTGACTAGTGGTGTCATTCTTCCGGCGGACCATGCATAATCTTCACCGCCGATGATCACCGGCGTATCGGCGGCTCCCGCCCATGCCCCCGGCCGGAAAGCGGCTCACCCATGTCCCAGAACCAGTCCCTCGTCAACGACCCCGAGCACACCGGCCGGAGGCACAACGGCCGGCTCATCCTCGTGCTCGCGGCTCTCACCGCGGTCGCCCCGCTTGCCATCGACATGTACGTGCCCGGCTTCCCTGGTCTGGCCAGGTCCTTCGGCACCGAGGCCCCCTCGGTCCAGCTGTCCCTGACGGCCTTTCTCGTCGGGCTCGCCGCGGGGCAGCTCCTCCTCGGCCCGGTCAGCGACGCGGTGGGCCGCCGCCGCGTCCTGCTGACCGGCGCCGCGCTGTTCACGGTGCTGTCGCTGGCCTGCGCCGCCGCCCCCGGCATCGAGATCTTCAACGCG
This sequence comes from Streptosporangium heterodermiicola, assembly GCF_051390675.1. Lineage (NCBI taxonomy): Bacteria > Bacillati > Actinomycetota > Actinomycetes > Streptosporangiales > Streptosporangiaceae > Streptosporangium > Streptosporangium heterodermiicola. The sequence goes on from NZ_JBPJSR010000003.1 coordinate 113,066, forward strand.
GTGCGGCTGTTGCAGGGGGTCGCCGGGGCGGCGGGCATGGTGGTCGCACGGGCCGTGCTCACCGACCGCTTCCACGGCACCCCGGAGGCGGGCCGCCACTTCGCGACCCTGTCCGCGATCGTGTTCACGGCCCCTGTGGCCGCGCCGGTGCTCGGCGGGGTGATCCTCGGTGCCGGCTCCTGGCGCCTCGTCTTCGTCGCGCTGGCGGGCTTCGGCGTCCTGCTGATCGCGGGGATCCTCGCCTGGGTGCCGGAGAGCCTGCCCGCCGGCCGCAGGCGATCGAGCGGGGTGACCGGCGTGGTCAGGGCCATCGCGACGCTCGCCGGGCGGCCCGCCCTGGTGGGGTACGTGCTCGCCTCGTCCTTCACCGGGGCCGCGCTCTTCACCTACATCGCCGGCGCGACGTTCGTCTTCCAGGACGTGTACGGCCTCTCGGCCACGCGGTACAGCCTCGTCTTCGCCACCAACGCCCTCGGCATGCTGGCCTCCAGCCTCCTCTTCGGCCGTCTGTCGGCCCGCGTCCGGGTGGACACCCTGCTGGTCACGGGGCTGGCCGTGGCCGGAACCGGTACGGCGGCCCTGGTCGCGTCGCTGGTCACGACCGGCGGTTCCTTCGCCGTCACGTGGGCCTGCCTGTTCGTCACCGTCTCCGGCCTCGGCACGGCGCTGCCCGCTACCACGACCGTCGTCCAGTCACTCGGCCACGACGCTCCCGGAGCGGCCTCCGGCCTGCTCGGCGGCAGCCAGTTCGTCCTCGGCGCGGCCGCCTCCCCTCTGTCGGGCCTCCTCGGCGGCGGCACGGTCTCCATGGCCGTCGTCATGCTGGCCGCCTTCTGCCTCGCCGCGCTGTCCCTCACCGTGGTGCGCGGGGCTCGGAGGCGTGACTCCCTTCGCGTGCCCGCCTGATGTCACGGCGAATCCTTCGACGGCTTCCCACTGAATCCGCCGACCGTTTCCCGGGTTTCAGGAAAGGTTCGACACACGACCACCATTGCGGCCTTCCCGCCGGTATCGGCGAAGGCAGCAGAATGGTTTACTCTGATTTACCGCACGGATGTTTCCGCCCGTTTTCCCGGCGCCCCTAAATGCGTACGCCGGAGATGGAGAACCGCTTCCGGGCAGCTCGCGGCGTGTTTCTCGACATCCGGACGATCTCGATGCCCCTGGATGAAAATCTTATGCGCGTGCGGAGACCAGGGCCTCTGTTTCGCGTTTTCGAGGACTGCGGGTCAAATATCAGGCCGATGCCAGGGCAAAGAAAGGCCGTGCCGTTCAAGGGCGCGATTATCGGACGGTCGCGCCGCCTCGGCGGGGCCGCTGGATCGCCTCCGCGGGAGCCGGAAGCCCCGGCGGGCATCGTCCACGTGACCCGCGCCGGCCACCGGGCGGTCGGGTGGCGTGGAGGGCAACACCATGATCATCGAAGGTGGCGGTGTGCCGTTACTGTAGGGCGCCATGGATGCGATCGAGGGCGCCGACCTCATCACCCGCTCGTCGTCGCGGACCGCGGGCCGGATCCGCCGCGCCGCCGGCCCCCGGGCGGGGCGATGATCGTCGCCGAGGTGGTGGGCCGCGCACTGGCCGCGCTCGGCGTCGACACGGTGTTCGGCGTGGTGGGCAGTGGCAACTTCCGCGTGACCAACGCGCTGGTGGACGGTGGCGCCCGGTTCGTCGCCGCCCGTCACGAGGCCGGGGCCGCCACGATGGCCGACGCGTACGCCCGCGTGAGCGGCAAGGTCGGCGTGGTGAGCGTGCACCAGGGGCCGGGGCTGACCAACGCGCTGACCGGGCTCGCCGAGGCCGCCAGGAGTGGCACTCCGCTGGTGGTGCTGGCCGGCGAGGCCACCGACCCGCGTTCCAACTTCCACATCGACCAGGACGCCCTGGCCACGGCGGTCGGCGCGGTGCCGATGCGGGTAGACGACGCCGGTTCCGCGATCGAGACCGCCGTCCGGGCGTACGCGACGGCGAGCCGCGAACGCCGGGCCGTGCTCCTCAACCTGCCGCTCGACGTGCAGGGGGCCGACGCCGGGCCCGGCCCCGGTACGGCTCCGGTCCTTCCCGCGCTTCCGGAGCGGAAGACCGGCACCCTGGCCCGCGTGTGGCCTGACGGCGGTGCCGAGGCCCTGGCCTGGATGCTGACGCGGTCGGAGAGGCCGGTGTTCGTCGCCGGACGCGGCGCCCGGCACGCCAGGCACCGGCTTGAGGAGCTGGCCGACCTCGTCGGGGCGCTGCTGGCCACCTCGGCGGTGGCCAAGGGGCTCTTCCGCGGCAACCCGTGGGACCTCGACGTCAGCGGAGGGTTCGCCTCCCCGCTGGCCGCCCGGCTCATCCGCGACGCCGACGTCCTGGTGGCCTGGGGTTGCTCGCTCAACGCGTGGACCACCCGGCACGGCGCGCTGATCGGGCCCGGCACCGAGGTCGTCCAGATCGACCTGGACGAGGAGTCCATCGCCGTCCACCAGAGGGTCTCCCTGGGCCTGGTCGGCGACATCCCCGAGGTGGCCGCCGCCGTCGCCGGCGTGCTGCGTCCCGAGGGGTCGCGCCCGTCGAACCCGGTGCCGCGCGGCTACCGCACGCCCGCGCTGGCCGACCGGATCGCGGCCGAGCGCGCGTGGCGGAGTGTGCCGTACGAGGACGAGAGCGGCGACGGCCGGATCGACCCCCGGACGCTCACCATCGCCCTGGACGACCTGCTTCCGGACGAGCGCATCGTCGCCACCGACTCCGGAAATTTCATGGGATTTCCGGCCATGTTTCTAGATGTCCCCGACGAGAACGGCTTCTGCTTCACCCAGGGCTTCCAGGCCGTCGGCCTCGGCCTGGCCACCGCCATAGGCGCCGCGCTGGCCCGTCCCGACCGTCTGCCGGTCGCCGCCCTCGGCGACGGTGGCGCGCTGATGGGTATCGCGGAGCTGGAGACGGTGGTCCGGCTCGGGCTGCCGATGGTGATCGTGGTCTACGACGACGAGGCGTACGGGGCGGAGGTGCACCACTTCGCCGGTCACCGCCTGGACACCGTCACCTTCCCGCCCGCCGACCTCGCCTCCATCGCGCGCGGTCACGGCTGCGCCGCCGTCACCGTCTCCGCCGTGCCGGACCTCGACGGCGTGGCCGCCTGGCTGAAGGGGCCGCGCGACCGGCCGCTGCTCGTCCACGCCAAGATCACCCGCGAGCACGGCTCCTGGTGGCTGGAGGAGGCGTTCAGGGGGCACTGACCGGTGCCCGCCGGGCCACGGTGATCAGCGGGCCGATCGCCGCCCGCCGGTGTCGCGCCCTCACCCGGCATCCGGGCGCCGGTCGACGGTCACGACCGCCCGGAAGAGTCGACGGTCACGACCGCCCGGCAGAAGAGCCAGGTGAGCGGAAGCCACCCCTTGTGAACAGGCCTCCTTGACGCGGACAGGCCTCCTTGACGTGAACAGGCCTCCTTGACGCGGACAGACCTCCTTGACGCGGCACAGCGGCCGATCCCACGACACCTCCGGGTTCTCTGTGTTCTCCTTCCGTTCCCCGGGCCGGTCCCGGTGCCGTTCTCCGTCCCGTTCCCCGCGCCGAACAGGGAGAGTTTCGACCGACAGCGCTGGACTTTCGCCCAAAGTCGACAAAAGTCCCACAGATTCGGCCGTAACATCTAGACAGTCCGTACGTAACATTTTAAGATCGCACCAGAATTACAGAATGAGCCGCAAAGGTGGCGAAAGCTCAGGAGGTGCAGCAATTTGCGATTGCGGCACCGCACTTCTCGTCTCCCGTGCGACGAGGCTCGCTGTTCCGAGGCCGAGATCGGCGATCGGCCGGAAGCGAACCACCTCGTCCACCGGGATTGGCACCGTATGTCGGCGGCCGGGGCAGGCACGCCGCCGTATCTGTCACCGAGTTTTCGCGATCCCGGCTCACTCCGTGTTCACAGCACCGCACCTGATCACGCGGTTCCACCGGCCGCGGCTCCGCACCGTGGCCGGCGACACCCCCCACACCCCCCGAACGGCCTGGAGGTCGTCATGCGACTGCTGATCCGCTCCACCGCGACTTGCTGACGGCCGGCGCGGCGCCAGGTGGTGCCGTGCCGCCGGCACAAGAGGGATAGCCGGGCCGGCGGGGACGGACGCCGACCGTTCCCGCCGACCCGGCCCCGCTCGTCACCCCCCGGCGGAGGCCGGTGGGCGCCGACGCACCGGCGCCCATCGGTCACCGGCTTCCCCGGCCCGCTCACCGGCTTCCCCCCGGCCGGTGAGCGGGGCGTCCGGCGTCCCGTTGCCATGACCACCCGCAATGGCCCCGGCGACGGCCACCTTCGTGGTGCGCCTCAGGCGCGTCCGCCCGTAGCCGCTTGACGACCTGTCCGACCCCGCACCCCCGCAGCGCTCGAAGGCGAGGTGACTCACAACTCCTGACTGACACCTGTTGACTGTTTTACCCATAGCGGTCACAGTTTGTCCGAGCGACGTCGCTGACGGATTTCCCCCCACCCCTACGCGTCGTTGGCGTGATCGGCGCACGCCTGTATGGACTCGTACTACAGGAAGCGAGCACCACCGATCATGTTGAGAAAACTAGTCGCATGCGTCGCCGTACTGGCGACCGCACTCAGCCTGGGCCCTCCAGCGGCACAGGCCGCGCCGAGCACCGCTTCGAAGAGCGCGTCCAAGGGCGTGGCGCTCGCGGCGCCCGGCTACACCCAGGTGACGCTCGCCAAGGGCGTGGCGGAGACCGGCGAGCCGATGGGCCTCACCGTCCTGCCCAACCGGGGCGTGCTGCACACGTCGCGCGACGGCGTGATCCGCTACACCGACGTACTGGGCAACACCAAGGTGGCGCTCACCATCCCGGTGTACACGCACGACGAAGAGGGCCTGCAGAGCATCAAGGCCGACCCGAACTTCGCGACGAACCGGTGGGTGTACGTCTACTACGCGCCGCCGCTGTCCACCCCGGGCGGTGACGCGCCCGCCACCGGGACGGCGGCCCAGTTCGCCCCGTTCAACGGCGTGAACCGGCTGGCCAGGTACACGGTCAACGCGGACCACACCCTCAACGCGGCCTCCGCGGTCACCGTCCTCGACGTCCCCACCAGCCGCGGCATGTGCTGTCACGTCGGCGGCGACATCGACTTCGACGCGGCGGGCAACCTCTACCTCTCCACCGGTGACGACACGAACCCGTTCGACTCCAGCGGCTACACGCCGATCGACGAGCGGACCGACCGCAACCCGGCATTCGACGCGCAGCGCACCTCCGGCAACAGCAACGACCTGCGGGGCAAGGTGCTGCGGATCAAGCCGAGCGCGGCCGGCGGCTACACCGTCCCGACGGGCAACCTGTTCCCGGCCGGCACCGCGAACACCCGGCCCGAGATCTACGCGATGGGCTTCCGCAACCCGTTCCGGATGAACGTGGACAAGGCCACCGGCACGGTCTACCTGGGTGACTACGGACCGGACTCGGGCACCGCCAGCGCCACCCGTGGCCCGGCGGCGTCGGTCTCGTTCGAGCGCATCACCCAGCCCGGCAACTACGGCTGGCCGTACTGCTCGCAGTTCAACGTGCCGTACGTCGACTTCACGTTCCCGTCGGGGCCCTCGGGCGCCGCGTTCAACTGCGCCGGCGGGCCGACGAACAACTCGCGCAACAACACCGGCATCACCCAGCTCCCGGCCTCGCGCGCGGCCTGGCTGCCGTACGGAGTCGGCCAGGACCGGTCGGAGCTGTGCTGCGGAAGCTGGTCGCCGATGGGCGCCCCGGTCTACAACTACAACGCCGGGCTCGTCTCGGACGTGAAGTTCCCGGCGTCGATGAACGGCAAGGTGTTCATCAGCGAGTTCGGCCGGCGCTGGATCAAGACGGTCACCCTGAACGGCAGCGGCGGGGTGGGCACGATCGAGCCCTTCCCCACCTGGACCGGCACGCAGGTGATGGACTCGGAGTTCGGGCCGGACGGCGCGCTGTACGTGCTCGACTACGGCACCGGCTGGTTCGGCGGCGACGCCAACTCGGCCGTGTACAGGATCGAGTACAACTCGGGCACCGGCCAGGCCCCGATCGCGGCGATCAACGCCACCCCGAAGGCCGGCAACGCGCCGCTCGCCGTGCAGTTCAGCTCGGCGGGGAGCACCGACCCGGACGGCGACCCGATCACGTACGCGTGGGACTTCACGACGAACGGCAGCACCGACTCGACCGCGGCCAACCCGTCGTTCACCTACACGGCCAACGGCACGTACACGGCGACGCTGACGGTGAGCGACAACACCGGCCGCAGCGCCACGGCGAGCACCACCATCAGCGTCGGGCAGCCGACGGTCACCCTCAACCTGCCGCTCAACGGGCGGGTGTTCAACTTCGGTGACGCGGTCCCGTTCCAGATCAGCGTCGTCGACCCGAACGCCTCGACCATCGACTGCAACCGGGTGAAGATCAACTACATCCTCGGCCACGACAGTCACGGCCACCAGATGACCAGCGCGACCGGTTGCTCGGGCACCATCCAGACCCCCGTGGACGGTGAGCACGACGCCAACGCGAACATCTTCGGCGTCTTCGACGCGGAGTACACCCCGGTCGGCTCGACCACGGCCGTCCACGCGCCGCAGGCCGTCCTGCAGCCGCGGACCCGTCAGGCCGAGCACTTCAGCGCCCAGCAGGGCGTGCAGGTCGTGGCGAAGCCGTCGGCCAACGGCGGCAACGCGATCGGCTACGTCGAGAACGGGGACTGGATCTCGTTCACGCCGTACAACCTGACCGGGGTCACGTCGTTCACGGCCAGGGTCGCGTCGGCCGGCGCCGGTGGCACGCTCACCCTGCGGGCCGGTTCCGCGACCGGGACGGTGATCGGCACGGCCACGGTCGCGCCGACCGGCGGCTGGGAGACCTGGGCCAACGTCACCGGCACCGTGACGCCGCCGTCGGGGACGACGAACCTGTTCCTCGTCTTCACCGGTGGCGCGGGCTCGCTGTTCGACATCGACTCCTTCACCTTCACCAGCGGAACGACGACGCCGCCGTCGACGAACCTCGCGCTGAACAAGCCGGCGACGGCGTCCAGCGTGGAGGCGGCCGCCTACCCGGCCTCGGCCGCGGTGGACGCGTCGGCGACGACCCGGTGGGCCAGCGCGTTCTCCGACCCGCAGTGGATCCAGGTCGACCTGGGCGCCACGTACACGATCAACCGGGTGCGCCTGGTGTGGGAGGCGGCCTACGGGTCGGCGTACCAGATCCAGACCTCGCCCAACGGCACGACCTGGACGAACGCCCGGTCGGTGACCGGCGGCAACGGCGGTGAGGACGACAACACCGGCCTGAGCAACTCCGCCAGGTACGTGCGCATCTACGGCACCACCCGGGCCACGGCGTGGGGCTACTCCCTGTTCAGTTTCGAGGTCTACGGAAGCTGACCACCCCGGCGGGCCCGGCCCGCCTTTCCGGATAACGCCGCCGCGGGGCGTCCGAACGACGGACGCCCCGCGGTGTCGCCTGTCTTCGGGCTCCACGGGATCCCTTCTCGAACACCGAGGTATATGGAGTCCTGGTCACTCATCGAAGTGGCCAGGATCTTTCTTTCGCTCCGGCGATGGCCCGGCCGCCGTTCGGTGAGCCGTTTCCTCGCGATCGAGCGACGCGACAACGGCCGATGGCAGCTGCCCGGGGGCGTCGTCTCCCTGGTCTTTCTCTGCCGCCCGGTGGGGGGACAGGCCAGAGCGACCGGGGAGGCGACGAAGGCCGCGTGGCTCACCTGCGACGAGGTCTCAGGCCTTATGCCGGAAGCCTTTTCGATCCGCCTGCTGGACGCGCTCCGAATCGCCGATCCCGCTGTCCGTACGCATGACGGCGAACACCTGCTTGGGCCTGATTCGGTATGAGCCACCAGATTCCGCAGAAGCGGAATGGGCTCACACGCTTGTTACGGATTGCTCCCACGTACGATCTACAAAGCAGGTGGTCGTCCATCACGGTGACGGGGGAACATTGAGCTGTCGAGACTGCGAGACCTGCACCAAGCCGGCCGTTCCCCGCGTGGGGCAGAAGTGGATGGTCGGGCTTCTGTACTTGTGCACCGTCGGTATCGCCTTTGTGGTGAAGCGCGGGTTCATGCGGCACTGTCCCGACTGCAGGCATCTGCTTAGCAATCATCTGCGCCGGGCGGACGGATCGTTCCGCGACTAGGAATGTGATACCGGCTTCCGGGAACGGCGGTGGCCCCGCTTCACTCCCCAGAGAAGCGGGGCCACGTTTCCGACCGGATTCCGGCCGACAGCCGGACGAGCGCGTATCCGGTCGGAGAACCGGGGGTGGCGGGATGGACCGAGGCGCCCCGGCACCGGGGCACGCGCGTCGGGTGTCCGGGCCGGACGGCGCCGTCCTCGACGGCGCGGTGGTGGTGTTACAGGGTCAGCTCGCGCTGCAGGAGACCGTCGGCCAGGTCGAGTTGCCGTTGCGCTGGATCGTCACGCCCCAGTTGTTGCCGCTGCCGTTGGGCCTGGCGGTCAGCACCTGGGCGCTGGGGTAGCTCGCGCTGACGTTCCAGGTGGAGAGGACCTTGGCGGGGGACGGGACGTTCATCGTCACGGTCCAGTTGCTCGATCCGCTGACCGCGACGTTGAGGTTGTACCGGTCGCTCCACTGCTCGCCCGCGGAGAGAGACGCGGTGCAGCCACCGCCGCCACCGCCTCCACCGCCTCCACCGCCACCGCCTCCGCCGGAGGAGCCGCCGACCGTGATGTTGGAGTTTCCGCTGCTCTGGTAGCCCTCTGTAGCGAGGATCATGTAGTCGTGGTTGCCCAGGCTCATCCCGTTGCGGGACCAGGCGTCGAAGTGGTTGCCGGAGGTTATCGTCCCGCCCGTCTTCTTCGACTGGCGGACGCTCCAGTACTGGTTGAACGTCCTGATGCCGTCGATGGAGGGGGCGTTGACGCGCGTCGTCTGGTAGATGTCGTACGTGCCGCCGTCGCTGGTGACCGTGCCCTTGTACGTCCCGGTGGGCCGGTAGGTGCCCCAGTTGTCGACGATGTAGTACTCCACGAGCGGATTTCTCGTCCACCCGTAGAGGGTGAGATACGCGTTGCCGGACGGGTTGAAGCTGCCCGAGTAGTTCACGCTCCTGCGCCCGCCGGTGCTCCAGCCCTTGCCTGCGACGAAGTTCCCGGTGTTGCGCCACGAGGTGCTGTAGTCGCCGCCGGATCCCAGCTCCATGGAGACCGTGCCCTGGCTGTCGGTCCAGAACGAGAAGAAGTAGCCGTTGTTGGTGCCGGTCTGGTTGGTGGTGATCGCCGCGTAGGCGGGGCCGGGCAGCACCGCCAGGGCGATGGCCAGCGCCACGGCGCAGAGGCGGCCGACGAGCGATCTGGCGTGGCCGTGCCCGCGGCGCCCGCGGTGCCCGCGGCGCTTCGGGGGGACGGGGGCATCGTTCATTGCGTGCTTCCTCCTGGTGAAGGCCGGTGGGGGCAGGCAGCGTGATACGACCCGGCGGGGCCGGCGGTGACCGAGGTGACGTCCACCGCGCGTCGGAGTCGTACGACACGGCAGGGCGGGCCGGGCGTCGTGCCGTCGACGACCGGAGGACCAGGCCGCGCGGCGGGTGACCCGGATCGACAGCGGTCGGGGCCTGTCGATGGTGAGAGTGTGGATTTGGCGCGCCGGACTGTCAACAACTTTCAGAAATATATCGGAAATATGATCTTGGTCGCGATTCCCCGGGGATGCGTTTCTCCTGGTCGTCGACTTTGGCTGGTCGGCGGAAGGTGAAGGCGTTCAATGAAAGCTTCTTTGGCACGATCGGATCCCGGCCGATGTTACCGAAAGATTTCGATGCTTTCTTGACAGATTTCGTGACAATACACAGAATGACTCACCAGGCAGGCCTGCTCGTCCCACCCGGGTGACCTTGTGGCGGAATCGCGGCTCAACGCGTTTCCGCGTATTCCGTACGCGTCACGCCGCAGCCGTACGTGCGTCCGTCCCCACCGATCGGTGTTCCAGTGGAGGAACAGAGTGATCGACAACGCAACCATCACCGGCGGAAGCCGGGTACGCCGCTCACGCATCCGGAGTTCACTCGTGATGGGTCTTCTCACCGTCCTCGGCGCGGCGCTCACCGTGACCTCGTCACCCGCGGCACAGGCCGCCGACTGCGGCGCCGGATACGTCGCGCTCACCTACGACGACGGCCCCAACCCCGGCAACACCGCCAACCTGCTGAACGCGCTGCGGCAGAACGGCCTGCGGGCCACCATGTTCAACACCGGGCAGAACGCCCAGAACAACCAGGCCCTGGTCCGCGCCCAGCGAGACGCCGGAATGTGGATCGGCAACCACAGCTACACCCACCCCCACCTGGTCAACATGAGCGCCTCCCAGATCCAGTCGGAGCTCCAGCGGACCCAGCAGGCCCTCCAGCAGGCCACCGGGACCGCGCCCAGGCTCTTCCGGCCCCCGTACGGGGAGACCAACACCACCCTGAGATCGGTCGCGCAGCAGCTCGGTCTCACCGAGATCATCTGGGACGTCGACTCCCAGGACTGGAACGGCGCGAGCACCGCCCAGATCGTGCAGGCCGCCGGACGGCTGCAGAACGGCCAGATCATCCTGATGCACGACCAGTACGCGACCACGCTCAACGCGATCCCGCAGATCGCCGCGAACCTGAGGAGCCGCAACCTGTGCGCCGGGATGATCTCACCCTCCACCGGCAGGGCCGTGGCACCTGACGGCGGCGGCACCCCGACCGACCCGCCGGGCGGCGGCTGCACGGCCACCGTCACCGCAGGACAGCAGTGGAGCGACCGGTTCAACCTGTCGGTCAACGTCTCGGGAAGCAACAGCTGGATCGTCACGGTGACCCTGCGCGACGCCCACCGGGTCAGCACCACCTGGAACGGCAGCCCGACCTGGGACGGCAGCGGCAAGGTCATGACGATGCGCCCCAACGGCAGCGGCAACACCTTCGGCTTCACCGTCATGCACGGCGGCGACCGGACCTGGCCGACGGTCTCCTGCCGGGTGGGCTGACGTCCCACCGACGTCCTACGGGCGCCCCATGTGGCCCTCACGGGCCCCCACGGGCCCCCACGGAGCCACTGACGACCGGACGGGTCCCCGCAGGTCCGCGGGGACCCGCCTCACATTTCACATCAAGCCGAAAATTTCGGGGGCCGATCCCGAGGGAGTTCGATGAAACGTTTCCTGACCGCCGGCACCACCGCGCTCATGCTGGCCGGCACGGTGAACGCCGTACCCGTCATGGCGGAGGAACGGCCCCCCACGGTCGCCGAGCAGAGCCTGCGCACGCTCGCCGCCCGCCACGATCTCGCCATCGGCACCGCGGTCGACATAGACGCGCTGCGCGACGCGGCCGATCCGCGGTACCGCGCGCTCGCCGCGTCGCAGTTCTCCTCCGTCACCGCCGAGAACGCCATGAAGTGGGAGTCGCTCGAACCCACCCGGGGCACGTACGACTGGGGCCCGGCCGACGAGCTGGTCGAGTTCGCCCGCAGGAACAGGCAGCAGGTCCGCGGGCACGTCCTGGTCTGGCAGAACCAGTTGCCGGCCTGGCTCACCCAGGGCGTCAACGACGGGACGATCACTAAAGCGCAGCTCCGCGACATCCTGCGCGATCACATCACCACCGTCGTCAAGCACTTCAAGGGCAAGATCTCGCAGTGGGACGTCGTCAACGAGGCGGCCAGCGACCCGTGGGACACCCCGTCGTCGATCCACCTGAAGGGCTTCTGGGCGCAGCACCTCGGCCCCGGCTACATCGCCGACGCCTTCCGCTGGGCCCGCGCCGCCGACCCGAACGCCCTGCTGTTCTACAACGACTACAACATCGAGGCGTTCGGCGACCGCGGCACCTCCGACAAGACCTGGTACGTCTACAACATGGTCAGGCAGCTGCGCGCGAGCGGCGTCCCCATCGACGGCGTGGGCAGCCAGGGGCACCTCGGCACCCAGTACGGCAACTACGACGCCCTCCAGGTGCTCGAAGTGCTCGACGCCTTCTCCGACCTCGGGCTCGCCACGGCGTTCACCGAGGTGGACGTGCGCAGCCAGATGACCGAAGGCGTGCGCGCGGGCGACTCCGACGAGATCAACCCCCGCCTCCAGGCGTCGGCGTCCAACTACAGTGTGCTCCTGCAGGCGTGCCTGGCCAACCGGCGCTGCCTCTCCTACACCGTCTGGGGATTCACCGACAGGCACTCCTGGGTGCCCGGCTGGTTCTCCGACCCCCCGGAGGGCATGGCCACCCTGTACGACGAGTCCTACCGGCCCAAGCGCGCGTACAACGTCGTCAAGGCGGACCTGGCCTTCTCCGGGCCGCCGTACGTCCTGCCGAGGGTCGCGCAGCGGCCCCGGCGATGAGCGGCGGCGGGGTGTCCGCCGACTCGGACGCCCCGCCGCCCCCCGGAACAGGACGTGAGGGCCGGGCCGCGGGAATCGCGGCCCGGCCCTCACGCGACCGGATCAGGTCAAGGACTGGTGCAGGTCGCCGTGGGGGTGGCCGCGGTGCCGTTGGCGGTGAAGCCGAAGGTGGTCGAGGAGCCCGCCGCGACGGAACCGTTGTAGGAGGCGTTGCGGACGGTCACGCTGGAACCGGATACGGTCTGCTGACCGCTCCACAGGCTGCTGATGGTCTGCCCGCCGGGCCAGGTCCACCGCACCGTCCACCCGTTGACCGGCGCGCTGCCCGCGCGGACGGTCACCGTCGTCTGGAACCCTCCCTGCCAGCTGTTGACCGTCGCGATCGTCGCCGAGCACGCCCCGGGAACCGGAGTCGGGGTGGGGGTGGGCGTCGGCGTGGGGGTCGGAGTCGGGGTGGGGGTCGGGTCCGGGTCGGGGTCCGGGTCCGCGGCGTTGAGGGCGTCCAGCACGGCGGTGTAGGCGGGCTTCTTGGTGCTGCCGCTGAACAGCAGCGGGGTGTCGCCCGAGCGCCAGGAGTCCTGGTCGCGGACGCCCCAGACGGTGATGCCGTTGCAGCGCGGGACGGCCAGGCAGTCGTTGGTGACGGCGGCGTAGGTCTGGGCCGAGGCGCCCTGGATGTCCAGCTCGGTGATCTGCACGTCGACGCCGAGGGCGGCGAAGCTCTGCAGGGTGGTGCGGAAGTTGCTGTTGTAGGGGCTGCCGCTGTTGAAGTGGGCCTGGAGACCGACGCAGTCGATCGGCACGCCGCGCTGCTTGAAGTCGCGGACCATGGTGTAGACGCCCTGGGTCTTGGCCCAGGTCCAGTTGTCGATGTTGTAGTCGTTGTAGCAGAGCTTGGCGGCCGGGTCGGCGGCGCGCGCGGTGCGGAAGGCGACCTCGATCCAGTCGTTGCCGGTGCGCTGCAGGTTGGAGTCGCGCCGGCCGCCGCCGCTGTCGGCGTAGGCCTCGTTGACCACGTCCCAGGCGTAGATCTTGCCCTTGTAGTGGGCCATCACGCCGTTGATGTGGTCGATCATCGCCTGGCGCAGCGTGCCGCCGGACAGGGACTGCATCCAGCCCGGCTGCTGGGAGTGCCAGGCCAGGGTGTGCCCGCGCACCCGCTTGCCGTTCTGCACCGCCCAGTTGTAGACGCGGTCGGCGTTGGTGAAACTGAACTGGCCCCGGTTCGGCTCGGTGGCGTCGATCTTCATCTCGTTCTCGGCCGTCACCATGTCGAACTCGCGGTTCGCGATCGTGGTGTAGGCCGAGTCGCTGAGCTTGCCGGCGCTGATCGCGGTGCCGAAGTACCGGCCGCTCTGCTGGGCCGCCGCGCCGAGCGTGCTCGCCGCGGCGCTGGCGGCACCCGCGGAGGCGGCACCGGCGGAGACCTGGCCGGTCACCGCCGTGAGGGTGCCGAGCACGAGGGTGCCGAGGGCGCCGGCGACCAGAGCCCGGCGGAGGCCGCCGAGAGGTCGCCGGGTGCCGGGCGGGGGTATGGCGTTTGTGCCCATGCCTGAGCCTCCATAACTGCGTCACGGGAAAGCGGGAACGCGGGGGACGACCCCGCGAGTTCGACGCCGCGCCCATTGCCGGGGAGGCACACCACCGGGGCGTCGCAGACGACGGCCCCGCTGCGCACCACCGACCCGGCCGTAGGAGGACGCCTTGGGGACTCAGTGTGGAAACCTCCCCGAAATACGTCAAGGAGGACCAGAAACTTTCGGTTCACCTGTCTGGGCGCACGCGCCCGGCACATCCCCCAACCTTTGTCCCTGCCTCCTGAAACCTTGCGGACTCGTCATGCCGGGGCGGGGCGGGGCCGATGTAAGTTTCAGCAAGACGCCTGACCGGGGAGGGGTGGCGATCCCCCTCTCCTCCTCTCGCTCGGCCGGACCTCGCTCGGCCGGACGCGTTCCGGCGCACCACGCGTCGAGACCCTGGCGGCACCTCCCCGCTCGGAGCGGGTCGGGGGTCCCGGTAGCGGGTCAGGAGTCGTCGGAACGGGTCAGGGGTCCTCGGGGTGGGGCAGGGATCCTCGGGGTGGGTCAGGAGAGGCGGGCGCCGGAGAGCAGCCGTTCGCAGGAGTCGAGCAGGCGCTGCCGCAGCGGCCTCGCCCGCTCGGCGAACCCCCGCTGCTCGGCGGCGTACTCGGCCCGGCCCTCGGGCGTCTCGATCCGGATCGGCCGGTGACCGAGCGCGCTCAGGTCGTACGGGCTGGCTCGCATGTCCACGGCGCGGACGTCGCGGGCGAGCGTGAAGCAGTCGGCGACGAGCTCGCCGCTCACCAGCGGCGACAGCTTGTACGCCCATTTGTACAGGTCCATGTTGGCGTGCAGGCAGCCCGGCTGCTCCAGCTCCGGCTGCCGCTCCCGGGTCGGCTGCAGCACGTTGAGGGGGCGCGCCTCGGGGGTGAAGAAGCGGAACGCGTCGAAGTGGCCGCACCGCACGCCCCGCTGTTCCACGACCTCCGCGATCTCCTCCCCGCTGAGCCGCAGCGGCCAGGCATCGTGCCGCACCTCCGCGGCCTTGTAGACCATCGCCCACTCGTGCAGGCCGAAACAGCCGAAATATCCCGGCCGTGCCGCGGTGGCGGCCAGCAGTCGCATGATCCACTCGATGGAGGACCCGCGCCTGTCCATCAGCGCCGCGGTGTCGAGCGTCGCCCCCTCGGGGGTGTCGAGGTAGTCGCGGCCGAAGTCGCGCGCCCCCTTCAGGATCACCCCGGCGCCCGGATGCCACTTCCGCAGCCGCGCCGGCCGGTGCCCGTAGTAGGTGAACAGGAAGTCCTCGATGGGGTGGGCCTCGCCCCGCGCCCTGCGCGCCAGGTGCGGCTCCGCCCACACCTCGATCCTCCGGGCGTGGGCCTCCGCCCGCGCCCGCCACTCCTCCGGTTCCAGAACCTCCACCGCTGAATGGTACGCGGGGGCCGATGGTGCCCGGTGGGTGGCCCGCACGGCCGTGGCCGGGGGTCGTCTCGGCCTCGCGGCCCTTGGGGAAGGTCGTCACCGGGCGGGGAGGGCTGTCGTACCGGGCGCGGGAAGGCCGTCTCCGGGAGGGGAGACCGTCTCCGGGAGGGGAGACCGTCTCCGGGAGGGAAGGTCGTCGCCGGATGTAGAGAACCCGGGGACGGCTCCGACTCCCGGGTGACAGCGCGCTCCGAGGGCGCGAGAGATCCACAAAGACGGGACGTCGTCATGGGCGAGCTCATCCACTTCGTACACCAGTCCCTGGACGGTTTCATCGAGGGGCCGAACGGCGAGTTCGACTGGCCTCGGATGAATCCGGAGCTGTCCACCTACTCGCAGGAGCTGACGGGCGGCGACACGGTGTTCCTCTACGGGCGCGTGGTGTGGGAGATGATGTCGAGCTACTGGCCGAACGCCGAGCGGCACTCGACGCACGAGCACGACCTGGCCTTCGCCCCGATCTGGCGTGAGGCGCCCAAGGTCGTGGTCTCCAGCACGCTGGAGAAGGCCGACTGGAACACCCGGGTGATCTCCGAGAACGTCGTCGAGGAGCTGACCGCGCTCAAGAGGTCCGGGGCCAGGATGGTGCTGTTCGGCGGATCCTCGCTGGCCTCCTTCCTCACCGAGCACGGCGTGATCGACGAGTACCAGATCTTCGTCCACCCGGTGGTCCTGGGCGGCGGCAAGCCGGTCTTCCAGGAGCAGAGCCACCGGACCGGTCTCGAACTCGTCGAGTCGCGGACGCTCGACTCCCAGGTCGTGCTGCTCCGGCACCGGCGTGAGGACGCGCGGGAATGATCGTCGCCCGGCGCGGGCACACGGGCGTTGAGCCTCGCCCGACGCGGGCACGCGGGCGTTGAGCCTCGCCCGGCGCGGACGCGCGAGCGTCGAACCTCACTCGGCGCGGAAGGACTTCCGCGCCGCTTCCGGACCGTCCTCCACGGGGTCCACCTGGAAGAACGACGCCCCGGCCGGGCGGAGGAACGGAGCCTCACCTTCCCCGGACGAACTGGGTGCTTGACTGCACCTTTCTCCGGGCGTAAAAGTGCGAAAAGAGTTGGATAGCGCTTTCCCACCCTTCGCCCAAGAGCGACGTGACGGGCCTGCTCGGCGTACTCCGCCGCAGGTCAGCCATGCCCAAAGCCCTCATCCAGGGGGCGGCGGGCGGGCTCGCACGCCGCTCGACGGACATCGCTCGCCGGGGCCCCGGCGACGCCGGCGCGTGACCGCGGAACGCGGGACGCCCACGTCGCCGGTTCGGTCCCGGCGCGAGGCCATGGCCGACCGGACCGGGAGCACGGCCGGTCGGTACTGACGGAACTTGGAGGTTCCACGGTGCGAAGAAGGAAAGGGCTCGGCGGCTCGCCGCTCATTGCGCTCGCGACGTCCCTCGCTCTCGCGGTGATCGGGGCGCTGGTGCTCGTGGCGATGCCCAGCGCGTTCGCCGCGTCGTTGTTCGCCGACAACTTCGAGGACGGCAACTCCAACGGCTGGTCGAAGTCCGGGGGAAGCTGGTCGGTGGTGGCCGACGGCTCCCAGGCGTACCGGCAGTCCGGGACCGGCGCGGACGCCAGGACGGTGGTCGGCACGGGTTGGTCGGGCCAGGCGGTGCAGGCGCGGGTGAAGCCGATCGCGTTCAACGGTAGCGGGCGGTACGTCGCGGTGCTGGCCAGGGCGCAGAGCACCGGCAACTACTACTTCCTCGGGTTGAGCAACTCGGGCTCGGTCGTCCTGGGCAAGCGGACCGGCGGCGCCCCCACGACCCTCGGCTCGGCCGCGGCGACGGTGACCCCGGGCACCTGGTACACCCTCAGGCTTGAGGCGTTCGGCACGACGCTGCGCGGCTTCGTGAACAACGTGGAGGTCGTGTCGGCGACGGACTCCACCTTCTCCTCCGGCAAGGTGGGCCTCGCCGGTTACTACGCGAGCGCCTCGTTCGACGACGTGCTGGTGACCGACGCCGGCGGGCCGAGCGAGCCGCCGGTCACGCCCACGGTGACGCCCACCGTGTCACCGCCGCCGGGCTCCTGCCCCACTTCGGGGACGCCCGTCGGGTTCGCCGCGGTGAACGCGTGGGGCCGTAACGGGACCACGGGCGGCGCGGGCGGGCCGACCGTCGAGGTCGACACCGCGAGCGAGCTGATCTCGGCCATCGGCCAGAGCGGGCCCCTGAACATCTGCGTACGCGGGATGATCACCGTTCCGGCCGGCATGTACAACGTCACCTCGGACAAGTCGATCGTGGGCATCGGCTCCACCGGCGGCATCAGCGGCGGCGGCCTCAACGTCGGCCTCCCCCTCGACAACGCGGTCACCTCGCCGCCCGCGAACGCCGTGAACAACGTCATCATCCGCAACCTGTCGTTCCGGAACGCCAACGACGACTCGATCAACGTGCAGATGTTCTCCCACCACGTCTGGATCGACCACAACGACCTGGCCGACGGGTACGACGGGCTCATCGACATCAAGCGCGGCTCGTCGTACGTCACCGTGTCGTGGAACCACACGCACGACCACACCAAGAACATGCTGCTCGGCCACGATGACGGCAACAGCGCGCAGGACGTCGGCCGGCTGAAGGTGAGCTATCACCACAACTGGTTCAACCAGACCCCGCAGCGCAACCCGCGGGTGCGGTTCGGCGAGCCGGTGCACGTGTTCAACAACTACTACGTCTACAACACCGACGTCGGGGTGGCCTGCCAGCTGAACGCCGGGTGCCTGATCGAGGGCAACTACTTCGAGCGGGTCGAGGTCCCGGCGACGAACACCTACGCCGGTAGCGCGGGCAGGTGCGTCGCGCGGAACAACGTGCTCGACGACTCCGGCCCGCCCGAGTGCAGCGGCAGCGTGCAGGAGGCGAGTTCGTACTACGGCTACACCCTGGACGACCCGAACTCCGTGAAGGCGATCGTCAGCGCGGGAGCCGGGGTCGGCAAGATCGGCGGCTGATCCCCAGGAATCCCCGGAGCTCACCCGGCCCTCGGGACCCCCTGGGTCGGGTCCCGGCGGGCGGCCCGCCGCGCCGCCCGCCGGGCCTTCGGCTTCCGGAGCGGTCCGATCGCCGTCGTCCTCCGATTCCCGTGAATCGCGTTGATGACGTCCTGACTGTCCGATCACAGAAGTATCGGCGAATGAATCATTCTCGTGAAATGTGACTCCGGGGAACGTTGACGAATTCGGCACCGGAGTCCACCGTCGTGAAAACCGGGCAGGTGGCGGCCCGCCGGGAGGCGAGGGACGGCCGCCGCGCCGGACGCGGGTTCGCCAACCACACGGAGAACCATGTCATGACGGTGTACATGCCGATCCTGAAGGGACGGGCCAGCGAGTTCCTGGCCCTGGGAAAGGTCGCCGCGCAATGCCGGCCCTTCGTACGGCCGCTGATCGAGGTGATGCCACTGGAATCGGATACCGGCGACGACGACCGGACGACGATCGAGAGCGTGGCCGCGTTCGAGAAACGCGTGGAGGAGCACCTGCCCACCGAACGCGTTCTCGCGGTCGACTGCCACCGCCTGCTCGCCAAGAACAGGAACCCGGAGGGCCGCGACGCCATGTCGATGGTGTCGAACGCCGTGCGAAAGCTCGGCTATCGCATGATCCCGGTCGTACGGCCGGAGGACGGCGAGCGCGCGTTCCGGAGCGCCGGCTACGCCGCGGCGCAGCACGGGAAGGGGGCCTGCCTGCGCGTGCCCTGGCCCGCGCCGCGCACCTCCGCGGACGACGCCCGGCTGTCGCGCCGGATACGCGACGATCTGGGCCTGGCGTTCAAGGACGTCGATCTCGTGCTCGACCTGTGGGCGGTCGACTCCGACGCCCTGCTCAAGGACCGTAAAGCCGACGCCTGGCAAGCGCTCACCTGGGCGAAAGGGTTACCGGTACGGTCGATCACCCTGGCCTCCGGCGCGTTCCCCAAGACCCTCGGCGACGTCCCCTTCGACACCCCGGTGGCCATCCCCCGGCGGGACGCCGACCTGTGGACGACCGTCGCGGCCTCGTACGACGCGACCGAACTGTTCTACGCGGACTACGGCGTGTTCAGCCCGCGGGTGTCACAGGGGCGGAACCCGCACCCGAACCTGCGGTACGCGGTCGACGGGCAGTGGTACGCCTACCGGTGCGAGCGGCGCGAGGGCACCGGTGCCCTCGGGGGTTTCGACGGCCTGTGCAAGGCGGTGGTCGCGGACCTCTGGCCGTCCAGGGGAACGGCGTTCTCGTGGGGCGACGAGCAGATCGAGCGCTTCGCGAACGGACAGCCCCTGTTGCCGAGGAGACCGGAGTCGTGGCACGCCTGCAGCCTGTCGCGTCACTTCGCCACGGTGCTCGACCGGCTGGCCCACCTCAGGCGGCCGTGACCTCCGGAGGCCGAGTCCGGGCAGGCGGGGTCAGCGGGGGTCAGCGGGGGACGACCTGGTCGGCGCGAGCGTCGTCTCCGGTGCCGGTGTCGGTAGCGATGTCGGTAACGATGTCGGCGTCGGCGTCGGTGCGGGCGAGGATGCTCTCCATCCACGCCACCGCGGTGGCCGCCACCTGCGTCAGCTGGGAGTACAGGCGCTTGTCGAGATCCTCGCGGCCGGTGTGGAACCTGTCGTGGCCGAACTCCCGGCCGATCCCGCCGACCTGCTCGACCAGACCGGCCAGCTTCGCCACCTCGACCAGGTGGGGACTCGACGGGTCCAGCGCGTCGTCCTCGGCCCGCTGCCTCCGGCGTTCGCGCTCGACCTCGGCCAGGGCGCCCTCCAGGCGGAGCCGGTGCGCGTGGCCGGTGACGGCGTCGACGATGAACCCGGCGACCTCCCTGGGCCGCTCGGCGTCGAGCACCTCCACGTAGAGGGAGTAGTCGTCGCCGTCACCTCCGGCTATCGCCCAGACGCCGGTCTCCTCCTTCTCGTGGTTGGCCTCGCCGGGGACGACCCGCCACGTGGTGAGATCGACGGACCCTAGCTGCTCGCACCTGGGAACCACGATGTCCTCCTGCTCGTGTTCGCGAATGGGGCGGTTGTGCCTGGGGGTCTCCCATCGTGCCGGGCTTGATGATCGGGCAGGCCAGAACCGCCAGATTCGTCCGTGTCGCCCTGATCGTGGGGTCACGCGGGCGAATTCGGCCTTCCGTTAACCGAGGCGTACGGTGACCGTGTTCGAGCCGCCGCCCCGGCTCGCCAGGCGGCCGAAGGTGAGCGTGAGTCCCGCGCCGGTCGTGGCGCCCGCCAGGAGGGGGTGCCCGTGGAGCACCTCGGTCACCGGACGGTTCCAGGTCACGGTCAGCTCGCTCAGGTCGCGCCGGGGGTCCGACACGGTGAGCGTGGCCGTACCGTCGCCGCGCTCCCTGACGAGGACCGCGCACGGGGCGGAGGCGGTGAGGTCCCCGGCGGCTCCGTCGTTCCAGAAGTTGACGGCGGTGAGCCCGAGTGACGGTACCCGGACGCCCTGCTGCCGGGCGGTGTTGGCGAGCACGCGCGCCCAGCCGGGGTCGGCGGCGCGGGCCCGGGTCTCCGCGAGGCTCGCGCCCGGCAGCAGCAGGTAGACGTAGCCCGCCGAGACGGGATCGACCCCGTGGTCGAGCCAGAGAGTCACGTAGTTCCGGGTCACCGGGTCCCGGCCCCCGGCGCGGTCCTCGCCCGGAGCCGGATCCCGGCCGTCCAGCGCTGGATCCCGGGCGGCGGCGCGGTCCTCGCGCAGCGCTGGATCCCGGGCGGCGCGTTCCTCGCGGAGCGTGCGCAGGCGGGTGCCGCAGGGCAGGACGTAGCCGCCGTGCCCCTCCAGGTGTGCCCAGCCCCTCCCCTCGTCCACGGTGAGAGGCGCGCCGGTCCTGCGGTTGTCCACGACGGTCTCGACGGGTACGCCGTCCTCGGCGGTGATCCCGGCACCGAGACAGACCACCGCGTCGTCGAGGAAGAACCACGACTTGAACGCGTCCAGGGTGCTCTCGAAGCCGTTCAGGTGCTGGCCGACCGTCGCGTACACGCCGTCGGTGGCGCCGCCCACCCAGCGGCCCGGCGGGCAGGTGTCGCCCCACGCCTCACCGGCGCCGTCGGCCAGCCGCCGGGTGGAGACGGTCGTGCCCGGCAGGCGGTAGGGGTCGACGGTGGTCCAGAAGGAGTCGGAGTACTGGTCGCCGTGGCCGTCGGCCCACCAGTAGAGCATTCCCGAGCCGGTGTGCCAGCCTCGGAGGTTCTCGCCGTTGCCGTGCTCGTAGTGGCCGACGCGGTGGGAGGCCATGCTGAGGGCCGCGCACCAGCCCGGCCCGCCCTGTACGCCCCGCGCACCCTGTACGCCCTCCTCACCCTCCTCGCCCTCCTCGCCCTGTACACCCTGCACGCCTTGCACGCCGTGAGCCGGGCCGGTGCGCGGGCCGCGGTGCACGGCGCGGGCGCTCATCGCGAGCAGCCGGTGCCCGGCGGGTTCCTCGGCCGCGAGGACGGCGTCGTCGTCCAGGATCGCGGCGAGGCGGGCGTGGAACCCCAGGTCGTCTTCCTCGGCCGCGTCGAGCATGGGCCGGTGGGTGTCCCGCAGCGCCCACCCCTTCACCATGCCCTGCCAGCGGGACCGCTCGGCGGCGGAGGCCGTCTCCCCCAGCAGCAGGATCGCGGAGGCGATCGCGCGCCCCCTGTCGTGGTCGCCGTACGGCCGCCTGCCGACCGCCCGTCCGCTGACCAGGTCCATGCAGAAGCCGTCGTGGACGAACGGGGCGAACGTCCTCTCGACGCTGTCGAGGACGACCTGCCGGTTCGGGTCGGTGACCTCCCACGGCGAGCCGCGCAGCACCGCGAACAGCGTCGCGAGACCGGACAGCAGCGACGCTCCGTACGTCCCCTGGTAGGGGACGGTCGTGTGCTGGACGAAGGAACCGTCCCGGTAGAACCCGTCGCCCTCGGAGACGTGGGGGAAGACCGGGGAGAGCGCGGAGACGGCCAGCGCGGCCTTCGCCGGGTCGGATCCGAGGACGGCCCGCAGCAGCGTCACCACGCACAGGTCCACCCGGTTGGCCCCGGTGCTGGTCCCTTCGTAGTCGTCCAGGCGGCACTCGGGGACGAAGTTGTCCACCGCCTCCCGCAGCGCCTCGCTCCGCGGGTCCATCAGGTGCGGGCCGATCAGCAGGGCCGCGTCGAGGAGGTTCCTGGGGGCGCCGATCTGCCAGTGCCACCAGTTGCCGACCTGGTCGGCGTCCGCGGCGTACACCCGCCGCCGGTAGTGGTCGACGCCGTCCGCGACGGCCGCGGCCAGGTTCGCGTCGCCGGTCAGGCCGGTCCCCGGCAGGGCGTACGCGCGGGCCATGGTCCGCAGCCGGGCCGGGGTGGCGCCGAGCGAGGGGAACGCCAGGTCGGGCCAGAGCGACGTGGCGGCCGGCGCCATGGCGTCCCGGTACCCGGCCGCCCTCGTCCCCAGCCTCGCCAGCCGGGTCCGGTACGGCTCGGCCGTCGCGTCGAACCCCGACCCCGCCGTCACGTCCCGCCACCGGTGGCGCAGCTCGGCGAGGGGGTCGGCCGACGTGCTCGGCGTGGCTTCCGCGTACGCGGTTTCGAGGTGCGCGGTCCTCGTGTACGCGTTCTCCGTGTGGGCGTTCTCCGTGTGCGCGGCATACGCCGGGATCAGCGCCCCGGTGGCGGCGGCACCACCGAGCCGAAGAAACGATCTCCGGGAATGTCGGTTCACGCCTAGATTGTCGGGGGGAAATCGCCCTCACTGCGGGTACCACGCCGCATTGCCCTCATATGGTCGATGCTCTGTCGCCGTCAGAGAGGACCGCCTCCGGGGCCAGGCGCGTGTCCCGTCCGGGGAACCATCCTCGCGTGCCCCTCGCCGACGCCCGTCCCGGCACTCGCGCGCCCCGATCCGCGTTCGAGGACAGCGGCCGGGTCCTGGCCGGTGGGAGCCGTCCTCGGGGATCCCTCGGGGATCACTCGGGGATCAGAGGTCCACGTCGCGGGAGGCGATCACGCGGACTCCCTCGGGTTCGCGGCCCGCCGGGGTGACCACGACCCGCCTTCCCGCGTCCTCGTAGCCGTGCTCGGTCAGCCACAGCAGGGTGTACGGGTCGAGACTGCTGAAGTCGACCGGGGAGGAGGGCGAGAAGATGTCGTCGCCGGACGAGGCGCCGCCGGTGTCGCCTTCGACGATCGACAGGGTGTACGCGGTCATGGCAGCCTCCGGGCGGTGGTCGTCCTCGACGGGGTCATACCCCGAGGGCGATAACGCTCCCCTGACCTGCTGATACCTGTTGTCGCCCGTCGACACCGGGCCCGGCTCACGGAACGATCGGGGGATCCGTTCTCGCGGGAACGCGGAGGTGCGAGGGCCCGGCTTGACCTTCTTACAGGGAGCGGCCTTACGGGGAGCGGCCTGACCTTCTTACAGGGAGGGGTCCGGCGAAGGCGCCGACCGGACAGGACGGATCACACCCCGCCGACCCTCCGGAGATGTCAACCGGACTCTCCCGCCGCCCCTCCGAGGGTGTCCGGCCGAACCACCTCGCCACCCCTCCGTGGAGGCCGACCCGACGAGGACCGGGTGACGATCACTTCGGGCGCCCTGCGGCCCTGGAGGCCGCGTTCCCGTTCGTCCTCGTCCCGGGCGATCGGGTGCCCGCGCGCCCCGCCGG
Source organism: Streptosporangium heterodermiicola (assembly GCF_051390675.1). Classification (NCBI taxonomy): domain Bacteria; kingdom Bacillati; phylum Actinomycetota; class Actinomycetes; order Streptosporangiales; family Streptosporangiaceae; genus Streptosporangium; species Streptosporangium heterodermiicola. The sequence continues at coordinate 137,030 of NZ_JBPJSR010000003.1, forward strand.
GCGGGCGCCCTGGGGCGGACGGCCGCCGTCCGCTCAGCCCCAGGAAAAGCGGGGGTTCCAATTAGCCGAACGCGGGCCGGGAGCCCGAACCGCCAAACAGAGGAAACGTATACATATCAAGTTGCTATGACGGCTTGCAACAATCTGGAGAAGGAAAGGTCGGCACGATCTCCCGTACGCGGCGAGAGCACGGACGACCGCCGGAAAGCCCAACGGGAGGCGAACGACCGGCCCGCGTCAGGGAAATGGCAGTTCAACAAGAAACGTGAAGGATCATCCGAAACCTCCGGATGGCCGTACTTCTCTAGAGAACTTGTGGCACGGTCCACCCAGAGGATGGCAGCAGGTGGGGGCATTGCCCGTTTCGGACGGCCCATATATCTACTTAGGTGTTATTTATAACCCAATAACCATAAGTGTCAATTACTGAGCCCTTTACCTTCCAAATAGATCACGGTCAGTCTAATATTTGGACCTATGTCATGGCGTGCATCAGATTTCCCAGATGGAGAGGCTGGGTCCTCTGGCCGTGGCAGTGCTTCCTCTAGGCATGATTCCGAACACGCATCCGACTGGCATCCCGAACGCCTCCTGTCATTCGATTGGCGGAAGGTTATTCTGTTCACGGCGGTTTTAGCGATCATCGCCGTGGCGGTGTTCTGGCTCGCGACCAGAGCGCCCTCCGGTTCGTCCCTGGCGGCGAACCCCACTCCCGACCCTTCGGACACCGGCTGGGAGAAGGCCGCTTCCTCGCCTTCGCCGACGCCGACCTCCTCCCGCTCCACTCCCGCGTCGACCCCGAAACCCACCCGGACCGGAAGCGGCACGGACAAGTCCCCCCGCCCCGAGTCCACCCCCGCGAAGAGGCCACGGACCGAGACCAGGACCACCCCACCCCCCGCCGACCCGCCGGCCGGAGCCGACTCGCCCCAGCTCACCGCGAAGGAGGCGTACGGCATCCACGGCCGCTACCAGCGGGGGCTGTCGGTGGCCCAGGCCAGGAAGGACCAGACGGCCATGGCGAAGCTGGAGCACGGACTCGCGCTGGAGATGACGAGGGCGGGGTTCAAGACCGCGCAGATGCAGGGGACCTCACTCGCGACGGGGATATGGCCCAACCCCCAGGTGTGGATCCCGCGTCACGTGGACGGCGCCGCCGACTGGTTCGTGGCGGTCTCGCACGAGCCCGGCGTCGCACGGATCGTCGACGTGATGAGCTCGGCACCCGGCGGCTGGCGGCTCGTCGCCTCGGCCGCCGACACGCGCGCCACCCCGGCGCGGTTCCCCAAGATAGCGACGGACGGCGAGGGGTACGCGACGAGCCTCCCGGAGAACGCCACCGGGCTGAGCGCGACCCCTCGGCAGATCGCCCGCGCGCATCTGGCGAGCCTGCAGAACGCCGAGGTCGACCCACGATTCGACGACGGGCCGTGGACCAGCGAGGCCGCGCTGTTCTGGCAGCAGGAACGCGGCCGGCTGGAACAGGCCGACTGGAAGCTCGCGCTGTCGTACCGGCTTGAGGGACCGGTACGCACGCTCAGGACCAGTGACGGGGGCGCTCTGGTCTGGTACGGAGCCCGATCCACCGAGCTCCGCGAGGCGGTGCGGGAAGGGGCGAAGGTCAAGCTGAAGGGCTCGGCCGCCGTCCGTACCCGTAACAAGGCCTTCGCCCGCTCGGTGAGCGCCACATACGGCCGCATGTATGTGACACATGTCCCCCCCGCCGGCTCGAACGAGCCCGCTCGCGTGCTTGGCGAGTGGAGCGACGTCCTGGAGAGCCACGGCGACTGACGTTTTCACCGGAAGAAAAGGAACATTCTAATGACACCCTCACGTAAGCCATCGCGCGCGACGGTGATCACTGCGAGTGTCGCGATCGGCGTCTTCGGCGCCGGCGCCGGGCTGGGAACCGTCATCGCCATGCGCCCCGACCCCGGCGAGGGGAAGGTGATGAGACTCGCCGCGGGAACGTACCTCCTCGACGACCAGGCGGGAGCCTGGACGTCGAGCGCGGCACCCGGCGGCGACCAGCCGCTCCCGCTCTCCGGCGCCGACGCGGGCAGCACGATCGCGGACGGTGCCGCCAGACCGGCGGCCGCCGCCGGTGACCAGCGGGTCTGCCTGACCGCCACCACCGACGGGCACGCGCTCGGAGGCTCCGCGGAGGGCTGCGTCGCCCTTCCCGTCCTGGGCCTGGCCGCCGCGGCCGCGCCCCTCCAGCGGCCGGGAAACCCCAAGAGCACGCCGACCCCGCCGTCGGCTCCCAAGACGAACCCGCCGCCGAAGCCCGCGGCGACCAAGAAGGCCGACCCGCCCGCCAGGCCCGACCCGGCACCGGTGCGGCCCGCTCCCGACCCCGGACCGGCCCAGCCCCCCGCCCAGCCCCCGCCGGTGAACAACCAGCCCGTCCAACCTCCCGCCCCGCCGCCTCCGACCCCGACGAAGAAGATCAGCGGCAACATCTCGGAGAGCGAGAAGGAGAGCGGCAGCGTCATCCAGCGCCCCGCGGAGCAGAAGGTCGAGATCGTCGCGCCGCCCAAGCCGGCTCCCGAGTCCGGCGCGACGAGGTCCTCGGGTCCCTCGCAGCCGCCGCAGCCCAACGGGGGCAACGGGCGCTCGCAGCCCCCGGCGACCAACGGCGACAGGCAACAGCAGCAGCCCAACGAGGGAAACAGGCGCTCGCAGCCCCCGACCGGCAACGGCGACAGGCAACAGCGGCCCAACGAAGGGAACAGGCGCTCCCAGCCTCCGACCGGCAACGGCGACAGGCAACAGCAGCCCCAGCCTCAGCCGACCGGAGGGAACAGGCAGTCGCAGCCCCAGCCCACCGGCCTCAGGCCCCCGCAGCCCCAGCCCACCGGAGGGAACAGGCAGCAGCCCACCGTCAGCGTCAAGCCCCCGCAGCCCGGGGACAACGCCAGGAACTCCCGGCCGACGGGCACCCTGAGGCCGGCGATCCGGTCGGGCACCGGTCAGCCGCTCGTGCCCTCGGGCGGGGCCACCCTGCCCACGGCGCCCCCCGAGACCAGGCCGACCGGCGACGTGGTCCCGGTCCAGCCGCCCGGTGGCCAGAAGCGCTCGCAGGCGCCGAGCCCGTCGCGGAGACTCCCCTCGGCCGCGCCGTCCCGGTCCGTGCAGCCGCGGCCGTCCGTCGGCCCCGGTGAGAACGCGTCGCAGGGTCCCGACGGGACCGTGCTCATGCCGGCCGACCCGCGGCTTCCCGGCGGCGGCCCTGACGGCGGTGTCTCGCTGCCGGTCTTCGAGAACCCCGAGCTCCTGCGTCGCGCCTACGAGGCCCTCGGGCTGGACAGGGGGATGCGCTACACGGACGAGAACGGTGTGTGGGACCTCAACATCGCCCCGCCCGGCACCCCGCCGTGCCGCAACTACACCACCGAGGAGATCCAGGCGCTCAGCGCGTCCCAGGGCCCGAGCTCGTCCCCGGGCGCCCAGGCGATGATCCCCCGCGACTCGTGCCTGTGGCCCGCCTTCATCCGCTGGCTCTACGCGGAGCCCGCGCCCGGCCAGATCAGCAACTGGACCAAGTTCACCGGACTGCCCCAGCGGAACCTGGAGCTCGTGGTGACCGACGTTCCCCCCGTCCCGCTGCCCAGCCCGATCGCCAGCGAGGACACCGTCCCGCAGCCCGCCCCGGGGCAGAACGACCAGGGACAGACCGGTCAGCGGCAGGGCGTCCCCGGCGAGGAGGAGCCTTGGGAGCCGGACAGCGGCGGGCTGAACCCCGCCCAGCCGGGACCCGAGGACGCGGTGGCCCCCAGGGATCCCGGTGGCAGCGGGGACGACGTCCCCCAGCAGTGGCCGGGTGAGAACACCGCTCCCCTCCAGTCCGACCAGGGCCGGTCCGACCAAGGCCGGGTCGAGCCGGACCCGGTCGAGTACGACGGCCGATGAGCACACCCACCGGAACCGGGCGTCTCACGCCCGGCCCCGGCCAGGGGGCGGCCTGGGTGCGTGAGCATGGCGCGCACCTGATGGACTACGCCGCCTCCCACCTCGAATCCGGCCGGACGCACGCGGCGGTCGTCTCCGCGCTGGCGGCCGGCCGGGTCGAGGCCGCTCCCGGGAACGTCACGGCCCGGGGGCGGCTGCTGGCCGCGCTGCGACGTGACTGCCGCACCTCTCCGGGGTACCGGGAGCGGTACGTGCCGGGTTCGGGGCCCGGCATGCCCGACGCCTCGCTGATCGAGCGGGTGTGGACGATCGTCGACCCCCTGGGCACGGAGACGCTCAGGCTGACCTACCGCCACGCGCTCGGCATGGAGGACCTCGCCCACGTGCTGGCGATGCCCGTCGACGAGGTCGGCAGGCTCGCCACCCGTACCCAGGACCTGATCGAGACGCTGGTGAGCGGGCTGGACGCGCTCGCCCACGGGCGGCGTACCTGCCCGGAGCTCGCCCCGCTGGTGGAGACCGTCTTTCCCGGCGTCTTCCCCGCGGGCCAGGCCGCCGAGCACGCGGCCTCCCCCTCCGACCCGGAGGACGCCCAGGCGCGCCTGCTCTCCCACATGATCAGGTGTTCCGTGTGCACGCGGCCGATCAACATCCGCTACACCGTGCCGCAGATGATCTCCCATCCTCCGGTCGCGCCGCTCTCCGCGGAGGAACAGCGGAGGCTCACGGAAGCGCTGCCTCCCGAGGCCGCCACCGAGGCGGGGTCGGGGGAGCCCGCGCGTCCGGCCCGTGGCGGGTCTCCCGTCCTGTCCGCGCCTCCGGGAGAGGGACGGTCCCCGGTCCTTCCCGCGCCCCCGCCGGGAGGCCGGGCCCCCGGGCACCGGGCCTCCTCCTCACCGGGACACCGGTCCGTCGCCCCACCCGGGCACCGGTCCCCCGCCGCCCCGGCCTCCCCGGCACCGTCGGCCGCGGCGCCGTCCACGCCGTCACCGTCACCCAGGGTCGGTACGCCTCCCTACCCGCCGGTGGCGTCGAAGCCGCCCGCGAAACCGGCGGCCTCGACCCCGTCGAGCACGGCGGCGGCGGGTGCGGTGTCGCCGGTCACGGCACCGGGAGACGGGCCCGCGGCGGGCTCCCCCGATCCCGCCAACCCCTCGGGGCTGCCCCCGCTGCCCGCGCTGCCGCCCCGCAAGACCCGGCCGTCCCGCCCGCCGTCCCCGCCGCCCGTACCCGGGCACGACACCCCGCTCTACGACGCCCTGCTCACCCAGGCGTGGGCACGCGAGGTCCTCGCCCAGAGCGAGGAGCTCACCGGCACCATCCCCCGGCAGGAGCCGCCCGCTCCCAAGCCCGTCGCCAAGGCCGAGCCCATCGTCATCGCCGGGCAGGCCTCCGTCGAGATGCGCGACACCGAGATGCGTGACACCGGGGTACGCGAGACCGGAACACGTGACACCGGGGTACGCGAGACCAGGACACGTGAGACCAGGACACGCGGCACCAAAGCGCGTGACACCGGAACACGTGAGACCAGGAAACGTGACACCGGGATACGCGACGACTCCCAGGTACCGGCGCTGCGCTTCCACACCGAACCCGACGACCGCCCCGACGAGGAGCGGATCGAGATGGGGATCCGCGTGCTGGAGGCGCTCAGCTGGGCGGGCGCCCGCATCAGGAACACGACGATCAAGCTCGTCATCATCGTCGTGGCGGGCGCGGCGGGCACCCTGACCGGGATGAACCTCCTCGGCCCCGCGATCGAGTCCGAGGAGCCCGCGAGCTCGCTGCAGGCGTCCACCAGCCAGGCCACCCGGTCCCCGCCTCCCGCCGCCGACGCCCCGGCGCGGCAGGACGGGCTCGCCTCGCGCCTGCGGGTCCCGCCCGTGGTGACGCTGGACGAGTTCGGCCTGGGAAGCATGGTCCTCACCATCTCGGGAGAGCCGTTGAAGTGGCGGATATCGGCTCCCGGCCTGGCCGTGAGCCCTTCCAGCGGCACGTTGCGGGAAGGGGTGACGCAGGTGATCAACCTGCGTGCCCACCGGGTCCGCAACTGGTGCGGCGCCCCCGCCTCGGTCACCGCCCCGATGACCGTTCACGGCCTCGACGACTCGGTCGGCACGACGGTGCGCTGGCGGACCTGCTGACCTTCCATCCCCCCAGATCGCTATTCGAGAAAGGACCAGGGCAGTGACGGATACCTCTCCTCATATCAAGACATCGCCACCCACTCCTCCCGAGCAGTTCCACGAAACGGTCCCGCTCACCGCGGAACACCTGCTCACCAACCGCCGCCCCGAGCCCGCCGGGGGGTGGCGCCGGCTGGTCTGGCAGCTCTCCGGCAAGCGCTTCATCCCGGCGGAATCGGCGGCGGAGCTGGAACGGCGCACGCTGATGGCGCAGGCCCAGACCCCCGTCGCGAGCGGGCACCACCGGATCGCGGTCATGAGCCTCAAGGGCGGGGTCGGCAAGACCACGACGACCGTCGCCCTCGGCAACACGCTCGCCTCCCTGCGCGGCGACCGGGTGATCGCGATCGACGCCAACCCCGACCGCGGCACCCTCGGCATCAAGGTCAAGTCCGAGACGGCCGCGACCATCCGCACCATGCTGGCCGAGGCCCCCCACATCCTGCGCTACGCCGACGCCCGCGCCTTCACCTCCCAGTCGCCCGCCCGGCTGGAGGTCCTCGCCTCCGACACCGACCCGGCCGTGAGCGAGGCGTTCAACGCGGAGGACTACCGCACGGTCGCCGGGCTCATCGAGCGCTACTACTCCATCTGCATCACCGACTGCGGGACCGGCCTGCTCCACGGGGCGATGGGCGCGACGCTGGAGATGGCCGACCAGATCGTGCTGGTCAGCCTGGTCGCGGTGGACGGGGCGAGCTCGGCCGCCGCGACACTGGACTGGCTGACCGCCCACGGCCACGCCGACCTCGTCAGGAACGCCATCGTCGTGCTGAACGCCGTGGAGCCCAAGTCCGACGTGGACCTGGACCTGCTGGAGCGCCACTTCACCTCCCGGTGCCGCGCGGTGATCCGCATCCCCTACGACCCGCACCTCAAGGAGGGCGCCGAGGTGGACCTGGTCCGCCTGCGGCCCACGACGCGGGGCGCGTACCTCCGCCTGGCCGCGGCGGCCGGGCAGACCTTCGGGCAGCGCCCCGACCGGGGTCACTAGTGCGGCCGGTCGCCGACGATCCCACGCTGAACTGGGATCTGGGCCCGCCGCCGAGCGCCCGGCGGCGGATGCTCATCGTGGTCGTCTCGATCGTGGGGACGATCCTGCTGGCGGCCGGGGCATGGCAGCTCCTTCGAACCGATTCCACCCCCGTGAACGCCTCCGCGCCGAAGGCCCTCGGGGACACCGTTCTCCTCGCACCGCCCTCCGGCTACGAGGGCGCGGCCGGTTACCCCGTCGGGTTCCCCCGCACCGAGCTGGGCGCGGCCTCCGCCGCCGCCGCGGCGCTGGAGGCGGCGTGGACCCTGGACGCCGAGCAGGCGGAGCAGGCGGCGGTGCTGTACGCGCGGCCCGAGCAGCACGACGCGGCACGGGCCGGCGCACGCGAGGCCGTCGCCGGTTGGCGGGAGATCCTCGGCCTTCCCAAGGACGGGGCGCTCCCCGACGGCGCCGCCATGCGGACGCGGACGATCGGCGTCCAGTGGAAGGCCCGCGCCCAGGACCAGGTGCTGGTCTCGGTCCTGGTCCAGGTGACCGCGACCAAGGGCGTCGGCGACACCGATCCCACCTATTCGAGCCCATACGCCATGAGCCTGCTCATGGTCTGGCAACCCGGCATGCGCGGCGCGAACCAGGGGGACTGGGTCAACGTCCCCGACCCCCTCGCCACCTCCGTGCCGCCGGTCGCCCTCCCGGGCACCCCCGAATTCACCGCCGCGGGCTGGAAACCCATCTCCGGCCCAGAGCCCACCCAATAGATCCAGGAAGAGCGATCAATGCCCCCACGCAGCTCGTCCCGGCGTGTCACCTTACTCTCCGGCCTTCTGCTGGCCGCGGTCTCCGCGACGACAAGCGCGGTCATCGCCCAGCCGTGGGCCGCCGTGGCGGATCCCGGCGTGAGTTACGGCTCACCGTCGGGGGAATCCGCCGTCCCCCCCGCCGGGCCTTCCTCCGTACGGGAGGGGTCCCCTTACGGGGAGACCGTCCCCGAGACCGCGAACACCTCCGGGCCGGACAGGAGTCCCCCCTCGAACGGCGGCTCCCGCTCGGCACGGAACGCGAACCCGCCCGTCGAGGACGCGTCACCCCCCGAGACACGCGACTCCCCTCCCACGTCCCGTAGCCGTCCCGGCCAGCGGAACGCCGCCCCCCGCGCGGAGGACGTTCCCGCCGAGCAGTACTCCGAGCCCGCGCGGGAGACCACCCGGTCCAGGAACGCGGTACCGGAGAACCAGCCGTCGAGGAAGGCGCGTACCTCCGAGGCACCGCCCGCGAACACCAGGTCCGCCGAGGAACCACCGGCCCGCACAAGAAACACCAGATCCGCCGAGGCACCGCCGGCCCGCACGAGGAACACCAGGCCCACCGAGGAACCACCGGCCCGCACAAGAAACACCAGGCCCACCGAGGAACCGCCGGCCCGCACGAGGAACACCAGGCCCACCGAGGCACCTCCGGCGGCCCCGAGGAACACCAGGCCCACCACCGAGGCGCCTCCGCAGACCAAGAGGGCCACCCAGGCACCGCGCAAGAACACGACACCCACCGGCGCGCCCCCGGAGACCAGGAAGGCGACCCAGGCGCCGCCCGGCGGCACGAAGCCGTCGGCGACGGCGACGGCGACCTCCGCCCCGGCCACCCCCGTGCCGTCGGCCAGCGCCACGGCCACGGCGACCGGGACACCGCAACCGCCGAAGGCCACGCCCGAACCCCCCAAACCCTCCGTCACACCCACGCCCGCACCCTCCGGCACGGCCACCACGCCCGCGCCGAACCCGACCCCCACGCCCCCGATCCCCACGCCCCCCGGTCCCACCGTGACGGCCACGGCCACGGCGACGGCAACGGCGACCAACCCGGCGCCGACCGCCACCGCCACCACTACCGCCACCACCACGCCCAAGCCCACCTCGTCGACGTCCCAGCAGCCCACCACCACCCCGAAGCCGACGCCGAACCCCCCGAAGCCCTCGGCGAACCCGACCTCGACCCTCACCGCCCCTCCGCGCAACGGCCCGCCGAGCTGGGCGACCCGCGCTCCCCGGCCCGCGCCCGCGCGGACCGGCGTCTACGAGCCCTCCCTCCTGACCGAACCGGTGCGGAACACCCGATCCCAGATGGCGGCCCCGTCCCCGGCGCCCTCGATCCCCAGGATCCTGCCCCTGCCCCCGCTCAAGCGCTCCGCCTCCGACTTCTGTAAGCCGGAGGACCTCGCCTCGTGCTGGAGCCTCGCGCCCTGGCGTGGCCGTACCGCGGAGTCCCCCGTCCTGCTGATCGCGAACCAGGAGCCGGCGGGCGCACCGCGTTGGGTGTTCGGGCCGCCCGCGTCTCCCGCCCAGCCGCCGTCGAACCCGATCGCGTCGCCGATCCCCAGCCCGACGAGCACCGGCTGCTGGAGCTTCAGTCCCTCCACACTCTGCGCAAGATCCTGGGAGGAGTAACCATGATCACCAGATCCCACGTGCGGGTGGCCGTACTCAGCATGGTGGCCGCGCTGACGGTGAGCACCCTCAGCGCGGCCCAGGGAGAGGTGGTCTCGGCGGCGCCCTGCGCCCCCGCCGCCACCGGCGAGGCCAGCGCCGCGCAAGCCCTCGGCTGGGGCGCACCGTCCTGGTGCGCGGAGTTCGACGACTACCTCGACGAGTCCGACTGGGTGTTCTACGACTCGGCCGGGCACGCCGGCAACGGCCGCCGTTCCCCGCAACAGCTCTACCTCGGCAACGGGGCGCTCTACCTGTACGGCCGCGAGGACGGGACCACGGCCGGTCTGGCCGCCCGCCACGACCAGGCCTACGGGCGCTGGGAGACCCGTATCCGCCTGTACCCGGGCGCCGGGTCGTACCACCCCGTCGCCCTGCTGTGGCCCAAGGAGGGCGGCGGCAACGTGCGCAGCTCCACCGGTGAGGAGATCGACTTCCTGGAGGTCATCGACGACCCGGAGCGGCAGCGGCCGAACTTCTTCCTGCACACCCCTCAGGGGCAGGAGCAGGCCCACGCCAACATCGACATGACCGGCTGGCACACCTACGCCGTGGAGGTCACTCCCAACAGCGTCGTCGGCTACATCGACGGGCAGGAGTGGTTCCGCTCCGGCAACGCCACGAGAAGCTCGATGTCGGTCTGCCTGCAGCTGGACTGGTTCCCCGGCCAGGGCAGCTCGGGAGAGGCGTGGATGGAGGTCGACTGGCTCCGCATCTACCCGTCCTCGACGGGCACCGCGGGCTGAGTCAACCCGGCCCCCCGGCCACCCCGCCACCCCGCCATCCGGCGGGACAGGAGCAGGACAGGAGGGTGCGGGACCCGTGCGAACGGGTCCCGCACCCTCCTCGCGTCTCCGGCGGCCTCGCGTCTCCGGCGCCTCGTGGTCCGGACGGCCTCGCGTCTCCGGCGGCCTCGTGGCCCGGACGGCCTCGTGGCTCAGGCGGCCGGGACCTCCATCAGGCGAGCTGGGCGCCCTGCAGCCCGGCGTAGGCGCCGCGCAGCCGCATCAGCTCCTCGTGGGTGCCCACCTCCTCGATCCCGCCGTCGCGCATGACCACGATGCGGTCGGCGCCCCGGATGGTCGACAGCCTGTGGGCGACGACGAGGACCGTACGCCCGGCGACCAGGCGGGTCAGCGCCTCCTGGATGAGCGCCTCGGAACGGGTGTCCAGGGCGGAGGTGGCCTCGTCCAGGATCAGCACGCGCGGGTCGCGGATCAGGGCTCGGGCGATGGCCAGGCGCTGGCGCTGCCCGCCAGACAGCCGGGCGCCCCGCTCCCCGACGACCGTGTCGAGGCCGTCGGGGAGCCGGTCGATGAACTCCAGCGCGTTGGCGTCCCTGAGCGCCTCCCGCACCCGCTCCTCGGAGACGTCGGCCATGCCGTAGGTGACGTTCTCCCTGACACTGCCCTCGAACAGGATCGACTCCTGCGGCACGACGGACAGGAACCTGCGGTAGGTCCGCAGGTCCAGCGTCTCCATGTCGCGCCCGTCCAGCAGGATCCGGCCGGAGGTGGGCCGCAGGAAGCCGATGACGAGGTTGAGCACGGTCGACTTGCCGGCTCCCGATGGGCCGACCAGCGCGATCGTCTCGCCGGGGGTCACCGTGAGGTCGAACCCGGTGATCGCGGCCTCCTCGCCGTAGGAGAACCCGACGTCGCGGAACTCGACCGCGCCGCGTACGGAGGCGACCTCCTCCTTGCCCGCGTTGTGCTCCAGGTCGGGCGCCTGGAGGACCTCGCCGATGGAACGTACGGACGCCAGCCCCTTGCTGATCATCGGGGTGAGGGTGAGCAGGGAGGTGACGGCCGCGGTGAGGGTGGCGAAGAAGCTGGTGAGCATGACCACGTCGCCCGCGGTGATGGGGATGACCTGGTAGTAGGCGACGAGCGCGGAACCGGTGAGGAAGGCGACGCCGATCGCGTTGAGCAGGATCCAGGCCAGCGAGCCGAAGCTGCCGTTGAGCAGGTCGAGCCGGAGACCCTTGCGCAGCACCTTGGTCAACGTGCCGTCGACGCGGTGCAGGGCGTCCTGCTCCAGGCCGTGCGCGCGGGTGATCGGGATGAGCGTGGTCATCTCGCTGACCCGGGTGGACAGCCGCTCGACCTCGCGGCGGAAGCTCTCGTTGTCGTCGCGCAGCCGGGTGCGCATGTACATCACGAGCAGGGCCGCGGCGGGTACGACCACCAGGAAGACGGGGATCGCGGCGGGCACCTGCACGGCGATCACCACCAGACCCCCGGCCAGCATGGTGAGCGCGGACAGCCCCATGTCGGCCGCCTGCTGGCTCGTCTGCTCCACGCTCTCGACGTCCCGGATCACCTTGGTCTGGAGTACGGCGGCGCTGACCCGCGCGTGGTAGCCGATGGAGAGCTGCTGCATGCGGCGGCAGAGCGCGGAACGCAGGTCGGTCCCCATCCGGCGGATGGCGCCGTGCGTGCAGCGGACGTAGAGCAGGTGGAGGGGATAGTTGAGGAGCAGCAGGACGAGCAGCACGCCCGCGTTGACCCACAGGCCGGCGATCGGGGCGCGGGTGACCACGATGTCGACGACGTTCGCGGTGATCAGCGGCAACAGCCAGGTCGGGCTGTGCTTGACCAGGAAGGCGAGCACCCCCGCGAGCAGCCTGAGGCGGTCCTCCCGGAAAAGGTAGGCGAGCGTGCGGATTGGATGCTCACCGCGATAGCGGTGATCGAGAGCGCCAACCACAAATCCCCCAAACGGTGGTAAATCTCTGGCAATACTCTCGTATGAAGATTTCGCACACGTGACGTCCCCCCGGGTGAACCGACACGGGGTCCCGCCGACCGGCCGCTCCCGGTACGGCCCACCCGGCACACGGCCCGGTGCGGGTCGTTCAGCCCGTGGCGGCGGGAAGCCTCGCCTCCAGGATCTGGCCCGGCCAGTCTCCGACCTTGAAGCTCTCGGTCCTGGTGAAGCCCCGGCTCTCGTAGTACGCCACCAGGCGGCCGTCGTCACCGGCGTAGCAGTCGACCCGCACCACCGCGACCCCCAGCCAGGCGGCCTCCGCGCGGGCGCGCTCCAGCAGGACGGCCCCGACCCCCCGGCCGTGGTATCTCCGGTCGACGACCAGCCCCTGGACGTACAGCTCCGGCTCGGAGGCGGGAGGGACGTAGGGCATCGCGGCCCCCACCACCAGGCAGCCCGCGGGCCGGCCGTCGAGTTCGGCGATGCGCATCCCGCCGGACATCGCCCACAGGGTGATGTCCTCGACCCGGGCCGCGTTGAGGGAGAACGGCTCGCTGCCCCACTGGCCGGTGCGGCCCAGGGAGGACAGCCACGCCACCGCGCCGTCGAACATCGCCAGAACGGCCGGTACGTCGCCGAGGTACCCGTGACGGATAATCACCGGCGGATCGTAACAGGGAGACGTACCCCCACACAGGACAGGTGTATGTACCCTCACGCAGGGCAGACCCGCACCGGCCCAGCCGTACCGGGAGGTTAGTAAACTCTGCGACGGCCGGAGTACGGCTCCTCGGTCACGGGCGCACACCGTGATCGTTTCCCCCCCGGGAGTCACGTGAGCAGCGGGTTGATCGACGCATTCCCCGGACCGTCCCCCGAGCCGCCGGCGCCGCCCGGCCGCCGCTCGTGGCGGCCGCGCCGCAGGTGGCTGTGGTGGCTGGTGGCCGCCGTCACCGCCGTGGTGCTCGTCGCGGCGGGTACGGTGGCGGGCGCGTACGTCAAGCTGACCGGCAACGTCAAGCATGTCGAGATCTCGGCGGAGGACCTGGGGAAACGCCCGGTCAAGGCCGCGGGCAGGGCGATGAACGTCCTGGTCGTCGGCTCGGACCAGCGGGGCGGCAAGAACGCGAGATACGGCCGGGTGGCGGGCGAGCGGACCGACACGATCATGCTCGCGCACATCTCGCCGAAGCGGGACAACGCGATGGTCGTCAGCTTCCCCCGCGACTCGATGGTCCAGCTTCCCGCCTGCCGGGCCAGGCAGGGGCTGCCCGGGCAGCGACCGCACGTGGGCATGATCAACGAGTCGTTCAACTCCGGCGGCATCACCTGCACCTGGAAGACCGTCGAGTCGCTCACCGGCATCCACATCGACCACTTCGTGAAGGTCGACTTCACCGGCTTCAAGGGCATGGTCGACGCGGTCGGCGGCGTGGAGGTCTGCGTACCCGAGGCGATCGACGACAAGAAGGCCCTGCTCCACCTGGCCGCCGGGCGGCAGAACCTCGGGGGCGAGCAGGCGCTGGGCTACGTCCGGGCCCGCTACAGCCTCGGCGACGGATCGGACATCGGGCGCATCCAGCGCCAGCAGATGTTCATCGCCTCCATGGTCAAGAAGGTCATGAGCGGCGAGACGCTGACCGATCCCGCCCGGCTCTTCGGCTTCCTCGACGCGGCGACGAAGTCGGTCACCACCGACCCCGGCCTCACCCCGGGCGTCATGAGGGACCTGGCGACCAGCGCGCAGGGGCTCGCCGCGGGGCAGATCCACTTCATCACCACCCCGTGGCGCTACTCGCTGGTCCACCCCGGCCGGGTGGAATGGGTGCAGCCGCAGAGCGGCAGGCTGTTCAGGATCGTCGCGACGGACCGGGCGATCAGCGGCTCCGGGGTCAAGGGCGGCCAGACCAGGGTGCCCCGGTCGAAGATCCAGGTCGAGGTGCGCAACGGGACCACGCGGTCCGGCCTCGCCACCCTGGTCGCCGTCCAGCTGGAGGAGCGCGGCTACCACGTCGCCAGGATCGGCGACGCGGCCCGCAAGCCGTACCCGGCGACCACGATCGCCTACTCCCCGAACGGCGCCACCAAGGCGCCCACCCTCAGCCGCGACCTGCTCGCCTCCCGGCCGCTGTCCGCCCCCCGGGCGACCACCGGCAGGCTCGTCCTGACGATCGGCGACGACTGGAAGGGGCTGAAGCCGCTTCCCCGCGACGACACCGAGAGCCTGAAGGGTTTCGACGCGACCCATGACTCGTGCGCCGGCGCCTGATCGTCTCCGCCCCGAAGGCCCGGCGGGGATCCGTGCGGGAATGATCGCCCGCCGCCCGGGTCCGGAAGGTCGCGCGTTCCTCCGAGCCCCGGGCGGGTGGGAACCATTGCCCTTCGCCTTCGAACGGCGTGAGAGCTTGGGCTGGCTTTGCCCGTGGATTAACGCCGGTCACCTATAAATGGTCAAAAGCATGTCTTTAAGGGAGGAAAGCCGCTTTCCAGGGGGTAGCCGTATTGCGTCATCCGCGTTCGATCCGGGGCCGGGTCACACTCATAGCGATCATCGTGTTCGCCGTGGTGCTGGGAATCGGCGCGTTCGCCACCTGGCAGGTCGTGGAGACCAGGCTGTCGGCCGACCTCGTCAACTCGGCGGCCGAGGCGGCGGGCAAGGCGGTCCAGGACATCGAGCGGGGACCCGCGGACGCCGTCGTCATCCCGGTCACCCGCATCAACCGCATCCAGGTCGTCGCGAACGACGGCAGGGTGGTCGCCGCCAGCCCGGCCATGAAGGGAAAAACGCCGATCACCCATATGCGTCCGGTCGACGGCGAGATGCGCGTGGACGGTACGCCGTGCGTGAGCTCCTCCGCGAGCGAACGGACGTGCTACATCGCCGTGGGCATCCATGCCGATCGCACCGTCTACGGCGACGTCATGGTCTACGCGGCGACCCCGGAACCCCAGTCGATCCGCACCAACTTCCTTGAGATCACGCTGGCGCTCTTCTCCTCGGCGCTCCTCGGGCTGCTCGGCTGGGGCACCTGGCATCTCGCCGGCCGCACGCTCGCCCCGGTGGAGCGGATCCGCGCCGAGATGGCCGAGATCACCGCCTCCGACCTCAGCCGCCGGATGCCCGTCTCCGACTCCGAGGACGAGATGGCGCAGCTCACCGAGACCATCAACGCGACCCTCGAAAGGCTGGAGCGGGCCGTGGAGAACCAGCGCCGCTTCACCTCCGACGCCTCCCACGAACTTCGCACCCCCCTGACCGGGCTGCGCACCAAGCTCGAACTCGCGATCTCCGATCCGGAGTCGGAGGACCCGCAGGCGACGATGTGCTCCGCGCTGGCGGACGCGGAACGGCTCCAGACCGTCATCGAGGACCTGCTGCTGCTCGCCCGCCTCGACGCCGGCGTACGAGGCCCGCCGGAACTGATCGACCTCGCCGACCTGGTCACCTCCGAGGTGGAACATCGGCGGGCCAAGCATGAGGTGCTGCTGAAGCTCGACCCCGGCGTCGTGGTGCGGGGCAGCAGGATCCAGCTGGGCCGGCTGCTGAGCAACCTGCTGGCCAACGCCGACCGGCACGCGGTGAGCGAGGTGCGGGTCCACGTCGGGAGCCAGCGGGGCGAGGCCGTGATGGAGGTCACCGACGACGGGCTCGGCATCCCGGCGGAGGAGCGGGAGCGGGTCTTCCAGCGGTTCACCAGGCTGGACTCGGCGCGCAGCCGCGACGCCGGGGGAACCGGCCTGGGCCTGCCCATCGCCAGGGACATCGCGATGGCGCACCGCGGCCGGCTCTACGCCGCCGACAGCACCACCGGCCGCGGCGCCCGGCTCGTCCTCCGCCTCCCCCTGTCGACCGCGCTCCACTCCTGAACCCGTCCCACGGCAGGCACCGGGAAGCACCAGGAACGATCCGGCCACGCCCAACTCCCGAGCCCACCTCACAACAGAGACCGGGCACCACCAGGAACGATCCGGCCGCGCCCTGCTCCCGAGCCCACCTCACGGCAGGAGCCGGGCACCGCCAGGACTCGGCGGGAAGCGGTCCCGGCGAGGGTGGCCTGTATCTTTCATGTGTGAGAATCGGGTCATGCACAGGATCGTCATGCTCGCCATGGACGGCGTGATCCCCTTCGAGCTGGGCATCCCGCCACGGATCTTCGGCGGCGCCAGGGACCCGGAGGGCAAACCGTTCTACGAGGTGCTCACCTGCACCGTCGACGGCGGCCCCGTACGCACCGACGCCGACTTCTCGATCGCGGTGGAGCACGGGGCCGAGGTCCTGGAGAGCGCGGACACCGTGGTGATCCCGGCCACCCACGCCCTCGGCACGATCTCCGGTGAGGGGCTGCTCCCCGAGCCCCTCGCCGCCGCGATCGCGCGCATCCGGCCGGGCACCCGCCTGGTCTCGATCTGCACCGCCGCCTACGTGCTCGCGGCGGCCGGGCTGCTCGACGGCCGTCCCGCGACCACCCACTGGAGCAGCACCGACCACTTCCAGGAGCTGTTCCCCAAGGTCAAGGTCAACCCGAGCGTGCTGTTCGTGGACGACGGGGACGTGCTCACCTCGGCCGGGGTGGCCGCGGGGGTCGACCTCTGCCTGCACATCGTCCGGCGCGACCACGGCACCGAGGTGGCCAACCGCGTGGCCAGGCGATGCGTCGTCCCGCCGTGGCGCGACGGCGGCCAGGCCCAGTTCATCGAGCACCCGCTTCCCGCCCCGACCGCCGCGACGACCGCGGCGACCAGGACCTGGGCGCTGGAGCGGCTGCACGAGCCGCTCCCCCTCAGCGAGCTGGCCGCCCACGCCCGGATGAGCCGCCGTACCTTCACCCGGCGCTTCCGCGACGAGATGGGCCTCAGCCCGGGGCAGTGGCTCATCCTGCAGCGGATCGAGCTGGCCCGGCGGCTCCTGGAGACCAGCGACCTGCCGGTGGACGGCGTCGCCCTGCGCTCGGGGTTCGGCACCGCCGCCTCGCTCCGCCAGCACCTGCAGGTGGCCATCGGCGTCTCGCCGATGGCCTACCGCCGCACCTTCCGGCTCGTGGACGCCTGACCCAGGCCGCGGCCGCCTGGATCCGTCCAGGCGGCCGCGGGGGCAGCGGGAGCGGCGCCGTCACCGGCCGTACGAGAAGCCGTCAGCCGTACGAGCGACCACCGGCCGTACGGGGAAAGCGCCGGCCGTACGAGAAGCCGCCGGTCATACGGGGAAAGCCGTCAGCCGTACGGGAAGCCGTCACTGGCCGCGGGCCCACTCCTCCTGGAGGCGGTCGGCCGCCTTCTTCGCGTTCATCCGGCCGTGGGCGACGTCGAGGATGGCGTCACCCTCGGCGCGCTCCAGGAAGACCTCGTCCGGGACGTTCAGGGAGGCGCCGTCCCTGACGAGTTCCTGGATCGCGGTGTAGCCGTCCTTGCCCTCCGAGGTGGCGAAGACGGACGACTCCATCCGGAAGTCCCCGCGCGAGGGGACCAGCGTCAGTTCTCCGGCCCAGCTGGAGACGCCATCTCCCGCGGTCAGGAACTCGACCAGCGTGGCCGCCTCGGCCACGTGCTTGGAACTCCTGGGGATGGCCAGGCCCACCTCGACCGCGCTGCGGACGGCGGGCTTGGCGTCCGGCAGGATGGTCGGGAAGGGACCCGCGCCGATCTTCTTGACGGCGACCTTCTTGGTCTCGCGGTAGGACTTGGACAGCATCGGGCTCCGGCCCGAGTCGTCCACCAGGAACAGGGCCTTTCCGTCGCGGAACAGCTCGGCCGGACGGTCGCCCTTGAGGGTGAGCGCCGACTTCGCCAGCACACCCCGGTCGAACAGCGACCCGTAGGCGGTCAGGGCCGAGACCACCTCGGGGCCGTTCCAGGGCTTGTCACCGGTCAGCAGGTCGTCGGAGAGGGTCGGGTGGGTCTGGCTCGCGATGGTGAACAGCAGCTCCTCCTGCTTGCGCGGCTCCCCGGAGAAGACGATCGGCCGGAGGTCGGGGATCTCCTTCTTGACCCGCATGACGATGGACTCCAGATCGGCGGCCCTCTTGGGGAAGGACTCGCCGAGCTCGGTCAGGAGAGCGGCGTTGTAGTACAGGACCGCGCCGCCGCTGGACCCCATCGGGACGGAGTAGAGCTCGCCGTTCTTGGCGGCCTTCTTCGTCTGCTCCACCGCGCCCTCGTCGAGCTCCTCGACCCAGTCGCCGGAGACCTTGCCCTTCCAGTCGTCGACCGGGCGGAGCCGGTTCGCGACCGCGCGGGTCATCGTGGGGGCCGGGAGGCCGACGACGTCGATCACCTCGCCGCCGTCGAGCGCCTTGGGCAGCCGCTTGCGGTAGTCGGCCTCGGCGAAGGTGCTCAGCTCGACCTCGATACCGGGGTTCGCCTGCTCGAACGCGGTGATCGCCCTCTTCAGCGCGGCCTCGGGCGGGGAGAAGGTCCAGTACTTCAGGGTGACGGGTCCGGCCGGCTTCTCGGGCTTCTTGGTCTTCTCACCGGCCGTGGGGACGGACTGCGCGACCGGCCGGCCGTCGACCGGCCCGCCCGCGCTGCAAGCGGTCAGCCCGAGGGCGAGGGCCGCGGTGGTCAGGGCGAACGAACGAGCTGTACCAGGCATGCATACCTCCAGCGGAATCACGGTGCGGGTGACGGCGTTCAGCCCGGCGAGGTCGATCACGGTTAATCTGGTCGATCCGGTCGATCACGAAAAATGATCTTATGTGGTCCCCTGCCACGACAGAGGACCGCCAAACACCGCCGGAGACGCCGCCCCCGATCGAAGGTCTCCTCAGTCGGAGGCGACACTCGATCGGAAGTGTCCCTCGATCGGAAGCGACGCTCAGTCGGAGGCGATCCTCGGTCGGAGGCGATCCTCGGTCGGGGGTGGTGCTCGGTCGGGGGCGATCCTCAGCCGGGGGTGGTGCTCAGTGGCTCGGCGATGTCCTCCAGGCCCCTGCCCTCGGCCTTGACCCCGAGGAACAGCTCCACCAACCCGGCGGCGATCATGAGGGTCGCGCCGATGCTGAAAGCGAACGCGGTGTCACCGGGCCTGCCGCTCTCGACGAGGTTGGCGAAGATCAGCGGCCCGGACACGCCGCCGACGAAGGTGCCGATCGCGTAGAAGAACGCGATGGCCATCGCCCGGGTCTCCATCGGGAAGATCTCGCTGACGGTCAGGTAGGCCGCGCTCGCCCCGGCGGAGGCGAAGAAGAGCACGACGCACCAGCAGGCGGTGAGCGTGGTCGCGGTCAGCACCTCCTGGTTGAACAACCAGGCCGTGCCGAAGAGGAGCACCCCGGACAGGATGTAGGTGCCGGAGATCATCGGGATGCGGCCGATCGTGTCGAAGAACCGCCCGAGCAGGAGCGGCCCGAGGAAGTTCCCGACCGCGATGACGGCGAAGTAGTAGCCGGTCTCGGTCTCGATGCCGAAGAAGGTCGACAGGATCTGCGCGTACCCGAAGGTGATGGCGTTGTAGAGGAAAGCCTGGCCGATGAAGAGCGACAGGCCGAGGACCGTCCGCTTGGGATAGCGGGCGACCATGGTGTGCGCGATCCTGCCGAACCCGATGGACTTGCGCTGGTGGATGGTCATCGACTGCGAGGGCTCGTCGAGCCTGACGCCCTTCTCGCGTTCGATCTGCCTCTCCACCCCGTCGACCAGCCCCTCCGCCTCCTCGTCACGGCCGTGGATGAACAGCCAGCGTGGGCTTTCCGGCACGTGCCTGCGTACCAGCAGGATGGCCAGGCCGAGCACCACGCCCATGCCGAACGCGACGCGCCAGCCGATGTTCAGCGGCAGGTTGTTGAGCAGCGGCACCGTCAGCAGCGCGCCGCCCGCGGCGCCGAGCCAGTAGCTGCCGTTGATGATGATGTCGATCCTGCCCCGGTGCCGGCTCGGGATGAGCTCGTCGATGGCCGAGTTGATGGCGGCGTACTCGCCGCCGATGCCGAACCCGGTCAGGAACCGGAACAGGAAGAACCACCAGGCGGAGAACGAGAACGCCGTCGCGGCGGTGGCGACCAGGTAGACGACCATCGTGATGATGAACATCTTCTTGCGGCCGAACCTGTCGGTGAGCCAGCCGAAGAACAGCGCCCCCAGACACGCCCCGGCCACGTATAGAGCGGCGGCGGTTCCGGCGACCTGGGCCTGGGTGATCGCCAGGCCGCTGCCCTCCTTGGCCAGCTGGGCGGAGAGGTTTCCGACGATCGTCACTTCGAGACCGTCGAGGATCCAGACGGTGCCGAGTCCGATGATGACCATCCAGTGCCATCGTGACCATGGCAGCCGGTCCAACCGCGCGGGGACCTTCGTGGTCACCGGTCCCGTCCGAACGTCGCTCATGGCGGCACCCGCTACCCCTTCACGACCGGCTCATACCGAAGTGTTTCCTCTCCTCATCTGCCCCCCGCCGCGCCCACGTGGCCAGGACAAAACACCGTGTTTTAGATACATTGCGCGAGCATGGGGAGACTTGACGCTGTTTAGGGAGATCAATGAAAGCCCGGATCACGGGCGTCGGGACGTATCTGCCGGAGCGGACCGTCTCCAGCGCGGACGTCGAACGGCGGATCGAGGGCTACGCGCCCCACAGAGGCGTCGTCGAGCGGATTACGGGAATCCGGCGCCGTCACGTGGCCCGCGACGACCAGCAGGCGTCGGACCTGGCCGTGGCGGCGGCCCGCGAGCTCGACCACTCCGACGTCGACCTGCTCGTCTTCGCGTCGGCCTCCCAGGACATGGTCGAGCCCGCCACCGCGCACATCGTCGCGGCCAAGCTGGGGCTCTCGTGCCCGGTGTTCGACGTCAAGAACGCCTGCAACAGCATGCTCAACGGGATCCAGATCGCCGAGGCGCTCATCCTGACCGGCGCGCACCGCAAGGCGCTGGTCTGCTCGGGTGAGATCCCGTCGCGGGCGATCCGGTGGCGGGTCAGGGACCGCGCGCAGTTCGTCGACTCGTTCGCGGGCTACACGCTGTCGGACACCGGGGCCGCGGTCACGGTCGCCGCCGATGTGGAACGTGGCATTTTCTACCGCGACTTCGCGGCCGACTCCACGGCCTGGGCGGTCGGCACCCTGCCCGGAGGCGGTTCGGCGCACCCCCGCGACCCCGAGTACTCCTACTTCCGCGGCGACGGGCGCGGGCTGAAGGAGGCCTTCGAGGCGGTCGGCCCGGACATCTTCCTCAACGCGCTCAAGCGCACCGGCCTGACCTGGGACGACTTCGCCATCGTGGCGGTGCACCAGGTGGCGCTGCCCTACCTGCGCTTCCTGGCCCAGGTGCTCGACATCCCCGAGGACAAACTCGTGGTCAGCCTGCCCGAGCACGGCAACTGCGCCTCGACGACGCTGCCGCTCCAGCTCGCGCTGGGCGGCTGGCGGCCGGGCGACCGGGTGGCGCTGCTCGGGCTCGGCGGCGGGATCAGCACCGGCGTGATGCTGGCGGAGATGTGACGGACCGGCACCGGCGTGAAGCCGGCGAGAACGTGACGGACCTCTGGGTGATCGTCCCCGCCTACAACGAGGCCCCCGGCATCGAGGCGACGCTGCGCGCGCTGGCCGAGCAGGACGACCGGGACTTCACTCTGCTCGTGGTGGACAACGCGAGCACCGACGGCACCGCCGAGGTCGTACGGCGGCACGGTGTCCGGGTGGTCGTCGAGACGAGGAAGGGCACCGGCGCCGCGTCCGACACCGGCATGCGCCACGCCATCGCGCACGGGGCGACCCACCTGGCCAGGACCGACGCCGACTGCCTGCCCCGCCCCGACTGGGTGCGCAACATCCGGCGGGCCTTCGGCGACGGGCTGGAGATGGTCGGCGGGCAGTTGCGGCCCCGGACCGACGAGTTCCGGCTGAAGTTCTGGGAACGCCACCTCATCCCGTTCGTGGTGGAGGTGGCGGCGACCTTCGGCCGCTTCCGGCCGGGCAACAGGGACCCGCGCTACCTGGGCCCGTACGTGATGATGCCCGGCGCCACGCTGGCCATCACCGCGGACCTCTACGAGCGCGCGGGCGGCTTCCCCAGGACCGCGATCGAGGAGGTCCACGAGGACCGCGCCCTGGTCAACCGGGTGCGTACCCTCACCCCCGCGTACGCCTCGCGGCGCGACGTGGTGGTCTTCGGCTCGGTGCGCAGGCTGCGGGCGTACGGCCTCGCGGGCACCCTCGCCTGGTACGCCGACCACCACTACCGGCCAGAAGTGATCGACGTCCGGTGAACCACGAGACCCGCCTCTACCTGGCCGCCCACCCCTTCGCCTACCCGCTCATGCGGCTGCTGGCCCGGCTCGGGCCCGTGGTGCGCGTCCCCGGGCTGGGGGTCGTGGTCAACGACGCGGCCGTCGCGCGGGCCGTGCTGATGGACGAGCGGTTCCGCAAGGACGGCCCCGGCTCGCCCGGCGACCTGTGGACGCCCGTGCTCGGCCCCTCGGTGCTGCTCAACATGGAGGGACCCGGCCACCTCGCGCTCCGCAGGAAGCTGATGCCGCTGTTCACCACCGGGTACGTGTCCGCGCTCGTGGACGACGTGCTCCGCGAGCCGCTCGGCGACCTCTCCGCGCGCCTGGGGCGGGGCGAGACGGTCGACCTGGTGGACGCGATGCGGCTGATGGCCGGGGCGGTGATCTGCCGGGTGATCGGGCTGGGCGAGGTCTCCGAGACGCGGGCCAGGGAGCTGTTCGCGGACGGGGAACGGGTCGTCTCGATGGTCTCGCTGCGCTCGCGGCGGCTGTCGGACCGGCAGGTGGCCGTCGCCAGGCGGGTGCTCGACGGGATCGGGGACATCGCGCAGGCCGCCTACGAGGCCGGGGACGAGTCCACGGTCATGGGCCGGATGCGGGCGCAGGGACTGTCCGTGGCCGAGGCCAGGGGCGCGGCCGGGGCGTTCTTCCTCACCGGTACCGAGACCGTCGCCACGTTCGTCCCCCGGCTCGTCGCCCTCCTGCACGACCACCGGACCCCGGCCGTCGACCTGGACACGGTCATCGAGGAGGCCATGCGGGTCACCACGCCGACCCCGCTGATGCTGCGCTCGGTGGCCGCCCCCGCGCACGTCGGGGGCACGGCGGTACGCCCCGGCGACCGGGTGCTGATCGTCACCCACAACTGCGCCAGGGCGTACGGCCCGTTCGACCCCTCCCGCGCCCACCCGCCCGAGCTGCGCAGGCTCTGGTTCGGCGCGGGCCCGCACTTCTGCATCGGCTACCCGCTCGCCCTGGCGGAGATCCGCGCGGTGGCCTCGGTCCTGCTCTCCCACCGGGTACGCGTGGTACGGCGACGCGCGGCCAGGGGGGTCCTCATCCCCACCTACGAGCACCTGTGGGTCGATCGGGCCGGTGCCGCGTGAACGACATCGATGACATCGTCAGCGGGATCGTGACGGTCGCCGCGCGGGAGCCGGGACGCACCGCCATCGTCGACGGCCGGGGCCGCGAGATCACCTACGGCGAGCTGGCCCGCCGGGTGACGGCGGTCCGCGACGCGATGGGCGGACCACCGCCGGAGGGCCGGGCACATCCGGAAGACGGCACGCGTACGAACGACCGTCCGCGACCGGAAGGCGGAGCCCAGGAGAAAGACCGGACGCGACCGGAAAACGGGGCGCGGCCGGAAGACCGGACGCGACCGGAAGGCGGGACGCGTCCGGGGTACGGGGTGCTGTTCGCGGTGCGTCCCGGAGTGGACGCGGTGGCGCTGGCGCTGGGAGCGGTGGCGGCGGGCGGGACGCTCGTCCTCGCCGACCCCGGCCTCGCGCCCGACGTGCTCGCGGCCAGGATGGCCGCGACCCGGCCCGCGTGGGTGGTCAGCGAATCCCTGCTCTACACCCTGAGCGGTCCGCTCAGGGGCCTGGCCCGCCGCCGGGGCCTGCTCCTGCCGGACCTCGCGAACCCGCTTCCCGGCCACCCCGTCCACCACCTGTACGCGGGCCCGTGGCTGCCCGGAGTCCCCCGTGGGGCACTGCGGCTCTCCCGCGTCCTCCGACCGCCCGGCGGGCCCATTGTCCCCGCCGATCGGGGAACCGGCCGGGAGGCGTACGGGACGAACCCCGACCAGCCGGCGGCGGTGATCTTCACCTCCGGGACCACGGCACGCCCCCGGGGGGTGGTGCACACCCGGAGGTCCCTCGCGGCCGGGCTGGAGATGTTCAGGAGCGCGTTCCCGCTGGGCCCGGGTGACGTCGTGCACACCGACCAGCTGATGCTCGGGCTCCCCGCCCTGCTGGCCGGGGCGACCTGGTCCCTGCCCGGGGGCGGTGACCTCGCCGGCGAACTGGCCGCGCGGCGGGCCACCCACACCTTCGCCGTGCCGGTCCACCTGGACAGGCTGCTGCGCAGGACCCCCAGGCTCCCGGAAACCCTCCGCTACCTCCTGCTCGGCGCCGCCCCCGCCCCGCCGGGCGTGCTCCGCCGGGCGATCGAGGCCGGGCCCGAGGTCCTGTCGGTCTACGCGATGACCGAGGCGCTCCCCATCGCGATCGCGTCCGCCGAGGAGAAGCTGGCCCAGACCGGAGGGGATCTGCTCGGGGTCCCCCTGCCGGGCGTCGGCGTCCGGATCGCCGAGGACGGCGAGCTGTTCGTCTCCGGCCCCCACCTCGCCCAGCGCTATCTCGGCGAGGAGCCGCTGCGGGAGATCGCCACCGGCGACCTGGTCCGGCTCGAAGGAGACCGGCTGGTGCTGCTCGGCCGGAAGAAGGACATGATCCTCCGCGACGGGGTCAACATCTACCCGGGCCTGTACGAGTCCGGTGTCGCGGCGCTGCCCGGGGTGGCAGAGGCCGCGATCGTCGGGCTCCCCGACCCCGGGACCGGGGACGAGGAGGTCGTGCTGGCCGTCGTTCCCGCGGACGGCTACGACGAGAACCTGCTGCGCAAGGCGCTTCCCGGGATCGTGGACGCGGCGGCCCTGCCCGACCGGATCGAGCCGCTCGACGCCTTCCCCCGCTCGGGCCGGGCCGACAAGCTCGACCGGGCCGCCCTGCGAGACCTGGTCACCCGCCGTGCCTGAGCGACCCGTCGTACCTGAGCGACCCGTCGTGCCCGAGCGACTCGTCGTGCCCGAGCGCCCCGGCGGACCCGAGCGACCCGCGCCCGAACGACCCGCCGGACGTCGCGAGCTTGGCGGACCTGGCGGACCTCGCGAGCTTGGCGGACCTCGCGGACCTGGCGGATCCGAGCGACCCGCCGGGCCCGGCGGGCAGGGGCCGAGGATCGCGGTGACGGGCGCCTCGGGATTCGTGGGAGGCGCGGTCTGCCGCGCGGCCGTGGCCCGGGGCTGGACGGTGTCGGCCCTCGGCAGGCGGCCCCGGGTGGACGGCGGCCACGTCGGCGGCGCCCCGTACACCTCGTGGGACCTCCTCGGCCCCCGGCCCGTGACGCTCTCGGGAGAGTCCGTGACACTCCCCGGCGAGGGAGAGGTGGACGTGGTGATCCACTGCGCCGGGAGCGTCACGGACTGGGGGCCGCCGCGTGACATCTGGGCCGCCAACGTGGACGGCACCCGCAACGCCGCCGCGGCCTTCCCCGGCGCCAGGTTCGTGCACGTCAGCACGGCGAGCGTCTACGACCCGTTCCGGCCGACCGTGATGGCCACCGAGGACGCCGCCCCGGTCGGGCGGTACGCCAACGCGTACGGCGCCTCGAAGGCCGCCGCGGAGAGGTGCCTGGAGCGGGCGGTCGTCCTGCGGCCGCACGCGGTCTACGGCAGGGGGGACACCACGCTGCTCCCCAGGGTGCTCGGCGCGGTCAGGGGCGGCAGGCTGCTCGCGGTGGGCGACGGACGCCAGCGGATCAGCCTCACCTCGGTGGACAACCTCGTCCAGGCCTGCCTGCTCGCCGCCGAGGGTCCGGTCGACCACGGCGTCTTCAACGTGACCGACGCCGAGCCCGTCGTGCTCGACGACGCCCTGCGCACGATCCTCCGGGAACGCGGCGTCGACGCCGAACCGTACTACCTGCCGCTCAGGCTGGTGGACCCCCTCGCCGCCGTCGCCGAGGCCGCGTCCCGGCTGCTCCGGCGCCGGCGCCCGCCCCGGCTGACCCGCTACGCCGCGGGCCACCTGGCCGTCGAGCGGACCCTCGACATCAGCGCCGCGCGCACCCGGCTCGGCTATCGTCCCTCGGGAACGTCCTTCGGGGGATCCGCGGACTGGTGAGTCCGGGCCTCGAACGCCGCCCCCGCGAGCCTGGAACGGATGAGCCTGCCCCTGGCGGAGAAGGCCGCAGCGGCCATGAGCAGGCCCAGCGCGAAGATCACCCGAAGGCCGTTCCTCAGGAAGGCGGTCAGCGCGTCGAATATCGCGACCACGGCGGCGTACGACAGGCCACCGGCGACGACACCGGGCAGGTAGACGTTGCGGACCGCGGACATGGCGATCGCCAGCGCGAGCATGCTCGCGGCCAGGCCGAGCCCGGTGCCGATCAGCGCGACGCACCAGTCGCGGATCAGGACCACCCCGGCGGAGATCAGGACCGGCGACACGCCCAGCAGGACCCACCTCAGCGAGATCAGCCCGTCGTAGACCCTGTCGATCATGGTCATCGCGGAGGTGGGCAGCAGCAGGGTGACGGGGTGCGACTCGGGCAGGCGCGAGGCGTCCCTCATGCCGGCGACCTGCAATTTCCGCTTGACCAGTTCGTACACCGGGGCGAGGTCGTAGCCGACGCCGTCCTCCTGCTGCTCGCTGGGATTCGGGTCGTGGCCGAGGATCGCGAGGAACCGGCGGTGCGTGACCTTGTTGATCTCCACCCAGGCGATGGCGAAGTCGTCGTCGACACCGGCCTTCACCGTCTCGCGGATGAGTTCCCCGCCGACCGAGAGCCCCAGCCCGCGCAGCCGCAGGACGATCTCGTCGGTGATGCGGTTCGTGACGGCGCTCTTGATGGCCGGTTGGGCGGCCAGCGGGCTCACGTTGCGGATGTAGCGGCCGGGGTCCGCGATGTCGGTCGCCGCCCAGTGGGCGGTGAGGGCGAAGGGAGCGAACAGGCATCCGAGCGCGATCAAAATAGAACCGATCACTCTACGCACGGGCCCCCCTAACCGCTTTACCTGGGAATCCCCGCGTTTGCCTGGCAAAACCGGTTACAGGCTCTTTTTGACACGAACTTGGAGATCAGTGTCATCCCAGCGGCGAAATCTGGTTTACAAACCTTGACCCACCGCCCTCAGCGCGTCGAACAACCACATAGCCGATTCACCCGAAAACCGTTACTAACCTGCGACGTATTGGGCTGACGGACAGGAGATGTCACGGCTATGGCAGGCAATACGGGGCGAACAGGCGTCGGATCGAGCCTGGCACTGACACTGGGGTCGGCCGTTCTGTGGGGCCTGGCCCACATCTGGGTGGGCCGTCGCCTGACCGGCGCCTTCCTGATGGGCATCGAGCTCACCCTCGCCGGAGCCGCCGCGACCGCCGTACTGACCGCCGGGCCCTCCCTGCTCTCCCTCGCCGTGCAACCCGCCTGGCTCTGGGTCTTCGCGCTCACCGCGATGCTGGTCGCCGCCGTGGCCGTCGCCGTGATCATCCACTCCTACCTGCTGGTACGGCCGGAGTCGGCGCCCACCTTGGCCAAGTGCCTCTCGGCCGCCGCCGTCGGCACGCTGTGCGCGCTGGTGATCGCCCCCATGGTCTACGCGGCCCGGCTGGCCTACATCTCCCACAACGTGGTGACCTCGGTGTTCGCCGAGAGCATCACGCCCATCCCGGTGGACCCGTGGCAGGGCCTGGACCGGCTCAACATCCTGCTCGTCGGCGCGGACGCGGCGGCCAACCGGATCGGCGTGCGCACCGACAGCATGACCGTGGCCAGCGTCGACACCCGGACCGGCGACACCGTGCTGTTCGGCCTGCCCAGGAACCTGGAGGACGTCCCGATGCCCCCCGGCCCGGCCCGCGACCGCTTCCCCTACGGCTTCCAGGGCGAGCCGCCCTACACACCGGGCCTGCTCAACGAGGTCTACCAGTACGCCGAGGACTATCCCGAGATGGTTCCCCGGCAGAACAAGCGACACCGCGGCTCGACGCTCCTGAAAAGGACGATCGGCGGCATCCTCGGGCTCGACATTCCCTATTACGCGATGGTCGACATGAGGGGCTTCGTGGAAATAGTCGACGCGATAGGCGGCGTACGGGTCCGCATCAAGGACCCCATCGTGTACGGCAGGCAGGACGAGGGCCTGATCGAGGCGGGCAGGCGGAAACTCTCGGGCGAGGAGGCGCTCTGGTACGGCAGGTCCCGCACCGACAGCGACGACTACGTGCGGATGGGCCGCCAGAAGTGCCTGCTGAACGCCGTCGCCAAACAGGCCGACCCGGTGGCGGTCTTCCAGAGCTTCGAGAAACTGGCCACCGCCGCCGTCGACGCGATCTCCACCGACATACCCCGGCAGCTGCTGCCCGACCTGATCGAGCTGGCGGAGAGGGTGAAGGACTCCAGGATCAGGAGCCTCCAGTTCGTCCCCCCGCTGATCTACTCGGGCGCGCCCGACTACCACCTGATCAGGCGCGAGGTCATCACCACCCTCGCGGCGCCGCCCGCACCGCCCCGCTCCGTACCCGCCCTGCAGGCCGGGAACCGGAGGCACGCGAGCGAACGCGCCGAGACGAACGCCGTCATCCTCGACTCCGCCTGCCACTGACGAACGGGCGAATCAACGGATCGACGGATCGACGGATCGACGGATCGACGAATGCCGCGCTCGGCGCGTCCGGCGCGTTGAGAGCGCCCACGAGGGTCGGAATGCTGTTATGGAGTGATTACTTATAGTCACCATGGAGGTTCGAGGATGAAACGTCATCTGGCGAGCGTGGGTCTGCTCGCCGCGATCGCCGCACCCGCTGTTGGATGGCCCATCGCCTGGGCCGATCCGGTCCCCTCGGTCTCCATCTCCCTCGACGACGGGGCGAGGGAGATCACTCCGGGCGCGGAGAACACTTACACACTCCGTATCAGCAACCAGGGGACCGCCCAGCTGAAGCGCGTCCTCCTGGTGCAGTCCCTGCCACCGTCGATGACCTTCGTGAAGGCCGACGCCGGAGGGCAGGTGAAGCAGGGCAAGGTGGCGTGGACGGTGAACGTCCCGCCGCAGAAGGACGCCATCGTCCACGTGAGCGCCCGGGTCGGCGCGGTCGCGGGGGCCGCGGTGCGGAATCTGGCGACGACGGCCTGCGCCCGCAGGAGCGCCACCGGACCCGTGCTGGTCTGCGCCACGGACATCAACACCGTGGCCGTGCCGGAGAAGACGGCCGACTGGGTCCTGCCGGTCTCGTTGGCCTCCGCCGCCGTCGCGGGCCTGGTCACCGGCGCGTTCCTGCTCCGTCGCCGCCGCCGGGTCCAACCGGTCTGATCCGGCCCGCTGAGCGCCCGGCCATGAACCTCCTCGCCCGGCGAGGGCCTTTCTGGCCCGGCTAGGACTCTGGCCCGGCTAGGACCTTTCTCGCCGGGCGCTCAGCCTCAGGGCCAGACCGAGGCCGGAGAGCATGAGTCCCGCCAGGACCGGCCAGAACGGCAGGCCCGTGAACGGCAGCGAGGGACCGGCCGGTTCC
The DNA here is from genome assembly GCF_051390675.1 of Streptosporangium heterodermiicola. Classification (NCBI taxonomy): domain Bacteria; kingdom Bacillati; phylum Actinomycetota; class Actinomycetes; order Streptosporangiales; family Streptosporangiaceae; genus Streptosporangium; species Streptosporangium heterodermiicola. The sequence continues at coordinate 166,837 of NZ_JBPJSR010000003.1, forward strand.
ACGCGAGACCACCCGGCGGGACAGGGGACCGAGAAGGACCGCCCCCGGCCCGGCACGCACGACGGGTCGGCGGGCCGTTCCGGCACCCGCGCGGGCACCGGGGTCCGCTCCGCGCCGGGAACAGGCGTCACCCCCGAGGTGCCCGAGGAGGGGGCGGACGTCGGGGCGGGACCGGAAACCGGCGCGGGTGATGGTGAGGGAACCGATCCGGGAGCGGGAATCGGCGCGGAATCCGGATCGGGCGCCGGAACGGAACCGTCAGCGGCCGCCGCTGCGGAGGCCGGGGCGGAGGCCGGGGCGGAGCCATCAGCAGCCGCCCGGGCGGAGGCGTCAGCAGCCGCCGGGGCGGAGGCGGTATCCAGCGGACGCCTCCCGCAGCCGGAACCGTCCGCCCCCGCCGGGCAGTCGGCCCCGGGCCTCGCATCCACCGCGACGTCACCCGGCTCGGACACCCCGGGTCCTTCGGGCCCCTCGGAGAATGCCCCGGGTCCTTCGGCGGGTGCCCCGGGCCCTTCGAATACCCCGGACGCCTGAGGCGTGAGCGCCCCGGTGCTCCTCGTCCCCTCGACGGCGACCCGCTGCGCGCAGCCGAGACCCGCACCGGGCACGGGGGCGGCGAGCCTGGCAGACCACGGCACCGGGTCGGGGCAGTTCGTGCCGCCCCCCGGTGCCTGGACGGCACTGTCCAGCGCCCCGTCCCCGGCGCCCGAGGTGCCGACGGTCACGCTGTAGGTGATCGTGACGATCTCGGCCATCGGGATGTCGCCGGTCCAGGCCAGCTTCGGCGCGCCGTACGAGACGGTACCGCTCGTGACCCGCGCGTCGCCGTTGTATGTCGCGTCGTCGATGACCCGGGAGAGTTCTCCGGTGAGTGTGGCCCCCCGATAGTCGGCGTTGCCGACGTTGCTGACGGTGACCGTGTAGGTGACCACCTGACCGGGACCCGCGCTCTCCCTGTCGGCGGTCATGAGGACATACAGCAGCGGCAGACCTGGCGCGCCGAGGTTCCCGCAGGCGGGATCGACGGACCCGGCCGCGCAGTTGGAACCCCCAGGACCGACCAGTTCGCCGGAGAGGCGCAGATCCCCCGCCGGAGGGTCGTCCACCGTGACGCCGTAGGTGACCGTCACCGTCTGACCGGCGGCCACGTCACCGGTCCAGGTCACCTCGGGCGCGGCGAAGGAGACCGTCCCCGACGTGGCCGACTGGTCGTGGTCGAAGCGCGCGTCGTCGAGCAGGCCCGACAGGTCGTCGGTGAAGGTGAAGCCCGAGCGGCGGGTATCACCGGTGTTGCGGAGCTTGACGGTATAAGTGATCTTCTGGCCGGGCTTGGCGAGCACGGGCGAGGCCGTCTTGGTGATCTGGACCTTCGGCTCTCCGACCGCCGCCGTCGCACGGCCCTCCCCACCGGAGCCTCCCCGCGCGCCCAGCCTCCCCGCCACGGACGCGACCCGCTTCCCTGTCACAGAAGCGCTCCACTTTCCCCTTACGACCGTGACCCGCTTCCCTGTCACGGGCGCACTCCGCTTTCCCGCCACGGACGCGACCCGCTTTCCCGTCACGGACGCGGGCAGAGATCCACCGTTCCCTATCGACGCGGACGCGAGCCCTCCCGTCTCCGCGAGTACGGACGCGGACGGCACATCCCCAGACAGCTGAGCGTGCGCCTCGTCCCCGGAAGCGGGCACCTCAGCCGCCCCTCGGACGGGCGAGGACCTTTCACCCTCTGTCCGGACAGGGGCGTCATCCTCTGTCGGTGCGGGAGCGGATGTTCCACCCGCCGCCGAGGGGGTGCCGGCCACGGCGGACGACGCCCCCGCGCGCCCCTTCCCCTCCGGTACGAGCGAAAGCTTCCCCTTTGACGTCACGGCCACCGGCTTTGGCTTCACCGCTACTGGCTTTGGCGTCACCGCCACCGGCGAAGGCTTTCCCCTCCACACCGCAGCCGACGAGGAATTCCCCCCGGCGGCCGTCGCCGGAAGAGTCTCGGCCCGGACGGATGGCGCGGACGTTTCCGTCACACCCGCTCCGGGTGCGGCGAGAGCGGGCGACGGCGTCACGAGCACCGCGAGCGCGACCCCGCACGCGGCGAACCCACCGGCTCGCCGTCCGGAAAATCGCCACCCGGAGAACCGCCCGTCAGAGACCTGCCACCCGGAAAACGGCCGTCCAGGAACCCGCCACCCGGAAAGCCACCGCCCGGAGACCCCCTGCCCGGAGACCTCTCGCCCGGAGACACCTCGCTCGGAGAACCGCCGTCCAGGAACCCGCCGCGCGGAAACGCGACGCGACCAGGTACCGATACGTACCACCAAAGCCCCTTGCTGACCCTTGTCCACGATCTCGCAGGGGGGCTCAAGATCAACCGACTCGGGGTGGGATACCCCGACCGGCCGGATCCCACCGGCACCGGCGGTAAACATCCGCCCCGCCGATCCCCAAGGGAGCTGCCGAGCCCGCACAGGAGACCTCGAAGCGGTAACAGCGGATCTTTGTCACCGGTCATGACATGACAGGTGTTTTCCCTCGCCTCTTTCACCCGCCCCCGTCATGAGGGATCACCCTCATCCGCGTTCGCGGCACGAGCGCGTCCTCGCTCCTCCTCGCGATACGCGGATACGCGGATACGCGCCCCACACCCCCGGCCGGCGTGGCATGATGAGCCCCCAGAGGTATTGAAATGATTTTCATAATCAGATTGGATCGTCGTTATGAGGGTGGCGTTCGTTGGTAAGGGCGGCAGCGGCAAGACGACCCTGTCGGCGCTTTTCGCGAGATACACCGCGAGCCGGGGCGGCCCCGTCGTGGCCGTCGACGCCGACATCAACCAGCACCTGGGCATGGCGCTGGGGCTGGCCGAGGGTGCGCTGCCGAGGCCGATGGGCTCGCACCTGACCGAGATCAAGGAATACCTGCGGGGCGACAACCCCCGCATCTCATCGGCCTCCGCGATGGTCAAGACCACCCCGCCGGGGTCCGGTTCGCGGCTGCTCCGCCTCGACGAGCGGGACGACCCGATCCACACCGGATTCTCCGCCCCCACGCCCGAGGGGCCCCAGCTCATGGTCACCGGGCCGTTCAGCGAGGACGACCTTGGAGTGGCGTGCTACCACTCCAAGGTCGGCGCCGTGGAGCTCTATCTGAACCACCTGCTCGACAGCGCGGGCGAGTACGTCGTGGTCGACATGACGGCCGGGGCCGACTCCTTCGCCTCGGGACTGTTCACCCGCTTCGACATGACCTTCCTGGTGGCCGAGCCGACCCGCCAGGGCGTGAGCGTCTACCGCCAGTACCGCGACTACGCCGCCGACTACGGCGTGCCGGTCGCGGTCGTAGGCAACAAGATCCACGGCCCGGGAGACGTGGCGTTCCTGCGCGACCAGGTCGGCGACGACCTGCTGGTCTGCCTGGAGCACTCGGCGGCGATCCGCGCGATGGAGCAGGGCCGCCCCTTCACCCTCCGGGACCTCGAACCGGCCAACTCCCGGGCTCTGGGCACGCTTCTCGACCATCTCGACACCCGGGAGAAGGACTGGTTCCGCTTCGGGCGCCAGGCCGTGCAGTTCCACCTCCGCAACGCGGAGGCCTGGGCGAACAGGGCGACCGGCGAGGACCTGGCGGCTCAGATCGATCCCGGCTTCGTCTTCGGGCCCACGCGAGTGTCGCTCTCCCGCTAGATGGAGCGCTCCGTAGGCCCGACCTAGTGTCTGATGAATCCCCTTCTGTGAGGAGAACGCAGCATGTCGCTGACCGTTTCGAACGATCTTCTCGACCAGGCCAAGGCCGGTGAGGTGGACGACGCGGCATTCGTCACCTGTGTCAGAGACTCCCTCCCGTACGCCTGGGCGCTCATCAGCGACCTGGTCAAGGAGCGCGAGCACACCGGTGCCGAGTTCGCCGACAACACGGTGCCCCCGCCGGACGAGGCCGCTCGCGGCCAACTCCTGCGCGCTCTCGCCAGCGACGCCATGCGCGGTGCCCTGGAGCGTCACTTCGGGGTGCGGCTGGCCTTCCAGAACTGCCACCGGGTCGCGGTCTTCGACCCGTCCGCCACCGGCGCCCACGCGAAGTTCGTCACCGCCAGGTCACAGATCCTCAACCAGTCGCCCGAACTGGTCGACTGCTGACGGCCTCGTTCCGAGGCGGACCGCCTTCCCCGGTCTCATCCCGGTCTCCGGACCGGTCTCATTGTGGTCCGAAAAGCCCGAGTTGACCCTCTCCGGCCAGCGGGTTGCGATGTCTCTTGAGGTGGCGCCACCGGGGAAGGTCGTCCAGATATGACCAGGACAGGCGGTGATGCTCCGTCGGGCCGAGAGCGGCCAGCGCCGCCTGGTGGACCGGCGAGGGGTAGCCCGCGTTGTCGGCGAACCCGTACTCCTCGAAGCCGAGCGAGGCCATGTAGGTGTCCCGCCGAACCTTGGCGATCACTGAGGCCGCGGCCACCGAGACGCAGGAGAGGTCGCCCTTGACCTCGCACCTGACCGGCCAGGGCGCGCCCAGATAGTCGTGCTTCCCGTCCAGGACGACCACGTCGGGCCGGACGGGAAGCGCGGCCAGCGCCCTCCTGGCCGCCCTGCGCAGGGCCTCGGTCATCCCGAGCGCGTCGATCTCCTCGTGGGACGCCTCGCCGTACCCGATCCCGGCCGCCCAGGCGGTGATCTCGGAGACCATGGCGGTACGGCGGGCGGGGGTGAGCAGTTTCGAGTCGGTGAGCCCGGCGGGCGGTTCCGACAGGTCGGTGACCACGGCGCAGACCGCCACCGGCCCGGCCCAGGCTCCGCGCCCGACCTCGTCCACCCCGGCGACCAGTTTGGAACCGCCGTCGTTCAGCAACCGCTCAAGCGCGTAGGTGGGAGGCACGTGCCGACGTTACCGGGCCGCGAGCCTCCGGGCGTCCCCGGACCGGACACCCTCCCGATCAAGCATGAGGCTCCAGGCGTTCCCGGGAGGCCGGTTCGACCCCCTCCAGGTCGGCGGCGAGGAGCCGGGCGGCGACGTGGACGGCCCGGAGGGTGACGGAGACGGCGGGGCGGTGGACGCCGGACGACCGGGCGACGGCGTGCACGACCCGGCCCACCGGCGGCCCGGGAAACCGGCGGACGGCGATGCCGCGAACCCCCGCGGCGAGTGCCAGGGCGGGGACGGCCGCGATGCCGATGCCCTTGGCGACCAGGCCGATGATCGTACCCAGCCCCTCGAACTCCCAGGGCACCGGCCGGTGACCGCCGACGTCGGCCATCAGCCGGTCCACCGCCAGCCGGGAGGGCTCGCCGTCCGGGGTGGCCATCCAGGGCTCGTCGCGTAGCTCCCGCAGGTCGACCGGGACGTCGGGGGAGGCGAGCCGGTGCCTGCGCGGCACCACGAGCACCAGCGGGTCGCGCAGCAGCGGGAAGACCCGCATGGTGTCGGGCTCGCGCATCCGGCCGTGCCAGTCGTCGATCAGGGCGATGTCCACCTCGCCCGACTGCACCTCGCGCATCCCGCGCCCCGAGCGGCCCTGTCCCATCCGCAGGGTGAGCTCGCCGTACCGGCGCAGCGTCCTGGCCAGCGCGGGTGCGAAGGCCACCGCGGCGGTCGGGAAGGCGGTCACGGTGACCCGACCCGAAGGCGTCGCGGCCTGGGCCGACAGGTCGGACTCGGCGCTCTCCACCATGGCCAGGATGCGCTCGGCGTGCTCGACCAGGCGGCGCCCCGCGTCGGTCAGCTCCGCGCTCCTGGCGGTCCTGTCGATCAGCACGGCGCCCGCCTCGCGCTCCAGCGCGGCCAGCTGCTGCGAGACCGCCGAGGGACTGTAGCCGAGGGAGGCCGCGGTGGCCGCGATGCTGCCCCGGCGAGCGAACTCACAGATCAGGACGAGTCTCCGCAGATCAAGCATCAGTTTTCCTTACGCCCACCCACGACAACCGAAGCTTGTCCTGATGAACCTCATCCCATCAGGCTTGGAGACGCACCACAACGGCCCGCACCACTCCGCGAACAATCCACACCATTCCACCGACAAAACGAACAGCACAGGCAGCACGTACCGCTCCACAACACATTTCGTATTTCTCAGCACTTCCCCGTACTTCTCCGCGACAAGACAAGGCAAGCCAAGATAGGAACCCCGCGATGAGCGTCACGCTTTCCGCCACCCTGGCGGCCAACGAGGACATCGAGCGAAGACGGCGCGCCGGTGAGCGCGTGCTGAACCTGGCCTTCGGTGAGGCCGGTCTGCCCGTGCATCCGGCCCTGGGCGAGCGGCTGGCCGCGGCGTCCGGCCTGAACGGCTACGGACCCGTCGCCGGCGCGTTCGCGCTGCGCGAGGCGGCCTCCGGCTACTGGTCGCGGCGCGGCCTGCCCACCGATCCCGACCTGGTGGTCTGCGGTCCCGGGAGCAAGCCCCTGCTGTACGGCCTGCTCCCGGCGATCGGCGGCGACATCGTGCTGCCGATGCCGAGCTGGGTCAGCTACGCGGCCCAGGCCGAGCTGGCCGGGGCGCGTTCCCTTCCGGTTCCGACGCCCCCCGGCGAGGGTGGGGTGCCGGATCCCGAGCGCGTGCCGGCGGCGGTCAGGCGTGCCCGCGCCCAGGGGCGCGACGTGCGCTCGCTGCTGGTCACGCTTCCCGACAACCCCAGCGGAACGCTGGCCGGGGCTGCGACGATCCGGCGGATCGCCGAGGTCGCCCGCGAACTCGACCTGACGATCATCTCCGACGAGATCTACCGCGACCTGGTCCACTCCCCGGACACCGGTTTCCTCAGTCCCGCCGACGTGGCTCCCGAGCGGACCGTGATCACCAGCGGGCTCAGCAAGAGCCTCGCCCTGGGCGGCTGGCGGATCGGCGTGGCCCGGCTCCCGTCGACGGCCCTGCGCGACCGGCTCCTGGCGGTGGCGAGCGAGATCTGGTCCAGCCCCGCCGCACCGGTCCAGCAGGCGGCGGCGTACGCCTACACCGAGCCGCCGGAGCTCGTCGAGCGGGTGGGCCGGAGCCGCGAGCTGCACGGCGCGGTGGCGCGGGCGGTGTACGAGCGGTTCGTCCGCGCGGGCGTGCGGGTGGACGAGCCGCGTGGCGGTTTCTACCTCTACCCCGACCTCACCGGGCTCGACTTCGCGTCCTCCGCCGACCTGGCCGCGTACCTGCTCGACCGGCACGGCGTCGGGGTGCTCCCCGGCCACGTCTTCGGCGACGACCCGGCGGCCCTGCGGGTGCGGGTGGCGACCAGCCTCCTGTACGGCGGGACGGCGCGGCTGCGGCTGGCCGCGCTCGACGCTCCCGACCCCCTGGCACTGCCCTGGATCTCGGCCTCGCTGGACCAGCTGGGCGAGGCGCTGACCGGCCTGTTCGCGAGGCGGGGAGCACCTCTGCCTCCCGTGCGCGTCCCGCTCGTCACGGCCCCCGCGACGGGGTGATCGCACCCCGCCGGAAACGCTCGGGCGACGGAGGTTCCCGGAGTGTCGTCAGCGGTTCTGATCTGGTATCTCTTACCCTGAAGGCTCACGGGTCACGTGCGTTCCTCGATGCTCACCAAGATGTCTCGTGTCGTTTGGTATCAAGCAGGGGAAAGAGCCCTCATTATGTGCTCATGCCCGCTTTCGTCACCCTGTCCGGGCGCCTCGTGCGCCTGGAACCGCTCAGCCTCGCGGTCGTCGACGACCTCGTCGCCGCGGCGAGTGAAGACCGTTCTACGTACGCCTTCACTCGCGTCCCCCATGGCCGGGACGAGATGGTCTCCTACGTGGAGGCCGCTCTGGCTGAGCAGGCGGAGGGCCGCACGATGCCCTTCGCCATCCGGTGGCTGCACACCGATCGCGTGGTCGGTGCCACCCGTCTCATGCATCTGGAGTACTGGCAGGGCCCCATGCCCTGGCCGCCGGGCGCTCGTGGGGCGGTGGGCGATGTCCCGTCCGTGGCGGACATCGGTTACACCTGGCTCTCCGCCTCCGCGCAGGGAACCGGCGTCAACCGCGAGAGCAAGTATCTGATGCTCTCCCTCGCCTTCGAGACCTGGCAGGTCCACCGCATAACCCTCAAGGCCGACATACGGAACGTACGCTCCCGGGCCGCCATCGAAGCCCTCGGCGCGCACCTCGACGGTGTGCGACGGGCGGAGAGCCGAGGCGCCGACGACACGGTCCGAGATACCGCGTACTACTCCATCCTGAGTGACGAATGGCCGGTCGTCCGAGAACGGATGCACGCGCGGATGGGCCTGGTCGAAGCCGCGTGAGACGGAGACCCCATGTGTGGCATTACGAGGAGCAGCGGACGACCGAAAAGGATATAAAGCTAGAAATAGCCCATAAAGCACATAGAATAAAAAACAGTATTTTAATTACTTAATGGAACAAAAGGCCCGCCCGGGGTTCCGGGCGGGCCTGGTGTTCGTCCGGCGCCGCACGCGAGTCGCGGCTCGCGAGGCCGGCGGGTCGAACGGAGATCGCGGGTGAGGGGAGGACGTTCATCTACCGGGCTTCACCGGATTCGCCGGATTCGCCGGACTCCTAGCGGCCCCGGGGTCACTCGTCGTCGTCGGACTCGATCTCGTAGATGTAGCGCCACTTGCCGCACAGCGTCTTCTTGGCGTCGTGCTTGTCCCAGTAGCAGACCCTGACCTGCAGGTTGTCGATGTCGTCCGCGACGTAGTGGAAGCTCTGGTAGCCGCTGGTGCCGCACTTGCGGGCCCAGGAGTAGTTCTCGTCGCCGTCGTGGGTCTCGAACTTGAACTGGGCGTAGCCGCAGAGCCAGTTCGGCGAGTACTTGTCGTAGAGCCGGCCCCGGACGTGGAGGCGGTCGTCATCGTCGAGCGAGACGCTGCCCTTGGCACGGGCGCGGGAGTCGTCGTAGTACTTGGAGTAGTAGTAGCCCCAGGGCTCCTCGTCATAGCTGCTCGCGGCGGCGGGGGCGGCGGTGAGGGTGGCGGCGGAGGCGGAGGTGGCGAGAGCGGGGACACCGATCGCGACGACGGCGGTGGCGGCGGCGAGACCGAGGATTCTGCTGATCGAGCGGTGCATGGTGGTTCTCCTTGAGGGGTGTGGCTCCCGGCTTCCTGAGGAGCCATGGCTCATTGATAGGCCTCGGTGCCTGCATCGCACTTACAGCCCCTTTATCCATGCCTGCAATCCACTGACATGCCGGGCATGGCCGCCCCCGTATGGGGCCATGCCCGACGACACCAGCATTGAGGGCATGGCTCAACGGCCGATTGACGAGTAATCAACGTCTCGGCGAACAAGCAAGCCTCTACCTACGGGGTAAGCAAGGGAGGATCTATCATTTGGCCATAAAACTTCCCATTGGGCGGAGATTCAAGAAATGGCTGTTCAGGGCAGCGGAGACGGATTGCGGTTCGCCGTGCTCGGTCCTGTCCAGGCATGGCGCGACGGTTCCGAGCTCGATCTGGGCACCCCACTGCAACGTTCCATCCTGGCGATGCTCCTGCTGAGGGAGGGCCGGGCGGTCACGCCCGCCGAGATGATCGACGCGATCTGGGGGGAGGACGCCCCGCCCCGCGCGCTCGGCGCCCTCCGCACCTACGTCTCCCGGCTGCGCGCGGTGCTGGAGCCCGGCAGGTCGCCGCGCACCCGTCCCGAGCTGCTCACCTCCGTCGGCAGGGGGTACGCGCTGCGGCTGAACGGCGGCTCCCTCGACCTGCTCGCCTTCGAGCACGGCGTCCAGGAGGCGGAGACCGCGCGCCGCGAGGGCGATCCGGCGCGGGCCGCGGAGAGCCTGCGCGCGAGCCTGGCGCTCCACACCGGCGAGCCGCTCGCCGGGGCCGTCGGCCCGTACGCCGAACACCAGCGCGGGCGGCTCGCCGAGCGCCGGATGAGCGTGGTCGAGGTCCTGATGGACCTGGACCTGGAGCTGGGCAGGCACGCCGACGTCCTGTCCGAGCTGATCGCGCTGACCGGCGACCACCCGCTGCGCGAGCGGCTCCGCGCCCAGCTGATGCTGGCCTACTACCGGTGCGGGCGCAGGGCGGAGGCGCTGGCGGCCTTCGCCGACACCCGCGCCACGCTGATCGAGGAGCTGGGCATCGAGCCGGGCTCCGACCTGACGAGCATGCACCAGCGCATCCTCACCGGCGACCCGGCCCTCACCGCCCCGGCAGGTCCGCCGGCAAGGCCCGCCGAGGCCGTCAAGGCCGCGGAGACCACGGAACCGGCGGCGAAGGAAGGCGCCGAGACGAGGCCGTCCCCGGAACCCGACTCCGACCCCACGAGGACGCCGGAGACGCGGGCGACGGCGACGAGCCCGGAGCTGCCACGACCGGCGCAGCTTCCCGCCGGCGCGAACGACTTCACCGGCCGCCGCCAGATCATCGCGCGGCTGCGCACGCTGCTGTCGGTCCAGGACGGCTCCGAGGGCGTGCCGGTGGCGGCCATCTCCGGTATCGGCGGCGTGGGCAAGACGGCCCTGGCCGTGCACGTCGCCCACGCCATGCACGACCTGTTCCCCGACGGCCAGCTCTACGCCGACCTGCGCGGGTACGGCGAGGAGCCGACCGCGCCCGAGTCGGCGCTCGCGGCCTTCCTGCGCGGGCTCGGCCTGCCCGCCGACGCCATCCCCGACGGCCTGGCCGAGCGGTCTGCGCTGTTCCGCTCGATCCTGGCCGACCGGCGGATGCTCGTGCTGCTGGACAACGCGCGCGACGCCGCGCAGGTGAGCCAGTTGCTCCCCGGTTCGGCCGGGTGCGCGGCGATCGTGACCAGCCGGGGCAAGCTCGCCGACCTGGCCTCGGCCAGGCTGGTCGACCTGGACGTGATGGAACCGGAGGAGGCCCTCGCGCTGTTCGGCATCGTCGCCGGTGTGGAGAGGGTGGAGGCCGAGCGCGCCGCCGCGATGGACGTGGTCGCCGCCTGCGGTTTCCTGCCGCTCGCGGTGCGGATCGTGGCGGCGCGCCTGGCCGCCAGGCCGTCCTGGACGGTCGCCTCCCTGGTGCCCAGGCTCGCCGACGAGCGCCGCCGCCTGGACGAGATGCGCGTGGGCAACCTCGCGGTGGAGGCGACCTTCGCCCTCGGGTACGGCCAGCTCACCCCCGCCCAGGCCCGCGCGTTCCGGCTGCTCTCGCTGCCGGGGGGCCCGGACATCTCGGTCGGGGCCGCCGCCGCGCTGCTCGCGCTGGACCCGATGGACACCGAGGACGTCCTGGAGTCCCTGGTGGACACCAGCCTGCTCGAAGCCCCCGCCCCCGGCCGCTACCGCTTCCACGACCTGCTCAAACTCTTCGCCCGCCGCGTCGCGGAACGGACCGAGAACGCGACGGAGGAGAGCTGCGCCGCGGGCGAGACGAAACGGGGGGAGCGGCGCGGGTCCGGGGTGAGCGTGACCATCGGCGGGAAGGGCGAGGCCGCGCTGCGCCGGTTGCTCGACTTCTACCTGGCGTCCGCGCGCTCGGCGCACCGCCTCGCCTACGAGGGCAGCACGATGGCCGACCGGCTGGGGGTCACCGGGACCGGTCACGCCTTCGCCTCCGCCGACGAGGCGGTGGCCTGGCTCTCGGTGGAGGCGGAGTCGCTGTTCGCGGCGATCGCCCAGGTGACCTGCGCGGACAAGGCCGACGAGCTGCTGCCGGGGGCCGACCTGCTGCTCGCCATGGAGCCGCTGCTGGAGTCGGGGAGCCACGTCCGCGAGTTCGAGAGCCGGACGCGGGAGATGCTCGCCGTCGCGCGGCGGATCGGCGCCGTCTCCAGCGAGCTGCGCTGCCGCTACGTGCTCGGGCGGGTGCTGTTCGGCGCCAACCGGCTGGCCGAGGCGGAGGAGGAGTTCCGTACGTCGCTGGAGCTGTCCGCCGGAGGCGACAGCATCGTCACCGGCGAGGCGCTCAACGCGCTGGCCGTCGTGGCCGGGCGCCGGCGACGCCACGTGGAGGCCCTGGCCTGGTTCGACTCGGCGCGCGCGGCGTTCAGGGAGGTGGGGGCGCGGGGCGGGGAGGCGCTGACGCTCAGCTACTCCGCCCGCGACCACCTGTTCCTGAAGCAGCCGAAGGAGGCCATCGCCGCCGCCGAGCAGGGGCTCGCCCTGTTCATCGAGATGGGCTCCAGCGCGGGCACCGCCAGGGCCCGCTACCACCTGGGAATGATCCTGTCGCGGGTCGGCCGGCTGAACGAGGCGGTCCACCACCACGCCGAGTGCCTCGCCTTCTTCAGGGCGAGCAGGCAGCTGGTCTGGGAGCAGCGGGTCTGCTCCCGGCTGGCCGAGACGTTCATCAGCGCGGGCCGCTTCACCGACGCGGCCCGTCACGCGGAACAGGCGCTCACCGTGAGCCGGGAGATCAGCCACCCGTACGGCGAGGCGCAGGCGCTGTGGGTGCTAGGCAAGGCGCTCAACGGTCTCGGCGGTGTCGAGCGTGGCCGGGACTGTCTCGAACGCGCCCACGACCTGTTCGGCAGGCTCGGAGCGCCCGAGGCCGAGGATCTGCGTCTTCTGCTGGAGCGCGACCAGGTCGACAGCTGATGCCAGGCCGTCGTACAGGTCGTCGTCGAGACGCGTCATCCAGACGTGGTTGATCACCGGCGTTCCCCTCGAAGTCAGGCCCCGCGGTTCGGGATGGGCGTGGAGGTCCGGCCGGCCGTCTGACCCGGGCGACGCGTAGGGGGCCCGGTCATCCGGTGCGTCGCTCGCGGGTCGGCCGCCTCACTGTGACGGTCGGCCGGACGTGGCACGGACCCTTCACCCCCCGGGTCCGTGCCCCACGACCAGAGCCTCTCCCACGGCGTTTGCCATTCGATTGACAAGTGATAGCGGCGATATCCACAGCCTGTGGACGATCACCCTGTGGATATGTGGAAAAACCCTTCGGCGATCAGCGGGCGGAGGGCGGCGGGAGCCTTCGTCCGCAGGTCGTCGTGGTCCTCGCCGGTCAGTTCCGCGATCGCGGCGAGCAGTGGGTCCAGTGGATAATCCCCGTCGCAGACCCCCGCGAGGGCGGCTTCCACCGTCCCGACCGCCACGCTGCGGCGCAGCCCGGAGGTCTGCCGCAGCACGATGCGCGACGGGTCCTCGGCGCCCGGCGGGCCGACCCGCTCCTCCAGCACCCCCTCGGCCACCACGAGCCTGGAGCCGAGCAGCTCGGCGTCGGTCAGCCGGTGCGCCGTCGTGATCGCGCCGAGCACCTCGTCCACGTATCCGCCGACCGGCAGCTCCACCGCCTGCCCGTACTCCTCGACCCGCACGACGGGGTCGAGGCTCCCGGAGTCGTTCAGCGTGATCCAGCCGAAGCCGATCCCGGTGACGTTCTCCGCTTCGAACCAGCCGAGCCAGTCGTCGTAGAGCTCGCGGTGGCGCGGGGTGCCCTGCTCGGCGGCGTCGCGTAGCCACAGCTCGACGTACTCGGCGGGATCCTGGACGTCGCGCTGCACCACCCAGCCGTCGCAGCCGGTCCCGGTGAGCCAGCCGCCCACCCGGTCGCGCCAGTCCTCGCCGTCGACGTGCAGCCAGTTGGCCAGCAGGTGGCAGGTGCCGCCCGGCGCGAGATGGCGGGGCGCCCGGCGTACGAGGTCGCGGCAGAAGTCGTCGGCGTGGAAGCCCGACTCGCGGTAGGTGAACCGGCCGGCCGGGGAGACGACGAACGGCGGGTTGGAGACGATCAGGTCGAAGCGGTCGTCCTCGACGGGGTCGAACAGGGAGCCCCGCCGGGCGTCGACGCCGGTGATCCCGGACAGCGCCCAGCTGAGCCCGGCCAGCTCCAGCGCGCGCGGGTTGACGTCGGTGGCCGTGATCTCCTCGGCCCTGCCGGCCAGGTGGAGGACCTGCACCCCGCACCCGGTACCGATGTCCAGGGCGCGCCCGACGAGGCGGCGGGAGGCCAGCTGGGCCAGGTTCGCCGAGGCGCCGCCCGCGCCGACGACGTGGTCCGGGCGCAGGGCCGGGTCGCCCGGCCTGACCTTGCGGTCGGAGACGACGTAGCCGTCGGAACCACCGGAGCCGTCGGTCTCCCAGGGCTGCAGGTGGACCGCGGAGGTGACCCGGCCGCCCTCGACGGTCACCAGGCCCGCGGCGGCCAGCTCCTCCACGGGAAGGCCCTCCGGCACCCCGCGCGCCTCAACGGGAGCGCCGAGCCACCACAGCCGGATCAGGGTGGCGAGCGGGTCGCCGTCCGCGGTGGCGCGCAGGGCGGGGATCGTCTCCTCACGGGAGAGCGCGGTGGCGGCGACGTCGCCGAGGCGCTCGCGGACGCCGTCGATGGTGTAGCCGGTGTCGAGCAGAAACCCCCTGAGCCAGCCAAACAGATCATTCACCGGGCAATCCTCGCACCGAGTGTCTCCGAATGCCTCCAGTGACGAGACTGTTACCCCCCGGGGAAAGCGTTCTGCAAGCGAACTTCAAGCGGAAAGCGGTACTTCTTGGTAGCCGCACCACACGCTTCAAAGGATCCATGATGCTGATCCCCTGCTTCGCCTGCGAGTCCCGTTTTCATCCTGACGAGTACTTCCGCGCCTGCCACGACTACCACCGTGGCAAGGACCTGGTCGCGTGGACGTGCCCGCGGTGTGGCAACCAGGACGAGTTACGGGTCTTCCCGGGCGAGCTGGGATTCGGCTACGCACGGCGTGGCAGGTTCGACGTCTCCGACCGGGTACGGGTGCCCGGCCTGCGACGCCGTCGCCAGGACCTGCGGTTGGACATCTCGCTGGACGAGGACGTCTGGCGGGTGCCGACGCGGACGCGTCAGCTGGTGGGAGCCCACTGAGACCGCTCCGGCCCGGAAAAGCCCCCGTGATCCGGGCCGGAGTACTCAGTGACACCCGCCGGACAGGCGGCGCTCGGAGCGGCCGTACGGGGTCGGGCCGCTCAGGGAGTCAGGCCACTCAGAGGCATGCGGTGACGACCGATCGGGGAGCCGAACGGTGACGGCCGTTCAGAGGTCCGTGCCGTTCAGCGGACCTGTCAGGGGGTCTGCTGCCGCAGGCTCTGCCAGGCCGCCTCGCGGAGACCACTGATCTCGTCGGGGGTGGGCTGGTGCGCGCCGGCGAACCACAGGCGGCACATCTCGGTGGCCGGTCCCAGCCAGAGCACGTAGCACATCGTCGGGTGGACGGGCTGGAGCAGGCCGTCCTTCATGTGCGGGCGCCACCAGTCGGAGACCTTCCTGAAGAACGCCCTGCGCGACTCCGACACCTCGGTGCCGCCCGGCTCGTCGCGCCTGGGTGGACGCTCGCTGATCAGCAGGTGGGCGCGCTCGCGGTGCTCGCCGCACCAGGACATGTGCAGCGCGACGATGGCCTCGATGCCTCCCCGCGCGCTCTCGTGGCGCTGGAGCTCGGCGAGGAACGCGTCCTGGTACATGCGCAGGGTCTCGGCGTACAGGACGCCGAAGACGTGTTCCTTGCTGGCGAAGTGGTGGTAGAAACTGCCGACGCTGACGCCGCTCTCCTCACGGAGGCTGGCCAGCGTGGTGGCCGAGACCCCGTCCTGGCTGAATCGGCGCAGGGCACCCTCGACGATCCTGGTGCGGCCGTCGCGTCCGCTCTTGGCAGTCTTCACGGATCCCATGGTGGAGCAACAGAACCTTGTTCCGCAAACTGCCCGGGGAACGGCTTGGACCACGTCGATCTTACCTCCTTGATCCGGAGGCCGGATCGCCACCCTGGATGTCCGGTCCACCTGGTTCGGCGACGGCGTTCCCCGGGCTCCCCGCCCGGAGCCTCCAACCCGGTACGCCCTGGTGGGACCGCTCGACGAGACCGCCCGGCGGGCCCGCGCGGTGACCCGGCGGGCCCGGATGGCGAGCGGGTGAGCTCAGGTGGTGACCCGGTGAGTCGGCGAGCCGGCATGGCGAGCGGGTGAGCTCAGGTGGTGGCTCGGTGAGGGTGAGCCGGTGAGCTCGGGTGGTGGGCCCGCGCGGTGAGTCCGGACGGGGTCATACGGGAATCGGCCCGGTGGCGCTCAGCGGCGAACCGTCGCGGTCACCTCGACCGTGCCGGAGGAGACGCGCATCGTCGCCTCCGGCCATGCCCTGCGGACCATCGCCAGGACCGTGCGGTTGTCCCCGAGCACGTCCATCCCCACCGTCCTGGCCCCCCTGCTCTCCGCGCGGCGCATCAGCGCGCGGACGAGCCGGGAGCCCAGCCCCATTCCCTGCCACTCGTCGCCCACCACCACGGCGATCTCGACGTCGGCCTCCTCACCCCGGTAGCTCATCGCGTGCCCGACGAGAAGACTCCCGTGCACGGCGAGCAGGGCGTCGCGCCGCTCGTCCACCGCGAGCAGCGTCCCGACGAAGCTCGCGCTCGGACGGCCCATCCCGGCGAAGAACCTCTGCGCCTGCGTACGAGGCGACAGTCCCCCGAGGAAGCGGCGGATCCCCTCCTCGTCGTCCGGCCGCGCGAGCCGGATCTCGACGGCACCTCCGGGCACGGTCGCGACGTCCCCGGGCACCCGCGCCGGATCCTCGGCCCCGGCCGCGACAACCTCGGGCGTCCGTTCGAGATCCCCGTACACGACCGCGACGCCCCCGGACATCCGCGCGACGTCCCCGCACCCGACCGCGAGGTCCCCCTGTACGACCGCGACGTCCCCGCGCGAGGGTGGGGCGTCCCCGGGCGCCGGGACACCGTCCGGCGACACCAGCTGAGTTCGCATCATGGACTCAGGGTCTCGTGAGACAGCTGAGTATGTCAACTAGACTTAGAGGAACGTTGGAGGTGGTGCGATGGCGACTTACGATTCGCACATGAATGAGGCGGCTCCCCGCAACCTGCCCCTGCACATAGAGAACTGCTCCATCGAACGCGCCCTGGGCGTCGTCGGCGAGAAGTGGACGTTCCTGGTGCTGCGCGAGGCGTTCGGCGGCGTGCGGCGCTTCGCCGACATGCAGGCCGCCACCGGAGCGCCCAGACAGGTGCTCAGCGCCCGGCTGACCCGGCTGGTGGAGGAAGGACTGCTGCGCAAGGTCCCCTACCGCGAGCCCGGCCAGCGGCAGCGCGACGAATACCGGCTGACCCGGATGGGCCTCGACCTCTATCCGGCACTGGTGGCCCTGATGCAGTGGGGCGACCGCTATCTCAGCGACCGCGAGGGACCTCCGGCGCTCATCACCCACCGCGACTGCGGCGCCCTGGTCGAGCAGCACTTCCGCTGCGCCGAAGGGCACGAGGTGCCGGGTCCGAGAGAGGTCACCCCGGTGCCCGGCCCCGGAGTGCGCTTCGGCCCTACGGCCTCGCCGTCTCCAGGCCCGGCGTCCCCGGCTCCTGGATTTCCGTCCATCGCGTCTCCAGCCTCCGCAGGCAGTGCCTGAGGCTGAGCACCGAGACCAGCGCCGCGCCGCCGAGCAGCACCGCGACCGCGGAGGTGCGGACGAGGAGGTACGTCTCCAGGGTCTGGCTGAGCAGCAGCCAGAGGCTAAGCGCCCCGTTCAGCAGCTGCGCGCAGCCCCACAGCACCGACTGCGACACGAAGAAGCGGCGCATCCGCGGGTGCTCCATCACCTGGTCGGGCAGCGGCACGAGATCGGCCACCACCCGCCGGATCAGCGGCCTCCGCAGCGGCGCGGTGAGCAGGAAGCCCATGCTCACGCAGAACACCCCGAGGCAGGGCTGCAGGAAGAACACGATGGGGTTGCCCGTCGCCACCGTCAGCACCACCCTGACGGTGATCGTGCCCGCCGCCAGCAGCAGCGTGCCGGGCGCCTCGCCACCCTTGACCAGCCGCCAGGCGACGCCGCCGTAGACCCAGGCCGCCGCGACCGCGAGCGCGACGTTGGCGTTGGTGAAGACCAGCGCGACGTAGAAGACCAGAACGG
The DNA here is from genome assembly GCF_051390675.1 of Streptosporangium heterodermiicola. Classification (NCBI taxonomy): domain Bacteria; kingdom Bacillati; phylum Actinomycetota; class Actinomycetes; order Streptosporangiales; family Streptosporangiaceae; genus Streptosporangium; species Streptosporangium heterodermiicola. The sequence goes on from NZ_JBPJSR010000003.1 coordinate 184,560, forward strand.
GAAGGATCATGCTCTCGAACACCCTGGGGGCGGCGTGCCGCAGCAGGACCCCGATCCGGGGGAGTACGAGCGGAGCCGGGGGGGCGGGCATGAGCACAGTCATCAGGGGCGGGCTCCGGAGGTGGTGGAACATCCCGGGGGAAATCTCACACGACCGTACGTGATGTCCGGAGTGTCCGGCGAGCTTTTCCATGACATCCGACGATCGGGCGGTCCCGGGCACCTTACTACGCCCAAAGACGCATCCGGCCTTTTCCAAAGGCGTGGCCGGAGGGCGGGGCGGTGCCCCCGGTGCCTACCCTTGATGACGTGTACCGGTTCCTGCTGACTCCCCGATGGCTCGCCCTCCACGTGGTGGTGCTGCTGGTCATCCCCGCTTTCGTGCTGCTCGGGCAGTGGCAGTTCGGGCGTTTCGAGGAGAGGTCCACCAGTAGCCACCGGATCACCGGCAACCTCGACGCCGCCCCCGTCGCCGTGGAGGAGCTCACCTCACCCGGCGGCACCGTCTCTACGCAGGACAAATACCGCACCGTTCTTGCCGAGGGGACATACGACGCGAACGCTCAGCTCCTGGTCCGGCGCCGCGTCCAGGACAAGGCGGTCGGCTTCTACGTGCTGACCCCGCTGGTCACGGCGGACGGCACCGGCGTGCTGGTGAACCGGGGCTGGGTCAAGGCGGGCGGCAACGCCGACGCCCTCCCCGAGGTCCCGGCGCCGTCCTCGGGTGAGGTGACTGTCACCGGCAGGTTACGTCCCACCGAGACCGAGGAGACCTCGGGCATCCGCGACCGGGCGGGCCTGCCCGCGGGACAGGTCCTGCTGATCAACACCGAGGCGATCGGCCACCGCCTGCCGTACAGGCTCCTCGGCGGGTTCGTCGAGTTGATCGAGCAGTCGCCGGCCGCCGCCACCGCGCCCGCGCCCGTCCCCACACCGGACGTCGGCGAGGGAGGCGGCCTCAACCTGGCCTACGGCGTGCAGTGGTGGCTGTTCATCGGGGTCGCGATCGGCGGCTGGGCACTGCTGATCCGCAGGGAGGCCGCCGACCTCAGGGCCGCGGCCTCGGCACCGGCCGCGCCCGGCGACCCGGATCCCGGCGACCCCTCCGAACGCGACGAACGCGACGAACGCGATGAGCACGACGAATCCGGTGAGCCCGGTGAGTCGCCGGACGCCGCCCCGCGGGCACCGGCGGCACCGGCGGAACGGGCCGGGTCCTGACCGCGAGAACCCCGTAACCCGGAAACCCGGAAGGCGGGAGCCCGGAGACGAACAGCCGGGAGCTCGCCAGGGATCCCTCCGCCGTCGCTAGCCGAGCACGAGATTCAGAAGGTAACCGGCGGCCGCCGCCAGGGCCGTGGAGAGCGGGCTCAGCAGCATTCCCAGCAGGAAGCCCCGCCCGCCGCCCAGCCGCTCGCGCGGCGCGGGGACCCGTCCGGCCGCGAACCAGAGCGGACGGGGTTCGAGCAGCAGGAACAGGATCGCGCCGATCCACCCGGTACCGAGGATCCAGAACCAGGCCCACCGGTTGCCCAGCCGGGGCGTCGAACCGAGCATGATCAGGAAGGTGAGCGCCCAGGCCGCGATCGGCCACCCACCGCCGACGGGAATCGGTATTTCGAGGATCCACCGGGACCCGAGAGCGATCTCCCTGGAGTCGCTCAGTTCGGTCACCTTGGCGCCGCTCCGGCCCAGGTCGCCCTTGAGGTCCGCCATCGTGTAGGAGGGCGGTGCCGTCCCGAGCGCCTCGGCGTCGAGCTCGCGCCAGGTCAGCGGGCCCTCGGTCCATCGGACGTAGCGGATCGCACCGTCCCGCTCGTCGTACTCGACGAGGGAGACGCGGTCGGCCGCGGCCGCGGCACGGAACTCGGCCCGCGTCTCCGGCAGGGGCGCGCGGTTCAGCACGGTGATCAGAAAGCCGAAAATCAGGATGATCAGGAGAATCGACCGGATGGTCAGTCCGACGATCCGCCAGCCGCGACGGACCTCCGGCGTTTCAGGAGCCTCAGGACCTTCAGGAACCATGCCTTATTTACTACTCGACGATCACGCGTTGACCATCGCCATGCCGAGAAGGAGCGCCACCGCGATCGCGAACCCGCGTGTCCCGTCGAGTTTGGCCGGTGCGGGCAGTGCCTCGTACGGGTCCCGCCACAGGGGTCTCGGCTCCAGTAGGACGTAGAGCAGCGAGCCGCCGGTGAGGAACATCCAGAACCACGCCCAGCGGCTGGCGTAGCGGGGGTTCGGCCGGGACAGCATGAGCAGCCAGGCCAGGAGCTCCGCGGCCACCGCCACCGGGCCGAACGGCTCCCACCACCGCCCGTAGGCGGGCGAGCCCGCCAGTGCCCCGAAGCCGTCGGAGCGCACGATCTCCACGGAGGGGTCGGCGGCGGCGCGCACCTGGGCCATGAAGGCCTCCTGACGGCGCTCCAGGGCTTCGGGGACCAGCCGGGTGGTCCGGGGATCCCAGACGTCGTCGGGCTGGTCGAACCGGGCCTGGCTCCAGGAGAGCGGCCCGTGGGACCACGTCAGCGTGCCGTAGGCGGGCCAGTTGCGGTCGTAGACGACCTTGGTCACGTCGCCCGCCCGCAGGTCCGCCACGAGCTCCGCGGCGGGCCGCAGGGGAGGGGCCTGGTTGATGTGGACGATCACCGTGGAGAGCGCGAGCACGAACAGCAGCGCCACCCGCACGGCGTACGGGATGTCATCCCCTGCCGGAACCACCACTCGCATCCCCTGCCCCCATCGCGCGAGACCCACCGCTGGATAGGTTAGAGGGCGTGATCCGGCATATCGAGTTCGCGCGGCTGTACAACTTCCGCGACGTGGGCGGCTACCGGACGGACGGCGGGGCGGAGGTGCGCTGGCGGCGGCTCTACCGCTCCGCCTCGCTGCACATGCTCGCCGACGACGACCTCGACCGTTTCCGCGCGCTCGGCGTACGCACCGTGATCGACCTGCGCCATCCCGACGAGGTGACACGTCGCGGCCGTGCCCCGCAGGGGCCGAGCTACCACAACCTCCCGGTCGAGCACCGCAGGTGGGACACCGCCGGCGACTACCGTTCCGACGCCGGGGTCGCGAGGTTCTTCGCCGACCGCTACCTGGAGGTGGCCCACGACGGGCACGCCGAGCTCAGGAGCGCGCTGGAGGTGATCGCCGAGGCGGGCAACGCGCCCGTGGTGGTCCACTGCGCGGCGGGCAAGGACCGCACCGGGCTGCTGGTCGCCCTGGTCCTGCGGCTGCTGGGGGTACCCGAGGAGGACGTGATCGCCGACTACGCGCTGACCGGGCTGTCCAGGCCCCAGATGGTCGCGTACTGGGAGAAGGAGCATCCGGGCGAGCCCCAGTGGGCGGGGTTCGGGCAGGCGCCCGCCGAGGCGATGCGTCTCTTCCTGGGCGAGCTGGGCCCGGTACGGGACTACTGCCTGCGGATTCTGGGTGTGGACGAGAGTGTGATGTCCGCTCTCAAGAATCATCTTTTGAAAAATCCTGATATTGAGGCGATCTCTGGGTAGGCGCCTCAAAGGACCCGCCATGGGCAGCACCCTCCGGCGGGTCCGCCCCCGGGGCCGCCCTTACCCCCCTCCGGTGGCCCCGGGGCCCGCGCTCACCCACCCGCCGAAGATGTCGCGGGAGACGGTCACGGCGGGCATCGCGGGAGACGTCACGAAAGACGTCATATGAGGCATCGTGAGAGACGTCGTGAGAGACAGAGATACCAAGCGGAGACCTTGCGGCTTGATGAGTGTTATTCCAGCGGAATACGGTTGACCGTGTGACTACGCCGCTGCTCCCCGACCCCGAGCCCAGGCGGCGGGACTATGTGATCATCTCAGCCGACGACCACCTGATCGAGCCGCCCGACATGTTCGACGACCGGCTGCCGGAGAAATACGCCGACAAGGCGCCCAAGGTGGTCGAGACCGACTCCGGTCACCAGGTCTGGCGTTACGGCGGGGCCACCTATCCCTGTGCCGGGCTCGACGTAGGCGCCGGCCTGCCCCGCGAGCAGTGGACGCTCGACCCGGTCCGGTTCGAGCACATGCGTCCTGGATGCCACGACGTCGAGGCCCGCATCGAGGACATGGACCGCGCCGGCGTCTGGGCCGCGCTCTGCTTCCCCGGCATGCTGGCCGGGCAGTCGGGCATGGTCTTCGCCAAGACCCGCGACCAGGAGCTGGGCCTGTCGGTCCTGCGCGCGTGGAACGACTGGCACGTGGAGGTCTGGGCGGGCACCTACCCGGAGCGGATCATCGCCCTGCAGCTGCCCTGGCTGACCGACCCCGAGGTGGCCGCCAAGGAGATCCGCGACAACGCGGCGCGCGGTTTCAAGGCGGTGCTCTTCCCCGAGTTCCCCACCCGGCTGCGCCTGCCGTCCATCCACAGCGACCACTGGGACCCGTTCTTCCAGGCGTGCGAGGAGACCGGCACCGTCGTCTGCCTGCACGCCGGCGCCGGTTCCTGGGCTCCGGTCCCGTCCCCTGACACGCCGATCGAGGCGATCACCACGCTGATGCCGGCGAGCGCCATGTTCGCCTGCGCCGACTGGCTCTGGTCGGGCGTCCCGCTGCGCTTCCCCGCGCTGCGGATCCTGATCGTGGAGGGCGGCGTGGGCTGGCTGCCGATGCTGGCCGAGCGGGCCGACTACGCGCTCGACCACCCGGTGGCGGGGGAGGCCTCGTGGGAGGGCGGCCTGAAGCCCAGCGAGGTGCTCCGGAGAAACTTCTTCTTCGGCACGCTCAACGACCACGCCCTTTCCGGGGTGCGGCTCGCCGTCGGGCTGGAGCACGTGCTGCTGGAGAGCGGCTACCCGCACTCCGACTCCACCTGGCCCGACACCCAGCAGGCCGTCGCGACGAACCTGGGCAGCCTGCCGCCCGCCGACATCGCCAGGGTGGCCTACGGCAACGCCGCCCGCCTGTTCGGCCACCCGCTGCCCTCACGCGCCTGGCTCAGGATGGAACAGATCTGACTCCCCGCACCCCTGGCATCAAGCCCCGCTCGGGAAGGAACGACCCGGCCCCTCGCCCCCGCTCAGAAAGGGGACTGAGCGGACCCGCGCGCGCTCTTCAGCCGGGACGTAGGGATCTGCCCCCTCACACTCCCCGCTCGGGACGGAGCGGATCCGGCCCGCTCACGCTCTCGGCTCGGGAGTGGACGGACCTGACCTTCTCGCGCTCCCAGTCGACGTAGCGCCCGCCCTCGCCGAGCAGGGAGCCCATCAGCCACAGGAACACGCCGAAGTCGTCGGCCACCCCGATGAGGACCAGGAAGTCGGGGACGACGTCGACCGGCGAGATGATGTAGAGCACGCCGAGCCCCATCATGGCCAGCTTGCCCTTGCCCATCCCGGAATACTCCCCGCGCGTGACCGCGCCGACCATCCTGGGGAGGGCTCGCAGACGTGCGCCGAGACCGGGCGAGCCCGGCTTCGTCACGTCTTTGTACGTCCGCCACGCCTGCGCCGCGCGCGCCGCCTTCGCCATGGAATCCTCCTCGGAACCACGTTCGCCTGGCGGCGTACTACCCCACCGCCTCACGATATAACGCGTGACTTCCCGACAGGGTTCCCGAACGCCGCTCACGGCCCCGAGGACCGCGACCCTCCACCGCCCGCCGTTCCGGCCGGGGCGACGCCCACCCACCGCCTCAGCCGGGGCCGCGCCCACGCTCCCGCCGCATCACGGGCGCTGGCGCATCGCCGCGTGCCGGAAGGGCCGTTCCTCCTCGATCTGGGCTGCCACCCGGACGAGCAGGTCCTCCCGCCCGGCGGCGGCGACCAGTTGCACCCCCACCGGCAGGCCGTCCGCGGTGTGGTGCAGCGGCAGGGAGATCGCGGGCTGCCCGGTCGCGTTCACGGGCGAGGTGAACGAAACCGCCTGGTTCGTACGGCCTCGCGAGGTGCTGACGTCGTCGGGAGGCAGCCAGCCGAGCCGGAAGGGCGCCACCCCCAGGGACGGCATGAGCAGCAGGTCGTGCGACTCCCACCAGGTGGCCATCCGCCGCCTGAACCCGTCGATCCAGTCGCGCGAGGTCACGTAGCCGACCGCGTCGAGCTCACGGCCCGCCTCCCCCAGGATGCGGTTGCGCGTCTCCAGTTCGTCGAGCTCGACGGGCCTGCCGCGCCAGCGCCCGATGTCCGCCAGATCGGCGGCCACGTGGGCGGCGACGATCGTGCCGAAGTGCGTGGCGAAGCCGTCCTCGGCGAGCGCGGAAGGCCCCCCTGGCTCGACGTCGTGGCCCAGCGCCTCCAGCAGCCCGGCGGCCCCGGTCACCGCGGCCACCGGTTCCGGGTCGGACGGGAGGCCCCCGCCGGGGTGCTCGGCGAGGAAACCGATCCGCAGCCGCCCGGGATCCGCCCCGACCTCCTCGGCGAGCGGGCGCGGCCAGGCGGGCGCGCCGTACGGGTCGCCCGGCATCGTCCCGGCGATCACGTCGAGGGTCGCCGCGCTGTCCCTGACCGTACGGCAGAGCAGGCCGGCGGCCGAGAAGCCCGCCCAGGGTTCGCCCCCGGAGGGGCCGGAGCTGACCCTTCCCCTGGTGGGCTTCAGCCCGACCAGCCCGCACATGCTCGCCGGGATCCGGATCGACCCGCCGCCGTCGCTCGCCGTGGCGACCGCGACCATGCCCGACGCCACCGCCGCCGCGGACCCGCCGCTCGATCCTCCGCTGCTGTAACGGAGGTCGTACGGATTGCGGGTGGGACCGAACGCCAGCGGCTCCGTGGTGATCGCGGTGCCGAACTCCGAGGTGTTGGTCCTGCCCAGGATCGTGAACCCCGCCCGGCGCAGCTTGGTCACCGCGTAGCCGTCACGCTCGGCGAGGATCCCGTCAAGGGTGCGCGACCCCGCGCGGTACGGCTCCCCGGCCATGGCCCAGCCCAGGTCCTTCAGCAGCGTCGGCACGCCCGCGAAGGGGGCCTCGGGATCGGCCTCGCCCGCCTCCGCCAGTGCCCGCTCGAACCTGCGGTGGACGACCGCGTTGACCGTGCCGTCGCACGCCTCGATCCGCGCGATCGCCGCCTCGGCGAGCTCTCTCGCGGAGATCTCTCCCTTCCTCACGGCCGCCGCCTGGCCGAGCGCGTCGAGCTTCAACAGGTCGTGCAAGGGTCACTCCTCGACGGGGGCCAGATCTCGTACGGCCTGGGCGATCGGGACCTCGCCGCCGGGGATGGGGGCGAGGACCGGGGTGTTCAGGCCGTCGCGCACATACTCCCGGATCCTGGCCCGGCACGTGGCGGCGTCGCCGTGCACGATGAGCTCGTCCACGACCTCGTCGGGGATGGCCTTGAGCGCCGCCTGCCGGTCTCCGGCCGCCCACGCCTCGTGCATCGGCCGCAGCACCTCGCCGCGCCCCAGCCAGTCGTGGAAGGCGGCGTAGACCGGAACGGTCAGGTAGCTCGCGAGCATCCAGCGCCCTAGCTCGCGCACCTTCTCCGCGTCCTCGCTGACGCACACGAACAGCCGGGCGATCAGCTCGGTCTCCTCGCCGACCTCGGCCCTGACCTTCCGTACGTCCCCGGGCGAGAGCCAGTTGGTGATCGCGCCGTCGGCCTCCTCGGCGGCCAGGCGCAGCATGCGGGGGCGCAGCGCGGCGAGCACGATCTTCGGCGGGATCTTGGGGGCGCGCTCCAGCTTGAAGCCCTTGACCTCGAAGGTCTCGTACCGCTCGCTGACCTTCTCGCCCGCGAGGGCCTTGCGCAGGAAGCGCAGGGTGTCTCTGGTCCTGGCGAACGGCTTGACGAACTCCCCGGCGTTCCAGCGCTCGACGATGGCCGGGGAGGAGGCCCCGATGCCCAGGACGAAGCGCTCGGGGGCGAGGTCGGCGAGCGTGGCGGCGGACATGGCGAGCAGGCCGGGCCCCCGGGTGGAGACCGGGACGATCGCGCTGCCGAGCCGCACCCCCGGGGCCCATTCCGAGGCCATCGCCAGGGGGACGAAGCCGTCGACGCCGTTGACCTCGGCGGACCAGGCGTCGGTGTAGCCGAGCCCGGGAAGCTCGGCGATCAGATCCCTGGAGGCGGCCAGCGAACGGTCGTAGAAGGGAATCGTCATACCCCAGCGTGGGCCCGTCGTGGTCATCGTGCCGCCTCCGTGTCGGTGGTCGCCGCCGGGGACCTTTCCCCAGAACGATGTTCTGATGTAGCTTGCCGCACCCGCTCGGGGTGTCGTCAATACCCCAACCGTACCAACCGGACGGTATGTGACCATAAGAACGATCTACGTTTGCCGGTCGTTTAACGGCCGATCACTTTCCGTATGATGCTAGAAACCTTACGTGACGAAGCGTTGGAAGCATTGGCGGAGAAACCAACGGCGGGGCCTGCTCGGCGCGGTGACCCTCGCGACCTGCGTGGCGGCTCCCGTTCTGGCCGGGACACACCTCCTCGCCGCGAAAGGCGGCTCGGGGCCGCCCGCCTCCCACCACGGGATGTCCCTGGCCTCCGGCCGTTCGGCGCTCCCGGAGCCCGGGCCGTCATCACCGGCCCTCGCGCCTCCGGAGCCGGGCGGCCGGGCGAGGCCGGAAGCCGGTCACCCGGCCGTGTCGAGGCCGGAAGCCGAGCACTCGGCCGTGTCGAGGCCGGAAGCCGAGCACCCGGCCGCGTCGAAGCCCGACCCGGACCACCCCGTCGTGTCGAAGCCCGAACCTGACTACCCGACCGCGCCCCCGCCGAGGGGCGACGACCGGAAGGTTCCCTGGTGGCACTGGTGGTACTGGTGGGGGGCCGCGTCGGACCACCCGGCGGACATCCCGATCAAGCCGAGACCGGAACCGAAACCGAAGCCCGAACCGAAGCCGGAGCCGGTGCCCGAGCCGAAGCCCGAGCCCACGCCTGAGCGGCCGACGCCCACCGTGTCCGCCCCTCCCACCTCTCCCGCCCCGGAGCCTTCCGCGCCCCCAGCACCCCCGGCGCCCCCGCCCGCCCCTGTCGCCGCCCCCGACATCGTCACGCCGACGCCGACGCCGGCCAGGAGCCGCGCTCCCCGGCCCAGGGCGGCACCCTCCAGCGCGCCTCCTCTCCTGCGGCAGCGGCTGGTGCTCGATCGCTACGCCGAGCGGCGTAAGGGCACCGACAGGAAGCTGATCCTCGTGGTGATGTTCACCGGCGTGATCTCGGTCACCGCGGTCACCGCCCTCAACCGCGGTGGCCGCGGATGATCCGGGCGGCACGCACGGCGAAGCCCGCCGGTGGGGATCCACCGGCGGGCCTTCCGGCCGCCGTACGCGCCGACCCGCGACCGGACCGCCGAGGAAGTCGAGGAGATCGGCGAGGGCTACGGCTGGGCGGGGAACTGGCCGTCGATCTGGTCGTACTGCCGCTGCGCGGCCTTGAACGCGTCGGGTTCGACGGCGCCGAGCCCGCTGAACGGGTGGCTGATCAGGGTGATGAAGCACACGCCGATGAGGACCACGCCCACCCGGACCAGGTCGGCGATGATCGACGAGGTGGTGGGCCGCACTCCCGGCGTCCAGGGCAGCGCGATCACCAGCAGCCCGGAGAGGATCAGCAGGATCACGAAGGTGTTCTCCAGTCCGGTGCTCGCGTCGTCGCTCCGGACGATGCGGGCGTGGGAGATCTCGGAGATCCGGTCGAGCGCGTCCTGCCGGAAGTTCTTGCCGTCCTCGCCCACCGGGCGGAGCCTGAGCACCGTCGCCCGCATGCCCATGAGGGTCTGCCCGGGGAGCGGGGACATCTCGCTCCCGGCCATGAGCGGCCAGTCGAGGTCGATGCTCTGCGCGGTGTACTGCCGGATCTGGGACCGGACGGGCGCCGCCTCGGGGATGGGCGCCACCGACCAGTACATCTCGGTGAGGCTCTCGGCCTCGGCCTGGACGTCGGCCTCCGACACCGAGAGCGCGTCCCGGCACAGCACCGCGGCGTAGGCCAGCACCAGCAGGTAGACGGCGAGGGCGAGATTGGCGGAGAAGTCGACGGACGCCGAGCCGTGCTCGTCGTCGTCCCGCCCCCTCTTCCTGAGAACGCGGAACGCGATCAGCACGATCGCGACGGACACCACCACCAGCACGGCTATCCAGCCCATGGGACTCCCTTGAACCCGTCATCGAATCGGCTACCCAGGGTAATCAGATCGATACGGTGGTTCATGGAGTTCCGCCGGGATTCACTCGCGAAGTTCGTGAATCCCCGCGATGAAGTCACGGGCGACCCCGCGCAGGCCGGGCAGGTGCGAGAGCCCGACCAGGCGGTCCACCAGCGGCACGGTGAGCTCGATGAACCGGTGTGTCCTGCGGCACCCCTCCGACTCGTCGTGCACCCAGAACAGCACGACGCCCATCGACATCAGCCAGAGCAGCTCGGGCAGCTCGGCCCGCAGCTCGCCGTCCATGCGGTCGGAGGACCCCTCCACGACCCGCCGGTAGATCGCGATCGACGCCTCCCTGGAGGGCGAGGACTCGGCGCTGAACGGGTTGAGCGGGTTGCTCGGCTCGGCCGCGTGCTTGAAGAACTTCACCGCGAACTCGTGGTACGGCTCGGAGACCCGCACCCACTCCCGCAGCACCCCCGCCAGCCGCGCGGCGAACCGGCGCTCGGTGGCCAGCAGCCTCTCGCACGCCGCCTCGTGCTCGGTCTGGGCCCGGTCGTAGTACGCCTGGACCAGGATCTCCTTCGAGGCGAAGTAGTAGTAGGCGTTGCCCACCGACATCCCGGCCTCGGCGGCGATCGCCCGCATGGTGGTCGCCTCGTATCCCCGCTCGCGGAAAAGCCGCAGGGCCGTCTCCACGATGACCTCACGGGTCTTGTCCGATCCACGGGTTCTCGGGGGCGGCTCGGTCATGGGGTGCTCGTCACCTGTCGATTGGAGCTGGGAGAACGGGCTCATCTGGTCTTTCTCCACCGGACGAAGCCTAGATCATCCGTCCCGTACCACCGGGGATGAGCCTCCGTGAACGACCCTAAGCGCGCCACATCGCACCCGCCACTCATATCCGTGATTGCTCCACCGCTCTCGATACCACCCTCGATATCGCTCTCGGTATCACCCTCGATCCCGCACCGCTTCGCGCCGTGCCCGGCGCACCCGCGCGCCGCCCGCCGAGGACGTGACGATGGCGCCGTACGCGGCAAATACCGATATGTCGGCTATCTCCGGAACTGCCGTCTCAGCAGGTCATCGAGCTGCCCGATCATTCCCACTACCGGGCAAAAATCACTCTTCGTGAGGGATCATCCGGGTTCGGGAGTGGGATTGATCCTTTTGGCGGAAGGGCTCCCGCGACAAGGGATACATAAATGGGGACATGTCCCTGTAGAAAGCGAGCTGCCCGGTTTTCCGCCGGAGCACTGCTCGCTCTGCAGCTATCTTTCATCGCATCGGCACCGCACCACATCGCGACCGCGGAGAGCGGGAACGCGTCGGCCGGCGCCACGATCGTGAGCCGGTCCGTCGCGACCGGCCCGGGGCGGGCCCACCGGTCCACGATCATCGGAGTGTACGACATCGCCCCCCTGAAAGGCGCCCTGCGCTACATGCGGGAGCTGTGTCACCCGGCGGCCGCCCAGCGGGCCCGGGAGACCGCGTTCCCCCTCTGGCCGGAGCACGCCACGTCCTCGGACACGCCACCGCGCCCCTCCACGACCACCGCGCGAACCCGAACCGCCCCCCAGGCGAGCGAACACCATGAACAGGCGGCCCCCCAACCCTCCGAGACCACCTCGCGAACGCGAACCGCCGCCCTGGCGAGCCCCCGCAAACCGGCCGCCCCCCGGACCCCGGAGACCACCTCCCAGCCCCCCGGAAAAGCACGGGCGTTAGAGGCCCGGGGAAACGCGCAGGCCCCGCCTCCGGCCGCCGTCACCTCGGAGAAAGCCGTCACCTCGGAGAAGGAGGCTCCCGCCGCCCCGGGGAAGCCGGCTCCCGTCGCCCTCGAAAAGCCGGCCGAGGCCCACCCTCCCCAGGCACAGCAGGCGCAGCATCCCACGCGGCTCCAGCAGACGGACGCCAAGCGGCTCCTGCGGGCGGCCGGTCTGCGCTGGACCTCCTCGGGCAAGTGCGCGAACCGCCAGGGGCCGAACTGCACCTCGCTGGAGGCCGTACGGTCCACGACCGTCTCCAGCGCCGTCGACCTGAAGCGCCGCAGCGGTTGCCCCCTCGTCGTCACCGGTGGCACCGAGGTGGGCCACGCCCCCGGGCCCTACAGCCACTACGAGGGCTACAAGCTGGACATAAAGCCCAACGCCTGCGTCAACCGCTACATCACGAAGAACTATCCGCCGCAGGGAGTACGGGGGGACGGAGCCCGCCTGTACGGCCAGTCGCCGACGTCGGGCCCCCTCTTCGCCCGCGAGGCGGACCACTGGGACATCCTCTTCCGCTGACCCGGCGGCTCGCACGACCACGCGGAACCACCGGCCCTCGATCCAGAGCCAACACGGGACCACCGATCCATCCCCGAAAGGCTCGCCCCGGCCGTCGCGAGGATCCCGTCACCCTGGGATCAGGTCCCCGCGAACGCGAGGGCCGTACGGCGGGGCGGGCGTGGCGTCATCGGACACCACGCCGCCGCCGTACGGCCCGGTAAGAACTACGCGAACTCGGCCGCGACCAGCTCGGCGATCTCCGCCGCGTTCAGGGCCGCGCCCTTGCGGAGGTTGTCGCCGCAGACGAACAGGTCGAGGGTATTGGGGAAGTCGAGCGCCTGGCGGACCCGGCCCACGTAGGTGGGGTCGGTCCCGACGACGTCCGCCGGGGTCGGGAAGACGCCGTTGGCCGGGTCGTCCATGACGACCACGGTCGGGGCGGCCTCAAGGATCCGGTGGGCGTCGGCGACGGTGATCTCACGCTCGAAGGTCGCGTGCACGGCCAGCGAGTGGGTGGTGATCACCGGGACGCGGACGCAGGTCGCGGAGACCTTCAGATCGTGGATCCCGAGGATCTTCCGCGACTCGTTGCGGAGCTTGAGCTCCTCGGAGGCCCAGCCGCCGTCCTTGAGCGAACCCGCCCACGGCACGACGTTGAACGCCACCGGCGCCGGGAACGGCGACTCCTCGTCGCCGAGCTTGTTCTGCAGGACCTTGCGCACGTCACCGGCGGTCTGCCCGACCGTACGGTCACCCGCCAGGGCCTCGACCTCGTCGTAGAGGCGGGCCGAGCCCGCCACGCCCGCGCCGGAGACCGCCTGGTACGAGGCGACGACCAGCTCGCGCAGGCCGTACTCCTCGTGCAGGGCGCCCATCGCGGCCATCATCGACAGGGTCGTGCAGTTGGGGGTGGAGATGATCCCCAGCGGCCTGGTGCGCGCGTCCCGCGGGTTGACCTCCGGCACGACCAGCGGGACCTCGGGGTTCATCCGGAAGGTGCCCGACTTGTCGATGACGACGGCCCCGCGCCCGGCGGCGATCGGCACCCAGGTCGCGGAGACCTCGTCCGGCACGTCGAAGATCGCGATGTCGACGCCGTCGAAGACCTCGGGGGTCAACTCCTGGACGACGAGGTCCTCATCACGGACCCGCAGGACCTTGCCGGCCGAGCGGGCGGACGCGACGAGCTTGATGTCGCCGTAGACGTCCTCGCGGTTGGAGATGATGTCGCGCATCACGGTGCCGACGGCACCGGTCGCGCCGATCAGGGCAAGGGTGGGCTTGCGGCTCATCGCCCGCTACCTCCGTAGATCACTGCTTCAACCTGGTCCGCGTCGAGGTCGAACGCGCGGTGCGCGGCGCCGACGGCCGTGTCCACCTCGTCCTGCCCGACGATCACCGAGATGCGGATCTCCGAGGTGGAGATCATCTCGATGTTCACCCCCGCGTCGGCGAGGGCGGCGAAGAACGTCGCGGTGACGCCGGGGTGCGAGCGCATGCCCGCCCCGATCAGCGAGACCTTGCCGATCTGGTCGTCGAAGAGCAGCGACTCGAAGCCGATGCGCTCCTGGATCTTCTTCAGCGCGGTGAGCGCGGCCGAGCCGTCGCTCGTGGGCAGCGTGAAGGAGATGTCCGTCCGGCCGGTCGTCGCCGCCGACACGTTCTGCACGATCATGTCGATGTTGATCTCGGCGTCGGCGAGCGTTTTGAAGATCGTCGCAGCCTCACCGACCTTGTCGGGCACCCCGACAACGGTGATCTTGGCCTCGCTCCGGTCGTGCGCGACGCCGGAGATGATCGGCTGCTCCATCTCTGTTCCTTCGCTGTCGGGGTCGGAGACGACCCACGTGCCTTCCTTGGTGCTGAACGAGCTTCTGACGTGGATCGGCAGGCTGAAACGGCGAGCGTACTCGACACAGCGCAGGTGCAGGATCTTCGCACCGCACGCCGCCATCTCCATCATCTCGTCGTACGAGATCTTGGGGATCTTGCGGGCGGCCGGGACGATGCGGGGGTCGGCGGTGAAGACGCCGTCCACGTCGGTGTAGATCTCGCACACGTCGGCGCTCAGGGCGGCGGCGAGCGCGACCGCGGTGGTGTCGGAGCCGCCCCTGCCGAGCGTGGTGATGTCCTTGGTGTCCTGGGAGACACCCTGGAAACCGGCCACGATCGCGATCTGGCCGCTGTCGAGCGCCCCGCGGATCCGGCCGGGCGTCACGTCGATGATGCGCGCGCGGCCGTGCGAGGAGTCGGTGATCACGCCGGCCTGGGAGCCGGTGAACGAGCGCGCCTCCTGGCCCAGGTTGGCGATCGCCATCGCCAGCAGCGCCATCGAGATGCGCTCACCCGAGGTGAGCAGCATGTCGAGCTCGCGGCCCGGTGGGAGCGGCGAGACCTGCTGGGCGAGGTCGAGCAGCTCGTCCGTCGTGTCGCCCATGGCCGAAACGATCACCACGACGTCGTTGCCGGCTTTTTTCGTCGCGACGATCCGCTGCGCGACCCGCTTGATGCAGGACGCGTCGGCGACGGACGAACCACCATACTTCTGAACAACGAGCGCCACGAGATGTCTCCGAAGCAATCTAGGGCTGTGGAGCTCACAGTCTACTGGCGCCCTCGCCGAGGCCCTCTGATCAAACCAGTATGTGGACGATCACACCGTCGTGCGCTCCTCCGCGACGTCGAGCCGCGTGTGGGCGACGAGCGCCTGGAGGGCTCGCATCGCCGCTCCCGCGTGGTTGCCCCAGGTGTTGAAATAGGAGTACTGCCACCACCAGAGCGCCTCCAGGGGGCGCCCCGCCCGGTGGTGCCGCAGGCCGTGCAGGAGGTCGGCGGCCACCGCCGTCAGGTCGTCCGACAGGCGGTACGGGGTGACCACGGTGTCCTTGTAGGGGTCGAAGACCTCGGCGTAGTCGTCGACCGGCCCCAGCCGCTCGGCGAGGGCCGTGCGGACGGCGTCGACGTCTGGGTCCTCGCCCAGGTGCGGCTCCCAGTTGCCCGACAGGATCACGTCCTGGCTCGCGCCGAGCTGCGCGCCGGCCGAGCTGACCTGCGCGACCTCCACCAGCAGCAGCGGCAGGATGGCGTCGCCGCCCTCACCGCCCGCCAGGCGGGTCAGGCCGTCGATGTAGTTCTTCGCGTGCTCCGCGATCCGTTCCGCGAGAGCGCTCCACGCATCGTCAGACATCAAGGAGCCTTCTTCCTTCGAACGCGCGGCCCAAGGTGACCTCGTCGGCGTACTCAAGGTCACCGCCTACGGGCAGACCGCTGGCCAGTCGTGTCACTTTCAGTCCCATCGGCTTGACCAGACGGGCGAGATAGGTCGCCGTCGCCTCCCCCTCAAGGTTGGGGTCGGTGGCGAGGATCAGCTCTGTGACCTGGCCGTCCGCCAGACGGGTCATGAGCTCTCTGATGTTCAGGTCGTCGGGGCCGACGCCGTCGATCGGGCTGATCGCCCCGCCGAGCACGTGGTAGCGGCCCCGAAACTCGCGGGTCCTCTCGATGGCCACGACGTCCTTCGACTCCTCGACGACGCAGATCACGTGAAGATCGCGCCTGGTGTCGCGGCAGATCCGGCACTCCTCCTCCGCTGCGACGTTGCCGCAGACCCGGCAGAAGCGGACCTTCTCCTTGACCTCCAGCAGAGCGTGGGCGAGCCGCTTCACGTCGGCCGGCTCCGCGGCCAGCAGGTGGAACGCGATGCGCTGCGCGCTCTTGGGACCGACGCCGGGAAGCATCCCGAGCTCGTCGATCAGGTTCTGGACGACCCCTTCGTACATGACCTAGAACCCGGGAAGCTGGCCGAGCCCGCCCCCGCCGCCCAGCCCCTGCGCGAGGGGACCGAGCTTCTCCTGCTGCAGGTCGGCGGCGGCGCGCACGGCGTCGCGAATGGCGGCGATGACCAGGTCGGCGATGGTGTCGGCCGTCTCCTGGGGATCGCCGGGGTCCACGGCCTCGGCACTGATCTTGAGTTCGAGCAGCTCGCCCCCGCCGTTGACCGTGGCCACGACGAGGCCGCCGCCCGCGGAGCCCTCGACTTCCGCGTCGTTCAGCTCCTGCTGGGCGCTCACAAGCTGCTGCTGCATGAGCTGTGCCTGCTCCAGCAGCTGCTGCAGGTTGACATCCCCTGGGTTCACCGTCGTTGTGCTCCTCGTCCGTGACATCGGTCGTCACGAGCCTACGGGGTTCGGGCCGGGTGTTGTACTGCAGCGAGCACGCGTTCCCCCAGTATGGGGATTAAACCCCCGTCGGGCCTCGGGCCCCCCTCCAGACGTCCGAGACCCGACGCGACACGCGCCGGAGCGGCCGCACACGACAGCGTGTGATCGAAAGGTAGCTCTCCGGAGGTTGCACACACGTTGCGATCGTTCACTCACCCTTCGCACACCCTCTTTGGCCGAACGGGTTGCGGGCGGGGGTCCCGACCACCGATGCTTCGGCCATCGGCTCTATTCCGGGGGGATATGTGCGCGACGGCCACCGGGGAGCTGTCCAGGCGGCCGATCTCGGCTCCTACTCGTCACGACTGCGGCGCCTGCACGAGGCGCTGATCAGGGGCGAGCGACCGGCGGGCGAGGGACCCAGGGGCGTGATCTCCGCGTCGTGGCGGCGCTCACTGGACGCCGGGGTCGATCCCGACGCCGGGTCGGCCCCCCTCGCCTTCGAGGGCGAGGACATCCGCGAGGTCCGCTCGGCGCACCCGATGAGCAGGCTCCTGCCGATCATCACCGGGACCCTCCTGGAGGCCGTCGACGCGGACGACCAGATCCTGCTCGTCACCGACGCCCGCGGCAGGGTGCTCTGGCGCGACGGCAACCACCGGACGATGGAGAGCGCCGACGAGGTGGGGCTGGCCGACGGCTTCGACTGGAGCGAGGACGCGATCGGGACCAACGGGCCGGGCACCGCGCTCGCCACCCGGCGGCCCCTGCACGTCTTCTCCGCCGAACACCTGGTCAGGGCGCTCCACCGCTGGTCGTGCTCCGCCGCGCCGATCGTCGACCCCGACAGCGGCGACGTGCTGGGGTGTGTCGACATCAGCGGCACGACGCGCTCCCTGCACCCGGCGAGCGTCGCCCTCGTCGAGGCCGCGGCGCGGCTCGCGGAGAGCCACCTCACGCTGCGCATGCTCGAACGCGACGAGCGGCTCAGACGCCGCCACGAGCGCCACCTGAGCGCGCTGCGCGGCGAGCCCGGCGCCCTGGTCACCGCGACCGGCCGGATCATCGCCGGTGACGACGCGCGGCACTGGGCCCCGCGCATCCGCCTGCCGGAGGCGGGCGACCGGGTGGTCCTGCCCGACGGGCGGAGCGCCTTCTTGGAGGCCCTCGGCGACGACGGCTTCCTGCTCCGCCTCGCGGGCCCGGCCAGGGGCCCCGTGCTCGCCCTGTCCTTCCTCGGCGCCGAGCACCCCTCGGCGCACCTCGACGGGACCCGCCTGGCGCTCTCCCTGCGCCACGCCGAGATCCTCGCGATGCTCGCCCTCAACCCCAGGGGGATGACCGCCGCCCAGCTCTCCTTCCACCTGTACGGCGACGCGGGCAACCCGGTGACCATCCGCGCCGAGATCCACCGCCTCCGCGCCCAGCTCGGCCGTACGGTCGCCGCCAAGCCGTACCGCCTGGCCTGCGTGGTGGAGGCCGACTTCCTGGAGCTCAAGCGGCTGCTCGCGGGCGACGAGGCCGCCCCGGTCGCCCGCGCCTACCGCGGCCCCCTGCTGCCCCGCTCCGAGGCGCCCGCCCTGCGCCTCGAACGCGAGGAACTGGAGGGACAGGTACGGGCCCGGCTGCTGCGGCGGGGTGGTCCCGAGGACCTGTGGGCCTACGCGGAGACCGAGCACGGCAGGAACGACATCCAGATCCTCGAACGCCTCGTCATGGCACTGCCCCGCCACGACCACCGCGCGGTGGCCGCCCGGATCCGCCTCAGCGGCGTCGACCTGCCCTGAGGCCGCCGTACCCGCGGACCGGAGAGCCAGAGAGCCCGGGAGCCCGGCCGGGCGCGGCCTCGCCAGGTGTCGTCTCGCGCGGATGTCGCCTCGCACGGGTGCCACCTTGCACGAGTGGCACCTCGTCAGGTGAGACCTCTCTCAGGCGAGGTCTCTCAGGGGAGGTTCTCTCAGAGAGCGCCGATCGTCAGGTGTGGTCGATCTCGCCGATGACCTGGCCGCCCAGCTCCCGCTGGAGGAGGGCCATACCGGTGAGCGCGTCGACGTCGGCGTCCGCGTCGTTGAGCGGGTCGACCTCGTCGGCGTCGGGCGCGGTGCCGCGGGCGCCGCGGTCCGGGATCGCGTCGGGCCAGGCCGCCGCCTTGGCACCGGTCTTGACCGCGGCCTTGGGCCCGGCCTGGGCCGCCGCCCTCGCCGCCGAACGGGCCGCGGCCAGGCCGGGACTCGGCACGGAACTCGGCGGGGGAGGCGAGCCGGGGTCCTCCGGCAGGGGGGCGTCCGGCCAGGACTCGTCCGTCGCGGGCGGCGCCTGCCTGGGCGGAGCCTCCCGCGACTCCGCGGGCGGCTGCCCGGGGGCGGGCGCCTGGCGGGCGGGAGCCTGGGACGGAGACCGCGGAGCCGCTGCCTGCGGGGCCTGCGGCGCCTGGCTCTGGGGGGCGGGGTGCTGGGGAGACGGAGGCTGCCTCGGAGCCGGTGGGCGGCCACCGCCGCCCGAGGGAGCGGGCCCGCCGCCGACGACGGCCTCGACCTTCCAGGTGCCGCCCAGGACCTCCTGCAGCACCGCCGCGACGACCGCGTCCTTGCCGCCGCCGGTGAAGTTCTTCATCGCGCCGACCTGGGCGAACCCGAGGGTCACGATCTTGCCCTCGACCCCGACGACCTGGGCGTTGGTGTTGACGTTGGCCCACACGACGATGCTGCGCCGCTTGAGCGCCGCGAGCACCTGGGGCCAGGCCTGCTGCACGGCCCCGGCCCCGGCCCCGGCCCCCGAACCGGACGCCGCCGCCGTGTCGGCCGGCGCGGGCGTGCCGGGAGCCTGCTGGACCGTGGCCGGGGCCTGCCCTTCCTGTCCCTGCTGCTCGTGGGCCGGTGCGCCGGGCCTGACCGCCACGGGCCAGTCGCCGCCGGCGTCACCCTTGTCGCTCTTGCCACCGGACCGCTCGGCGGGCGCGGCGGGCGCCTCCGGCTGCGGCAGGGGCGGGGGTGCCGCGTGAACCACGGGCACGGGAGCCTGGGCTGAGAGAGGCGCGGGAGCCGCGACGACTCCCCCCTTCTCCAGCCGCTCCAGACGGGCGAGCAGCGCCGCCTCCCCCTGGGCCGCGCCGGGGAGGAGGATCCTGGCGCACATCAGCTCCAGCAACAGCCGGGGTGAGGCCGCCCCGCGCATCTCGATCAGGCCCGCGTTGAGGATCTCCGCCGCGCGGGTCAGCTCGGCCGGGCCCATCGAGGCGGCCTGGACCTGGAGCCGCTCCAGCTCGTCGCCGGGCCGGTCGAGCAGCCCGCTGGTGGCCGCCTCCGGCACGTTGGCCAGGATCACCAGGTCGCGGAAGCGCTCCAGCAGGTCCATCGCGAACCGCCGGGGGTCGTGGCCGCCCTCGATCACCCGGTTCACGACCTGGAACACCAGCGCGCCGTCACGACCGGCGAAGGCCGCGACCACGTCGTCGAGCAGGTCGCCGTCGGTGTAGCCGAGGAGGGAGACCGCGCGGGCGTACGTGATGCCCGCCTCGTCGGAACCGGCGAACAGCTGGTCGAGGATCGACAGCGAGTCGCGGGCGGAACCCGCGCCCGCCCGGACCACCAGCGGGAGCGCGGCGGGCTCGAACGGGACCTTCTCCGAGGTGAGGATCTCCTCCATGAGCGCGCGCAGCGCGGCGGGAGGGATCAGCCGGAACGGGTAGTGGTGGGTCCGGGACTTGATCGTCCCGATGACCTTCTCCGGCTCCGTGGTCGCGAAGACGAACTTCAGGTGCGGGGGAGGCTCCTCGACGAGCTTGAGCAGCGCGTTGAAACCCTCGCGGGTCACCATGTGCGCCTCGTCGATGATGTAGATCTTGAAGCGCGACGACACCGGCGCGAAGAAGGCGCGCTCGCGCAGGTCGCGGGCGTCGTCCACGCCACCGTGCGAGGCGGCGTCGATCTCGATGACGTCGAGGTGGCCGGGGCCGGTGGGCGCCAGCGCCACGCAGGACTCGCACTCGCCGCACGGGTCGGGGGTCGGGCCCTTCTCACAGTTGAGAGAGCGGGCCAGGATGCGCGCGCTGGACGTCTTGCCGCACCCCCTGGGCCCGCTGAACAGATAGGCGTGGTTGATGCGCCCGCTGCGCAGCGCCTGGCGCAGCGGATCGGTGACGTGCTCCTGACCCTTGACCTCGGCGAAGGTCCCGGGCCGGTACTTGCGGTACAGCGCAAGACTCATGCGGCGATCCCACCTGCGAGGGGTCTCAACGAAGAGACCCCTCGCACACCCGCCAGAGCCCGCTTATCCTTGCTGCCTTCCGGCCCTGGGGAGGTTCACAGGATGACGCCGCGCGAGGGGTCGGCCCCCAGTCTAGCCTCAGATCCGAGTGGTCGGTATCGGAAAAGATCAGAGTGACCGGTGTCGGAAATTAGTGGTCCGTGCCGCTCCGAAAGTTGGGTAAGCTTCTCCACGGAGGATTCGCCTAGTTGGCCTAGGGCGCACGCTTGGAAAGCGTGTTGGGGGCAACCCCTCAGGAGTTCGAATCTCCTATCCTCCGCCGGCTTCACCGGTAGTGAAACGAAAGCCCGCTCCGTACGGAGCGGGCTTTCGTGCGTAAGAGCGCGTAAAAGCCCTGGTCGACGACCTCTCGTCCCTGTCCGGCGTCCCTGTCCGGCGTCCCTGGCCGGTGTACGGGACGGCCGTGGCGGGTCCCGACCCCACGGGATCGTCCGGCGTCTCGCGGGACCGTCCGGCATCTCGCCCACCGGGCGACGGCGGATCACCCGGGCGTGACAGCCGCCCGGGTGGTCCGCCCGGGTGGCCCGTCAGTGGTTCTTGTTCACGCAGTTGTTGTTGCCGGAGACGTCCTCGCACAGCGAGAAGCCGAGAACCTCACCGCTGAAAACCCTGTTCCCGCACCCGGCGGCCGACCCGTTGGGGTCACCCACCTTCTGCGGCCCGGTCGTTCCTCGCACGGTGAACGACGCGTACACGCCGTTCCCGTCGCGCTCGATGTCGCAGACCTCGACCCATCGGTGGTCCGCGCCGATCGAGGCGTAGTCGTCCCCGTGGTAGGCCCGCACGAGGTGCGCCTGGGCCGGCATCGCCGTGCTGAACACGAGTGCGCCGATTCCGGCGATTACCGACAGAGTCTTCAGCGGCGCCAGGCCTGTCAGGTTCATCTGCTACCCCTCTGATCATGGAGGATTCGGGACGGCCGCCCGCCTTGACGCGACGGCCGACTCAAGAATGGCCAGAACGGCGGACGAAGTCGTTGACCATGAGCGCCCCGCACTTGATCATGCGCGCCGTCCTTCGGCGAGGTCCTCCACGAGTGATACGGACCTCCCAGGGTCCCGGCCAGGTCATTTGGGTACGTAACCCACCAAAGCCGCTGATTCCCCACTCTCATTCCTCACCGGCATGTCAGGGCTTTCTCGGGGCAGAAGAGCGCCCCAAGCGGATCGAAGGGACGTCGGCGATGGATTTCAAGGATGACGCCCAGCTGGACAGCTCGCAGGTCGAGAGTCGCGGCGGTGGGGGGAGGATCCCCGGTGGTGGTCTCGCGATCGGCGGCGGCGCGGCGGGGATCATCGCGCTCATCGTGGCCCTGATATTCGGGATCAACCCCGGTGACATCACCGGAGGCTCCTCCCAGCCGGCCCCGGTGGGTCCGAGCTCCGACCTCACCGCCCAGTGCAAGACGGGGCAGGACGCCGACCAGAACGAGGAGTGCCGGGTGGTCGGCGTCGTCAACAGCATCCAGGACTACTGGCCGAAGGCGGTCCAGGGGTACGAGCCGGCCAAGACCGTCATGTTCTCCGGCCAGGTCGACACGGCGTGCGGCGCAGCCGACGCCTCCGTCGGCCCGTTCTACTGCCCGGCCGACCGCCAGGTCTACCTGGACCTCAGCTTCTTCAAGGAGCTGGAGAGCAAGTTCGGCGCCAAGGGCGGGCCCTTCGCCCAGGCCTACGTGATCGGCCACGAGTACGGTCACCACGTCCAGAACCTTCTCGGCACCAACGCCAAGGCCCAGCAGGGCCCGGAGAGCGGCCCGGAGAGCGGCTCGGTCCGGCTGGAGCTGCAGGCCGACTGCTACTCGGGAGCCTGGGCCAAGAACGCGTACGAGACCGGCCTGTTCGAGAAGCCGTTCACGAAGACGGACATCGAGGAGGCGCTCAGCGCCGCCTCGGCCGTGGGCGACGACAGCATCCAGGAGCGGACCCAGGGCCGGGTCAACCCCGATGGCTTCACCCACGGGACGTCGGCGCAGCGTGTCAAGTGGTTCACCACCGGTTACCAGAGCGGCGACCCCGGTAAGTGCGACACCTTCGCCGGGAGCATCTGAGAACGGCTGTGAGCTGCGACGAGAGAAACCCGCCGGGCAGGCGGCGGGATTCTCTCCTAAACTACATACCGTGATCTTCAAGTTGGTCGGCGACGAACGGCCCTATCCCGAACACGGTCTCTCGCATCGCGAGTGGGCCCAGATACCGCCGCGACAGGTCCGGCTCGACACCCTGATCACCACGAAAGCGGTGCTCGACCTGCATTCCCTGCTCGCCAAGGACTCCACGTTCTACGGCGACCTGTTCCCGCACGTGGTCCAGTGGCGCGGCGACCTCTATCTGGAGGACGGCCTGCACCGGGCGCTGCGCTCGGCCCTGCACCAGCGCTCGGTCCTGCACGCGCGAGTCCTGGACCTGCCCTCGGAGAGCTGAGCCCTTCCATACACCTGCCCAAGGAAGAAGGCCACGCTCTCCCCCCGGCACGGTGGTGACATACGAAGAGCCCCCGGCCCGCGTGTGCGGGCCGGGGGCTCTTTCCGTGGCGGTGGAGGTGGGATTTGAACCCACGGATAGGTTGCCCCATCACACGCTTTCGAGGCGTGCGCCCTCGGCCACTAGGCGACTCCACCGCGGAGCAGCTTACCGGATAACCGCTATTGCTCGCGCATCCGGCGAGCGGTGAAGAACTCGGTGAGAACCGCCGCGCACTCGTCGGCCAGGACCCCTCCGAGGACCTCGGGCCGGTGGTTGAGACGGCGGTCCCTGAGCACGTCCCAGAGCGACCCCGCGGCGCCGCCCTTGGGGTCCGCCGCACCGTAGACGACGCGATCGACCCGGGCGAGCACGGCGGCCCCCGCGCACATGGTGCAGGGTTCCAGGGTGACCACCAGCGTGCAGCCGCTCAACCGCCACCGGCCGAGCTCTCTCGCGGCCCGCCGCAGGGCGAGCACCTCGGCGTGCGCGGTGGGGTCGGCCGAGACCTCCCTGTCGTTTCCCGCGTCCGCCAGCACGGAGCCGTCGGGACCGAGGACGACCGCGCCGACGGGCACCTCCCCGCGGGCTCCGGCCTCGACGGCCCGCGCCAGGGCGAGCCTCATCTCCCGGACGTAGCCCACCGGCGCCAGGTCGTTCACCGTACGCCCGCCAGGGCCGACACCGGCACGGACACCGGACCCGCCACCCGCACCGGACAATTCACCGTACGCCCGGCGCCGGGCCGGTCAGCGCGCATTCGCCGGCGTCGGGCTGGTCACGGCGCGTCCGTCAGCGCAGCCGGTCGAGCTCGTCGGCGAACGCCAGCCGCTCGGCGATCACCGAGAGGGTGTCCGCGGGGAGCGCGCCCTCCTCCATGCTGAGCTCGACGAGCTCCTCGGAGCTCAGCCCGAGGTCTTCCAGCAGCTCGAAGTCGCCCGCCGGCCGTACGCCCAGGTCGGGGGTGTCCTTGTCGACCGCCACCCCGGCGAGCTCCGTGAAGAGCTCACCCAGGTCGTCGGAGAGACCCGCGTGGGCGTCGGACAGGAACGTGCGCGGCTCCAGATCGCCCTGGTAGCGGACGATCGCGAACCACTCGTCCTCCACCTCCACGCACAACAGGGCCAGCTCGTCACCGGTGAGCCCCAGATGCTCCTGGACGGCGTCGCCGAGATCGTCGGCGATCTCCGCCTCGCTGAGGTCGACCTCCGCACCGTTCCAACCGTCCGTCGTACGGACGAAGGCGGCGGAGAACACACTGTTGGATGGTCTGGAGGGCATGGCCGATCTCCCGAGGTCAGCCGAACACAGAGTCGATGGCGCGTTCGAACGGCTCGGAGAACCCCAGCCGCGCGGCGATGCTTGACAGGACGTCCTCGGGGAGGAGGTCGATATCCCCTGACAGGATGCCGAGCTCCATCTCGTCGAGGCCCAGGTCGGCGAAGATGGACAGGTCGCCCGCGGGGAGCGCCGTCTCCTCGTCCTGGAGGATCGCGTCGAGTTCGTCCTCGTCCGGAACCGGCACGTCCAGGTATTCCAGCGCCTGCTGCGCGAGGGGGAAATCCCAGGACGCGGCGATGTCGGAGAGGAACACCTCGACCCTCTCACCGAACACCCGTAGCGCCACGAAGAACTCATCCCCAACGGCGACCAGGCCAATCGTGCCGTTCATGCTCGGCTGCTGGCGCAGGGCGTGGATGAGACCCTCAAGGTCGGAGGTGAGCGACACCGGGAGCATCTCCGCCTCCCAGCGGTCGTCCTCCCGGTAGATCACGATGGCAAAGTCCAGCGAGTCTTCGTCTGACATGGCCATCCCCACCGAATGCTTTCTCTACGGAGGTCAATGCTTTCAGAAGCGAAGCACTGACGTGGGCCTCTCCGACCAAATTGTGATCAAATCCGAGTGAGCGGGCGATGTCGAACAGGTGTGGCCCGTCTTCCCCCCGGCTCATCGCCGCCCGCCGGCCCAGGATACCTTTGACCACCATGGAAACCCTGGTCGTCGACCATCCCCTGGTGGCCCACAAGCTGACCGCGCTGCGGGATGTGAACACCGACTCCCCCACGTTCCGGCGTCTCGCCGACGAGCTGGTGACCCTGCTGGCCTACGAGGCGACCAGGCAGGTCCGCGTCACCGAGTGGTCGGTGGAGACCCCGGTCGCCCCCGCCAGGGGCGTGCGGCTGGCGCAGCCGTACCCGCTGGTGGTCCCGATCCTGCGCGCGGGGCTGGGGATGCTGGACGGCATGACCCGGCTGCTGCCGACTGCCGAGGTGGGTTTCCTCGGGATGATCCGCAACGAGTCCACGCTGGAGGCGGAGACCTACGCCACCCGGCTGCCCGAGGACCTCTCGGGCCGCCAGGTCTACGTGGTCGACCCGATGCTGGCCACCGGCGGCACCCTCGCGGCCGCGATCAAGTTCCTCTTCGACCGGGGCGCCGACGACGTGACCGCGCTGTGCCTGCTGGCCGCGCCCGAGGGGATCGCCCACCTCGACGAGGCCTTCGCCGGCACCGGCAGGCCGATCCGCCTGGTGACCGCGGCCCTCGACGAGCGGCTGAACGAGAACGGCTACATCGTCCCCGGGCTGGGCGACGCGGGAGACCGCCTCTACGGCGTCGTCTGAGGCGCTTCGGCATCCCCCGTACGGGACGCGCCGGTCCTCCCGGGATCTCGCACCATCCTTTTCCCTTAAAGGATGGTTCTTCTACCCGCCGACCGTTACATAATGTGGTTCCACGGGTACTAAGCGTGGCGAAGACATCTCTTCTGTGTCCCCGGTCCGCCGAGGCCGCGGGCGCACACCAGGGAGAACCATGAGCGAGCGAATCATCCCGGACACCGAGCCGGACCCGTACGCGGACTTCAGCGCCGCGCTCAGGGACGAGTTCTCGGAGATCCATCCGGCGACCACGGTGACCCGTTGCATAGAGGCGGCCCACTACGGAGCGCTGGAGGTGGTCGGCCACGCCCATCCGGCGCTGGTCGAGCGGATCGCCCGCAAGCACCTTGAGGTCCTCGCGCTGGTCGCGAGCGAGCGCGGGTGACGCGGGCGGACGATGGCGGGCGCGCCGGCGGAAAGTGCCCCGCGAGGGCCTGAGAGAGGTTTCTCGCGACGCGCACGAGACCGAATCGGCCGATGCGCTTTACCTCGGCATGGCCCTGGGTAATGTATATGGCGGGTGCAGTGGGTGAGCGGTAGTAGGAGGCCAAGGTGCAGGTCAAAAAGGTGCTGACGTACGGCGCTGTCGGATTTGTGGCGTTTTTCCTGTTCACACGACCAGGTGACGCGGCCAACGCTGTGAGGGGTGCCATGGACACGGTTTACTCGGCGGCTGATTCTCTGGCCCAATTCGTCTCACATCTGTCATGAGGCTCGTGACCCACGGGGACTCCGCTCCCTCGTCGGTCAACCGCTATCTGCTCCCCCACGAACACCAGGTCATCATGGTGCGGCGCCACCCGGCCGTGCTGCTTCGCGCGGTCGCCGAGGTCTTCGGCGGCCTGATCCTCGCCGGACTGCTGAGCAAGTGGTTCGGTGACCAGGGCGGTGGCGGCGCGCTCGTCGTCGTCTGGTGGGCCTGGCTGCTGTTGCTGATCCGCTTCGTCTGGAAGGTCGCCGAGTGGTCCGTCGACTACTTCGTCGTCACCTCCAAGCGAATGCTGCTCACCACCGGGCTCATCACCCGCAAGGTCGACATGATGCCGCTCGGCAAGGTCACCGACATGAGCTTCCAGCGCTCGATCCTCGGCCGCATGCTGGGCTACGGCGAGTTCGTGCTGGAGTCGGCCGGTCAGGACCAGGCGCTGTCGAGGGTCAATTACATCCCGTACCCGGAGACCCTCTACCTGGAGGTCTGCCAGATGCTCTTCCCCGGGGGCAACGATTCAGATGATTAGGACCCTGTGTCCGTAGCCCCGTGTCCTTAATGGCACGGGAATCACATGTCCGCAGGACATGAGGATCGTTGACACTTTCCGGTGAGGATTTTTCACTCGGGGTTACCTGATTCGGCCGCTTCATGCAATCATGGCGAGAACATTGACCATCCCCCGCCCTGAGAGATCAGATGCCGAGTCAGGGAACCATCGGTGACCGCGTCCGTGGACTGCGCCTGAGCAGGCGCATGTCCCAGGCCCAGCTCGCAGGGCCGGACCTTTCAGACAGCTACGTCTCCCTCATCGAGTCCGGCAAGCGGACCCCGACCCCCGTGGTCGCCCGCCTGCTGGCCGAGCGCCTTGGGTGCACCACCGAGTTCCTGCTGCACGGGATCGAGCCGCGCCAGCGCATCGACACCGAACTCGGGCTGCGCCACGCGGAGCTGGAGCTCCTCCACGGGGATCCGTCCGTCGCGGCGGACCGCTTCGGCGAGATCGTCAAGGTCGCCGGCGAGGAGAACGCCATGCTGGCCGCGCACGCGCGGCTCGGCCGTGCCCGCGCCCTTGAGGTCCAGGGCAAGGTCGGCCCGGCGGTGAAGGCGTTCGAGCGCCTCCGCCGCGAGGCGGCCGCCCACCCCGAGCGCCTGGCCGACCTGCCGCTGGCGGTGGCGTTGAGCCGCTGCTACCAGCGCGCCGGAGACATCCTTCGCGCCCGCGACCTGGCCGTCCACGCGCTCGGCGAGGTCAACCGGCTGCCCCTGGCGCAGGGCGAGATCGCCGTCGAGCTGGCCGCCTCCCTGATGGGGATCGGCGGCACCCGCGGGTCAGGCTCGCCGAGCCTGTCCTACGTCCGGAGCGTCCTGTCGATCAACGGCGTTCCCGCCGCGGTCAACCGCACCGCGGAGATCCACGCCCTCTGGCAGGCGAGCATCACCGCCGCCGACGGTGAGGACTCGGCGCTGGCCGTCCGTCTCGCGGACGACGCGATCGCGACCGGGCGCCCGGCGCGGATGGCCTCGCAGCTCGCCCTCATCGCGATGGACTGGGCCCATCTCGCCGCCTCCGGCGGCGACGAGCCGCTCGACGAGGCCCGCGAGCTCGCGACCGCCGCGAGCGAGGTCTTCGCCGTGTTCCCCGAGCACGTCCACGAGTACGTCAGGAGTCTCGTCGTGCGCGCCCAGGTCCAGCTGGGGGCCGGGGACGAGCGGGGCGCGACCGCCCTGGCCGGAACCGCCCTCGACACGCTGGGCGACCAGGCGACCGCCGTCGGGGCCGCCGCGCGGCTGGTCCTCGCCCGTGCCGCGCTCGTCCGCGGCCAGGCCGGCGACGCCACGACGGTCCTGGACGCCGCCAGGCAGCTGCTGAACGGTGTCCGGCACGAGCTCTCCGGTCCCGACCGGGAGACCGCGCGGATCTGGCGTGACCTGGGAGACCTGTACGGCCAGGTCGGTGTGGTCGACGAGCAGACCGGTGCGTATCGTAGGGCTCTTGAGACTGCCGGAGTGCGCGACGCGATGGTGGGCATGACGGTCGATTCGGCTCTGGTCCGCTAGGGCAGCCCACTTCTGGAGTTCCAGATTTGTTTTTGCACCTCCGGAATAACTAGGGTCTACCAGTCATTGATTCGTAGGATGATTGGTTTCTCCGGAGGAGGCGGACGGTGAGTCTGCGTACGGCGCAGCGAGCATCCCTCGTCGACCAAGTGATCGATCAACTCAAGGAGCAGATCACTTCTAACTCCTGGCAGATGCACGCGAAGATTCCTACCGAGACCGTGCTCGCCGAGCAGCTCGGCGTGGGGCGCAACACCGTGCGCGAGGCGGTGCGCGCGCTCACCCACGCCGGGTTGCTGGAGTGCCGCCAGGGCGACGGGACGTACGTCCGTGCCACGAGCGAGCTCTCCGGGGCCATGCTGCGACGGCTGCGCACCGCCGAGCAGCTGGAGATCCTGGAGGTGCGGCGCGCGCTGGAGGTGGAGGCCGCCAGGCTGGCCGCCACCCGGCGCACCGACGCCGACATCGCCGGGATCGAGGCGGCGCTGGGCGAGCGGGAGCGGGCCTGGGAGCGGGGAGAGCCCGACGCGTTCGTCGAGGCCGACCTCGCCTTCCACATGGCGGTCGTTCGCGCCACCCACAACCTCGTGCTGATCGATCTCTACGAGGACTTCTCGGCGGCGCTGCGTGCCAGCATCACCGCCGCGGGGACCTCGCTGAACAGCACCCTGAACAGCACGTACATCCCGCACGAGGCGATCGCCCGCGCCATCGCCGTCGGTGACGCCGCCGCCGCCGAGCGCGCGGGGCACGCGTGCATGGAGCACATCCTGATCGCCCTGACGGAGGAGCAGGAGCTCTCTCTCTGAGCCCTGTCCTTCTTCACCCTCTCATGACGCGGGCCCCCTCACCTTCTGGTGAGGGGGCCCGCGTCATGAGAGGGCCGTCCTGTGGTGCCAGGCATGGTTCCGGGCCTGAGGCATGAGACCTGAGGCCCGGGGCGCCGGGCGGTAACACGGACGTCGCGTGGCTCTGTGCCCGAGGCCCCGGTGGTCGGCTCTGTGCCGGAGCGCCGTCGGGCGGTCAGGTCAGGCGCAGGGACATCACGAGGTAGCGGAAGGAGGGGTCGGCGTCGCCGGGGACCTCCGTGATGAGGGCCGGGCGGCTCGGCGACTCCATGTTGAGCCGGACGAGCTCGGTCTCGACCCCGCTCAGGCCGTCGAGCAGGAACTGGGACTGGAAGGCGATCTGGATGTCGCCGCCGGACAGCTCGGCGTCGACGACCTCGGTGCCTCGGCCGATGTCACCCCCGCCCGCCTGGATGAGGACCTGCCCCTGGCCGAAGGAGAGCCGGACCGCGGTGTTGCGCTCGGCGACGAGCGTCACCCGCTTGATCGCGTCGATGAACGGCGCCACCGGCAGGTCGGCCCGGATCGACCAGTCGTCGGTCAGCCGCGAGCGGTAGTCGATGAACTGCTCGTCGAGCAGGCGGACCGTGGTGGCCCGGCCGACGCTCTCGAAACCGGCCACGCCGTCGCCAAGCGCCACCGACACCTCGCCGCCGCGCAGCGACCTCGCCACGTCGACGAGCACCCGCGCCGGCACCATCGCGGCGGCCGTGGCCCCGGCCGTCTCGGGGCGCCAGCCGAACTCCCTGGCCGCGATGCGGTAGCGGTCGGTGGCGGCCATGGTCACGTCGTCACCGGAGATGTCGACCCGGATGCCGGTCAGCATGGGGAGGCTCTCGTCGCGGCTGGCCGCCGGAGCCACCTGCCCGACCGCGCTCGCGAAGACCACGCCGCCGACCGCGCCGATCTTCGGCGGCATCTCCGGGAGGGAAGGGAAGTCCTCGACCGGCATGGTCAGCAGCCCGAACTCCGCGCTGCCGCAGGTCAGGACCGCCTCGGAACCGCTGGTGAGCACCTCCACCACCTCGCCGGGCAGGCTGCGGGTGATCTCCGCGAGGATCCGGCCGGGGATGAGCACCCGGCCGGGCTCCGCCACGACCGCGTCGATCGAGACGCGGGCGGAGACGTCGTAGTCGAAGGCGGAGAGCACGAGGTCTCCGTCGTCGGCCTCCAGGAGCAGGCCGGAGAGGACGGGAATGGCCGGCCGGTTCGGCAGCACCCGGGCCACCCAGGCCACCGCGTCGGCCAGGACATCACGGTTAACCCGGAACTTCACCTGATCATCCCTTCGTCCCGAACGGCACCCCACACGCGGAAGCCGTACTCCACAGCACGTTATCCGCTGAGACCGACAGAACCGTTACCCGGCCGGGGAGAAAGGGGGCGGGGAAGGAGCGGGGAGCGCCGGCGCGGGCGGCGTTGAGACGGGTCGGGACGGCGGGACCGGGAGCGTCAGCCGCGGGCGGCGTTGAGGTAGGTCAGGACGGCGAGCACGCGGCGGTTGTCGTCGTCGGAGGGGGCGAGGTCGAGCTTGGCGAAGATGCTGGCCGTGTGCTTGCCGACCGCGCTCTCGCTGAGGAACAGGCGCTGGGAGATGGCCGCGTTGGAACGGCCCTCGGCCATCAGCTCCAGCACCTCGCGCTCGCGCGGGGTGAGCGCGCCGAGCGGCTGGTGCCTGGCGGTGCTGGCCAGCAGCTTGGCGATCACCTCGGGGTCCATCGCGGTGCCGCCCGCGGCGACCCGGCGGACCGCGTCGACGAACTGCTCGGCGTTGAAGACCCGGTCCTTGAGGAGATAGCCGATCGCCCCCGAGCCGTCGGCCAGGAGCTCCCGCGCGTACAGCTGCTCGACGTGCTGGGACAGCACGAGCACCGGCAGGCCGGGGACGGCCCGGCGCGCCGCCAGCGCGGCCTGGAGCCCCTCGTCGGTGAACGTGGGCGGGAGGCGTACGTCGACCACCGCCACGTCGGGCCGCAGCCCGGTCAGCGCCCTCAGCAGCTCGGGCCCCGACTCGACGGCGGCCACCACCTCGAAGTCGTGTGCCTGGAGCAGGTGGACCAGGCCGTCGCGCAGGAGGTACAGGTCTTCGGCGATGACGACTCTCAGGCTCACCGGCCCAACCATAGGCGGGTCGGCAGGACCTCCGCCAGCCGCTGCTGGCGGGCGTGCATGACGGGGATGAGCATGCCCGCGGCGTACATGGACAGGCCCAGGAGGATGTTGAAGACGATCAGCGGCCACTGCAGGAGCTCGGGCAGGTAGAGAGCGAGGAACCAGCTGCGGTGCTCGGCGCCGAAGATCTTCATGAACATCGCCACCAGTCCCTGCGGGAAGAGCGGGAGCCAGCCGATACCCCAGCAGATCCCGACGATGGCCGCCTTGCCTCGGGGCAGGGACGGCGTGCAGTCCGGCCCCTTGTCACTCAGAAGGGCGTTGGGCAGGTCGAAGGTGGCGGTGGTCGGGCCGCCCCGCGGGCTGCTCACCGCGAGCACCCCGTCGAAGGCCGCCAGCCTGCGCTCGATGCCGCGCAGGCCGCTGCCGAGGGACGGGTCGGCGCCCCCCGAGCCGTCGTCGGTGACCACCACGCGCAGCGCGTGGTCGTTGCTGCTGATGTCGACCCACGCCCGTTCGGCGCCGCCGTGGCGGGCCGCGTTGGTGAGGAGCTCGCTGATCGAGAAGTAGGCGGCCGACTCCACGGGCGAGTCGGGGCGGATGTCCAGGTCCACGGTGACCGTGACCTTCAGCGGGCTGTCCAGCGCGAGGGCGCGCACGGCGTCGCCGAGGCCGCGCTCGGCCAGGACCGGCGGGTGGATTCCCTTGACGAGGTCGCGCAGCTCGACGAGCGCCGTGGAGGAGGCCTCCCTGACCTTGGCGAGCAGGGCCTTCGCCGCCACCGGGTCCTTCTCCATCAGTTCCTCGACCGCGCCGAGCGTCATGCCCATCGCGACGAGCCTCGCCTGCGCCCCGTCGTGCAGGTCGCGCTCGATCCGCCGCAGCTCGGAGGCCTGGGAGTCGACCGTCGCCAGGCGCGCCTGGTCGAGTCGCTGGATCCGCGCCGCGAGCACGGACTTGGCCGTGGGGGACAGCAGCAGGTGGTTCCACCACGCGTACCCCCGCAGCAGGCGCGGCGTCGCGGCCAGCGCGGCGGCCGAGGCGCATCCCAGGGCGAGGGGCAGCACCGCGGGGGCCCCGGACCACGCCGCCAGGACGGCGCATCCGGCCAGGGTGAGGGAAAGCAGCGGGAGGGCGCAGACGGCCAGCGGGTTGAGGAAGAGCCACAGCCCGTCCCGCCAGGTGGCCGGGTCGCCGACGATCCACTTCCAGCGGTTGTTCCAGTCGGGCCACTTCGGCGTCTTGTAGAGCTGGCGCTCGTGGCGGTACCAGCCGTCGGGCTGGGGCCGGGTCGGCAGCGGCGGAGGCAGGTAGGGCACCGGCACGGTGGTCCCGAACCACGTGCCGTTCAGCCTCCTGGCGAGCGCGGTGCGATGCCGGATCAGATGGGCCGTGGGGGGAAACATGAAGACCATCCCCAGGCCGAACGCCAGCACGAACCCGACGAGGGTCAGCACCACCAGGACGACGTCCACCAGCGCCGTCGCCCCCAGGGCCAGCGCCTTCCCCACCGCCACCGCGTATGTCCTCATGGGTCCAAGTGTCGGTGATCCGGCCGGGCGTGCCCAGTGGTGGCGGACGCCGCCGGGGGGTGGAGGTAGCCACACCCCCCACGGGTGCCTGGCCCGTCCCCGCCGGGGATGTAGACGGATTCTCCGGGCGCGGCGCGGCTCGTAGCGTCGGTGAGCATGAAGGTCATCGAGGTCAGCAACCTCCGCAAGCAGTACCGCGACCGGCTGGCGGTGGACGACGTCTCGTTCACCGTGGAAGAGGGCGAGATCTTCGGCGTTCTCGGCCCCAACGGCGCCGGCAAGACGACCACCGTGGAGTGCGTCGCCGGCCTGCGCGTCCCCGACTCCGGCACCGTCAGCGTGCTCGGGGGTCTGCACCACACCGAGCTCAAGGAGCGGCTGGGGGTCCAGCTGCAGAGCTCCACGCTGCCGGAGAAGCTCAAGGTGTGGGAGGCGCTCGACCTGTACGCGTCCTTCTACCGGGCCCCGGCCGACTGGGGGAGGCTGCTGGAGCGCGTCGGGCTCGCCGACAAGCGCGACACCCCCTACGGCAAGCTCTCCGGCGGCCAGCAGCAGCGGCTCTCGATCGCGCTGGCGCTGGTCGGCGACCCCCGGGTGGCGATCCTCGACGAGCTGACCACCGGCCTGGACCCCCAGGCCCGCCGCGACACCTGGGAGCTCATCGAGCAGATCCGCGAGGACGGTGTGACGATCCTGCTCGTCACCCACTTCATGGAGGAGGCCGAGCGGCTCTGCGACCGGCTCGCGCTGATCGACTCCGGCCGGGTGGTCGCGATGGACAGCCCGTCCGGCCTGATCGGCATGGTCGGCGGGCAGCAGACCATCAGGTTCCGGCTCTCCGGGCCGCTCGACGACTCCCGGCTCAAGGCCCTGCCCGAGGTCACCGGGGTGAGCCGCAGCGGCGAGCAGGTCGCGGTCACCGGCACCGGCAACCTGCTCCTCACGGTCACGACCGTCCTCTCCGCCGCCGGTGTCGTGCCCGTCGACCTGCGCATGGAGCAGGCCACCCTCGACGACGCCTTCCTCAGCCTCACCGGAAAGAAGATCTCCTCATGAACAAGATGCTCCTGACCGAGGCCAAGCTCTTCCTCCGGGACCCGGCCGGCCCGATCTTCTCGGTGATGCTGCCCCTCGTCCTCCTGCTCGCGCTCGGGCAGATCCCCGGCTACCGGGAGAAGGTCCCGGAGCTGGGCGGGGAGCGGGTCATCGACACCCAGCTGCCCGCCATGATGGTGATCCTGGCGGTGGTGACGATGGCTCTGACCGTCCTGCCGGCGACGCTGGTGACCTACCGGGAGAGCGGCGTGCTGCGCCGGATGTCCACCACCCCGGTCAACCCGGTCCGGCTGCTGGTCGCCCAGATCGTCAACAACCTCGCGGTGGCGATCGTCGCCACCGTCCTCCTGGTCGGCCTGGGCTATCTCGTCCTCGGCTCGGTCCCGCCGCAGAGCCCGCTCGCCTTCGCGGGGGTGTTCGTGCTCGGCACGGCCTCGTTGCTGGGCCTGGGCCTGCTGATCGCCGCCGTGGCGCCCAACGCGAAGGTGGCGCCGGGCATCGGCTCGCTGCTGATGTTCCCGCTGATGTTCATGGCGGGGATGTGGATCCCCCGGGAGCTCATGCCCGACCTGGTGCGGCGGATCGGGGACTTCCTGCCGATGGCGCCGTTCGCCGACGCGCTCCGCGCCACGTGGGCGGGGCACGCGCCGCAGCCGCTGCACCTGGTGGTGATGGCGGTGACCGTGCTCGTCACGGTCGGACTGGCCGCGCGGGTGTTCCGCTGGGAGTGACGTGCGGCCTTCGAACCGCCGGGGTCCGTCCTCAGGACTGGGGCCCGTCCTTACGACCGGGGTCCGTCCCTTACGAGGGGCAGGGACGGACCCCGGTTTATTTGACTGACCGTTCTAGATTGTTTTACGTTCTTCCCATGGTGAGGACGAAGGAGTTCGATCCGGACGCCGCCCTCCAGGCGGCGCTCGACCTGTTCTGGGAGCGCGGCTACGAGGCGACGTCGGTGAGCGACCTGGTGGAGCGCCTGGGGATCGGCCGGGCCAGCCTGTACGCCACGTTCGGCGGCAAGCACGAGCTCTACCTCCGGGCGCTGCGGCGCTACCGGGAGATCCGCCGCCCGTTCTACATGGAGACGCTCTCGCGCCCGGGACCCGCGCTTCCCGCCGTACGGGAGCTGGTGGAGGGCTATGTCCGCGACTCCGTGGGGGACGCGGGGCGGCGGGGCTGCATGATCGGTAACGCGGCGGCGGAGATGCTCCCCGGAGACGAGCGGGTGGCCCGGTGCGTGGACGGCGAGTGGACCGCGCTGGAGACCGCGCTGGCGTCGGCGCTCACCAGGGCGCGGGCGCAGGGGGAGCTGCCCGCCGGCCGCGACCCGCGTGCGCTGGCGGGCTTCCTGCTGGTCTTCCTCCAGGGGCTGCGGCTCACGGGCAAGGGGACGTCGGACCCGGTACGGCTGCGTGACGCCGCCGCGCAGGCGCTCACCATTCTGGACTGATCGATCCACTAAGGAGACATATGAAATTTCAGGACAAGGTGGTTCTGGTGACCGGGGGCGGCACGGGCATCGGCAGGGCCGTCGCACGCGGGTTCGCCCGCGAGGGCGCCCGCGTCGTGGTGGCCGCCCGGGGCCCGGAGGCGCTGGAGCAGACCGTGAAGCTGATCGAGTCGGACGGCGGCCTGGCCTCCGCCCTCGTCGCGGACGTCTCCGACTCCGCCTCGGTGGCCGGGCTGGTCGAGCGGGTGGTGGCGCGGCACGGCGGGCTGGACGTCGCGATCAACAACGCGGGGGTCTTCGCCATGGGCGAGGTCGCCGACCTGCCGGAGGAGGACTTCACCCGGGTCGTCGGCGTCAACCTGACCGGCGTCTTCCTCGCGATGAAGCACGAGATCCCGGCGATGCTCGCCGGTGGCGGCGGGGTCATCGTCAACGTCGCCTCCCAGGTGGGGACGCACAAGCGCATACCGGGCCTCGGCGCCTACGCGGCCTCCAAGGCCGGGGTGACGGCGCTGACGCGCACCGCCGCCCTGGAGTACATCGGCCGGGGGATCAGGATCAACGCGATCAGCCCGGGGCCGCACGACACCCCGATGTCCATGCGGCCGGGCGAGACGGAGGCCGACCGGGCCGAGCGGATCAGCCGGCAGCTCCCGATCGGCAGGGTCGGCTCCCTCGACGAGATCACCGGCAGCGTCCTGTGGCTCGCCTCCGAGGACGCGGCCTTCGTGGTCGGCGCCGACATCGTGGTGGACGGCGGCTCCACCGCCTGACCCGGCGTCGCGCCCGGCCGCTCGGCTCGACGTTGAGCCCGTCTGTCCGGGTCCTTCTCACACCGGCTTTCCGCGCCCGGTGCGTTCCTGCCATCCGTCCCGGATGCTCGGCGACAGGAAGCCGGATATGTCACTCTTGATTGATGCTGATCCTGGCGCACGTAAGTGACGTCCACATCGACGGTTCCCCCCGCAGCATCGACAGGACCCGATCCGTCATGCGGCACCTGGAGAACCTGCCCGGCCCCCTGGACGCGGTCGTGGTGACCGGCGACATCGCCGACAACGGTCTGATCGAGGAGTACGAGATCGCGCGTGAGCTGCTGACCACGCGCTATCCGACGATCATCTGCCCGGGTAACCACGACGTCCGTCCGGCGTTCCGCAAGGCGCTGCTCGACCTCGACGAGGGCGGCGACGGGCCGGTCAACCAGGTCCTCAGGCTCGACGGGCTCACCGTCGCGCTGTGCGACTCCAGCGTCCCCGGGCGGCCGGAGGGCTTCCTGGAGGACGAGACGGTCACCTGGCTGAACGGCGTGCTCGCCGAGAACCCGGACACCCCGGCCATCGTCGGCATGCACCACCCGCCGGTGTCGCTGGGCACCCCGTACGTGGACGCGATCCGGCTGCGGAACCCGGAGCGGCTGGAGGCGGTCGTGCGGCGGCACCCGCAGGTGATGGCCGTCATCGCCGGTCACGCCCACACCGCGGCGAGCACCACCTTCGCGGACCTGCCGCTGTCGGTCGCCCCGGGGGTCATCTCCACGCTGCGGCTCAACCGGGAGCTCGACACCCCGGTCCCGGTCGACTACGACCTGCCGCCGCAGATCGCCCTGCACGTCTTCGACGGTGGCCGCCTCATCACCCACGTCCGTCCGGTCCTGTGACATCGCCGCGGCCCGCTCCCACGGCGTGCCGCGACCCGAGCGGCACGCCTCACGAGACCGGCCACCCGACGTCCGTACTCCACACTCCGTACTCCGTATGACGACCGGTCCCGCGCCCCGTCTCCGCATTCGCACGCCGCGTGAAGGCCGGTGCCGTACCTCGTGCCGATGGGTCGGCACGGACCGGTCACGCCCCCGTATGAGGATCGGCGGGCCGATCGCGCTCTCGTGTGAGGACCGGCGCCGCCTCCCGCACCCCCGCTTCCGGTTGGGCGACACCATGGTGGCTCACCGGTTCGGAGAGGTGTCTTTGCCCGGAATTAGCCCTACTTTCCCCTTATGGGAAGCTAGTTCGGCTGATAATCGAGAATCCACATGATCTGTTGAACCCTCTGGGATCCGGCGCCGTACTGCCTGCCGACACCGGAAAATCGTCCGGCGGCCGACCCCCGGAGGGCACAGCGTGATCGTGAACGCCCCGCGGCGGCCCGCTCCAGCGGGCACCGCCGTGATCGCGGAACCGCCGTCCGGCCTCCGCGCCCACGACGAGGCGGGCGGCACCGCCCCGCGCGCCGGTCGCGACCGACCGGCGCGCGCCGCGGGACGCGCGTGATGACGCGGCAGGGCGCCTGCCCCGCCCCGCCGGCCGATTTCCCCGGAGAGAACCCCAACGTGAAAGCCTCACCCTGGCCCGGCGACCGGCCGAACCGGTCCCGGTCCCGCCGTCTGCGACCGGTCGACACCCCCGACGACGAACTGGTCGTCGCGGAGCTGTACAGGGCGTACCACCGGCCGCTGCTCTCCTTCGTCGTACGGCTCACCCGTGGCGACGTGCAGTGGGCCGAGGACGTGGTGCAGGAGACCATGGTCCGGGCGTGGCGCAGCGCGGACCGGTTCGACGCCGACGCGTCGTCCCTGATGCCTTGGCTCGCGACGGTCGCCAGACATATCGTGATCGACGACCAACGCCGTAAGGACGCGCGTCCCCACGAGGCGGGTGAGGGACCACTGGAGAGTGTGCCCATGCCCGATCAGATGGAAGACCTTCTGCGACAGGTCGTCGTGGCGGACGCGCTCGACTCGCTGTCGCCCGCCCACCGCGAGATCCTCAACGAGACGGTCCTGCGCGACCGGTCGGTGAACGACGCCGCCGAGACGCTCGGCATCCCGGTGGGCACGGTGAAATCGAGGGCGTACTACGCCCTCCGCGCGCTGCGCGTCGCCCTTGAGGAGAGAGGGGTGACGGCATGACCTCGCGGGTGGAGCACACCGACGTGGGCGCGTACGCCCTGGGCATCCTCGAAGAGCCCGACCGGACGGCTTTCTCGGACCACCTCGCCACCTGCCGGTCCTGCGCCGCCGAGCTCCAGGAGCTGTCCGGGGTGGCGGGCGCGCTCGCCGGCGTCGGGCCCCTGGACGACGAGCGCGACGACGCCGGTGGCGGTAGCGGCGACCGGGGTCCCGCCGAGGTGGTCAACCTGCTGCGCCGCCGCAAGGCGGCCGACCGGCGCGCCCGCAGGGGTACGTTCGTGATCGGCGCCGCCGCGGCCGTCACCCTGGTCGCCGGTGGGATCGCGGTGGGCACCTCGATCTCCGGCGAGAACGGGAGCGGGAGCGTTCCCGTCGGCCACTCCGCGCACGGCCCCGCCGAGGACGCCTACCGGGCCGGCACGCCGGTCGCGGGCGCGGGCGCCCCCGGTGTCACCGGCGGCCTGGTGCTGGAGACGAAGGGCTGGGGCACCCACGCGGCCCTGGAGCTCAGGGGCGTCAAGGGACCGCTGGAGTGCGAGCTGGTCGCCGTCTCCCGGACCGGCGAGCGGCGCGTGGTCACCGGATGGGCGGTGCCCGAGCGGGGCTACGGGGTGCCCGGCTCTCCCGAACCGCTCTACGTGCACGGCGGGGTCGCCTGGGAGCGGCCCGGGATAGACCGCTTCGAGGTGCGCACGAGCGGCGGTGACACGCTGCTCACCGTCACCGTCTGAGCGGGGCATCTTAGCCCTCTCCTGGAACGGGAGAGCCTTCTGAGAGCCGTTTCCTTGTGTGCATTTTTACGTATTTGAACATTGAACCTTCGGTGGCCGTGGCGCCGTACAACCGGCTGAAGAACGCAGCAGCCCCTTACAGCTACGAGAGGTTCACGATGTCCAAGCGCACCCTCACCGTCTCCGGCGTGGCCATCGCCGCGGCCCTGCTCTCCTCGGCCCTCGCCCCGGTCGCGCAGGCCGGCACAGCCACGGTCACGCGGTCCGATACCGCGGGCACAGCCACCGCGGGCACAGCGGACGCCTACTTCGCGGGCACCCTGCTCGGGAGGAACGAGGTACCGGTCAGCGGCGGTCCCGCCGTCGGCGACAAGAACGGCAAGGCCATCGCCGTCGTCCGCATCCGCGGCAACGAGGTCTCCTACGCCGTACGGTGGGAGGGGACGGCCACCCCCACCGCGTTCCACATCCACCAGGGCAAGGCCGGCAAGAACGGCGACGTGAAGGTCGGCTTCTTCATGGAGGCCCTGCCCGGCGGCAGCAAGGCCATCCTCGGCAGCGTCAGGATCAACGACGGCGGCCTGCTGTCCGGGATCAAGAGGAACCCGAAGAACTGGTACCTCAACCTGCACACCGCCGAGTTCCCGGGTGGCGCGGTGCGCGCCCAGATGCACCGGATCAGCCCGACCAACCTGGCCAACGTGCTGGCCGCCGGCGTGCACCCCGTCTACCACTCCAACGCCGACGGCCGCCAGGAGGTCCCGGCCCCCGGCAAGAAGGTCGGCGACCCGAACGGCCGCGCCGAGTGGCTCGTCGGCATCAAGGGCTCGAAGGTCTACTACGCCACCATCTGGGAGAGGCTCGCCGCCCCCACCAACGGGCACATCCACCGGGGCAAGAAGGGCAAGAACGGCGATGTCGTGATCGACTTCTTCGCCGACACGAACGGCCTGCCCAAGGGCGTCACCGGCATCGCCGGCACCGCGTCGGTGAAGTCCGACATCGCCCAGGGCATCAAGAGGAACCCGAAGAACTGGTACACCAACCTGCACACCACCGAGTTCGGCGGCGGCGCGGTGCGTGGCCAGCTCTACCGGTCCGGCAGCGGCTGGTAGGCGGTTGGTGGAAGGACGTCCGGGGATCACGCGGCGGCTGTGAGCGTCCGGACGCGGAGGGGATCCACGGCGGCCACGAGCCACCCGTGACCCCGGAGACGACGGCGCCCGCCACCCGGAACACGACTTCCGGGTGGCGGGCGCCGTCGCGCGTGACGGCCGGTGACGCGCCCGGGTCGACATGCTCAGGCCCGCACGCCCGGGTCCGTATGCTCGGTCCGCTCTGGCCCGCACGCCCGGGTCCGTACGCCCGACTCGCTCAGGTCACGAGGACGGGCCCGCACGCGTGATGACCGACGACCCGCCCGGGTCCGCTCAGCTCACCTGGACGGGCCTGGGTTCCTCGTCCGCGCGGAGGTCGTAGAGCTCGCGGGCGGCCATGATCTCGGGCAGGTGCCTCTCCGACCAGCCCTTGATGCCCTCCATCAGCGTGACCACGCTGTGTCCCAGCGCGCTGAGCTCGTACTCCACCCGGGGCGGGATCGTCGGGTAGACGGTGCGGATCACCATCCCGTCGCGTTCCATGTTCCGCAACGTCTGGGTGAGGCTCTTCTGGGTGATCCCGTCCACCCTGCGGCGGAGCACGCCAAATCGGACCGGGCCGTCCCGCAGGGCGTCGACCAGCAGGCAGGTCCACTTGTTGGCGATCGCCTCCAGGACCTTCCGTGAGCCGCACTCCCGCAGGTACGCGTTGGCGGCGCCACGCTCCCGCAGGCCAGAAAAGGTTTCCATGAGGTACCTATATCTCCAAAAGGTGCCTTCTTTCAACGAGATACCGATGTCGCCGACGATTGGTCCCGAAGAGCTTCCCCTCAGAGGAGATCACGATGCGCGTCATCACCCAGTCCGCCGTCGGCGCCCCTTCCGTGCTCGGTGTCGCCGAGGCCGACCGGCCGGAGCCGGATCACGGGCAGGTCCTGATCAAGGTCGGGGCCGCCGGGGTCAACCCGGTCGACGGAGCGGTCCGCTCCGGTCTCTGGGCGCTGCTCGGCCCGCCGCCCTTCACCCTCGGCTGGGACGTCGCGGGCACGGTCGAGTCCACCGGGCCCGGCGTGTCCGCGTTCGCCCCAGGTGACGAGGTGCTGGGCCTGCTCGCCTTCCCCGGCGCCGGCAACGCCTACGCCGAGTACGTGCTCGCCTCGCCCAACGAGATCGTCCACCGGCCCGCCGCGCTGCCCGTGGAGCAGGCGGGAGGGCTCCCGCTGGCCGGGCTGACCGCCTGGCAGGCGCTGGTCGGCATCGCCCGCGTCACCGAGGGGCAGCGAGTCCTCGTCCACGCCGCCGGAGGAGGGGTCGGCCACCTCGCCGTCCAGATCGCCGCGTCCCTCGGGGCGCACGTCACCGGTACCGCCCGCACCGCCAAGCACGACCTCCTGCGCGAGCTCGGCGCGCACACCCTGGTCGACCACACCGCCGCCGACTTCGTCGCGGAGACCGAGCCGGTGGACGTGGTGTTCGACCTGGTGGGAGGCGAGTACGGGGAACGTTCCGCCGCCGCGCTCAAGCCCGGCGGCCTGCTCGTCGGAGCGGTGGGGAGGAACCTCGGCATCACGCGGGAACGCGCGGCCGAGCTGGGCGTACGGCTCGCGGTGGTGAGCGTGCGCCCCTCGGCGGCCGACCTGTCGCGGCTGACGGCCCTGGCGGAGGCGGGACGGCTCAGGGTTCACGTGGACCAGACGCTGCCGCTGGCCGAGGTGGCCAAGGCGCACGAGCTCCTGGCGGCCCGCCGTACCACCGGGAAGATCGTCCTGATTCCCTGAGGCACCCGGCCGGGTCAGGTGGTGTAGGGGCGGGCGGTCCTGCCCTCGCGCAGCGTCCGCGCCCACCAGGTCAGCTGGCCGAGCAGGATCCCGGCCGCGCCGTCGCAGCTCTGCGGGCTGGTCGGCGCCCCCTCGTCGTCGAAGTGCTTCCAGGCGCCGTGGAAGCTGACGGTGTCGCGGACGGTGACCGCGTGCAGCTCGGCGAAGACCAGGCGGAGCTGCTCGACCGCCCGCAGGCCTCCGGAGATGCCGCCGTAGGAGACGAAACCGACCGGCTTGGCGTGCCACTGCCGGTCGTGCCAGTCGATGGCGTTCTTCAGCGAGGCGGGGAAGCTGTGGTTGTACTCGGGCGTCACGACGGCGAACGCGTCGGCCCTGGCCAGGCGGGGCGTCAGGGCTCCCAGGGCCCGCGACGCCTCCACGGCCGGCCCGGCCCCGAAGCGGGGCAACACCATCGGCAGGGGGATCTCCGCCAGGTCGATGACGTCGACGTCGAGGTCCTCGTGCCGGCGGGCCCGGCCCGCGAACCACTCCGCGACGGTCGGGCCGAGCCGACCCTCCCGGACACTGCCGATGATCACCGCTAGCCGGATCGGCTCCTCGGGCATGACGGTCCTCCGCTGGTCACAGTGGGCTTG
Source organism: Streptosporangium heterodermiicola (assembly GCF_051390675.1). Taxonomy (NCBI): domain Bacteria; kingdom Bacillati; phylum Actinomycetota; class Actinomycetes; order Streptosporangiales; family Streptosporangiaceae; genus Streptosporangium; species Streptosporangium heterodermiicola. Next base: position 227,357 of record NZ_JBPJSR010000003.1, read on the forward strand.
TCCGCGCCCTCGCGGCGCCGTGTGAACAGGTTCGTACCTCAACCATGGTTCACGTCAAGTCGGAACCCCGCGCCCGCCGGAATCAGCGGGACACGAACGCTTCCGAATCTCGCAGATGCGATGTGAAAGCGGCAGATCATGCTTTGCCTACCAGGCATACCGGCTCTTGATACCGGAATGTGCGAAGGTATCGTGATGGTTCGTGACGACGTTTCGGATCGGCGGGGCCACCGCGCTGTCGAGCGTCAGCCCCGACACGCCCGCCGGCGGGTGGACGCAGGGCGGTCCGTCATGACCGCCGCCGCTCCGCCGCGCAACGCCATCTGCCTGGGCGGTCCCTGCCACGGCATGCTCACCCACATCGACCAGGACATCGGCACCCTCACCGTGCCCGTCCCGCGCCGCTCGCCCGAGGAGCCCGAGGCCGTCGCCCGCTATCGCATCACCCGCGAACGGGTGCACCACCCCTGCCGTACCGAGCCGTTCATCGCCCTGCACTGGGCCGACACCGTCGAGCCGTCCGGCTCGTCCTGCCCGTGCGGGTGCGCCCACTAGCCCGCCAGGGGATGCGCGCGGTCATGGATCCGGGTGGTCGAAGCCCGGCGTGGAGGATCTTTCCCCAGGTGAGGGCGATTTTCCAGGTGAGGGCGACGATGCGGTCCGCGGCGTGCGGCGAGACCCGCGGTGACGGCGAGGCCCGCGGTGACGCCGGGGCCCCCGCCCCTCGGGTCACTCCTCGCCGGAGAACCGCTCCCAGGCGGACTGGCGGGTGATGCCGAGAGCCTCGCCGATCTTGGCCCAGGTGACACCGCGCCGGCGCAGCTCCTGCACCCACGAACGCAGGTCGGCCTCGGCCTGCTCGATGTGCGCGGCGACGCGCGGAATGTGGCCCAGCATCTCCTCATCCGTCAACGACTCCCAGACGGACACGAGCGGTTTCGCGGGACTGCCGAGGCTCTCGTCGATGATCGACGCGGCCAGGGCCACGCACTCGTTGCAGATGTGCACTCCGGCGCCGGCGACCAGCTTGTCGACCTCGGTGTTCGGCTTGCCGCAGAAGGAGCATCGAGCGAGCTCGGTCAGGGTGTCAGGCGGTGCCACGACGTCCTCCTTGGTGTCAGGATCTCCCTGACACCGTAATGCGTCAGGGATCCCCTGACAAACGGCACGCGGATCGTCCGGAGCGTGAACCACCCGTTGGTCGCCTCCCTGGGCTCCCCGACGCTCTACGACCGGTACGGGAACCGGATGAAGGACGTTGGTGGCTTCCGGCCGGGCCAGGTCTTCACGATCTCAGCGGCACGGTGGAACACCGCGCCCTCGGAGCTTCTAGTGAGGGGCCATGTCGACGAAACGGCTGTAGTGGCCCTGGAACGCCACGGTGACCGTGGCGGTGGGGCCGTTACGGTGCTTGGCCACGATCAGGTCGGCCTCGCCCGCCCTGGGCGACTCACGTTCGTAGGCGTCTTCCCGATGCAGCAAGATGACCATGTCGGCATCCTGCTCGATCGAGTTGTGAACGCCGATGCCATTCGCCACAAAATTGTGAGTGCCCAGAACGGTGGCGTCAAAGACAGCCTCCTCGCCCTGGGGATCGATGGAGATGACTTCATCCCAGAAGACATCATTGGTGGCAAGCATCTCCAGCTGGGCATCGTCGAGAATTGTCGCCACCCTTCTCAAGCGTCCACCGCTTGGGGCACGCTTCCACATGGCACTCCCGCAGAACTGGGTGCCGAGTTGAGCCGAGAACTCGCGATGGGTTGTTCCCTGCTCCACCAGTATGCTCCGTACCTTGTCCCAGACCTCGCGAGGCACGGTGTCCGGGTTGGTGTTCGCTGTCATCCCACGCAGTGCGGTGACGCACCGCTCCGCCTGTGCCGAACGTGCGCCGTGAACACCAATGTCATCGATGAAACGAAGTTGATTCTCCGAGCCGTGAACAAGCAACTGATATCCCGGCCGGTGTTCGCCTTTTTGGACCTTCTTCACCCTGGTCATCACGTTGAAGCGCAGAAGAAGCCGAGCGACGTCGTCGACCAGACGACGACTGGTGGATGCGTAGTAAATCCGTGCCCGACCGACCTTCTCATCCCACCAGACACAGCCATCGGTTGCCCACAGGTGGCGTAGGAAAAGAGCGACCTGACGATTGGGTAGGGAGAAGATCTCTTCAGGGACATACTTTTCATGGCTTCTCAACCCGAAGAGTCCAAGTGAGTCCAGCCAGGCAGCGATCGGATTTCTCTTGCCGCGGGCCAGGCGATAGGGCGCGGGAAGACGCAGAGTGGTTACCCGGGCAGCCTCGTATTCATCCCGGACAGCGGTGACACCGAAGTGGCTTGCCGCATTGGTCATCGCTTCGAGGCATGCCTCGTCCCTGCTGGCATAGCGTATCGGCTGGGACCTCACGAACGATCCGTCACCGATCATATGCGCCAGCATGACGACTTCGTCTTCCGGCCATTCTCGGACCCGCTCGGGGGGCGGTACGTGACGAGGCACAGCCAGTCGGGTCCCTGGGTGGAGCTCGCCCAGGGGACGCCATCCGTCGTAGGTCATGAAGGGATGATTCGCTGTTGCCTTGATCTCCCTCCCGGACCTCAGCCGAAGCCTGAAGACTTCCTTCATTCCACTCGGGAACACATGGGTCATGGTTCGCTGGGTGAGTCGCAGCCGCTCATCCAGCGACCACACGGGAATGTCACGCTCCCCGCTCTCCAGCAATTCTCCCAGGGATACCTCCGCGCCGGTGTCGGCCCGGAGAATCCGGGTGTCCGCCGTGAGACACCCGGACTCGCGAAGGTCGCTGACCATGGGCCGCTTGTCCGTCCGCTGCTCGGGGCCACGGTTGAGCTGGGAGATCGCGATCACCGGGACCTCCAGCTCCTTGGCGAGGAGCTTGATGGCCCGGGAGATCTCGGAGACCTCGTTCTGGCGGCTCTCGGTCTTCTTCGGCGAGGACATCAGCTGCAGATAGTCGATGATGACGAACCGCAGGTCGTTGCGCTGCTTGAGGCGGCGGCACTTGGCCCTGATCTCCATCATCGACATGTTGGGCGAGTCGTCGATGAACAGCGGGGCCTCGGCCACCTCGCCCATCCGCCGGGCCAGCTTGGCCCAGTCGTCGTCGGTCATCGTGCCCGATCGCATGGCGTGCAACGCCACCCGCGCCTCGGCCGACAGCAGACGCATCGTGATCTCATTACGCGACATTTCCAGCGAGAACACCACAGTCGTCATGCCGTGCTTGATAGCGGCAGATCTCGCGAAATCCAGCCCCAAAGTCGACTTGCCGATGGCGGGGCGGGCGGCCACAACGATCATCTGGCCGGGGTGCAGGCCGTTGGTGAGGGAGTCGAGGTCCTGGAAGCCGGTGGGAACCCCGACCATCTGGCCGCTCCGGCCGCCGATGGCCTCCAGCTCGTCGAGGGCGCCCGGCATGATGTCGGCCAGCGGGATGTAGTCCTCGGAGGTGCGGCGCTCGGTGACCTTGTAGATCTCCGCCTGCGCGCGGTCGACGAGGTCGTCGACCTCCTCGTCCTGACCGCCGTAGCCGTAGGAGACGATGCGGGTGCCCGCCTCGATCAGGCGGCGGAGGATGGCCTGCTCGCGGACGATCCTCGCGTAGTAACCGGCGTTGGCCGCGGTCGGGACGACGGCGGTCAGCGTGTGGAGGTAGGCGCCGCCGCCGATCCTGGCGACCTCGCCCCGCTTCTGCAGCTCGTCGAGGATGGTGACGGCGTCGGCGGGGTCGCCGCGGCCGTAGAGGTCGGTGATGATGTCGTAGATGATCTGGTGGGCCGGACGGTAGAAGTCGTCTGACCGCAGGATCTCGACCACGTCGGCGATGGCGTCCTTGGACAGCAGCATGCCGCCCAGGACCGACTGCTCGGCCTCGATGTTGTTCGGTGGGGTGCGCTCGAATCTCGGCTCGAAGACCGGCGGCTCCGCGATGCTCACCACACACCCCCTCTTTCGAACACAGTTACGCTATCTCTATTTGTAGCCGATCGGGGTGACAGTTTCGCCGCTTCGCGCCCGGCTGGCAACGCGGCCTGTCGACAGAGGTGTGGATAAGCTGTGCACTTCTTCCCCAGAGGTGTGGGCACCCTGGGGACAGTGCTGTGGATAACTCTTGTCCACAGCTGTGGATAACGCTCTGACCAGCGGAAACATCATCCACCGCCTGTGGAGAAAAGAAAGTTTGGGCGACACGCCGAAAGTCGCCCCCGATGGCACGTCCTGACGGGTTCATCCCGCCGAAGATCCATTCAGAGGTAAGAGGCACAATGGACGGGTGCCTCTTACTCCTCGATCCGGCCGACCCGGTCGATCCGGCCGACCCGGTCGATCCAGCCGGTCCGATCGGTCCGATCGGACGGGTCGATCCGGCCGGTCCGATGGATCGGGGCGCGACCACGATAGGCAGATCCTGCGGCTCGCGCTGCCCGCGTTCGGTGCCCTGGTGGCCGAACCGCTGTTCCTGCTGACCGACACCGTCGTCGTCGGCCGCCTGCCCGCCCCCGCGCTCGGCGCCCTGGGGGTGGCGAGCACGGTGCTGAGCTTCCTCGTGGGACTGTGCGTGTTCCTGGCGTACGGCACGACCGCGGCGGTGGCCCGGCAGATCGGGGCGGGCGAGACCGGGCGGGCGCTCCGGCAGGGGGTGGACGGCCTCTGGCTGGCCGCCGGGGTGGGACTGGCGATCATCGTGGTCGTCTGGCCGCTCGCCCCCTCGCTGGTCCACCTGATCGGCGCCGAGGGCGAACTCGCCCGGCAGGCGGTCACCTACCTGCGGATCAGCCTGCTGGGCGTACCCGCCATGCTGCTGGTGCTCGCGGGCACGGGCGTGCTGCGCGGCATGCAGGACACCGCCACCCCGCTGCTGGTGTCGGTGGGGGCCTTCGCGCTGAACGCCGTGCTCAACGTCGTGTTCGTCCTGGGACTGGGCTGGGGGATCGCGGGCTCGGCCTGGGGCACCGTGCTGGCCCAGTCGCTCGCCGCCGCCGTCTACCTCCTCCTCATCCTCGTCCGGTACCGCGCGCCGTTCCGCCCCGACCTGGCGGGCGTGCGGGCGGCGGGCTCGGCCGGGATCGCTCTGATCATCCGTACGGCGTGCCTCCAGCTGGTGCTGGCCGTCGCGACCGCCGCGGCCACCCGTATGGGGGAGTCGCAGATCGAGGCGCACACCGTCGCCATCAGGATCTGGACCCTGATGGCGTTCGCCCTGGACGCGATCGCCATCGCCGGGCAGGCGATCACCGGCCGCGCGCTGGGCGCCGGCGACGTGGCGGGAGCCCGCGGCGCCACCGGGCGGATGGTGGTCTGGGGAGTCGGCTCGGGCGTGCTGCTCGGCCTTCTCATCGTGCTGGCCAGGCCGTTCGTGCCCGCGCTGTTCGACGCGGGTCCCGTCGTCGCGGCGGAGCTGCTCGACCTGCTCTGGGTGGTGGCCGTCCTGCAGCCCGTCGCCGGGGTGGTGTTCGTGCTGGACGGCGTGCTGATCGGGGCCGGAGACGGGCGCTACCTCGCCTGGGCGGGGGTGTGGACGACGATCGCCTACCTGCCCGCCGCGTTCCTGGTGGACCTGCGGGGCGACGGCCTGGTGGCGCTCTGGCTGGCGCTCGGGCTATGGATGACGGCCCGGCTGCTCACCCTGTCGACGCGGGCGTACGGCAGGGCGTGGCTGGTGGTGGGCGGCTGAATCGGCGGCCGGATCGTCGGCCCCGGAGGTCGGCCGGACGCACCGGACGGAGGCCGGGACGGCGCGACGGCGGGCGGTTCACCTGTGACGGACGGTGTTCGCCGGGCGGGTGATCAGGGCGTGACACGGTGGTGTCCACCACGTGACCGGCTAGCCCTTGTCCAGCGCAACTCCCCTGCGGCACTGTGAAGCGAGTCCCACAATATAGGGTTATCAACCCACCACGATTGGTCACGTCGTGCCCGAAGGTGCTTCCTCGTCGATCGTTCGCCGCATGCCGCCGGACCGTGCCACAGGCCGACTGACCGGTGCGCGTCACGGCCTCCCCACGGCCTATCGCGGGGCGGACCTCATCGTCCTCGGTGTCGGGGTCATGATCGGCGCGGGCATCTTCAGCCTCGCCGCCCGCCAGGCGGCGAACATGGCGGGACCGGGCGTGATCCTCTCCTTCATGATCGCGGGAATCAGCAGCCTGCTCGTGGCCTTCTGCTTCGCGGAGCTGTCCTCCGCCATGCCGAGCTCGGGAAGCGCCTACACCTTCACCTACGTCATCTTCGGCGAGGTCTGGGCCTGGATCGTGGGCTGGGCGCTGGTCCTGGAACTCCTGCTGGCCACGGCCGCGGTGGCCCGCGCCTGGTCGCTCTACGCCTCCCAGATGCTCACCGACCTCGGCGTGCGCCTTCCCGAGGTGATCGCGGGCATGGTCGGCCAGACCACGGGTTTCGACCTGTTCACGCTGTTCATCCTGGCGATCCTCACGGCCGTGGTGGCTCTGGGGGCCCGGGTCGGACTGCGCACCCTGTGGGTCATCGTGGTCGCCAAGCTGCTGGCCATCGGCGCGGTCATCGTGATCGGCGCCCTCCACTTCGACCAGCGCAACCTCGCGGCCATCCCGGTGCCGGCGGTGCCCGCCGAGAAGGCCGAGGAGGGTCTGCAGTCCCCGCTGCTCGGCCTCCTCCTCGGCCAGACGGGCACGTTCGGCTGGTTCGGCATCTTCGCCGCCTCGGCGGCCATCACCTTCGCGTACATCGGCTTCGACGTCGTGGCCACCGCCGCCGAGGAGTCAGAGGACGCCCCCCGGTCGATCCCGAAGGGCATCATCCGCGGGCTGGTGCTCACCACGGTCATCTACATCGCGGTCGCGGTGATCATGGTCGGGATGACCCCGTACGACAAGATCGCGGCGGACGCGCCGCTCGCCAGTGCCTTCCGCGAGGCGGGCGAGGGCTTCATGGTGCACGTCATCAACATCGGGGCGGTGCTCGGTCTCACCACCGTCGTCCTGGTGCTGCTCGTCGGCCTGACCCGTGTGCTGTTCTCCATGGCGCGCGACGGGCTGATCCCCCGCTCGCTCTCCAAGATCAACCGTAGTTACCGCAGCCCGACGAGGGTCACGCTGATCATCGGCTTCCTCGCGATCCTGCTGGCCGAGTTCGTGGACGTGCTGACGCTCGAACCGCTGGTCGTGATCGGTGCCCTGTTCGTGTTCATCGCCGTGGCCGCCGGGGTGGTCAGGATGCGGCAGACGATGCCGGACCTGCCCCGGGGCTTCCGCACCCCGCTCTCTCCCGGCGTGCCGATCGCCTCGATCCTCGCCTGTCTGTGGCTCATGGTGAACCTGCAGCTCATCACCTGGCTGTACTTCATCATCTGGATGGCCTTCGGCGTGCTGGTCTACCTGGTGTACGGCAGGCGCAACAGCGTGCTCGCCGCGACGGCGCGGCCCGTCCCTGAGCCTCCGGTACGTCCGTCCCCGGGGCCGTACCAGTACGGGCCCGGGGACGGATGGACGGGCCCGCCCCGGCCGCCCGGGCCAACCGGTCCTCCCGGTCCTCCCGGGGGTCCCGGCTCCGGATCCACCGCCGGGCCCCGCGGCAGGCACCGCCGCTGAGACCGCGCGCCTCGAAGGCTCTGAGGCTCTGAGGCTCGAAGGCTCTGAGGCGGGAAGAGGTCAGAGGCGCCGGGCGTCGATGACGCTCTGCACGAACTCCCTGGTGCGGGGCTCGCGAGGGTCGGTGAAGATCTGCTCAGGGGTGCCTCGTTCCAGGAGCACGCCGCCGTCGAGGAAGCAGACGGTGTCGGCGATCTCGCGGCAGAAACCCATCTCGTGGGTGGTGAGGACCATGGTCATGCCCCCCTCCTTGAGCTCCCGGATGATCCCGAGCACCTCCTTGACCAGCGCCGGGTCCAGGGCCGAGGTGACCTCGTCCAGCAGCATCAGGCGGGGCCGGGTGGCCAGGGCCCTGATGATGGCGGCACGCTGCTGCTGGCCACCGGAGAGCTGGTCGGGGTAGGCGCCCGCCTTGTCCGCCAGACCGAACCTGGCCAGCAGGTCGCGGGCCTGCGCCTCGGCCTCCGTCCTGCCCGTCCCGTGCACCTTGCGCGGCGCCAGCGTGATGTTGTCCAGCACGCTCATGTGCGGGAACAGGTTGAACGCCTGGAACACGATGCCCATGCGCTTGCGCACGTCGTCGGGGTCGGTCCTGGCGTCGGTGATCTCCTCACCGTCCAGGGTGATCGTGCCGTCGTCGGCGGTCTCCAGCAGGTTGACGCAGCGCAGCAGGGTGGACTTGCCGGAGCCGGAGGCGCCGATCAGGCAGACCACCTCGTGCGGCTCGACCTCCAGGTCGATGCCGCGCAGCACGCTGTGGCCGCGGTAGTTCTTCCACAGGCCCTCGATGGCCAGCAGGCTCATGCCCTCTCCTCCCGTACCGCCGCCGCCGTCTCATCGGGCGCGCTGCCGCCGTACGCCCCGATCCGCCCGCTCACTGGCCCCGCCGCCGCTGCGAGCGGGCCGCCAGGTAGTCGGTGAAGCGGGCCATCGGGATGGTGAGCAGGATGAACAGCAGCGCCGCCGCCAGGTAGGGGGTGTAGTTGAAGGTGCTGGCGACGTGGATCTGCGCCTGCCGCAGCGCCTCCAGGGGACCGATCGTGGCGACGAGCGCGGTGTCCTTCTGCAGCGAGACGAAGTCGTTGAGCAGCGGCGGCACCACCCTGCGCACGGCCTGCGGCACCACCACGTAGCGCATGGTCTGGCCGTGACTCAGCCCGAGGGACCGGGCGGCGGCCCGCTGGCTGGGGTGCACCGACTCGATCCCGGCCCGGAAGACCTCCGCCACGTACGCGCCGTACGAGAGGGTGAGCGCGATGATGCCCAGCGTCGCGAGGTCCGTCGGCGTGCCCTGCAGGCCGAGCGCGGGCAGGCCGAAGCCGACGAGATAGATGACGAGGATCGTGGGCACGCCGCGGAAGACGTCGGTGTAGATCACCGCGACGGCGCGCAGCGGGAAGAACACCGGCGCCGTGAGGTTGCGGGCCAGCGCGACGAGCAGTCCCACCACGAGGATGAGCGGCTCGGCGATCAGGAAGATCTTGATGTTGAGCAGGAACCCGCTCAGCACGTCCGGCAGCGCCCCGGTGAACTGGTCGAGGTCGAAGAACGTCTCCCGCACCCGGGGCCAGCCGGGCGAAGTGGTGAAGAGCCAGAGCAGCAGGACGATCACGAGGATCGTCGAGACCGTCGCGACGGAGCCCGAACGGATCGACGACCTCCTGCGGAGCCGCTCCCGCTCGACCTGCCGCTCGCTCTTCTCCCAGCCGGTGGGAACCTCCAGGCGCTCGTCGTTCCTCATCGGGCGCCACCGTGACGCGGACCGTACGCGCTCCGCGCCCGGGTTCTGCTCGTGGACACCCGCGTCCGCGACGCCGGAGAGTACGCCAGGGTCACTTCAGCTCCGGCGCGCCCGCGGCGGAGCCGAGCCACTCGGTCTCGATCTTCGCCAGCTCACCGGAGGCGGTCAGCTTGTCGATGGCCTCGTCGACACAGCCCACCAGCGGGCTGCCCTTCTCGAAGACCGCGCCGAAGACCTCGGGCTCCCCGGAGGCCGTGCCGAACTGACCGACGATCTTGGAGTTCTCGACCTGGGCGGCGGTCACGTAGAAGGCGGTGGGCAGGTCCACCACCACGGCGTCGACCTGCTTGTTCTTCAGCGCGTTGACGGCGTCGATCTGCTCGTTGTAGACGTTGAGCTCGGACGACGGCTTGATGACGTCCTTGACCGCCTGCAGCGAGGTGGTGCCGATCTGCACGCCGATCTTGGCGTCCTTCAGGCCCGCCAGGTCCGTGGCGGAGGCGACCTTGGAGCCGTCCAGCGCGACCACGGCCTGCTTGACCGTGTAGTAGCCCTTGCTGAAGTCGACGACCTTGGCCCGGTCGGGGGTGACCGAGACCTGGTTGACGTCGAAGTCGAACTGCTTGGCGCCCGGCGCGAACGCGGAGTCGAACTTCACCGTGGCCCAGGTGACGTCTTCCTTGGCGAAGCCCAGCTGGCCCGCGATGGCGTAGGCGACCGCGCTCTCGAAGCCCTTGCCGTTGGCCGGGTCGTCGTCGCTGAACCACGGGTCGTAGGCAGGCTTGTCGGTGCCGACGGTCAGCTTGCCCGGGGTCTTCAGCGCGGGGCTGTCCTTGGCGCAGGCGCTCGCGGCCGTGGAGGCGGCGCCGGAGGCGCTTGAGGACGCGGGGCTCGCCTGGGTCGTCGTTTCCGAGGCCGGCGCACAGGCTACCGCGGTCGCCGCGAGGGCACCGAGCGCGAACAGCGTCGAGGGACGGACCATGACAAAACCTCCAGGGCGAAGCAACGGTTCCCGAATTGTATGTACTCGCGGTGACCTGGGGTAACGGGGTATCAGAATATGAAATTTCCCCGGCGGAAAAGAGGGTTTTCACCGGCCCGTACGGGCCCGTGGAAGGACCGGGGAAGGACGGAGAGGGGCCGGGAAGGGGACTGCGGCCCGGGGACCCGGAAACTCCGGGACTCGGGAACCCGAGAACTCAGGGACTCGGAGACTCGGAGACTCGGGAAAAGGACAAGGGCCCCTCCCCGTGAGCGGGGAGGGGCCCTTGTCACACGGGGCCTGTCAGGCCGCGACGACCTCGACATCGAGGGACGCGGAGACCTCCGGGTGCAGCTTGACGCTGACCCGGTGGGAACCGAGGCTCTTGATCGCGGAGGCGATCTCGATGCGACGGCGGTCGAGCAGGGGGCCACCGGCGGCCTTGACCGCCTCGGCGACGTCACCCGTGGTGATGGAGCCGAAGAGACGGCCGGACTCGCCGGCCTTCGTCTTCAGGACCACCTTCAGGGCCTTCAACTGGCCGGCGACTTCCTTGGCGGTGCCGAGGTCGCGAATCTCGCGGGCGTCGCGGGCCTTCTTGATCGAGGAGATCTGCTTCTCGCCGCCGCGCGACCAGAGGATCGCGAAGCCGCGGGGAAGCAGGAAGTTGCGGCCGTAGCCGCTCTTGACCTCGACGATGTCACCGGGAGCGCCGAGGCCGGTGACCTCACTGGTGAGAATGAGCTTCATCTGTCCGGACCTCCTTAGCGCGCGGTGCTCATGTACGGCAGGAGCGCCATCTCACGAGCGTTCTTGATAGCGGTCGCCACGTCACGCTGGTGCTGGGTGCAGTTGCCCGTCACCCGGCGGGCACGGATCTTGCCGCGGTCGGAGATGAACTTCCGAAGCAGCGCCGTGTCCTTGTAGTCGACGTAGGAGATCTTGTCGTGGCAGAACAGGCAAACCTTCTTCTTAGGCTTGCGCAGTGCCGGCTTGGCCATCGTGGTGCTCCTTTCAGAGCCCCGCCGTCAGGCGGGAATGGTCGCTGCGGATATGGACTGGGATGTCGGGACGCGGTGGTGGCCGTCCCGGAGGAGCGTCCCTAGAAGGGCGGTTCGTCGCTGAAGTCGCCGCCGCCGAAGCCGCCGCCACCCTGCTGCTGCTGACCGCCGCCGCCCCCGTAGTTGTTGCCGCCGCCGCCGCCGGAGAAGCCGCCACCTTGCGGTGCGGCCGGCGCCGCGGAGGCCCACGGGTCGTTGGCGGGGCCGCCGCCGAAGCCGCCACCGCCGCCACCGCCCTGACGGGCGGTCTTGTTGACCTTGGCGGTCGCGTTACGCAGGGAGGGGCCGACCTCGTCGACCTCGACCTCGTAAACGGTGCGCTTCTCGCCTTCCTTGGTCTCGTAAGACCTCTGACGGAGCCGCCCCTGAACGATGACCCGCATGCCGCGCTGGAGGCTCTCGGCGGCGTTCTCCGCCGCCTGCCGCCAGACGTTGCAGGTCAGGAACAGGCCTTCGCCGTCTTTCCACTCGTTGGTCGTCTTGTCGAGGAACCTCGGAGTGGACGCGATGCGAAACCGGGCCACCGCTTGCCCCGTGGGGGTGAAGCGCAGCTCCGGATCGTCGACGAGGTTGCCGACGATGGTGATCGTGGTGTCGCCTGCTGCCATGGCTAGCGCTGCCCTTCCTGCGGCCTTCGCTGGTTATCGGCTCAGAGTACGGCTGCCGTCCGACAGAATGCCGGAGATTAGTGCACGTCCGGGCGCAGGACCTTGGTGCGCAGGATTCCCTCGTTGAGGTTCATCTGCCGGTCGAGCTCCTTGACCGTGGCGGGCTCGGCGCTCAGGTCGATGACGGCGTAGATGCCCTCGGGCTTCTTCGCGATGTCGTAGGACAGCCTGCGGCGACCCCACACGTCGACCTTCTCCACGGTGCCGCCGTCGTTGCGGACGACCGTGAGGAACTGGTCGAGGGAAGGGGCGACCGTACGCTCATCGAGCGAGGGGTCAAGAATGACCATCACTTCGTAACGGCGCATGCTGACTTCCAACCTCCTCTGGACTCTTGCGGTCACGACACCGTGCCGTGACAGGAGGACGCTGACGTACGCCACCTCGGGCTCCCATTTCGGCGCTCGGGGTGGAGGGTGGGCCATGACACACCCATTCGACGTAGCCGTGCCAGCCTACCAGTCCGGCAAGGGTTGGGCCGTCACCTCGCCGGGCACGTCCCCATCAGGGGAAACGGGTACGTCCTCACGAATTCTGGGGGAAGGGGGTGGTGGAGATGCCGCGCACGTCCGGACGCGACCGGAGCGGGCCGTCCCGGTTCAGGCTGAACAGCGACGGGCGGCGCCACCCCCTGGAGAACGTGCTGAGCGTCGCTACGATCCTCTGCGGGCTGATCGCCTTCGTGGCCGGATTCATCCCCTCCGCGCACTCCGTCGCGTCGTTCCTGGGGGTGCTGGGATTCTTCGGCGGCCTCTACTCCCAGTACATCTCCGCGACGAGGCCGGAGCGCGCGCTGAACATCGTGGGCATCGTGGCCTCGTTCGTGGGTGTGGCCTTCGGCATCCGCCACGGGGGTTTCCTGCCCTGAGCTCCCCGGGCCCAGGGTCCCGAATCCCGGAAGCCCGGACCTGACCAGGGCCACAACGGCGAGGGCCGGGCCGAGTGGCCCGGCCGGATCGCGCGGCACGTGGACGGGGAACGACTAAGACCGGGAACGGCTAACCCGCCAGGCGCAGGTCCACTCCCAGCAGGACGAGGAACCACAGGAAGACCGCGAGCAGGGCCTCCGCGATGTCCTTCAGGAGCGCGGGGGTGATGTAGTCGTACACCCAGGCGACGTAGATGCCGATCAGGATGTAGATGAGGCCGATGAGACTGATCCCTCTGCGATAGCGAGCAGCCACTTGGAACTCCTTGGGGTTGGCCCGTGGGGGCGGGCGGTGGGGCGCGACCTGCGACTGCCCAAGCCCTCGGCGTTGAAACGGCTACTCTCGGATACATGCCGCTTATCGGAGCTCATGTCGATCAGGACGACCCGCTGGCGCATGCCAGGTCACGCGACGCCGAGGTCGTGCAGTTCTTCCTCGGTGACCCGAAGGGGTGGAAGGCCCCGGTCATCGGCGAGAAGACACGGGAGATCAAGGACTCGGACGTGGAGGTCTACGTCCACGCCCCCTACGTGATCAACGTGGCGACCGCCAACAACCGGGTGCGCATCCCCAGCCGCAAGCTGCTGAGCGCGCATCTCGCGGCGGCGGCCGAACTGGGCGCGCGGGGGCTGATCGTCCACGGCGGGCACGTCGGCGCCGGGGACGACCCGCGGAAGGGCTTCGACAACTGGCGCAAGGTGTTCGAGCGCCTGGAGGAGCACGAGGTCCCCGTGCTCATCGAGAACACCGCGGGCGGCGGCAACGCGATGGCGCGCAAGCTCGAACGCGTCGCCCGGCTGTGGGACGCGCTCGACGGCTTCGACGTGGGTTTCTGCCTCGACACCTGCCACGCCCACGCGGGCGGCGAGGACCTGGCGGACGTGGTCGAGCGGGTCATGGCGATCACCGGCAGGATCGACCTGATCCATTGCAACGACTCGCGCGACGCCTTCGACTCAGGCGCCGACCGGCACGCGAGCCTCGGCGCGGGCCAGATCGACCCGGAGCTCATCCTGGGGGTGTGCCGGAGCGCGAACGCCCCGATCGTGGTGGAGACCCCCTTCGACGGCCAGGCCGAGGACATCGCCTTCCTCAGGACGAAGCTCTAAAACCCTCAGGACGAAGCTCTAAAACGAAGCTCTAGAACGAACCTTCGGGAGGAAGGCCCAGGTGAGGCTCCGACGTGGCTCCGGGGCGAGAATTGATCCACAGCCTGTGGATAACTTCATGGGATTACTTTTCCCGGAGAGTGGGTAAGGAGCCTTCCCCGCCGTTCAGCCCACCCAGGCCCCGTCGGCGAAGATCAACACGTTGAGCGCCATCAACGGGCCCACCACCAGGGCGTAGACGACGATGATCCATCGTCGCCACGGCGCCGGCCCGCCGCTCGCCCGGGCGATGAGGATGAAGAGCGGCCACCACAGCAGCGCCGAGCGCGGGACCGACAGATAGTAGGCGGAGCACAGCAGGGCACCCACCTGGAGCCCCACGTAGACGAACTCGCTCCATCTCCGCAGGTAGAGCAGGACCAGCACGAGCCCCACCCCGACGATCGCCCCCGCGATCTCCAACCGGAACGCCCAGGCGAACCGTCCGTCGCCCGCGGTGGCGTTCCAGGTCGTGATCAGCGACTCCCAGGGCCACACCAGATGGCGTCCCCAGCCGGCCTCCTGCGCGGTCTTCCAGGCCAGCCAGTCGCCCGTACGGGAGTACTGGTACGCGGAGTAGAGCCCCAGTGGCACGAACGGGAGGAGCAGCCACGCCGCCTGCCGCACGGGCTGCCTGCGGACGAGGAACTCCACGATCAGCGCGACGGCGAGGAACAGGCCGGTGATGCGCACGCAGGAGGCGCCCGCCGCGAGGGCCGCGGCGAGCGGCCAGCGGCCCTGGCGAGCCGCGAGCCAGGCGGGGACGGCGAAGGCCAGGAAGAGCGACTCGCTGTAGCCCGCGAACAGGAACACCGCCATCGGCCAGAGCAGCAGCGCCAGCACCGCGCGCCTGCCGGTCCCCTCCGGGCCCTCGAACTCGGCCAGCCTGGCGAGCGCCGCCATCGCGACGGCACCGGCCACCAGGGAGATGAGCAGACCGGCGAGCGTCCAGTCGTCGATCACGAGATGCGCCGCGCGGAGCATCAGCGGCATCCCGGGGAAGAACGCGGGCAACCCCTTGTCGGGCTCGCTGCCCGGGGCGCCGTCGTAGCCGTGCTCGGCGATGGTGACGAGGAGGCCCGCGTCCCAGTTGCGCCAGCGCTCCAGGAACGGCTTCGGCAGGGCGTCGCCCTCCATCAGCGCCTGGGCGCCGACGGCGACCAGGACGACGATTCCCAGGCGGGAGGCCAGCCAGAGCAGCAGCCCTTCCGTCGCGGTGTCGCGCGGAGGGGTGTCGCGCGGGGGAGCGTCCTGTGGGGGAGCTGGAGGAGTGGTCACAAGGTCGGATTGTCCCGGATCATCTCGGCGGACCGCCAGACTCGGACGCTCGCTGAACAGCCCCACTCCCGCCTCCTGCCACCTCGCCGGACGCTCGATCCGGTCCTGTAACCTCGCCGGACGCTCGACGAACACCCTCACCCCACCGGAGCCGCCGAACCCACCGAACCCACCGAACCCGGCGGACGTCCCCCGTCCAGGCGTTAGGAGAGCGCGAGCCGGAAGCGGTCGGGTGCCTCGTCGAAGACGCCGCCCGCCTGGTCGTCGGTCCCGTCCTCGCGGACCACGTCCTTGTCCGGGACGAAGATGTCCCGTACGACGAACGCCATCATGATCAGAATGGTGATCGCGCGGGCCCACACTGCGGTGAAGTAGGTGTCGCCCGCGATGCCCAGGGCCTCGTTGCCCGGCTGGATGCCGACGAGATACAGCCAGATCGCGAAGAAGTACCAGCACTCGGCGAGCTGCCAGAGCGCGATCGGCTTCCAGCCCGGCCTGGCCAGCACCGCGAAGGGGATCAGCCAGAGCACGTACTGCGGCGACCACACCTTGTTGGTCAGCATGAAAGCCGCCAGGGTGAGGAAGCACAGCTGCATCAGGCGGGGACGGGTCTTCGCCGTCAGGGTGATCACGGCGATCGCGAGGCAGAACGCGGCGAGCGAGACGACGCCCAGCTTGTCGAGGAGCTCGGAGTCACCCAGGATCGGCCACTGCTTCTGGTTGAAGAAGTACCAGATGGAGCCCCAGTCGGCCGGTCGCTCCTGGCTGAAGACGTAGAACCTCTTCCAGCCGTCGAAGGCGAAGACCATGATCGGCACGTTGACGACGAGCCAGGCGCCCGCGACGCCGCCGATCGTCTTGAGGAACGGTACCCATCTGCCGGTGCGCAGCGTCAGCAGGAACAGCGGGCCGAGGAACATCAGCGGGTAGAACTTGGTGGCGATCGCCAGGCCGAGCAGGATGCCCGCGAGCCACTGCCTCCGCTTCGACCAGGCCAGCAGCGCGCCCAGCGCGAGGGCGTTGGCCGCCAGGTCCCAGTTGATGTACGCGGTGAGGATCAGCGCGGGGGCCAGGGCGTACCAGAGCGCGTCCCAGCGCCTGGCGGGACCGGCCAGCGTGGCCATCAGCAGCACGCCGACGATCAGGCAGATCGCCATCAGGATGACGGTGAGGTCGTAGAACGCCGTCCCCTGGTCGCTCATCGGGGTGACGATCCGGCGGAAGAACTCCATGATCCCGCCGATGCCGACGGGGTACTCGACCGGATAGTCGAAATAGGGGATCTTGCCCTCGTTGAGCTTCTCGTTCCACCACAGGGGATAGATGTCGGTGTAACAGAAGTTCGTGAACTGCAGGGTCCCGTGGTTCCATGCCCCGTCGACGCGGCACGGCCACTTCCAGAACCAGGCCAGGACCGCCCCCAGCCCCGCGAACAGGGCCAGGGGCACGTACGGGATGGCCCGGGTGCCGAACTCGGGCAGCGGGCTCCGCGGCGACAGGAGATTCTTCATCAGGGACGTCGTCCGCTCGCGGAGGGTGTCGGGACGACGGCCGCGCCCGGTGTGCCGGGGGCGCCGAACGTGTCAGGCCCGCCGTTCTGTTCCACCTCGCCGTTCGGCGGATCGTCGCTCGGATTGTCGTCGGTGCCGATGTCGCACGAGCCGTCCCAGGGCAGGCACTCGTTGCCTTCGGGCTCGCCCTGCTCGCCGCCGTCGCCGTTGTCGTCGTTCTGCCAGCCGCCGTCGTCGCCGTTCTCGTCGGGGAACGGGTTGGTGTCGTCCATCGTCGGCGTCGGGCTGGGCGTCGGGGTGGGCGTGACCAGGTTGTTCCGCGTGCCGGTGTTGGCCCTCGGCGGGAACTGCATGACCTCGTCCTTGGCGGTCACGGCCTGCATGTAGTCGTGCCAGATCTGGGTCGGGGTGCCGCCGCCGCCGATGAACTCGGGCATGCCCTCCTCTTTCCAGAGGATGCTCTCGTTCTTGATCTTCGGGTTCGGCAGGCCGTACTTGTTGACCTTGAGCTTGCGCGTTCCGGTCCTGTTGTAGGGCACGTCGTTGGACATGCCGACCGCGGTGACGATCTGCGGGGTGAAGCCGACGAACCAGGCGTCCTTGTAGCCGTTGTTCGTGCCGGTCTTACCGGCCACCGGCCGCGTGCCGAGGTTGGCGGCGCCGCCGGTGCCGCCCCTGACGACCTGCTGCAGCGCGACGGTCGTATCGGCCGCGGTCTCGGGGGTGATGACCTGCTTCTCGACGATCTGCTCGGGGAGCACGAGACCGCCGTCGACCGTGGTCACCTTGGTGACGGTGTGCCAGCCGAAGTGCTTGCCCTCGTTGGCGAAGATCCCGTAACCGCTGGCCTGCTCGACCGCGGTGACCGAGGCGCTGCCGATGGTGACCTGGTACTTCTGCTCCTGGACCGCGTAGTCGACCGCGTTCTTGCGCTGGTAGAGGGGGTTGTACTTGGTCGTCTCACCGACCCCCGCCTCCTTGGCGATCCTCGCCACCTCGTCGAGGCCCACCTCCTCGCCCATCTGCGCGAAGACGGTGTTGACCGAGCTGGCCATGGCCTTGACCATGTCGATCGGCCCGAACGCCTGGTTCCCCGAGTTGCCGATCGGGGTGGTGCCGGGCATCTTGATCGTCCGTACGCCGTCGACCAGGCTGTCGAGCGACTTGTCGTTCTCCAGCCAGGCCGCGAGCACGTAGGGTTTGAACGCCGACGCCGCCTGCTTGGTGGAGTCGAACGCGCGGTTGACGGAGTCGTTGACGAAGTCGTCGCCGCTGTAGAAGGCGAGCACCCGGCCGTTCTTCGGGTCCACCGAGGCCACCCTGGCGTGGATGGTCCGGTCCAGCCCGGCGGTGCGGGCCTTCACCGCCTTCTGCGCCTCCTTCATCATCTTCTCGTCGAAGGTGGTGTAGACCTTGTAGCCGTCGGTCTCCAGCTCCTCCTGGGTGATGTTCCGCCCCTTGAGCTCCCGGAGGACGATGTTGAGCATGTAGCCCTTGAGGCCCTTGTAGGTGTTTCCGATCGCGACCTTCTTGAACTTCAGGTCGTCGAAGGAGCTTCCCGCGTACTTGCCGTACGCGGTGGGGTCGAGCTCTCCCATGTTCTTGATCGCGGCGTTGAACCGCCACTTGATCGCGGAGTAGTCGCCCGCCTTCTCCTGGACGTCGAAGGCGCTCGGGTTCTGAACCCGGGCGGCCAGGTAGGCGCCCTCCTGCGGGGTCAGCTCGCCGACGTTCTTGTTGAAGAACGTCTTCGCCGCCGCCTGGATGCCGTGCGCGCCGCGGCCGAAGTAGACGAGGTTGAAATACTCCTGGAGGATCTCGTCCTTGGTCTTCTCCTTGCTCAGCTTGACCGAGACGAAGATCTCCTTGATCTTGCGCTGGATCGAGACCTCCTGGCTGAGGCCCTCGTAGTAGCCGCGCGCCATCTGCTGGGTGATGGTCGAGGCGCCCTGGAGCTGGGTGCCGCTCACGGTGCTCCAGAGCGAGCGGGCCATGCCCGCGATGTCGATGCCGCTGTCGGTGCGGAAGGTCTGGTTCTCCAGGGCGATCACCGCGTCCTGGACGTGCTTGGGGATCTGCGAGAGCTTCACCGGGGTGCGCTGGACGCCGAGCCGCGCGATCGCGGTCTTCTTGTCGCGGTAGTAGATCACGCTGCCCCGGTCGTCCGCGCTGTCCTGCGTGGAGTCGGGGATGGGCGTGTTGGCGTAGGCGACCGCGATCATGCCGAAGACGCCCGCGCTGAGGACCACGAAGCTGGCCATGACGATCTTCCAGTTGGGCAGGAAGCGCGTCCACCTCTTGGCTTTGGGCTCGTCGTCGTCCTCGGGACCGCCGCCTCCCGGGCCCCCCGGGCCCTCGGGGCCGCCCGGTCCGCCCGCGGCGGGACCGCTCGCGCCACGCCCTCGGCGCCTGCGCCCGCCCTCGCCCGGCCTCGAACCGGCGGAACGCCCGCCGCCCGCCTGGGCGGCGAGCATCGCCTGGGTGTCCTCGAAGGCGGCCTCGGCACGGCGGCCGGTCGGGTCGGTGTCGCGGCGGCGCATCTCACCGGGACCACCGGGAACGCCGGGACCACCGGGAACGCCTGGGCCGCCAGGACCACCGGGGCCGCGAGGCGGCATGCCGCCGGGGGCGCCCGCGTCGCGCCGGGGCGGTCCGCCGGGCTGCTGGGACGCGGCGCCGGGGTAGGGCATCCCGCCGGACTGGGGCCCCGGCTGGGGCATCATCGCGGTCCGGGGATCGGCTCCCGCTCCCTGTGGCGGCCGGCCCTGCGGTGCCTGCCGGGAAGAATCCCAGCCTGCGTCGGTTTGGGGATTTTGTGAGGGGGGAACTGCACGGGGAGCGGCTCCTGGGCTTGAGCGACGGCGCCGCCCCTGGCGAGCCGACCCGTCGGCGCCCTCCTGGCGCCCGTCCGGCTCCGGGTCATTGCTGTGGCTGTAACTCACGCGTCCTCGTTCGGTCATCGGGGTCTACGACGGCGTGCAGGCGGGCGAGACTACCTCCTGACCACCGGAGATCTCGCCGCCTTGGCTCACTGGTAGCCGGCCTATTCGGGTGGATCTCCATTCCCGGTGACGAACGAGATCGTCGGGTGGTTCCAGCGACAACCTTGGCAGACCTCTCCCAGGTTGACGCGGAATTCCGGGTATTGGAAAGCGGTCCACGCCGCGCGAGGACCGTGTCCCACGACCGCCTGCTGTGACCACATACGCGCCAGACTACGGCCTTTTTGTCGTTTGCTCCCAACCACTTGGGAAAGTCGCTGATTGCAGCCTTATGTTGGATGGACGTATCCTGTCGATGTATCGGTTCGATACATCGACGCGAGAGGTGGTGGTTTCCAGTGGCCGGCGGACGTGGCGGCGTGCTGGAGCTGGCCGTGCTCGGGTCGTTGCACGAGACCCCGTTACACGGCTATGAGCTGCGCAAACGGCTCAACGCCCTGCTCGGCATGTTCCGGGCGTTCTCCTACGGCTCCCTCTACCCGTGCCTTCGTCAGCTGCTCACCGACGGGCTGATCGTCGAAGACGGCGACGCCGCCGCGGCCTCCACGGCCGCCGACAGCGCCATCGTGCTCCCCGGCCGCCGTTCGAAGATCGTCTACAAGCTGACAGCGGAGGGCAAGGAACGCCTGCAGGAACTCCTCACCCAGGCCGGCCCGTCCGCCTGGGAGGACGAGAGCTTCGGCGTGCACTTCGCCTTCTTCAGGCACACCGAGGCCGAGGTGCGCCTGCGCATCCTCGAAGGCCGCCGCAGCCGGCTGGAGGAGCGTCTGGACGCCGTGCGCACGGCACTCGCCCGTACGCGCGAACGTCTGGACAGCTACACCCTCGAACTCCAGCGTCACGGTCTGGAGTCGGTCGAACGCGAAGTGCGCTGGTTGAATGAGCTGATCGCCACCGAACGGCGAGCATCGCCGCCGGAGGGGGAACGGCGGCCCGCGCGAGATGAGACGTCCAGGGCGCCCGCGCCAGGGACGGGCACGACGGGGCGGCACGCCACCCCGGAAGAGAACTGACCACTGAGAAAGAACAAAGGGGAGCGAGTGCCATGGGTTCGGTGCGCGTAGCCATTGTCGGTGTAGGCAACTGTGCCACGTCGCTCATTCAGGGCGTGCACTACTACCGGGACGCCGACCCCGGTGCCCGGGTGCCGGGCCTGATGCACGTCAAGTTCGGCGACTACCACGTCGGTGACGTGGAGTTCGTCGCGGCGTTCGACGTGGACGCCAAGAAGGTCGGGCGTGACCTGTCCGAGGCGATCGTGGCCTCGGAGAACAACACGATCAAGATCTGCGACGTGCCGCCGCTCGGCGTGACGGTGCAGCGCGGCCCCACCTACGACGGTCTCGGCGAGTACTACCGGGAGATGGTGGAGGAGTCCGACGAGGCCCCGGTCGACGTCGTCCAGGTCCTCAAGGACAGCCAGGTCGACGTCCTCGTCTCCTACCTGCCGGTGGGCTCCGAGGAGGCCGACCGCTTCTACGCCCAGTGCGCCCTCGACGCGAAGGTCGCGTTCGTCAACGCGCTGCCCGTGTTCATCGCCTCCGACCCCACGTGGGCCCAGAAGTTCGTCGACGCCGGGGTCCCGATCGTCGGCGACGACATCAAGTCGCAGGTCGGGGCGACCATCACGCACCGCGTGATGGCCAAGCTGTTCGAGGACCGCGGCGTCGAGCTGCTCCGCACGTACCAGCTGAACTTCGGCGGCAACATGGACTTCATGAACATGCTGGAGCGCAAGCGCCTGCAGTCCAAGAAGATCTCCAAGACCCAGTCGGTCACCTCGCAGATCCCGCACGAGATGCAGAAGGCCGACGTGCACATCGGCCCGTCGGACCACGTGCCGTGGCTCGACGACCGCAAGTGGGCGTACGTGCGCCTGGAGGGCAGGTCCTTCGGCGACACTCCCCTCAACCTGGAGTACAAGCTGGAGGTCTGGGACTCCCCCAACTCCGCCGGAATCATCATCGACGCGGTGCGCGCCGCCAAGATCGCCCTCGACCGGGGCATCTCCGGGCCGATCCTGTCGGCCTCCTCGTACTTCATGAAGTCACCGCCGGAGCAGTACTCCGACGACGAGGCGCGCGACTACGTGGAGAAGTTCATCCGCGGCGAGGTCGAGCGCTGACCCGTCGGCGTCGTACGGCGAGGGGGCTTCCCCTCTAATGGTCGTCGCGACACCCCGGCTCGGGGAGTGCGACGGACGTCGGGATCCGCGAGATCCGAAGCCGTGAGACATGCCGGACCGTCGGGATCGACCGGCGCAACGGCCGGGCGCGAACGAGACCGACAAGATGGGGGCACCGCAGGTCAGACGACCTGCGGTGCCCCCATCTCGCGCGTCCCGCCACTCACAGGGAGATGAGCGCGTCCACATCGCCGACCGAATGCGGGAGAAGGTATCGATGTGGCGCCGGACCGTTCAACCGAGGAACGGCTGAACGCGAGACTCGTCGAGAGCGTGACCGATGCGCAGTCGCTGCGTGGGGTGCATGTCGAGTACGTCGAGTTCCGCAGGAGACACCCACCGTACTTCGCTCGCCTCGTCCGTCGCGTGAGCCGTGCCCGACACCGGCCGGGCACGGAGGCAGACGTTGAACTGCTGGCGGACCTCGCCGTCACTGTAGGCGATCACGTGCCGAGGGTCGCTGTAGATACCGACGACGCCGGTGATCTCCACGGTCACGCCGGTCTCCTCGCGGACCTCGCGGGCCACGGCGTCGGCGATGGTCTCGCCCAGATCCATCACTCCGCCGGGCAGGGCCCACAGCCCGCTGTCGCGCCGACGGTGCAGAAGAACACGCCCCGAGTCGTCGATCACTACCGCGGACCCTCCGGGCACGACGGAGTTCGGTGCGGGGGCGTTGGGATCGTTGTAGTAATCGGTTCGGGTCATGCCCGATCGCCTACCCGGCGGTCACGGTGTCCAGTCGCCGAGTCGTGCCCCAGATCTGTTCGAACTGGTCGGCGTACCGGGTAAAGATCCCGTGCGGGGAGAGCCGCTGCATGTGCAGGGCTGGATGCTGGTAGCCGCGGGACCGATACAGATACGGCGTGACGATCATCTGCTCGTCGAACCGGTAGATCGCCGAGTACAGGTGCACCTGGTGAAGCCCGATCTGAACGCCCGGGACGTCTTGAAGATCCCGCAGATGGTTGAGGGCGTTGCGGATCCGACCTGGCAGGGTGCCGCCGAGTTGCTCCAGGTCGTCGCGCTCAACCACGTGGGTGCTGTCGGGATCGGCCAGCGCGATTCGCACCCGGCCCCCGGCCGCACACTTCTCGGCGATCAGTTGGGGGAGGTTGATGTGCTGCTCCCAGATGAACAGGAAGCAGTAGCCGACGATGTCGATCTGCTCCCGCGCTCCGATGAGAAGCGACTCCCACAGTGCCGGGGGGACGTCGACTCGGTGAGCGTAGGCGCCCATGACCTCACCCGTCACCGTGCCGCCCGGTGCTTGATCTGGTCGCGAGGTAGGCCAGAGGACGGCTTCGTCCTCGTTGAGGCGACGAGCGATGGCCATTCGGTTGGCCCGGTGGGGGACGCGGCCGTGGACCCAGCGGTTCGCGGTCTTGGCATCCACACCGACGGCAGCGGCGAGTTCGGACAGGGTCACGCCCGCACGGAGGATCGCGGTACGTAGGCGGTCGTTCACAGGGGGCATGGGACTTTTATAAGGCTTCAAGGACGTCCCCGTAACGTCCTTTGCGGACGTTTCCGCGTCCCCCATCTCCTCGCACCCTTGAGAGCGTGAATGATTCGCCAGCGGAACTGATCGACCGGACTCCAGTGAGCATCAGCTGCCACTGTCTCGCCGACGTCCCACCCCTGCCGATGGGCTGCGCCGACTGCGGGCACGCCCCCTACGCGCACGGCTGCCCCGGCCAGGCCGCCGACCACGAGTACGCGCGGCCGACCGGCGCGCTGATGGCCGAGCGCCTCGACGCGCGCCGCCGCCTCGGACTCGGCCGCGCCCTGCCGACCTTCAAGCCCGACCCCGAGATCCCGGCGCGGCCGATTCCGCTGGTGCCCGCGCCCCGCCAGGCCGAACCCGAGGCGACGCCGCCGCGCACCCGGCCCGCCGGACACACCGGCACCCCCCGCCGCCCGCCCGTACCGGCCGGTGGAGACGCGGGAGAGCCGCGCGGTCCGCCTGGCGCTCGCCCGCGACTCCCTCGCCCGCCGCCGGGCCCGCACCGCCGCCCGCATGCACGAACACGGCGCTCCGCCTCCGGGCACCGTCCTCTCGGACGCCCCGCCGCTCCCCGACCCCCGGACCCTCCGGCCGGGGCCCGCCGTCGCCCCCGGCCGGGGCCGCTCCCCGGACGCCCCTCCGGTACGACGGCACGAGCCCCGGCGAGAGGTCGCGGCATGCACGCGATCCCACCGCGGGATGACCCCATGAACAGGCGCGGCGGCGTGTCTCCTTCCCAAACACGCGCCGTCGCGCCGTCGGCCGACACCGAGAGCGAGGCCGTTGCGCGGGCCAAGGAGCTGACCCTCGTGCTCGGCGAGGTGTACGGCATCTCGGCCGACGTCCACACGCTGCGCTCCGGCAACGCCGTCGTGTCCATCTATCACGGGCTCCTGGCCTACACCGACGGCGAGAGGTTCTGGTGGACCGGCCCCAGGCCCGGCGACTCCGGCGCGCCCGTGCTCAGCCCCGAGCTGACGCTGCCCGCAGCCGCCGAACAACTCGCCGGGCACTACGCGATCCTGCGCGGCAGGAGCCTCACCACCGTGCCTCCGCTCGCCGACGAACTCATGACCGATCACGCCGGACCGGTCTGAGGAAGGAGGCGGTCGTGATCCCATCACCCGGCACACCGGCAGGCGACCTGCGAGGCGAGACGCAGGGGGCCGGGAGTCGTCGCCGGGCTCCTCGCGTCCCCAGGGAGGAGGTCCGGGTGCCGACCACCCCCGACGCCCTGGGCGGTGATCTGGACGCCCGCGATGAATGGACCTGCCCCGGCGTCAGCCCGCACCCCGTGCGTGTCGCCCCGGGCCGCCGGGCACTCGGCTGGGAGGCGTTGGCGCCGGGACCGTACCGCGTGCTGGAGCACACGTGCGCCTGCCGGGCGGTCTACTTCGAGCTGATCGCCTGCGGCGGCACCTACATGATCCACAGGGTGATCCAGGGCAGGCCGACGGAGCACGCCTTCGCCGGGCGGTGGACACACCGCGAGGCCCGCGAGATGTGGCTCCGGCTGCTGACCGGGCAGGCACGGTAGCCGGCATCCGGACGCGCGGGAAGGCGCCGGGCCGGGAAAGCTCGCCGTGGAACGACCGGCGGCGTGAGAGACCCTCACACCGCCGGGACGGAAGGCCGCGTCAGCAGCGGGCAGCGAGCGGGAGCTCGGCGGGGTCGGCGGCCCGCCAGGCGAGCGGGTCGGCGCCGAGCTCGACCAGCTGGGGGACCTGCTCGCGGCACCAGGGAGAGATCGCCAGACGGTCGCCGATCACCCCGTCGGTGAACTCCTTCCACGGCACCCAGCGGACGTCGTCGACCTCGTCGGGGTTGGGCGCCGCCTCGGCGGTCACGAGCACCCGGTAGACCGGGCACAGCTCCCGCTCGACGGTGCCGTTGTCCATGACCGCGCGGTAGGAGAAGCGGGGCAGGAGGAGATCGACCTGACCGGCCGCGAGGCCCAGCTCGTGGGAGAGCCTGCGCGTCACCGCCTCGGGAAGCGGCTCGCCGGGCAGGGGGTGGCCACAGCAGCTGTTGGTCCACACCCCCGGCCAGGTGATCTTGTGCAGTGCGCGGCGGGACAGGAGGACCCGCCCCTGCTCGTCGAACACGTAACTGGAGAAGGCCAGGTGGAGGGGAGTGTCGAGACCGTGCACCGTGGCCTTGGCCGCCGTGCCGATCGCGTTTCCCTCGGTGTCGACGAGCACAACGTGTTCATCAGGTGTCACCCGACCGAGGGTACGTGATCATGTCGGTTTACCGCGCCCCCTAAGTGATACGTAGGCAAAGGTGTTGAATGTCCATTTGGCTAATCAGGGATGTACCCGATGCCCGGCCACGGCGCCCGCACATAGGCTGAGCGCGTGTCATTCATCTCCGATCTACGCGTGGTCCTGGAAGGTCGGGACTTCCGGAGGCTGTACGCGACCCGCCTGGTCTCGCAGTTCTCCGACGGGATCTTCCAGTTCGCCGTGGCCGGGTTCGCGTTCTTCAGCCCGGAGAAGAGCACGAGCGCGGTGGAGATCGCCGCCGGGCTGGCCGTCCTGCTGCTCCCGTACTCGATCCTGGGCCCCTTCGTCGGGGTGTTCATCGACCGCTGGTCGCGGCGGCAGATCCTGGTGGTCGCGCCGCTGGTCCGCGGGGCGCTGCTGCTCGCCGCGGCGGCGCTCGTCGCCGCGGACGCCCCCGACGGGATCTTCTACGCCGCCGCGCTCGGCGTGCTCGGGGTGAACCGCTTCTTCCTGGCCGCGCTGGGGGCCTCGCTCCCGCACGTCGTGCCGGCCGACCGGCTGATGGTGGCCAACGCCGTCACCCCGACCTCGGGCACCGTGCTCACCTTCGTTGGCATCGGCGCCGGCTACCTGCTCCGGGCGCTCTTCGGCTCCGACCACCGGGGCACCGCGGTGCTGCTGGTCGTCTCCGGTCTCGTCTTCGGGCTCAGCGCGCTCATCTCCATGACCATGGGCAGGCGGCTGCTCGGCCCCGCCTACGACCCCGCCCGGCCGCAGGCCCGCGAGGCCGTGCGCCACGTGCTGACCGGCCTGGCCGACGGCGCGCGGCACCTCGCCAGGCACCGGGCCGCCGCCGCGGCGATGGGCGCGATGGCGACCCACAGGTTCATGTACGGCATGTGCACGGCGATGCTCGTGCTGCTGTCGCGCTACTACTTCGCCGAGAACGCCGAGGACGCGCTGAACGCGGTCTCCGTCGTGGTCGCCACCTCGGGGGTCGGCTACTTCCTGGCCATCCTGGTCACGCCGTGGGCCACCGAGCGCTTCGGCATCGAGCGGTGGGTCCCGGCCATGCTGGTCACCGCCGGGGTGCTGACGCTGGCGCTCTGCGCGCCGTTCCAGCAGTGGGGGTTCGCGGCCGCGGGCTTCGTCCTCGGCATCGCCGGGCAGAGCATCAAGATCTGCGCCGACACCGCCGTCCAGCGGGACCTGCAGGACGCCTACCTCGGCCGGGCCTTCTCCATCTACGACATGCTCTTCAACGGCAGCTACGTGCTGGCCGCGGCCCTGGCGGCGGCGCTGCTCCCGCCGGACGGCAGGTCGCTGCTCGTGCTGGTGGTCATCGCCGCCGGATACGTCGTGGGCGCGGTGATCTACCGGATCGTCACACCGGCCCGGGTGATCGAGCCTCTGCCGTCGTCACCGTCGTCGCCCTCACCGTGACCGGGCCGCCGTCGCCATCATCGCAATCATCGTCGTCGCGAGCCTCACGATGACCGGGGCGCCGGTCACCGGCGCGCCCCTCACAGTGACCGGGCCGCCGCCGTCATCGCCGTGGTGACCCTCTTCAGGTCGCCGTCGCCGATCGAGTAGGGCGGCATCGCGTAGATCAGCCGTCCGAACGGGCGGAGCCAGACGCCGTGCCGCATGACGAGGGCCTGGACGGCGGGGACGTCGACGGGCTCGCGGGCCTCGATCACCCCGATCGCGCCGAGGACCCGCACGTCCCGCACCCCGTGTGCCTCCGAGGCCCCGGCCAGGCCCGCGAGGAGACCGGCCTCGATCCGGCCGACCTCCTCGCGCCACGGGCGCTCCCGCAGGAGCTCCAGGGAGGCGCTCGCGACGGCCGCGGCCAGCGGGTTGCCCATGAAGGTCGGCCCGTGCATCAGCACGCCGACGCCCCCGGCCACCCGCTCGGTGCACAGCGTCGCGGCCAGCGACATGTAACCGCCGGTCAGGGCCTTGCCCAGGCACATGATGTCGGGCCTGACCCCGGCGTGGTCGCAGCCGAACAGCTCCCCGGTCCTGCCGAACCCGGTGGCGATCTCGTCGGCGATCAGCAGGACGCCGTGCTCGTCGGCCAGCTCGCGGAGCAGCCGCAGGTAGGCCGGGTGGTAGAAGTGCATGCCGCCCGCCCCCTGGACGACCGGCTCCACGATGATCGCTGCCAGCTCCCCGGCGTGCCGGGCGACCAGGTCCGCCAGCCGGGCCGCGTAGCCCTCGTCGTACTCGCGCGGCGGCCGGTCGGCGAACACGTGCTCGGGCAGCACGCCGGAGAACAGGTGGTGCATGCCGTTGACCGGGTCGCAGACCGACATCGCCCCGAAGGTGTCGCCGTGGTAGCCGCCCCGCACCGTGAGCAGCCGTCCCCTGCCGGTGAGCTGGAAGGCCATCTTGATCGCGACCTCGACGGCGACCGACCCCGAGTCGGCGAGGAAGACCTTCGGCAGCCCGGTCATCGCGGCGAGCGTGGCGGCCAGCCGCACGGCGGGCTCGTGGGTGAGCCCGCCGAACATGACGTGCGCCATGTCCTCCAGCTGGTCCTTCAGCGCCCGGTTGAGCCGGGGGTGGTTGTAGCCGTGGATCGCCGCCCACCAGGACGACATGCCGTCGACCAGCTCGCGCCCGTCGGCGAGCGTCAGCCGCACCCCGTCGGCGCGGGAGACGACGTGCGGCGCCACCGGCTGGGGTGTGGCCGCGTAGGGGTGCCACACGTGCTCACGGTCGAGCATGGCGATCTCCGCGCCCCCGGCGGCCTCCGCGGTCTCGCCAAGGCCGCCAAAGTCACCGGTGTCGCCGGGGTCGCCGGGGTCGCCGGGGTCAGGAGCGCCGTTCAGAGTCCACCTCACCGGCGACGTCGCCGGCCTCGCCGATCCGGCCGGCCGCCACATCCACCCCGTCCGCCACGGCCGCCCCGTCCGCCTCGTTCACTCCGTTCGCCCGTGCCCACTCGCGGAGGGCGTCCGCGGCGGCCTCCTTGCCGAGGACGCCCTGGTCGAGGCGCATCTCCAGCAGGAACTTGTAGGCGCGGCCCACGAGGGGACCCGGCGGGACGCCGAGGAGCTCCTGGATCTCGTTGCCGTCGAGCTCGGGGCGGATCTTGCCGAGCTCCTCCTCCTCGGCCAGCCGGGCGATGCGCTCCTCCAGCTGGTCGTAGGTCTGCGACAGGGCCTGGGCCTTGCGCCGGTTGCGGGTGGTGCAGTCGGCGCGGGTCAGCTTGTGCAGGCGCTCCAGCAGGTGGCCGGCGTCGCGGACGTAGCGGCGTACGGCCGAGTCGGTCCACTCGCCCGTGCCGTACCCGTGGAAGCGCAGGTGCAGCTCCACCAGGCGGGAGACGTCGGCCACCACGTCCTTGGGGAACTTCAGCTCCGCCATGCGCTTCTTGGCGAGCTGGGCGCCGACCACCTCGTGGTGGTGGAAGGAGACCCGGCCGCCGGGCTCGTGGCGGCGGGTCTTCGGCTTGCCCACGTCGTGCAGGAGCGCGGCCCAGCGCAGGATCCGGTCGGGGCCGCTCTCCTCCAGGTCGATCGCCTGCTCCAGCACGATCAGCGAGTGCTCGTAGACGTCCTTGTGCCGGTGGTGCTCGTCGATCTCCAGGCGGAGCTTGGGCACCTCGGGCAGCACGTGGTCGGCGAGCCCGGACTCGACGAGGAGCCGCAGGCCCTCGCGCGGGTGGTCGCCGCCGATGAGCTTGTCCAGCTCGTCGCGGATGCGCTCGGCGGAGACGATGTCGATCCTGTCGGCCATCGCGCCCATCGCGGCGAGCGCCGCCGGGTCGACGGCGAAGCCGAGCTGGCTGGCGAACCTGGCCGCGCGGAGCATCCGCAGCGGGTCGTCGCCGAAGGAGCGCTCGGGGGCGCCCGGGGTGCGCAGCACCTTGGCGTGCAGGTCGTCGAGGCCGCCGTGCGGGTCGACGAACTCGCGGGACGGCAGGCGCAGCGCCATCGCGTTGACCGCGAAGTCGCGCCGGGCCAGGTCGCCCTCCAGCGTGTCGCCGTAGGCCACGTCGGGCTTGCGCGACTTGGGATCGTACGACTCGCTGCGGTAGGTGGTGATCTCCAGCAGCCACCCGCCCTTGCGGACGCCGACGGTGCCGAAGTCGATGCCGATCGTCCAGATGGAGTCGGCCCAGTCGCGGACGAGCTCCAGGACGGTCTCGGGCCTCGCGTCCGTGGTCAGGTCGAGATCGTTGCCGATCCTGCCCAGGAAGACGTCGCGTACGGAGCCGCCGACGAGGGCGATCTGGTATCCCCTGGCGGCGAAGAGCTCGCCGAGCTCGTCCGCCACGGGTGCGATCTTCCGGAACAGCTCGCTCATGCCGTGGCGCTGGCTCTGGGTCAGATTTGAAAGGGACAAGCCGGGTAGGTCCTTCGGTTACGGAACATGTTCCCCTGCGGGGATACACCTGAAGCGATCACCAGGTTACGGTCGGTCAGGGAACCTCGGGGACTGTGCGTCGAGGCAAGGAGCACACACATGAAGGATGCGCTCGCGATCCACCGCTGGCTCCTCGCACACCAGGTCCATCATGAGATCGTACGCCTTCCGCGCGCGATGACATGCTCGGACGAACTCCCCGAGGTGCTGTCGGCGAGTCCCGAGATCTGCCTGGGAGTCACGGTCCTGGAGGTCACGACGCGAATCGGCCGCGAGCCCGTGGCGGTCGTCACCTCCGTCGGATCCCCGCCGCGCCCCGGCGTGATCGGCGGCATCCTGGAGGCCCGGCGGGTCCGGCAGGCCTCGGCCTTCACCGTCAACTCCGCCACCGACTACGCCTCGGGCCTGGTCTGCCCGCTGCTGCTGCCCCCCACGCTCACGGTGCTGGTGGACGAGCGGCTCACCCGTACCGTCACACCCGTTTACGTGCCTACCGGAGAGCGTCGTACGGCACTCCTGATCCGTGCCGACCACCTGCTCACACTGGTGTCAGGAAAGATCGTCGACCTGACCCGGCATGGCTCCCGCAGGGAACCGGCGACCTTTCCCCTCGCCGGTTAGGCCATAGCATTACCGGCGTGCGCCGTACTCGACCCCTGGCCGGCACGTGATCCACAAGGCCGCTCTCCTCGCCCTGCTCGCCACCACGCTGCTCGTTCCCGCGGCCGTGGTCGCTCCGGGCACGGCGAACGCCCGGACGACCTCGGCCTCCTCGGCCTCCTCGGCCCCGGTCTCGGCGAACCGGGCGGGCCTCCAGGTCGTGCTGGAGGCGATCGGCCCCGACGCCCCCCGTGACCCGACCACCGAGATCAAGCTGTCCGGCTCCATGGTCAACTCGGGCGCCGAGCCCCTGAACGGGCTGCGGGTCCAGATGCGCTACTCGCCCAGGCCCTTCGCCAGGCGCGCCGACATGGAGACCTACCGGGCGGGACAGACCCTCCCGAGCTCGTGGTGCTGCCAGAGCTTCGTCCAGGCGCCGATCGCGCCCGCGGGCAAGCTGCCGTGGGAGTTCTCCTTCACGCCGCAGGAGCTGCAGTTCTCCGGCTTCGGCGTCTACCCGGTCATGATCGAGGTGCTCGACTCCTTCGGGCAGCAGGCCGGCAGCCTGCGCACCACGGTGACCTACATGCCCAGGGAGACCAGGGTGGCCCGCACCCGGCTCGCCACGGTGCTGCCCATCGTCGACCAGCCGCGCCGGGGCGTCGACTCCACCTTCGTCGACGAGGGCCTGCCCGCGGCCATGGCGCCCGGCAAGCGCCTGGGCGACCTGCTCAAGATCGCCCAGGACACGTCGTCGGCCAAGGGCCTCACCTGGATCGTCGATCCCGCCCTGCTCGACGACGCGCGGGCCATGGGCGGGCCGCACACGGTCAGGGTCAAGGACCGCGCCCAGGAGCGCCCCGCGACCCCCGAGGCCGCCCAGTGGCTGAGCGACCTCCGCGAGGCCGTCGCCGACCACCCGGTGGTCGCCACCCCGTACGGCGACCCCGACGTGGCGGCCCTCGCCCACAACGGCGTCGACGACGCCACCTCGACCGGGATCGCCGCGGCCGCGATCGTCGGCAGGGAGACCCTCGGCCGCGACGTGATCACCAACGTGAACTGGCCGGTGGGCGGCCTGATCGACTACGACGGGCTGGACCTGCTGGCCACCGGCGGCGTCGGCACCGTGCTGCTGAACGTGCTGAACCTGCCGCCGGCGACGCCCCCGCTCACCACCCCCGACGCCTCGGCGACCCTGGAGAGCGTGAACGGCCCGCTCACCGCCCTGGTCGCCGACGCGGCGCTGAGCGAGACGGTCGGCGCCGACACCTCCGCCCCCGGCGCGGCGCTGGCGAACCGCCAGCGGTTCATCGCGGAGACGGCGATGATCGGTTCGGAGCCCGGCACCTCGGCCAGGACGGTGATCGCCGTCCCGCACCGCCGCTGGGACCCCGACCCCGAGTACGTGACCGACCTGATCGAGACGGCCGCGACCCTGCCCTGGCTGGCACCCGTCACGCTCGACGCGGTCAAGCGCGGCAAGGGCGTCCCGGTCCCGCGGGCCGGCCTGACCTACACCGACCAGGACCGGAAGCTGGAGCTCTCCAAGC
The DNA here is from genome assembly GCF_051390675.1 of Streptosporangium heterodermiicola. Classification (NCBI taxonomy): domain Bacteria; kingdom Bacillati; phylum Actinomycetota; class Actinomycetes; order Streptosporangiales; family Streptosporangiaceae; genus Streptosporangium; species Streptosporangium heterodermiicola. The sequence goes on from NZ_JBPJSR010000003.1 coordinate 259,716, forward strand.
AGTACCTGACGGGCGTCAAGAGGGTCGGCGCCCGCGCCGACCTCACCGCCGCGATCACCACCGCCCAGGACCTCGACGCCTTCGACCTGGCGCTGCTGCGCCTGACCTCATCCGCGTGGCGCGGCAGGACCGGCAACGCGGCGCCGTACGTCCAGCAGCTCGCCGAGGCGATCGACGGCCGGATCGCCATGGTCAACATCACCGGCAGCGAGCAGTCGCGGCTGCGCACCCTGGCCGGCAGCAACGGCGACGTGCCGATCAGCGTGCGCAACGGGCTGAGCGGCGAGGGCAGCAGGATCGCGGTCCGGCTCAAGGTGACCTCCGACCAGCCAGACCTGCTCAAGATCGAACCGTACGACGACAAGCTGGAGATCTTCGGCGGCCAGAACCAGACCATCCGGATCCCGATGACCTCGAAGGAGAGCGGCCAGTCGACCGTGACGGTCCAGCTCACCACCGAGGACGGCCGCAAGTACGGCAAGCCGATCGAGCTGACCGTGCGGACGACCGGCTACACCGGGGTCGCCCTGGTGATCGTGGGGGCGGCCCTCGTGGTGATGCTGGCGGCCGTCGTCCTGCGCGTCCTCCGCCGGAGGGGACGCCGCCGCCCCGCGGCCGCCCCGCCGCCGGAGCGCGAGCGCGAACCCGCCGGCACCGAGTCGTGAGCGCCCGGCGCTCCGAGCACCTAGCGAAGGAAAGCGCATGAGCAGGGTCCTGCGCGCGAGCGCGATCATGGCGGCGGGGACGATGGTCTCCCGCGTCACCGGCTTCGTCCGGACGGCGGTTCTCGCCGCGGCCATCGGCACCTTCGCGCTGGGCGACGCCTACAACGTGGCGTACACGATCCCGCTCATCCTGTTCGACCTGCTCATCGGCGGGATCCTGAGCAGCGTCGTGGTTCCGATGATCATCAGGCGGCAGAAGTCCGACCCCGACGGCGGCCGGGCCTACGAGCAGCGCCTGATGACCCTCGGGGTCGTCACGCTGACGCTGATGGCACTGGTCGCGGTGGCGCTGGCCAGGCCGCTGATCGGCCTCTACAGCGCCGACTGGAACGCGGAGAAGACCGAGGTCGCGGTCACCCTGGCGCGGTACATCCTGCCGCAGATCGCCTTCTTCGGGATCGGCGCGATCGCGGGCGCGATCCTCAACACCCGCGACAGGTTCGCCGCGCCGATGTGGGCGCCGGTGCTGAACAACATCGTGATGATCGGCGTCGCGATCGTCTACTACGTGAAGCTGGGCGGCTCGGGCACCGACATCGGCACCGTGACGGACGGCGACCTGCTGCTGCTCGGGCTCGGCACCACCGCGGGCATCGTGGCCCAGTGCCTGGTGCTGGTCGTCTCGCTGCACCGGGTCGGCTTCCGCTTCCGGCCCCGGTTCGACCTGCGCAACGCCGGTCTCGGCGAGATGGGCCGGACCGCGTCCTGGACCTTCGCCTACGTCGGGATCAGCCAGCTGGGCTTCCTGATCACCACCAAGCTCGCCTCGGGCGCGGGTGAGCGCGCCCCCGGTGCCGGAAACTCGGCCTACGCCTACGCCTACCAGTTCTTCCAGCTCCCGTACGGGATCATCGCGGTCTCGGTGATCACCGCGATGCTGCCCAGGATGAGCCGGGGGGTGGCCGACGGGCAGTTCGACACGGTCCGCGAGGAGTTCGCCTCGGGGGTGCGGCTGGTGTCGGTGCTGCTGGTGCCCGCCGGGCTGCTGCTGATGGTGCTGGGTCCCGCGGTGACCGTGCTGATCTTCTCGTGGGGCAACATGACCGTCGACTCGGCGGTCCACATCGGCAACGTGCTGCAGGTCTTCGGGCTCGCGCTGGTGCCGTTCTCGATCTTCCAGCTGCTGCTGCGGGTCTTCTACTCCTTCGGCGACACGCGCACCCCGGCCTTCCTCGCCCTCGGCAACGTGGCGGTGAACGCCACGCTCAGCCTCGTGGCCTATTACGCCCTTCCCCCCCGGTACATCGTGATGGGCCTGGCCTTCGCGTTCACCGTCGCCTACGTGGTCGGCGCGGCGGTCGCCTGGATCATGGCGGCGCGGCGCGTGGGGGGCCTGGCGGGGCGCAGGGTGGCCGCCGGGCTGTCCCGGATGTACCTGGCCGCGCTCCCCTCGGCGGCGCTCGCGCTCGGCGTCCTGTGGCTCACGCAGGAGCTCACGGGACTGGACGCGCTGAGCGCGGCCATCATGCTGGCGGCGGGCGGCGGACTCGGTATGGTTCTTTACTTGGCGATCGCCCACCGGATGCGCATCCCCGAGGTGAGTTCGATCGTTGGAATGGTGGCAGGACGGGTAGGCCGGTAACCCAAAGACTTGTCTCAAACGTCTGACAAGACGAACACGGGCGGAACCGGCGCGGGACTACCATGGTGCGACGCGTGTGGTGACATGCGGCTAATGGAAGCAGGAGGGCGTGGGCGGATCCACCCAGCATCGTGTGATGTGTCGTGAAGTGCTGACCGGGCATGGTGCTGTCGTGTTCTCAGGTACGGGGTCCTCGTGAGTTCCCCCGCCGTCGAGCCCGGCACCAAGCTGGCCGAGCGTTTCCGGCTCGAGGACCGCGTCCACGAGTCGGGCGGCGCCACGCTGTGGAAGGCGATCGACGAGGTGCTCGCCAGGCCCGTCGCCGTCCACACCTTCGATCCCGACTTCCCCCGCCTGAACGAGGTCGTCACGGCCGCCAGGGTGGCCAGCCGGCTGACCGACCCCCGCCTCACCCAGGTCTTCGACGCGACCGAGGACGACGGCCACTCCTACGTCGTCAGCGAGTGGGTGAGCGGCGAGTCCTTCGGCGACATGATCGCGGGCGGGCCGCTCGACCCCGAGCGGGCCGCCGCGATGGTCGCCGAGGCCGCGGAGGCCCTGGCCCACGCGCACGAGGCGAACCTCGCCCACCTCTGCCTCACCCCCGACCACCTGGTCTGGACGGCGGGCAGCACGGTCAAGCTGCTCGGCCTGGGGGTCGACGCCGTCCTGGACGACGTGACGAGCGACGACCCCGCCCGCGACGACGCCGAGGGCCTCGGCCGCCTGCTGTACGCCGGGCTGACCGGCCACTGGCCGGGCGACGAGCGCGACGGCGGCGGCCTGCCCGTCGCGCCCATGGGCGACGGGCACTTCTGCACGCCGCGCCAGGTCACCGCGGGTGTCCCCGGCTACCTCGACGCCATCGTCTGCCGGGCGCTGCTGCCGGAGACCAGGCGCGGGCTCGAACCGCTCACCACGCCCGCCGAGGTCGCCGAGGCCCTCGCCTCGGTGTCGCGGCCCAGTCCGCTGCCGATGCCGACGCCGATGCCCATGACGGCGCTGCCGGTGGCGGCCTCCCGCTCCGAGGGCATCGACACGGCGGCGCCGCACCGCCACACGCCCCCTCCCCAGCACCACCAGACCCAGCACCAGCACCGCCCGATGCCCCGCCAGGCGGGTGGCATGGTCAACAAGGTCGCCATGACCGTCGTCGTGCTGCTGGTGATGGTGGCCGTCGGCCTGGGCGCCTGGACCCTCGGCCGCAGCATCGGCAACGCCGGCACCCCGGTGCCCGGCGAGGAGAGCACCACGCCCACGCCGACCGCGGCCGCCGGCACCCGGGAGGTGAAGCCCTCCTCGGTCACCGGCTTCGACCCGCTGGGCGACAACGAGGAGCGCGGCGAGCTCGCCGTCAACGCGACCGACGGCAGGGAGTCCACCGACTGGCACTCCGAGTCGTACGACTCCGCCGACTTCGGCCGGCTCAAGACTGGGGTGGGCCTCCTGCTGGACATGGGCGAGAGCGTCCCGGTCAAGCAGGTGACGGTCAACTTCGGCAGCACCTCGGGAGGCACCGTGGAGCTCAGGGTCGGCGACTCCCCGCAGCTCGACGACCTGTCCGTGCTGCAGAAGCTCAACGGAGTCTCGGGCAAGAAGACGTTCACCGCGGAGGCCCCGAAGAAGGGCCGCTACGTGCTCGTCTGGTTCACCAAGCTGCCCACCTACCAGGGGAAGTACCGCGGCCAGGTGCTGGACATGAAGGTCCTCGCGACCAAGTGACACCGCTCCGATTTGATCTGTTTTACGTGGCTTCTTGCAGATCATCGGAGAATCCGTGGCACCATCTATCCCGTAGAGGTGTTCTCCCCGGATCGGTATAGCAGGACTCTCCTTGTGAATTCCCCACCCGAGACCCCGCCAGCGGCGGACGAGCAGACGGCGAAGACCCCCGTGTCCGACGCCGACCTGCTCACCCGGCACATCGCCGGGGATCCGCACGCCTTCAGTGAAATAGTCAAGCGACATCGAGACCGCATGTGGGCGGTCGCCCTGCGCACGCTGGGCGATCCCGACGAGGCGGCCGACGCCGTTCAGGACGCCTTCGTCTCGGCCTACCGCAAGGCCGGGAGCTTCCGCGGCGAGGCGGCGGTGACCACGTGGCTGCATCGCATCGTGGTCAACGCGTGCCTCGACCGCATGCGCAGGAAATCGGTGCGCCCGGTGGCCGACGACGAGCTCGTCGAGGCCGCGGAGCGCGAGACCCCGGTGCTCGACCAGACGGCCGAGCGCGAGGTGTCCATGGAGGTCTCGGCGGCCCTGAAGCTGCTGCCCTCCGACCAGCGCGCCGCGCTGGTCCTCGTGGACATGATGGGCTACTCGGTCGAGGACGCGGCCCAGGTGCTGGAGGTGCCGAGCGGCACGGTGAAGAGCCGGTGCGCGCGCGGAAGGGCGAAACTCGCCCCGATTCTTTCCCATTTACGGAACCGATCAGACCTGTCTCGCGTCTCATCCGCGAAGGGAGCAGAACTTCGTGACGGGTGATACGCACTACGACCTGGAGATCTTGGCCGAACTGGCCGAGGGGCTCCTCGACGCCGCCACGGCCATGCGGGTACGCGAGCATCTCGCGATCTGCGATCCCTGTGGTGAGAGCCTCGCCGACCTCGCGGCTGTCCGCGAGGTGCTGGCGGCGACTCCGACACCGGCGATGCCGATGGGAGTCGCGCTGAGGATCGACCGCGCGCTGGCCGCCGAGGCAGACAGCTTCCGTGGAGGTGGAGTGGGCCTGGTGGAAGCACCGGCCTGGGACGACATAATGCGCGACGCGCCGTGGGAGACGTCCTCTCCCGCAGAACCGGCGCCATGGGAGACGACCCCTCGGAGGGCCCCGCTCCCGGAACGGGAGCCGGAGCTTGAGCCGGTGCGGCTGGGGGTCGTCGGCGACGACGGCACCGTCGTCCCGGTGGTCCCCGCCAGGCGTCGCGGCACGAACCCGCTGCGGCGGTGGGCGATGCCCGCCGCGGCGGCGGGCGTGGCCGCGGCGGTGATCGGCGCGACCGTGCTGGCGACCGGGACGCTGACGGCGTCCGGCCCGGCCCCCGTGCCCATCGCTCAGCCCTCGCCGGCGGACACGATCCAGTACTCGCTGACCGACAGCAACTGGAACTACACCGACGCGGAGCTCCGCGGCTCGCTGCTCGACTACATCAGCCCGGGGACCATCGTCGGGACGACCGAGAACTCGGGGATCGACAAGTGTGTCCGGCAGGTCGCGGCGCAGGTCGGCTTCTCGCCCTTCGCCGTGGACCAGGGGTACTACAACGGGCAGGAGGCCAACATCCTGCTCTTCTGGCAGGACAAGGCCAAGAACACGGTGCGCGTCCACGTCGTGGGCCCGCAGTGTGACGACGTACGCAAGCCAGGCCTCGCGCGCTGGAAGTGACCGGAGGGGTGATCCGGGACGGGTAATCCGTTCCCAAAACCCTCGCCTCCGCCGGAGTTGCCCGGCATGGATTCGTCCGTGCCGGGCTTTCCGGTTCCACCGGGGTCTCCGTCACCGCACCGGGCGGGAATCACCGGCCCCTAGGATCTGTTGACGCCGGTGGCATCGACAGAGGGAGAGGCGCGAGCACTGATGGACGTCCGAAATGTGATCATCATCGGGTCGGGTCCCGCGGGTTACACGGCGGCCGTGTACTCCGCGCGTGCAGAGCTGAATCCGCTGGTCTTCGAGGGGTCGGTCACCGCCGGTGGCGCCCTGATGAACACCACCGAGGTGGAGAACTTCCCCGGCTTCCCCGGCGGCATCATGGGCCCTGACCTGATGGACGGGATGCGCAAGCAGGCCGAGCGGTTCGGTGCCGAGCTGGTCGCCGACGACGTGGTCGAGGTCGACCTGGCCGCCAGCCCGAAGGTCGTCAAGACCGCCACCGACACCTACTACGCCACGTCCGTCATCCTGTCGATGGGCTCGGGATACCGCGAGCTGGGCGTTCCCAACGAGAAGCGCCTGTCGGGCCACGGCGTCTCGTGGTGTGCCACCTGTGACGGGTTCTTCTTCCGCGGCCAGGACATCGTGGTCGTCGGCGGCGGGGACACCGCGATGGAGGAGGCGATCTTCCTGACCCGGTTCGCCGCCTCGGTGACGGTGGTGCACCGTCGTGACGAGCTGCGCGCCAGCAAGATCATGCAGGATCGGGCGTTCGCGAACGAGAAGATCCGCTTCCTGTGGGACAGCGAGGTCGTCGACGTGCTGGGCGAGACCAAGGTGAGCGGGGTGCGGGTGCGCAACCTCAAGACCGGCGCCGAGGCGGAGCTGGCGACCACCGGCCTGTTCGTCGCGATCGGGCACGACCCGCGCACCGAGCTGGTCAAGGGCCAGATCGAGCTGGACGACGAGGGCTACATCACGGTCGACGCGCCCTCGACGCGCACGAACCTGGAAGGCGTCTTCGCCGCGGGCGACGTCGTCGACCACACCTACCGCCAGGCGATCACCGCCGCCGGCACCGGTTGCGCCGCCTCGCTCGACTCCGAGCGCTGGCTGGCCGAGCACGGCGCGTGACGAAGGCGCGTGACGGCGACGCGTGACACCCCGCGAGGCGGGCCTCGCGGGACGCCGCCGCGCACGCCGGTCACCCCATCGGCAACGTCATCAGGAACAGCCCCCGGACAAAGGGCGACAGCGCAAGAGGGAGAGCAGGAACCTTGGGCACCATCAAGCACGTGACCGACGCCAGCTTCGAGGCCGACGTCCTCAAGAGCGACAAGCCCGTGATCGTCGACTTCTGGGCCGAGTGGTGCGGCCCGTGCCGCCAGGTCGCGCCGATCCTGGAGGAGATCGCCGGCGAGCAGGCCGAGAAGCTCACCGTCGTGAAGCTGAACGTCGACGAAAATCCGACAACGGCGACAAACTATGGCGTACTCCAGATTCCCACCCTGAACGTCTATAAGAACGGAGAGGTTGTGAAGCAGATAATCGGCGCCAAGCCGAAGGCCATGCTGCTTCGCGAGCTTGAGGGCATCATCTAGGCCCCCTGCGGTCGGCCGCCCCCCACGGCGTCCGCCCGTATCACCCGCTTCCGAGCGGCACACCCACCCACTGAAAGCCCCCCGTCTCACCGCGGGGGGCTTTCACATGCGCCGACCGGACCGATATGACCCAGGGAGAGCCCGTGTCAGGACGCCGCGCGGGACAGGTCACCCGTCGGCCGGGCGGGCTCGTACGACCCCGGGCGGGCGCGTTCGGCTCCGGAGCGTGCCGTACGGGCTCCAGGGGGTCTCAGACGGGCCGCAGAGCCCTCTCGGGACTCATCGACCCGAGCAGCCTCTCCAGTGCCACCTCGACGTCCTCACGCCACGAGACGGCGTTCTTGAGCTCCAGGCGGAGGCGGGGGAAGCGCAGGTGCGGGCGGACCGTCTTGAAACCCACGGAGAGCAGGTAGTCGGCGGGCATCAGGCACGCGCCCGGCTGCTCCCACTTCAGGTCGCCGAACGCCTCGATCGCGCGCACCCCGCGCCGGGTCAGGTCCTTGGCCACGCCCTGGACCAGCATCCGGCCCAGGCCGCCCCCGGAGAACTCCGGGATGATGTGCGCGGTCATCAGCAGCACCGCGTCCGCGCTGACCGGGGAGGTCGGGAAGGCCACCGAGCGCGGCACGTAGTGGGGCGGCGCGTAGAGCACGAAGCCGGCCGCCACCCCGTCGACGTAGACGATCTTTCCGCAGCTTCCCCACTCCAGGAGGGTGGAGGAGATCCAGGCCTCCTTCTCCAGCCCCGGATCGCCGGCCTTCACGGCCCGGTCCGCGTTGACGGGATCGAGCTCCCAGAAGACGCACCGGCGGCAGCGGCGCGGCAGGTCGTCGAGATTGTCGAGGGTGACGTTTGCCAGCCGACGCGACACCTGTTGGCCCCAATCCTGGCGAGACGAGTGCAAGCCATGGCGAAAAACGCGCGAAAACGGCGTCTCCAGCTGGCATCGTAGCCCAGTAAGGGTCTTGGTTTCAGGAGGTCCCGTCCCCACACGCAGGCGACTGCAACCCCTGACGTAACCTGGTTTCTCTAGTATGACCACACAACCTAGGAGGTGGACCGTGCCCCAGGATCACGATCACGGTCAGACCATCGTCCCCACCCAGGGGTCGCGCATCGACGCCTACGTCGACCGCTACGCGGCAAGGGCAACCGGGATGGTCGCCTCCGAGGTGCGAGCTCTCTTCTCCGTCGCGTCGAGGCCCGAGGTGGTCTCGCTCGCCGGCGGCATGCCGTACGTCACGGCCCTCCCCCTGGACGTGGTGGGGGAGCTGGTCGCAGACCTGATCGCCAAGCGCGGCCCGGTCGCGCTCCAGTACGGCTCCGGGCAGGGCGACCCGCACCTGCGCGAGCAGATCTGCGACGTCATGCGGATGGAGGGCATCGAGGCCAACCCCGACGACGTCGTCGTGACCGTCGGTTCCCAGCAGGCCCTCGACCTCATCACCCGGATCTTCATCGACCCGGGTGACGTCGTGCTCGCCGAGGGGCCCTCCTACGTCGGGGCGCTGGGCACGTTCTCCGCCTACCAGGCCAGGGTCATCCACGTCGCGATGGACAGCGAGGGGATCATCCCCGAGTCGCTCGCCCAGACCATCTACGCCCTGAAGAGCGCGGGCAACCGGATCAAGTTCCTCTACACGATCCCCACCTTCCAGAACCCCGCGGGGGTGACGCTCAGCGTCGCGCGCAGGCAGCAGGTCCTGGAGATCTGCCAGCGGGCCGACGTGCTGATCGTCGAGGACAACCCGTACGGCATGCTCGGCTTCGACGGCGACCCCATGCGGACGCTGCGCGCCGACAACGCCGACGGCATCGTCTATCTCGGCTCGTTCTCCAAGACCCTCGCCCCCGGTTTCCGGGTCGGCTGGGCCCTCGCCCCGCACGCCGTCCGCGAGAAGCTGGTGCTGGCGATGGAGTCCGCGGTGCTGTCGCACTCCTCCTTCACGCAGCTGGCCGTCGGCCAGTACCTCGCCACCCAGCCCTGGCGCGAGCAGATCAAGTCGTTCAGGGAGCTCTACCGCGAGCGACGCGACACCATGCTCGCCTCGCTAGAGGCCCTGATGCCCGACGGCGTCACCTGGACCCGCCCCGGGGGCGGGTTCTTCGTCTGGGCAACCCTCCCCGAGGGGCTCGACTCCAAGGCGCTCCTGCCCCGCGCGGTCGCCGAGCGGGTGGCCTTCGTGCCGGGCACCGGTTTCTTCGCCGACGGCGGCGGCGCGCGGCACATGCGGCTCTCCTACTGTTATCCCGAGCCCGAGCGGATCCGCGAGGGCGTCCGCCGCCTGGCCGGGGTGATCGGGCAGGAGCTCCGCGTCCGCGACACCTTCGGGACCGGCTCGCCCACCGAGCGCGCCGGGATCGACACCCCGGGACCCGACCTCGCGTAACCTCGCCCTCCGGAGGTGCTCCGTGCCACGGGGCACCTCCGGCACGAGCTCCTCCCCACCGGTACCGTACGGTGACTTCCTGCGCCGGTGCGCGGTGATCGATCCGGTTCGCCGGGACAGCCGGACCACGCGTGACGAGAGCGACAGGACAGGCTCGGAGCGGGCCTTGACGAGAGGTATGTCGGATGAGTGACCTGGGCCATGTGCTCGTCCTGGCGGGCGGGCTCTCCTACGAGCGGGAGGTCTCGCTGCGTTCCGGCCGCCGGGTGAGCGAGGTGCTGCGCGGAGCGGGCGTCTCCGTGGAGACCCGCGACACCGACGCGTCACTGGTTCCCGCCGTGCTCGCGGACCCGCCGGACGCGGTCTTCGTCACCCTGCACGGCGGGGCGGGCGAGGACGGCGCCATCCGCTCGGTCCTGGAACTCCTCTCCGTCCCGTACGTCGGCGCCGGTCCCGACGCCTGCCGGGTCGCCTACGACAAGCCCACCGCCAAGACCGTCGTCCGCTCCGTCGGGCTGCGCACCCCCGAGTCGGTGACGCTGCCCAAGGAGACCTTCCACGACCTCGGCGCCTCCGCGGTGCTGGCCCGCATCGTGGAGCGCCTCGGCCTGCCCCTGTTCGTCAAGCCGTCCCGCGGCGGCTCGGCGCTCGGCGCGTCGATCGTCCGCAGCGCCGAGGAGTTCCCCGCCGCGATGGTCGGCTGTTTCGCCTACGGCGACACCGCGCTGATCGAGCGCTGCGTCGAGGGGGTCGAGGTCGCCGTCTCCGTGGTCGACCTCGGGGGCGGCCCGGTGGCACTGCCTCCCGTGGAGATCGTCGCCAACGAGGGCGTGTACGACTACGCGGCCCGCTACACCGCCGGGCACACCGAGTTCTTCGCCCCGGCGCGCCTCTCGCCCGAGGCGTCGGCGGCCTGCGCCGCGATGGCCGTGACCGCGCACACCGCCCTCGGTCTCAGGGACGTCTCCCGCACCGACCTGATCGTCGACGCGGACGGCCTGCCCCACTTCCTCGAAGTGAACGTCGCTCCCGGCATGACCGAGACGTCCCTCCTCCCCATGGCCGCCGAGGCCGCCGGGGACGACCTCGGCACCCTCTGCCGCGTCCTCCTGGAACAGGCCACCAAGCGCGGCGCCTGACCCTCGCGCCCGGCTCCCCCGGCGTCCCGTTGGACGGGGCCGTCCGTCGTCGCTCCGCTTCTTCTCTTCCTCTCTTCTCGCGCTCGGCTCCCCCGGCGGGGCCGTCCCGTTGAGAGCGGGCTCTCCCGTACGGAGGTCGAGCAGGGGCGGCGAGGCGGGTCGGGCAGACCGGTGATGAGCAGGAGGGGCCTACAGGCGGGGCGGGTCCGCAGGGCGGGTCCGTGGAGCGAGGCGGGCCGGCGGGCAGGACAGGCCGGTGACGAGCGGGAGGGGCCGGCGGACCGGGGCGGGTCGGTGGGCGGGGCGGGTCGGTGGGCGGGCCGGGTCTCCCCCTACGCTGGCCGTGTGCTGACCTCCACCCCATTTCCCAAGAGCTTCGCCAGCGACAACCACGCGGGCGTGCACCCCGCGGTTCTCACCGCCATCCTCGAAGCGAACACCGGAGACGCCCCCGCCTATGGCGGGGACGCCTGGACCACCGCGATGGAGGACGCCTTCCGCGCCGAGTTCGGCGCCCACGCGTCCGTCTACCCGATGTTCAACGGCACCGGCGCCAACGTGGTGGGGCTCGGCCTCGTGCTCCGGGCGTACGACGCGGTGCTCTGCCCGGCCACCGCGCACATCCACACCAACGAGTGCGGTGCCGCGGAACGTGTGCTGGGCACCAAGCTGGTCACCCTTCCCACGGGAGACGGCAAGATCTCCGTGGACGACGTCCGCGACCAGCTGTCCGTGCTGGGGAACGAGCACCACTCCCAGCCCAGGGTCATCTCCATCTCCCAGGTGACCGAGTGCGGCACCTGCTACACCGCCGACGAGATCGCCGAGCTCGCGGAGTTCGCGCACGCGCACGGTCTCTTCCTGCACATGGACGGCGCCCGGCTGGCCAACGCGGCGGCCGAGCTCGGCTGCTCGCTCCGCTCCCTCACCACGGACGCGGGCGTGGACCTGCTCAGCTTCGGGGGCACCAAGAACGGCGCCATGGGTGCCGAGGCGCTCGTGATCCTCCGTCCGGAGCTGGACTCCCCGGCGCTCTTCCTGCGCAAGCAGGGGATGCAGCTCGCCTCCAAGATGCGCTTCGTCTCCGCCCAGCTGACCGCCCTCCTCACCGACGACCTCTGGCGCGAGAACGCCGCCCACGCCAACGCCATGGCCCACCGCCTGGCCGACGGCATCGCCGATCTTCCGGGCGTCTCCCTGCGCTATCCCGTGCAGTCCAACGCCGTCTTCCCGGCCCTCCCGGAGAAGGCCATCGCGGAGCTGCAGCAGCGCTATCTCTTCCACGTGTGGGACGCGGCCGAGAACGTGGTCCGCTGGGTGACCGCCTTCGACACCACCCCCGAGCACGTCGACACCTTCCTCGCCGACATCCGTCTCGTCGTCCAGGAAACCACCGGCTCCTGAACGTCCCCTGTTTCACGTGAAACAGGGGACCTCCGGGGACGAGGACTGTTTCACGTGAAACACCGGTAGCCGCCTCACGAGCATCTTCATCTCCCGTACGGCAATCCCGGCCGCCCATGGGTGAGGCGTCCTCATGGGTGAGGCGCCCCCATGGGTGAGGCGTCCCCGTGAGCGAGAGACCCCCTGCCGCTCTCCAATCTCCTACCGCTTCCCTCCTTCACTGAGGAACCGTCTGAGGAACCGTCCTTGCCGGGGCCGGTTACACGCACCCTCAGTTCCTGTTTCACGTGAAACAACGCCGCCTCCACTGAGAGGCAACACCCCACTCACGCCGACCCTGACGAAGCGGGACGCGCGGCCCTGAAGTCGCTCACGCGTACACGCGAGACGCCCCGGAAGGGCAAGTCCCAATCGATCACCGCAACGCCGTACGGCGAGCACAGGGCGGCCGACAGAAGGAGGGGGAGGTGCCGGAGCGCGGGAGCGGCCAGACGGTAGCCGGGGAGAACGCGAACGGCCTCCCTGTTTCACGTGAAACAGGGAGGCCGTTCGCCAAGTGTGTGGGTGTGCCGCGTGGGGAACCGTCCGGGAAGGCCGGCCGCCGGGGGTCATCCCGGAAGGCAGCCATCCCGGAAGGGGCCTCGGGGAAGACTCACCGGCACCGGCCCGGCGAGGACGCCACGGGATCGCTCTCCCGGACTCCCGGAACCGGTGTGATCATCCTTCCGTCGCCTGCAGCGAGCCCGGAGCCATCGTGCCGATGATGCGCTCCAGGTCGTCGATGGTCGCGAACTCCACCACGATGCGTCCCTTGCGACGGCCGAAGTCGACCTTCACCCGGGTCTCGAAGCGGTCGGAGAGACGGTCGGCCAGATGCCGGAGGGCGGGCTCCTCGTCGGGCTTCGCCCGGGGAGCGCGCGGAACCGGTGCCGGGGCGGCCTTGGCGTCGCCCACCGCGACGATCTCCTCGACCGCGCGGACCGAGAGCAGCTCGGCCGTGATACGGCTGGCCAGATGCTCCTGGGCGGCGGGGTCGTCCAGGCGGAGCAGGGCCCGGGCGTGGCCCGCGCTGATCGTTCCGGCCGCGACCTTGCTCTGCACCGAGGGCGGCAGCTTCAGCAGGCGCACCGTGTTGGTCACGTGCGAGCGGGACCGGCCGATCCGGGTGGCGAGCTGCTCGTGGGTCGCGCCGAAGTCGCTGAGCAGCTGCTGGTAGGCCGCCGCCTCCTCCAGGGCGTTGAGCTGCTCGCGCTGGAGGTTCTCGATGAGCGCGTCGAGCAGCAGCTTGTCCTCGTGCGTCTCCCGGACGATCGCGGGGATCTCGGAGAGCCCGGCGAGCCTGGAGGCGCGCAGGCGGCGCTCGCCCATGATCAGCTCGTAGCGTCCCTCGCCCGTGGCGCGCACCACGATCGGCTGGAGCAGGCCGACCTCGCCGATCGAGGTGGCCAGCTCCTTCAGGGCCTCGTCGTCGAAGATGTCGCGGGGCTGACGCGGGTTGGGCGCGATGTCGTCGACGGGGATCTCAAGGAAGTAGGCGCCCGCGACCGGCTGGGGGCCGGGCTGTTCCGGCACCACCACCGGCTCGGGGGCGACCATGGTCGCGGTCATCGACACGGGCGGCGGCTCCGCGACGACGGCCGGACCCGTCGGGATGAGCGCCCCCAGCCCCCTGCCCAGCCCTCTCGGCTGCTTACTCACTGCCCCTCCCGAGACTCAAGGTGTCGCCCTCACTGACATACCCGTGGCCGCGGCCACGGGGCTCCCGGTGCTCATACCGCCGCACCGCGGTAAGCGATCTCGCGGGCGGCGTCCATGTAGGCCATCGCGCCGCTGGAGCCCGGATCGTACGTCATGACCGACTGACCGTAGCTCGGAGCCTCGGAGACACGCACGCTCCGGGGGATCAGCGTGCTCAGCACCGTCGCGCCGAAATGGGAGCGGACCTCGTCGGCGACCTGCGAGGCGAGGCGGGTGCGCCCGTCGTACATCGTCATGAGGATGGTGGAGAGGTCGAGCGTGGGGTTCAGGTGCGCGCGGACCAGGTCCACGTTCCTCAGTAGCTGGCCTAGACCTTCCAGCGCGTAGTACTCGCACTGGATGGGGATGAGCAGCTCGTTCGCGGCCATCAGCGCGTTCACCGTGAGCAGGCCGAGCGAGGGAGGGCAGTCGATGAGGATGTAGTCGAACTCGACCGCGTCGTACGCGGCCAGCGCGCGCTGCAGGCGGGCCTCGCGGGCGACCATGGAGACCAGCTCGATCTCGGCACCGGCCAGGTCGATCGTGGCGGGAGCGCAGTAGAGGCCCGGCATGTCCGGGACCTCCTTCACGACCTCCGCGAGCGGCAGGTCCTCCACGAGCACCTTGTACATGTCCGGCACGTCGCCTCGGTGCTCGACGGCGAGGGCCGTCGAGGCGTTTCCCTGGGGGTCGAGGTCGACCACGAGCACCCGCTGGCCGTGCATGGACAGCGCCGCCGCCAGGTTGACCGACGTGGTGGTCTTGCCGACGCCGCCCTTCTGGTTGGCGACGGTGAAGATCCGGGTCTTGGCGGGGCGGGGCCAGTCACCGTCCCGGACCCCGGTGGAGCCTCCGGGAGCGGCGGCGGTCTTCTGGGCCGATGTTTCACGTGAAACCACTGAGCTGAGTGCCTCTCGTACCAGCGGCGAGTCGCCGGGATTAAGGGGGGTCTGGGTCACGGTCGTCTTCCTTTCAACCGGCCTGACTACGGCACCGGGTGCTGGTGCCGGCCAGCCCAGACCGGAAAGGCGTCCATGGGGCAGAACGGCGGGAACCTCGGGCCAGCCGAGACCGCTCCTCGCGCTGGCGATCGCACTCGAACGGTCGTTCACTGGCCTCGTACTCGCTTTGCTCGGTTTATCCGGTGCCTCGCGCTATCTGCCTCGCGAGGCACGATCCTTCCGGCGAGAGGCCTTCCGCGCTCCTTCGGGAGCCCGACCGGCGACCACCCGGATGAGAGTTGCGGGCGGCTCGACCTTACCGTGCCCGACCGATGTAAGCTCCGCGGTTTGTACCCCACTCGCCCGCAATTGCGGCTCGGCGTCCGCCAACTCCTCCGCGGCGCGCTCGCCCTTCATCGCCAGCAGCTCGCCCCCCTCGCGCAGCAAGGGCAGCGACCATTTCAGCAAGCGGTCGAGCGGCGCCACCGCGCGGGCGGAGGCGACGTCGAACTCCCGCCTGCCCGCGAACTCCTCGGCCCGGCCGCGCAGCACCTCGACGTTGCCGAGTTTCAGCGACTCCACGCACTCCTCCAGGAAGACCGTCCGGCGAAGGAGCGGCTCCAGGAGGGTGACGGTGATGTCGGGCCGTACGATCGCCAGGACCAGGCCCGGCAGGCCGGCGCCGGAGCCGATGTCGACCAGGCGCACGTCGGCGGGCACGACCTCGGCGATCACCGCGCAGTTGAGCAGGTGGCGGTCCCAGATGCGCGGCACCTCCCGCGGGCCGAGCAGCCCGCGCACCACCCCGGGACCGGCCAGCAGCTCCGCGAAGGCCTCCGCTCTGGCCCAGGCGTCGCCGGTGAACACCGCGCGCGCGACCTCGGGCGGTTCGGGGATCTGGTCACTCACTCGATGCTCACTCTTCCCTCGGAGATATCGGGGTCAGGCCGATCTCAAGGCTAACGGCCCGCTTCGGCGCCGTCGTACAGCGCGGGGTGGCGACGGGACACGAAAAGGCCGCCGTCCCCGGAAACCGGGGACGGCGGCCTCTGCAGGCTCGTACAGCCGCTGGAAGGCGCTGAACGGAAGGCGCTAAACGGGAAGGACCACCACGAAACGGCGGGGCTCCTCGCCCTCGGACTCGCTCCGCAGGCCCGCCGCGGCGACGGCGTCGTGCACGATCTTCCGCTCGAACGGCGTCATCGGCTGCAGCGACTTGGGCTCGCCGTTCCGCTTGACGTCCGCCGCGATCTTGGTGCCGAGCTCGCTCAGCTCGCTCCTGCGGCGGTCGCGGTAGCCGCCGATGTCGAGCATCAGGCGCGACCGCTCGCCCGTCTGACGGTGGACCGCCAGGCGGGTCAGCTCCTGGATGGCCTCCAGCACCTCGCCGTTGGGGCCGACCAGGTCGCCGCCCTTGATGTCGACGACCGACACCACGGCGCGATCGCCTTCGACATCCATGTCGATGTCACCGTCGATGTCGGCGATGTCGAGCAGACCCTCGACATAGTCCGCCGCGATCTCGCCTTCCTGCTCCAAAGCGGCGAGATCGGGAGCCGCCTTCGCGGGCTCCTTCTCGGCCTCGGCCTCGGTCACGTCCGGCCACTCCTTCGTGCTGTCGGGATGAGATGTCAGGACTTCTTGCTACCGGTCCGCTTGCTGCGGGGCTGGCGGGTGGGCTGCTGCCGGATCACCTTGGCCTCGGGCTCGGGCGGCGCCTCGGGCTCGGGGGCGGTCTTCTTGACCTTGCTCAGCAGGCTCGGCTTGGGCTCGGGAGTCGTGATGTTGCCCTTGGCGTCGACCACCGGGGAGGGGTTGCGGCTGTAGAACCAGTGCTGCTGGCCGAGGGTCCAGAGGTTCGTGGTGACCCAGTAGAGGATCAGGCCGAGGGGGAAGTTCAGTGAGAAGACGGCGAACAGCGGCGAGACGTACATCAGGATCTTCTGCTGCTGCGCCATCGGGTTGTCCGGCATCTGGGCCATCGAGCGGGTCACGCTCTGCCGGACGGTGAGGAAGGTGGTCAGCGAGCTGACCGCCACGAAGATGGCGAGCACGACCTTGGTGACGATCGGGTCGGCACCGAGCTTGATGATGTCGGCCGAGTCGGTGAAGAAGGTCGCCGGGATCGGCGCGCCGAAGATGTGGGCAGCTCGGGCGCTGTCCATCATCTGCTGGGTCATGCCGAACTTGGGCACCGGGCTGTTCGCCATGGCCTGCAGCACGGTGAACATCGAGATGAAGATCGGGAACTGCGCCAGGATCGGGAGGCAGCCACCCAGCGGGTTGGCCCCCTGCCCCTGGTACAGCGCCATGACCTCCTGGTTCATCCGCTGCTTGTCGTTCTTGTAGCGCTTTCTGATCTCCTGGACCTTGGGCGCCAGCTCCTGCATCTTCTTCGACGAGCGCATCTGCTTGAGGAAGAGCGGAAAGATCAGCAGCCGCATCAGCACGGTGAGCGTGATGATGGTCAGCGCCCAGTTGAGCCCGCTGTCCTTCGGGATGAAGGTGCTGTAGCCCTGGTGAATCCAGGTGATTACATGGGCGACGGCTGTGTACAGCCAGTTCAGCCAGGACAGCTCCACCGAGCTAGCTCCCTTGCGTTTCGTCGGACCGGCCCGGGCGCGGGGGCACCGGGTCAAAGCCTCCGGGATGGAATGGGTGGCAACGCCCGATTCTCCGGATCGTCAACCATGTGCCGCGCAGCGCGCCGTGAACGGCCACGGCTTCGAGGCCGTAGGCACTGCACGAGGGGTGGAAGCGGCAACGGGGACCCAGCAGAGGGCTCACGAAGGACCGGTAGAACCGGATCGGAGCCATCAGGATCCTGGCAGCCGGAGAAATTCCAGCGGTCTGCTGCGCCGTCATCATCGCCCATCCATGCGAGCCCCGGGGGGCTCCAGCCGCCTGAGTAAACGATCCAGCGCGACGTCGAGTTCGGCGGCTATGCGCTCGCTTCGCGCGGACGCGGCCGGTGGATTGGCGCGTACCACCAGCAGGCTACCTCTCGGAAGCCGGTCGAGACGGTCTCGCATGAGGTGTCTCAACTGACGTTTAACCCGATTTCTGATGACCGCGCCTCCTACGGCACGGCTCACCACGAATCCGACCAGGGGAGGAGTATCCCTGTCAGAACGCATGCCAAGGTGCGCGACCAGGGTGGGGCGGCCTGCTCGGCTTCCCCCTCTGACCGCGCCGGCGAACTCGTCGCCCCGGCGCATGCGGGACCCGGACGGCAGCACGAGAGATCTTGGTGACCCTGGGCAGGTACGCCCGTCGCCCGCCGACAGCGATGCCGGCGGGCGACGGGCTCTACTGCCTAGGCCCGGCGAACCGGGCGCAACGGATGCGTCAGGCGGAGATCTCGGCGCGGCCCTTGCGACGGCGAGCGGCAAGGATGGCGCGGCCGGCGCGGGTGCGCATGCGGAGCCGGAAGCCGTGGGTCTTCGCACGACGGCGGTTGTTCGGCTGGAAAGTACGCTTGCTCACGAGTGGGCTCCAGGCTCAAGACGCATCCCCAGCACATGGGGACGCTCGACAGTGGCTGGCTTGCCGGATGCGGGGCATGCGAAATAGCCGCCGCGTGGCAAGCCGACCGTCGTACGTTACGGGTCAGACGTGTCCCAGGTCAAACCGGAGAGTGTTCCCCGAGCACGCCCTCACAGGTTATCCACGTTTCCACAGGCACGTTATCCACCGGCGCCTCGCCGTCCACAGGATGTGCGCTCCGTCCCTCCCGTACGCCACTAGGCTGTGGACAACGTCTTGTACACAGCTGTGGACAGGGCTACTGTCGGCCCTTCCAGACCCTCTCTCCGCTGCGAGGACGCGTCGGACCGCAGGTAACGGGCTGTGCACAGCCTGTGGATTCGATGTGGATTTCGTATGGCGCCCACGAAGGGGCCACGGGACTCCCTGCATGTGGACAACGACGAGATCCGGTGCGCCCGGCGGCCACCATTGTGGATAAACAGATCGCGGTAGGCCAGCGGGGCCGCGTCGGGAGGAGGGGAGCCGGACCATGGACGGAACGGACCTCAGCGCGGTCTGGGCGAGGGCCCTTGAGAACTCCCTGAACGAGAACGTCCCGTCCCAGCAGCGGGTCTGGCTCAACATGACCCGGCCCTTCGGCCTGATGAACGACACCGTGGTCCTCGCCGCACCCACGGATTTCGCCAGAGATGTCCTGGAGAACAAGCTTCGTCCGCTCATCAGCCAGGCGCTCTCCCAGGAGTTCGGCCGCCCGATGCGGGTGGCGGTCATGGTCGACCCCAGCGCGGCGGGCCCCGAGTCCGGGCTCCCCCCCCGCCAGGACGGTTATCCCCAGGCCCAGCCCCCGGGTTATGCACAGCCCGGCGGGGACCGGCAGGGTTATGCACAGCCCGCTCCGCCCCAGCACCACGGGGGTTCCGGGCTCCAGCACCCCTATACGGGGGGCAACCAGCCCGCGCCGCCGTCCACCGACTATCCACAGGCACAGCCGTTCTCCTACCCGTACCAGCAGGGCGAGGAGTCCCCCCAGCCGTACCTTCCCGCGGAGCCCTCGCAGGCGCCCGCGCAGGGGGAGCAGAGCCCCGGATACGGCCGCGGCTACACCCCGCAGCCGTCACCGCCGCGGCCCGAGCCCGACTCGTTCGACCGCGGCGCGCCCCCCGTGCCCGCCGCGGGTGGCGCCGGAGGCGTGCAGAACAGGTGGGACGGCCGCGGGAGCCGGACGCAGGGGGAACCGGCCCGGCTGAACCCGAAGTACACCTTCGACACCTTCGTGATCGGCTCCAGCAACCGGTTCGCGCACGCGGCGGCGGTCGCGGTGGCCGAGGCGCCCGCCAAGGCGTACAACCCGCTGTTCATCTACGGTGACTCGGGCCTGGGCAAGACCCACCTGCTGCACGCGATCGGCCACTACGCGCAGAGCCTGTACGACGGCGCGCGGGTGAGATACGTGAGCTCGGAGGAGTTCACCAACGACTTCATCAACTCCATCCGCGACCACAAGGCCGACAACTTCCGGGGCCGCTACCGGGCCGTGGACATCCTGCTGGTGGACGACATCCAGTTCCTGGAGGGCAAGGAGCAGACGCAGGAGGAGTTCTTCCACACCTTCAACACGCTCCACAACTCCAACAAGCAGATCGTCATCTCCAGCGACCGGGCGCCGAAACAGCTGGTCACGCTGGAGGACCGGCTGCGCAACCGGTTCGAGTGGGGATTGATCACCGACGTCCAGCCGCCCGAGCTGGAGACCCGGATCGCGATCCTGCGCAAGAAGGCGATCCAGGAGGGCCTGGCCGCGCCGCCCGAGGTGCTCGAATACATCGCGAGCCGCATCTCGACCAACATCCGCGAGCTGGAGGGCGCCCTGATCAGGGTGACCGCGTTCGCGAGCCTGAACCGGCAGTCGGTGGACCTGCAGCTCACCGAGGTCGTGCTCAAGGACCTCATCACCGAGGACGCGGGCTCGGAGATAACGGTCGCCACGATCATGGCGTCCACCGCCGCCTACTTCGGGCTGTCGATCGACGACCTGTGCGGCGGGTCGCGCTCGCGGGTCCTGGTGACCGCCCGGCAGATCGCCATGTATCTGTGCAGGGAGCTGACCGACATGTCGCTGCCGAAGATCGGCCAGCAGTTCGGCGGCCGCGACCACACCACGGTGATGCACGCCGACCGCAAGATCCGCTCCCTGATGGCCGAGCGACGCTCGATCTACAACCAGGTCAACGAGCTGACGACCCGGATCAAGCAGCAGTCCCGCAACGGATGATGAGGTTTTTCACCCCGTGATGCACAGGCTGTGGAAAACCTTGTGGATCAACGGTTCGCGGGGGCCCGGGAGGCTCCGGGACGCCGAACCATGATCATCCGGAAACCCGCTGGGCCGAACGCTGTTCGGCGTCTGTGGACAACCCTGGGGAGAACTTGGGGACAACCTGGGGACAACTCGTGGATAACCTGGGGACGCCCTGTGGGGAGAGTTTTCCACAAGGACAAAACGACCTCCTACCCCGTGGATAACCTGGGGAAACCTCGTGGAAAACTTGGGGACAGAGGACCCCGAATCTGGGGACGGCCTGTGTGTACTCCGAGGTTCTCCCCAGCCCCAAGAGTTGTCCACAGTCTCCGCCCACAGCCCCGGTGGATGAAAAAACAGCACTTGACCTGCGGAAACAATGGCTTTCCACAGTATCCACAGCCCCTAATACGAAGGCCACCTGTATCTCTAACTAGGAAACCCAAGAGCCATAAGAGGGTTCCGAGGGAGCACAGGTGCGGGACAGTGAACACTTGAACCCCAGGCACCGAGCGGATGGCGCTCGACACACAGGAGGCAGATCCACGTGATGTTCCGGGTCGACCGAGACGTGCTCGCTGAGGCGGTCGCATGGACGGCGCGCAGCCTGCCTGCGCGTCCCTCCGTGCCGGTGCTGGCCGGCATGCGTCTTGAGGTCACGGAGAACGGGCAGCTCAAGCTCTCGGGCTTCGACTACGAGGTCTCCGCCGAGGTGACCCTCGAACTGCAGACGGGCGAGGCGGGCGTGGTGCTCGTCTCCGGAAGGCTCCTCGCCGAGATCACCAGGGCGCTTCCCGCGCAGCCCGTGGATCTCGTCGTGGAAGGTGCCAAGGCGGTCGTCACCTGTGGCAGCGCGCGGTTCACCCTTCTCACCATGCCTGTGGAGGACTACCCCTCCCTGCCGACCATGCCCCCCGCCGCCGGCAAGGTGGGCAGCGACGTGTTCGCCTCGGCCGTCGGCCAGGTCGCCGTGGCCGCGGGCAAGGACGACACCCTGCCGATGCTCACCGGCGTGCGCGTGGAGATCGAGGGCGACACGGTCACGCTCGCGGCGACCGACCGCTACCGTCTCGCCGTGCGGGAGCTGAAGTGGCAGCCGGGCCAGCCCGACTTCTCGGCGATCGCGATGATCCCGGGCCGGACCCTCGCCGACACGGCCAAGGCCCTGGGCGGCACCGGCGCCGAGGTCGAGATCGCGATGAGCTCCGCGGGCGGCACCGGCGAGGGCATGATCGGCTTCTCCAGCGCGGGCCGCCGCACCACCACCCGGCTGCTCGACCCCGAGTTCCCCAAGTACCGCTCGCTGCTGCCGACGGAGTTCTCCGCCCGCGCGGAGCTGCCGACGTCCGCCTTCGTCGAGGCCGTCAAGCGCGTGGCCCTGGTCGCCGAGCGCAACACGCCCGTACGGCTGGCCTTCCGCGGCGACGAGGTCGTCCTGGAGGCGGGCAGCGGCGACGAGGCGCAGGCGGTCGAGGTGCTCCCCGTCGAGTTCGAGGGCGACGACATCAACATCGCCTTCAACCACCAGTTCCTGCTGGAGGGGCTCGGCGCGATCGACTCCGACGTGGCCCGGCTGCAGATGACCACGTCCACCAAGCCCGCCATCCTCACCGGGGGCAAGCCCGCGGACGACGGCGGTGTCCCCGACTACCGCTACCTGATCATGCCCATCCGCCTGTCCAGCTGATGACGGCCCCGCGACGGCCCGGCGCGGCGGATCCCCCGGCGAGTCCCCCGGTGGATCCCGCGCCAGGCCGGGAAGGCGATCTCGCGGCGGCTTCGGAGACCGGCCCTCTCGCGGCAGACGCGGCTGCCGGCTCCGGCGGGGATCTCCCGGCGGGCCCGGAGACAGGCTCTCTCGCGGCAGGCGCGGCGACCGGTCCCGGCGGGGATCTCGCGGCGGCGGCGACGGGAACGGTCGTCCACAGGGCAGCCGAGACGCGCGGCGAGGCCGCGCGGGGGACGACGTGGCTCAAGGCGTGCCTGAACGGCGCCAGGAGGCCCGGCGACCACCCGGCCGTCCCCCTGACCCCCCTGGAGCTCGCTGAGGCGGCCCGTGGGGCGCGTGGGGCGGGTGCGGACGCCGTTCACATACACCCGCGCGACGAGGCGGGCAGCGAGTCGCTCAGCGCCGCCCACATCGGGGCGGCCGTACGCGCCGTGCGCGAGGCGTGCCCGGGGCTGCCCGTCGGGGTGAGCACAGGGCTGTGGATAACCGGCTGGGACGTGGACGCGCGGCGCGACGCCGTCCGCGGCTGGGCCGCGCTCTCCCCCGGCGAGCTGCCCGACTTCGCCTCGGTGAACCTCTCCGAGCCCGGCTTCGAGGCCCTGTGGCATGATCTGCGACGGCTCGGCGTGCAGGTGGAGGCCGGGGTCTGGTCGGTGGAGGACGCCGACGCGCTCGCCGCGACCGGCCTCGAATGCGCGCGGGTGCTCGTCGAGATCATCGGCGGTCCCGCGGACACCGCCCTCTCCCGGGCGCGGGCCGTCCTGGACCGTCTCGCCGGGCTCGGCGTCCCCGGCCCGAGACTGCTCCACGGCGAGGGGGACCCCGCGTGGATTCTCCTGGACGAGGCTGGGCAGTCTGGACTCGCCACGCGCATCGGCCTGGAGGACGTCCTCCACAGCCCTGTGGGTGACCCCGTCGGCGGGAACGCCGAGCTGGTAAGGCTTGCGCGGGCACGCCTGGCGTAGGTGAATGATGAAACCCTGAAGGGGGTGCTCGTATGCAGATCGGCATGGTCGGGCTGGGCAAGATGGGCGGCAACATGGCCGAGCGCCTGCGCCGCGGAGGTCACGACGTCGTCGGGTACGACCGCGATCCCGCGGTCAGTGACGTGGCCGGCCTGGAAGAGCTCGTGGAGCGGCTCCAGGCCCCGCGCACCGTGTGGGTCATGGTGCCCTCCGGTGACCCGACCCGGGCGACGGTCAAGGCGCTCGGCGACCTGCTGTCGCCCGGCGACATCCTCGTCGACGGCGGCAACTCGCACTATGTCGACGACCAGAAGCACGGCGCCGAGCTCGCCGCCAAGGGCGTCGGCTTCGTCGACTGCGGCGTGAGCGGCGGCGTCTGGGGGTTGCAGAACGGCTACGCGCTCATGGTCGGCGGCGAGAAGGCCGACGTCGAGCGGGTGATGCCGATCTTCGAGACCCTCAAGCCCGAGGGGGAGGACGGTTTCGTCCACGCGGGCACGATCGGCGCCGGCCACTTCGCCAAGATGGTCCACAACGGCATCGAGTACGGCATGATGCAGGCCTTCGCCGAGGGCTGGGAGCTCCTTGAGGCCTCCAACATCGTGACCGACGTGGCCGGCTCCTTCAAGAGCTGGCGGCAGGGCACGGTCATCCGCTCCTGGCTGCTCGACCTGATGGTCCGCGCGCTCGACGAGGACCCGTCCCTTGCGGAGCTGGAGGGCTACGCCCAGGACTCGGGCGAGGGCCGCTGGGCGGTGCAGGCCGCCGTCGAGCACGCGGTCCCGCTGCCGGTCATCACCGCCGCCCTGTACGCCAGGTTCGCCTCCCGCCAGGACGACTCACCGGCGATGAAGGTCGTCGCGGCCCTGCGCAACCAGTTCGGCGGCCACGCGGTCACCTCCAGGGCGGGCGCGACCGAGAAGGGCGCCGACTCCCCCGGCGCCGACGTCACGCCCCCGGTCGAGACGGCCGGATAGCCTGCCGTCAGCCCACGTCCCCTCGCGGCTCGCGCCATACCTTTTCCACGGGGCGCGAGCCGTACGGACGCGGGAGGCCCCGGTGACGGACGGGGCCGACTAATCTTCCTGGGGTGCATGTCGCCCATCTCTCCCTGACCGACTTCCGGTCCTACGAAACCGTCGACCTCGGCATGGAGCCGGGGGTCACGGCCTTCGTCGGGCC
Source organism: Streptosporangium heterodermiicola (assembly GCF_051390675.1). Taxonomy (NCBI): domain Bacteria; kingdom Bacillati; phylum Actinomycetota; class Actinomycetes; order Streptosporangiales; family Streptosporangiaceae; genus Streptosporangium; species Streptosporangium heterodermiicola. The sequence continues at coordinate 284,272 of NZ_JBPJSR010000003.1, forward strand.
CAACGGCATGGGGAAGACCAACCTGGTCGAGGCGCTGGGTTACGTGGCGACGCAGGCCAGCCACCGGGTCGCCACCGACGGGCCGCTGGTCAGGCAGGGCGCGGCGCGGGCGATCGTCCGCTCGTCGGTGGTGCGCGACGAGCGGCGCGCGCTGATCGAGCTGGAGATCAACCCGGGCAGGGCCAACCGGGCCAGGCTGAACCGCTCGCCCGTCTCCCGTCCCCGCGACGTCGTCGGCCTGCTGCGCACGGTGCTGTTCGCCCCCGAGGACCTCGCGATGGTCAAGGGCGACCCCTCCGAGCGGCGCCGGTTCCTCGACGACCTCCTGGTGGCCAGGACGCCCAGGTTCGCGGGGGTGCGCGCCGACTACGACCGGGTCCTCAAGCAGCGTGGCGCCCTGCTGCGCACCGCCGCGCAGGCCCGGCGGGGCCGGGGCAGGAGTCCCCGGCGGGCCGAGAGCGAGGCCGCGTTCGCCGAGGCCGGGGCGGGAGACCCGCTGAGCACCCTGGAGGTCTGGGACGCACACCTGGCCACGCACGGCGCCGAGCTGCTCGCGGCCAGGCTGGAGCTGGTCGAGACGCTGCGCCCGCTGGTCGCCGCCTCGTACGCCTCCCTCGCGCCCGACTCCGCCCCCGCCGGGCTGGAGTACCGCGGCACCCTGCCCCCTGACGCCGGGACCGACCGCGCCGAGCTGGCGAAGCGGCTGCGGGCCTGCCTGCTGGAGGTCCGCGCCTCCGAGCTCGAACGGGGCGTGACCCTCGTCGGGCCGCACCGCGACGACCTGTTCCTCGGCCTGGGCGAGCTGCCCGCGCGCGGCTACGCCAGCCACGGCGAGTCGTGGTCGTTCGCGCTGGCGCTCAGGCTGGCCGCCTACGACCTGCTCAGGGCCGACGGCGGCGACCCGGTCCTGATCCTGGACGACGTCTTCGCCGAGCTCGACAACAGGCGCAGGCGCCGCCTGGCCGAGATGGTCGCCCCGGCGGAGCAGGTGCTGATCACCGCCGCGGTCCCCGACGACGTGCCGGGGGAGCTGGCCGGGAGCCGCTTCGACGTGACCGAGGGGGGCGTGGCCCGTGTCCGATGACGGCGGAGAGGGCGCCGGAGGCCCGGTGCCCGTCCCCCGGGGGCCTGAGCCGAAACGGCGCGGCGCGGCACCCGCGCCGGGCGATGCGGGCGACACGGGCGGTGCGGACGGTGCGGGCGTGGACGGTGCGGCCGCCGGTTCCGCGAGGAGCGCGGCCGCCAAGGGGGCCGCGATGGCCAGGGAGAAGCTGGCCCAGGCGAAGTCGGACGCCGCCAGACGGGGACAGCTCCCCCGCCGCGAGCCGCGCCGCAGGGCGTCGGGGGCGCGCAGGGACTCCGGTGACCCCCAGCTCTTCGGCCGGGCCATCGCCGACCTGCTGTCCGACCGGGGCTGGGAGCAGCCCGCCGCGATCGGCGGGGTTTTCGGCCGCTGGCACGAGATCGTCGGCGCCGACATGGCGGCCCACACCAAGCCGGAGACCTTCGCCGAGGGCGAGGTCGTGGTGGTCGCCGACTCCACCGCCTGGGCCACCCAGGTGCGCCTGCTGGCGAGGACGCTCGTCAGGAGGTTGAATGAGGAGCTCGGGGACGGAACGGTGCAAAAGGTAAAAGTTCGCGGACCGCAGAACGGCCCCCGCTCCAGCGGCGGCCTGCGCGTCACCGGAAGTCGCGGTCCGGGCGACACCTACGGCTGATCCGGGGATCGAAAACGGATCAGCGGCCCTTCTGGCGCGGCGAACCCCGTCCCCGTAGGGGGATGTCCAAGACGATGATCGTCGCGCGACAGGCCATTCCAGAGGCCGTCAATGCCACATGATGTGCTCTGAGCCGCTAGAATGAAATCGAATTCCGGACACGTCCGTTTGCGTGTCACCCCCGGCGCGCGTGCCGGCTCCCCTGGGTGAACGCATCGGGGCATTCACGACGGTGACGGGCACGGCGGGGCTACATGTTGTCTCCCTGCCGCGTGTCCGCGGCAGGAGGATTTCGCACTTGTCCTACGACGCTAGCTCAATCACCGTTCTCGAAGGGCTTGAGGCGGTCCGTAAGCGCCCCGGCATGTACATCGGCTCGACAGGCGAGCGCGGTCTGCACCACCTCGTCTACGAGGTCGTGGACAACTCCGTCGACGAGGCCCTGGCGGGACACGCCGACCGGATCGAGGTCACCCTGCTCGCCGACAACGGCGTGCGGGTCGTCGACAACGGCCGCGGCATCCCCGTCGGGATCGTCCCCGGCGAGAACCGTCCCGCGGTCGAGGTCGTCCTGACCGTGCTGCACGCGGGAGGCAAGTTCGACGACAAGTCGTACGCGGTCTCCGGCGGCCTGCACGGCGTGGGCGTCTCCGTCGTCAACGCGCTGTCCGGCAAGCTCGACGTGGAGATCCGCACCGAGGGCCACCACTGGCGCCAGAGTTACGTCGAGAGCAGGCCCACCGCCCCGCTGGCCAAGGGCGAGAAGACCGGCGAGACCGGCACCTCGATCACCTTCTGGGCCGACGAGACCATCTTCGAGACCACGATCTGGCACTTCGAGACCCTCTCGCGGCGCTTCCAGGAGATGGCCTTCCTCAATAAGGGCCTGACGATCTCGATCAGGGACGAGCGCCCCGAGTTCGCCGAGGGCGAGGACGGGGAGCCCAAGGAGGTCACGTACCACTACGAGGGCGGCCTGTCCGACTTCGTCGAGCACCTCAACTCCAAGAAGGAGCCGGCCCACCTCTCGGTGATCGACTTCGAGGAGCAGGGCGAGGGCATCGCCGTCGAGATCGCGATGCAGTGGAACAACTCCTACAGCGAGTCCGTCTACACCTTCGCCAACACGATCAACACGGCCGAGGGCGGCACCCACGAGGAGGGCTTCCGCGCGGCGCTGACGTCCATCGTCAACCGCTACGCGCGCGAGCAGAAGTTCCTCAAGGAGGGCAAGGACGACAACCTCGCCGGAGAGGACATCCGCGAGGGTCTCACCGCGATCATCTCGGTGAAGCTGACCGACCCGCAGTTCGAGGGCCAGACCAAGACCAAGCTGGGCAACACCGAGGCCAAGTCGTTCGTGCAGAAGGCGTGCAACGACCACCTGCGCGACTGGTTCGAGCGCAACCCCGGCGAGGCCAAGGACATCATCACGAAGTCCCTGCAGGCCTCCCGCGCCCGCCTCGCGGCCCGCCAGGCCCGCGACCTGACCCGGCGCAAGTCGCTGCTGGAGTCGGGCTCGGGGCTGCCGGGCAAGCTGGCCGACTGCCAGTGGAGCGACCCTGAGAAGTGCGAGCTCTACATCGTCGAGGGCGACTCGGCGGGCGGTTCCGCCAAGGGCGGCCGCGACTCCAAGTTCCAGGCGATCCTCCCGATCCGCGGCAAGATCCTGAACGTCGAGAAGGCGCGGATCGACAAGGTCCTGCAGAACAACGAGGTCCAGGCGCTGATCACCGCCATGGGCACGGGCGTGCACGACGAGTTCGACATCTCCAAGCTCCGCTACCACAAGCTCATCCTGATGGCGGACGCCGACGTCGACGGCCAGCACATCACCACGCTGCTGCTGACCCTGCTGTTCCGCTTCATGCGGCCGCTGATCGAGGCCGGGCACGTCTACCTCTCCCAGCCGCCCCTCTACAAGATCAAGTGGGACCGGAAGGGCGAGGACGCCTCCTACGCCTACTCCGACCGCGAGCGTGACGTGGTCATCCAGGCGGGCATCGACGCGGGCAAGCCCGACCCCCGGCCGCGCGACAACGTGCAGCGCTTCAAGGGACTGGGCGAGATGAACGCCAACCAGCTCTGGGACACCACCATGAACCCCGACACCCGCCTTCTCCTCCAGGTCACCCTCGACGACGCGGCCCAGGCCGACGAGCTGTTCAGCGTGCTCATGGGTGAGGACGTCGAAGCCCGCCGCTCCTTCATCATCAGGAACGCCCGGGACGTCCGTTTCCTCGACGTGTAGCGGTAGCCGTACCAGAAAAGGATCTTGACCTGTGACGGAAGTCAACACTCCGCCCGGCCCTCCGACCGACCGCGTCGAGCCGGTCGACATCCAGTCCGAGATGCAGCGCAGCTACATGGACTACGCGATGTCGGTCATCGTCTCGCGCGCGCTGCCGGACGTCCGCGACGGCCTCAAGCCGGTGCACCGCCGCGTGCTGTACGCCATGTACGACGGCGGCTACCGGCCCGACCGCGGCTACTTCAAGTGCTCCCGCGTCGTCGGCGACGTCATGGGCTCCTACCACCCGCACGGCGACACGTCGATCTACGCCACCGTGGTGCGGATGGCCCAGCCCTGGTCGCTGCGCTACACGCTGGTCGACGGGCAGGGCAACTTCGGCTCGCCGGGCAACGACCCGCCGGCCGCGATGCGCTACACCGAGTGCAAGCTCGCGCCCATCGCGATGGAGATGCTGCGCGACATCGACAAGGACACCGTCGATCTCGTCCCCAACTACGACGGGCGCTCCCAGGAGCCACTCGTCCTGCCCTCGCGCTTCCCCAACCTGCTGGTCAACGGGGCGGCGGGCATCGCGGTCGGCATGGCCACCAACATCCCGCCGCACAACCTGCGGGAGGTGGCCGGCGGCATCGTCTGGTGCCTGCAGAACCCCGACGCCGACGACGAGGAGCTCCTTGAGGCGCTGATCGCCCAGATCAAGGGGCCCGACTTCCCCACCGGCGCGCTGATCGTCGGCCGCCGCGGCATCGACGACGCGTACCGCACCGGGCGCGGCTCGATCACCATGCGGGCGATCGTCGAGGTCGAGGAGGACGCCAAGGGCCGCCAGTGCCTGGTCGTCACCGAGCTCCCGTATCAGGTCAACCCGGACAACCTCGCGCTGACCATCGCCGAGGCGGTCAAGGACGGCCGGATCACCGGCATCGCCGACGTCCGCGACGAGAGCTCCTCGCGGGTCGGCCAGCGACTGGTGATCGTGCTCAAGCGCGACGCGGTCGCCAAGGTCGTGCTGAACAACCTGTTCAAGCACACCCAGCTGCAGACCACCTTCGGCGCCAACATGCTCGCCCTGGTCGACGGCGTGCCGAGGACGCTCAGGCTCGACCAGTTCGTCCGCCACTACGTGGCGCACCAGATCGAGGTCGTGGTCCGCAGGACCCGATACCTGCTGCGCAAGGCCGAGGAGCGGGCGCACATCCTGCGCGCGCTGCTCAAGGCCCTGGAGCGGATGGACGAGGTCATCGCCCTGATCCGGCAGTCGCCCTCGGCGTCCGCGGCGCAGGGCGGCCTGATGACGCTGCTGGAGATCGACGAGATCCAGGCGCAGGCCATCCTCGACATGCAGCTGCGCAAGCTGGCCGCCCTGGAGCGCCAGCAGATCACCGACGAGCACGACTCGCTGATGGCGCAGATCACCGAGTACCAGGCGATCCTCGCCTCGCCCGAGCGGCAGCGCACGATCGTCCAGGACGAGCTCACGGAGCTCACCGGCCGGTACGGCGACGAGCGCAAGACCGAGATCATCGCCTACGAGGGCGACATGTCGATCGAGGACCTCCTCGCCGAGGAGGACATGGTCGTCACGATCACCCGCGGCGGCTACGCCAAGCGCACCAACACGGACCTCTACCGGGCGCAGAAGCGCGGCGGCAAGGGCGTGCGGGGCGCGCAGCTGCGCCAGGACGACATCGTCGACCACTTCTTCGTCACCACGACGCACCACTGGCTGCTGTTCTTCACGAACAAGGGCCGCGTCTACCGGGTCAAGGCGTACGAGCTGCCCGACTCCGGCCGCGACGCGCGCGGGCAGCACCTCGCGAACCTGCTGGCCATGCAGCCGGACGAGGTCGTGATGGAGGTCCTCGACCTGCGCGACTACGAGGTCGCCCCGTACCTCGTGCTCGCCACCCGCAGTGGCCTGGTGAAGAAGACGCGCCTGTCCGAGTACGACTCGCCGCGTACGGGTGGCCTCATCGCGATCAACCTGCGCGAGGATGACGAGGTGATCGCCGCCAGGCTGGTTTCGGAGGACGACGACCTCCTCCTCGTCTCGCGCGGCGCCCAGTCCATCCGCTTCACGGCCTCCGACGAGGCCATGCGCCCGATGGGCAGGGCGACCAGCGGTGTGATCGGCATGCGCTTCCTCGACGGCGACGAGCTCCTGGCGATGAACCGGATCGCCGACGGCGACAACGTGCTCATCGCGACCGAGGGTGGATACGCCAAGCGCACTCCCGTCGATCAGTACCCTCTTCAGGGAAGAGGCGGAAAGGGAGTCCTGACCGCCAAGATCGTCAGCGCTCGTGGCAAGCTGGTTGGCGCGGTCATGGTCAGACCCGAGGACGAGGTTTTCGCGATCACGTCCGCCGGAGGGGTTATCCGGACGAGTGCCGGGGAGATCAAGCAGTCTGGCCGCCAGACGATGGGGGTTCGGCTGATGAATCTGGCGGAAGGGGACAGCGTCGTGGCGCTGGCCCGCAACGCGGAGGCGCTGGAGACCGGGGAGAACCTGGAAACCGGGGAAGGCGCCGACGCGCAGGTGGACACCGGTGAGAACGGGGAAGGGGAGAATCCGTGAGTGCTCAGGGCAAGCCGGGATCGCGCCCCGCCTCCTCATCGACACGCGATCAGGCGACGGAGAAGATGGACAAGACCGCTGGAACGAAGGACGTCGAGGCGGCCTCGTCACCGGTTAACGGTAGCGCGCCCGCGCCGGAGACCGATGAATCGGTATCCGACGATCGCAAGGGCAGGAAAAAAGTGACGACGACAGAGGACGGCAAACAGGCCGACACCACGGTGCGGATCCGTCCAAGCGGATCTCCACCACCCTCCGCGCCACCGTTGCAGTCGTCCGCGCAGCCCACACCGCAGGCGCCGCCTCCGCCGGGTGGTCAGCAGGGTCGCTCCCCGGCCTCCCCTGCCGGGGGTCAGCAGGGCCGTTCTGCGGCCACGCCGCCCTCGCCGGGGGGCCAGCAGGGTCGTTCCCCGGTCGCCCCGCCCGCGCCCCCGCCCGGCGGGCAGCAGGGTCGTGGCCCGGCCGGACAGCAGAACAACCGCGCCCCGTGGTCGCCCGGCAGCCTGTCGTCGCCCCAGGCACCCTCGGACGCGGCCGACAGGAAGGCCAAGGACGTCGGCGGCGGCTCCAGGTCGCCCCGCAAGGCGCACCTGGTGCTGCGCAGGGTCGAGCCGTGGTCGGCGATGAAGTTCAGCTTCGTCGTGTCCCTGGTCTGCTTCGTGGTGCTGTTCATCGCGGTCGCGGTGCTGTACATGGTGCTGTCCGGCCTCGGGGTGTTCGAGAACATCATCCAGACGGTCACCCAGCTGACGACGGCCGACGGCAAGGCCACCAGCGGCGTCGACATCGCCTCCTGGTTCGAGCCGGTCCGCATCCTGGGCTACACCGCCCTGATCGGCGCGGTGAACGTCGTGCTGATCACCGCCCTCTCCACTCTCGGCGCGGTGATCTACAACGTCGCCTCCGACCTGGTCGGCGGCGTGGAGGTCACCTTCAGCGAGGCCGAATAGCCGGCCCGTCGCGTGTCCCCGCCCTCTTCCGGGGGCGGGGACATGGCGCGAGCAGGCACCGAAACAGGGTAAGCTTTTCCCTGTTCGAGCGAACGGGTTCGCCTCCGCCAAACGGATGCGAGACCGTTCGTCCGCGTGATGAGGGGCTATAGCTCAGACGGTTAGAGCGCTTCCCTGATAAGGAAGAGGTCCCAGGTTCAAGTCCTGGTAGCCCCACTTCGGAGATGGGAGATCTGTGGTCGCGGCTTTGCCGCTTCCATGGGTCTCCTTCGTCGTTTACACGGGGGGACGACCCCCCGAGCCCCCCGATGTGAGGGCCTGGCCCCCACGCCCCCGTGCTTCGCGCATGGTTGTCGAGGCGCTGCCGAGGACGGAGTTCCAACGGCTCAGTTTGGCTCCGTGGCCAGGCACGTCCCGGTCTGGTGCACCTGGTCCGGCGGTGGGGGTCGATGAGTACATCGCTGCCCCAGTCGGTGAAGTCGACCTCGGTCGGGCTCGTCTCCGGCTGGTTGTCCCCAGCTGTGAAACTGATGAAGGCGCCCCTGGTGGGCGTGGCGACGCCGTCCCTCCGAAGCACACGCCGCCACGCCCGTCTCTACCGGGCTTTCCCGGACAGTAGTGCCGTCCAGGTCGTCCGAGTTTCGGTGATCGACCAGCGGTGGCTCTCGTCCACCCGGTGGCCGTCGTCGTGTTGGAGGGTGCGTCGGATGAACCCCTGTCCGCCGCGCTGGAACAGCTCGTACACCGTGGCCCGGCAACCGCACGTCCACGCCACCGGACGCGCCCGCTCCAGGACCCGGTCGGGTGGGTGCCAGTCGAGCTGGACATGATCGCGTTGCGCCATGCCCAGGTGCGGGCTCACGCAGGTCTCCAGCACCGTCACAACGGTGCCGCCTCTGCCCTAGGTGCTCTCAGCGGAGGCGTGGGGTGCGTCGTGCGGAGATCGGCGTAGCGGGCGGCGATGTGGCGGGCCGCCGCTGCCGGATCACCTGCTGGGTGTGCCGCGTACTTCCTGCGGCCCGTCCGCGCGGAGTGCTCGCCGTTCCACCACATGAAGCGGACGCCGTCGGACCAGACAAGCAGATCCACCCACACGCTCAGCAGGGCCGCGCCGTGCCCATGGTGGATGTCGGAGGTGATGCCCAGGCTCTCGAGCTCCGCGTGAAGTCGTCGCATCGAGCGCGGAGCCGGATCCTCGGCCGTCGGAACCCGTGAAGTAATCATCACGTTCAGCTAAGCCGCCGCGCTCCGGCAGGGCACGATGACAATGGGAGGCAGCCAGGGATACGGCTGTGTCCGCGAATATCCGGAGGTGGACGATGGGCACTCCAGGAACGCCTCCTGAGTGGGCCGTACGGCTGCGCGAGGAGCGCAAGGCCAAGGTCGGCACCGTGGCGGACATGGCACGTCGGCTCAAGGAAGTCGCCGGAGAACAGCGCGGCAAACTGCCCGGCATCGATGACCTCACCCGGACGATCCGGGGATGGGAACGCGGCGACCACTACCCCAGTGAGCGCTACCGCCTGCTGTACGCCCGCGCGCTGCGGAGCACCGAGACCGACCTGTTCGACCTTGCCGAGCGCCCCAGCCTGCCGGTGCCCGCGCTGCCCCTGCCGGCCGTCGCACCCGACGCCGATCTGTTCGAGCGGATCGCCCGCACTGTCCGGCAGCCCGGCCGGGTGGACCAGCGCACCGTGGACTGGCTGGCGACCTGTCTTGCCGAACATCGCAAGGTCGAAGACACCATCGGCTCCCGCCCCCTGCTTGGGATCGTGCGGCAACAGCTCGGTGTGGTGGTCGAGCTGGCCCAGGGCGCTCGCGGTTCGCTGGCCGACACGGTGGTCGACCTGGCCGCGCAGTACGCCCAGTTCGTCGCGTGGATGTCGCTGGACGTCGACGACCAGGCCGCCGCTCTGGCCTGGTACGACCGCGCGCATGATTGGGCGTTGGAGATCGGCGACGTCAACATGGCCACCACCACGCTCAGCATGAAGGCCCACCAGGCATGGAGTGCGGGCAACGCCCGCAGGTGTGTCCGGCTCGCCGACGCGGCCCGCTGGCACGATGGCCGGGTGACACCGGGTGTGCGGGGGATGGCCGCGCAGATGGCCGCCCGGGGTCACGCGCTCGCCGGTGACGCCCGGCCCGCCCGCACGCTGCTGGACGAGGCCGAGGCCCTGATCCGCCAGGCCGCCGAGCGTGCCGACGACGAGCCGGTGTGGATGTACTTCTACGACGAGACGTGGTTTCGCCTCCAGCGCGGCATGACCGAGCTGCATCTTGCCAACTGGCCCAAGGCGATCGACCTGCTGACGGAAGGGCTGTCCGGCTTGCCGGAGAGCTACAAGCGGGATCGTGCCTGGTACGGCTCATGCCTGGCCAAGGCACACGCCGAGGCCGGAGACGCGGCGGCGGCCGTACAGGTGAGCCTGCCCATCGTGGCCGACGCCGTCGGGCTGAACCGCCACGCCCGCAAGGAACTGGTCGACGCCGCAGCCCTTCTCCGGCAGAGAGGGGCGGCTCAGGTCGCCACCTTGCAGGAGGCTCTTACAGCCGCCAACCGCGCAAGCGGGGGCTGATTCTCGCGGTAAGAGCGATTCGACATCTACGCCGTCAGCGTCGAAGTCGTGTGGAAGCAGTCCCGACTGCCCGGCGAGGAGCGGTAAGTGGCCCGCATCGAATACTACGACGATCCCGACGCCCCCGAGCCGAACAGCCTGGTCGTGGGAGTGTCCGCCGTGGTCGTCGACGACGGGGGACGCATCCTCATGCAACGGCGCACCGACAACGGGCTGTGGGCGCTGCCCGGAGGCGGGATGGACCTCACCGAGTCGGTGCCCCAGACCGCCGTACGGGAGGTGAAAGAGGAGACCGGCTACGACGTCGAGGTGACCGGGATGGTCGGCCTCTACACCGACGCCCGGCACATCATCGCCTACAGCGACGGAGAGGTCCGCCGCCAGTTCAACGTCTGCCTGACGGCCCGCGTCTGTCCGGTCGCGCCGTCGCCCGCAGACCGAGTCCGCCGAGCGGCTGCCGAAGCGACGGCGAGGAGCCGCAGGCTCGGCCGTTCACGGCCTGGAAGCCGGCTCACGGGTGGCGAGGTCGAAGGTGGTGACCAGTTCCTCGGCCGCGACGGCGGGGTCGAGACCGGTGAGGAGCCGGCCGGCGACGGCGTCGATCGTCGCGCGGAGGGTCATGGCCATGAGGTGCGCGTCGAAGGCGCGGAACGCGCCGGTCCTGCGGCCCTGCTCGAACAGCTCGGCCAGCAGGTTCAGGGCACCGTCCTGGGTCCCGTCAGGCGTCGGTGCCGCGTTGAAGGCGATCTGCTGGACCGCGCGCACGTGGGCGGGGTTGGCGGCGATGAATTCCACGTTGGCGCGGATGTACGTCGCCAGTTTCTCGCGCGGGCCCTCCGCGGCCACGATCCTCGGGTGCATGTACGCCGCGGCATCGGTGAGCACCTTGGCCAGTACGTCCGCGAGCAGGTCGTCCTTGGTGGCGAAATGGTAGGAGATCAGGCGTTTGCTGCTTAGTCCCGCGTGACCGCAGATCGCTTCGAAGGTCGTCCCCGGGTAGCCCCGTTCGGCCAGGACCTCGATCGTGGCCCGTACGATCTGCTCTTTGCGGGCCTGGGTCGCCTGGGCTCGGTCGGCGGGTGCGGGCGTGGGCATGATGGGCCTTTTCGTGATCGGTGGCCCTCCCGCCGGGCCTGGTCAGCTCAGTTTGCCAGTCTGGCCGGGCTTCGGGAACGCCGCTCGTACGGCGTGCCGGTTGGCCAGGATCGCGACTCCCGCGAGCAGCAGGCCGATCACCCCTTGGTCGACCTTCATCCACAGGGGGTAGCCGCTGTCGGGCGCCACGCAGATCAGCACGATGCCGATCGTGCCCAGGATCGAGAGGGTCCTGATCCGCACGTAGGCCGATCGTTTTCCCTTGAGTGCCTGCCCGGCGAGCGAGATCAGCCACAGCGAGGCCGCCGCCACGGCGCCACCGCGCACCCAGACCACCCAGTTGACCAGGTCGGGCCGGTTGCGCAGGGCGGCGGCGATGATCAGGGTCACCAGCGACACGGCCGCCATCCCGACGAACAGGGACCGGATCCGCTGGAGGTTCACCAGCACATTGTTATCCATGCGGATAATGATTACACAGTTGGATAAGAAATGGCAATCGGCTCTCGGTGCGCTGAGCGTCGGCACCACGGCTACGAACCCGAGCACCGACGGCACGCCGTCGGCCGCGTCCGCCGTACGGGAGCTGGGGGAGACCGGCTACGACGCCGGGGTGACCGGGATGTCGGTCTCTACGGCCGGTGGGAACGCCCGTAGAGCCGTCGGGGAGGTGATTCGCCGTATCAGGGCCTTGCGCTGCACGGGAATCCGCCGGCCGCAGTCACGGCCGGCGGAGGATCTGACGCGGGAGCCTCGACCGGATTGTCGCCCGTGAGGTCGACCTAGAGTGAGGGCATGGATCCGGAACCGAGGGTGGGCACGGTCGGCCTGGTGCTTCATCCGACAAAGCAGGTGAACCGGTCGATCGACGCGATCGTCGAGACCTCCGGGAGCCGAGGCTCCCGGGTGCTCGCCCGCGAGGTCGACCGGGACCGCGTACCGGCCGAGGTCGAGATCGTTCCCGAGGCCCGGTTCGTGGCCGAGGTGGACGGTCTCGTCGCCCTGGGCGGCGACGGCACGATCCTGGGGGCTATGCGGCTGGTGATCGGCCGTCCCGTGCCCGTGCTCGGGGTCAACCACGGCAACCTGGGTTTCCTCGCCGAGGTCCACCCGGCCCAGCTGCCCTCGGCGCTGGTCCGGCTGACGGCAGGAGACTTCACCGTCGAGCAGTACGCCGCCCTGCGGATCGACGCCGGCGAGACGCGGCTGGCGACCCGGTCCGGCTTCAACGACCTGGTGCTGGGCCGGTCGTCCCGCGCCGGGGCCGTCTCCCTCGATCTGGCCGTCAACGGCCTCCAGTACGGCTACTACCGGGCCGACGCCGTGGTCGTCTCGACCCCCACCGGCTCCACCGCCTACAACTACGCGGCCGGCGGCCCGGTCCTGTCCCCGTCGTCCGGCGCCGTGGTCATCACCCCGGTCGCCCCCATGTCAGGCGTGAGCCGGCCGGTCGTGCTGGGCGCGGCCGACCACGTCCGGCTCACCGTGGCGGCCGACAGCGCGCCCGTCACCGTCGACGTCGACGGAACCCCGTCCGGGGAGCTCGGGCACGGCGAGAAGGTGAGCGTCACCGTACACGCCGAGGCCGGGCAGGTGGTGAGGCTCTCCGGGGGCGAACACACCAACCGCAGCCGGGTCAAGCTCAGCCTCCTCGACCTCCCCCTGCGCCCGGATCAGCTGCTGGAGCTGATCCCCCCTGAGCTGCGCCGCAGGGCCGAGGCCACAACCGACGGCCGCCAGACTGGTCACGCCGGACGCCGAACGACTGCCGAGCCCACCGGTGTCAGCCCTCTTGAGGCCAGAGAATGAAGAGGGGGCAGGCGCGCCGGCCGGGCCGGTCGCCGATCTCCTTGATCGCCGCACGGATCTCGCGCAGGTGGCCGGTGGTCATCTGCGGTGGAGGCTCGTCGGGCTGGTAGGTGGTACGAATCGGGTAGTCCACGCCTGGCTGCCTGGTCATCTCGATGTGGCAGCCGAGCACGTGGGTGACCGGTCGGCCGTCGGAGAAGTCGATCAGACGGTCGATGGTCCGGGCGAAGGCCGGCCAGTCCTGGATGTAGAGACGGCCCGGGTAGACCGTGTCGCCGGTGAGCAGGAACCCGGTCCACCGGTCGTAGAACGTGACCGCCGCCTCGTGGTGGCCCGGGGTGGCCAGGCACTCCAGCACACGGCCCCCCAGATCGACCCGCGCCACGGCGTCGGGATCCTTGCCGAACCCGAAGTACTCCCAGGCGGTGACCAGGTCCGCGCCGACCAGCGTGGTATCGGGGCGGTCGGTGAACTGGTCGTCGCCCGCGATGTGGTCGCCGTGCGGGTGGGTGTGCAGCACCAGCAGCTGGTACGCCTCCCGGGGATGGCGGGCGAGCCAGCCGGCGACGAGCTCGTCGACCACCCGGCGCAAGGGGAAGAACTCGGCGGACGCCGTGGCGCCGGTGTCGATCAACACCGCCCGCGCGTTTCCGAACAGCAGGAACAAGAACGGCGCCTCGTAGTCGATCGCCATGTTCTGCCGCAGGATGAACGTGTGCTCGTCGTACGCGTGGACCTGGATGTCCGGATCGGTGTTGTGCTTGGCCGACGGTGAGCCGTGAATCCACCGGACGTCCAACCCACGAGGCTGTGGAGTCACTCCGGTGAAATCGACCAGGGGTATGCCCGCGTCCATGACGTCTCCTTCGAGTGCGTCGTCTTAACAGGCCGGGTACGGCGCACATCTCGTCCGGGGCAAGCACTTACGGGCTTCCACGGCGACGGTACCTCACCGGCGTGCGCCTCTTCGGTGTGAATCTCGGGGACGTGGTGGGTCTGCCCGGTCTGCCAGGCGCCGGATTGATCGGATTGATCGGATTGATCGGATTGATCGGATTGATCGGCAGCGGGGATACCGCGGCACTCCCAGCCCGGTGAAGGGCCTATCACGTGGCGCAGCGGGGGGCAGTGCCCTGAAGGCGGTGAAGATGGGAGGCAGGTGCTCGGCGGTGTCGTCGTTCTATACGAGCGCGCCAGGTCACGCTCGTCGGGCCGTCGTTCGCCGAGCACGGGTCCCAAGAGGTTGGCGGCGAACGCGTCCTGCACGGTGGCATCGACGGCGGCAAGATACGGTTCTCAAGAAGCCGCCGTGACCAACGGGTACGACCTGTCCGACAGCGGGTTGCCCGAACCGGGGACCTCGGACCCTCGACCCGCCCGCGGTGACGGATCGTCGGACGCGTGGGAGCCGATCGGCTCCCCTGCCTGCCCGGCCTTCGCTTCGTGCCCTACGCCCGCGCCTCGACGGCCGGGCCCGCCGCGGCCCGCTCTCGCGTGACGCGGCGGCGCCGGGCCGGCAGCCCGAGCGTCGGGTTGGCGACGCCCCAGGCGGCACCCTTGCAGACCAGTTCCTTGTAGACGGCGGCGAGCCGTCCGGTCAGGACCGCCCGCACGGCGCGGTCGTCGGCGGTGACGTACTGGATCAAGCCCTCCTCGCGGCCCAGTGAGACACACTGGTTGAAGTAGCGAATCGGCGCGTCCGGGAGCTTCCCGCCGGTCAGGCGCGCCGCGATCGCGTCGGCGGCCTGCCACGCGGCCGGGGTTCCCGAGGCGCACGACATCCGCAGTGGCCTGTCACCCGGGCCCATCGCCATGGCCGCGTCGCCGACGGCGTACACGTCCGGGTGCGAGACCGAGCGCATGGTCCTGTCGACCACGATCTGGCCGGTGCCGGTGACCTCCAGGGCGGTCGCCTTCGCGATCGGGTGGACCGCGAAGCCGGTGGTCCACACGACGACCGCGGCCGGGACGGCCTCGCCGTCGGCGGTGGTGACGCGCTCGGCTTCGACGCCGGTGACGGCGGTGCGCTCGTGCACGGTGATTCCGAGCTTGCCGAAGGCCTTCCGCAGGTGCTCGCGGCCCTTGGGCGAGAGCCAGTCCCCGAGGTCGCCGCGGGCGGCGAGGGCGACGTCGAGGTCCGGGCGGGCCTCGGCGATCTCGGTCGCGGCCTCCAGACCGGTGAGGCCGCCGCCGACGACGACCACGCTCTGCCCGGCGCCGAGGCGGGCCAGGCGCTCACGGAGCCGGAGTGCTCCGGGGCGGCCGGCGATCTCGTAGGCGTGCTCGGCGGCCCCGGGGACCCCCCGGGCGTTCCAGCCGCTGCCTAGGGCGTAGACGAGCGTGTCGTACGCGAGTTCTTCTTCGGCACCGTTCGCGTCGACGGCGGTGACGGTCTTTTGGTCGACGGCGGTGAGGGTGACGGTTTTGCGGTCGACGTCGACGGCGGTGACCTTCGCGAGCCTCAGCTCGACGCCGGTGCCCGCGAACATCTCGCTGAACGGCCGGGGCTTGAGGTCTTGGCCGGCCGCCAGCTGGTGCATGCGGACGCGTTCGACGAAGTCGGGCTCGGCGTTGACGAGGGTGATGGCGACGTCCTCGCGGTGGAGTCTCCTGGCGAGGCGGCCGGCGACGATGGCGCCGGTGTATCCGGCTCCCAGGACGATGATGCGATGCCGCATTTCCTGCTCCTGTCTTGTGTACGTTTGCCACTTGAACCGAGTGGCTCGCCGTTTCCTGACAGGAACGCGATGTGAAGCACCTCACACAGGGCTAGAAAGCGGTGAACAGGGGTTCTCCGTGGTCGGCGACCGCCCAGTGCGCGGTCGCGCGTTCGAGCTTGCCGGGGTTGACCTGGTTGCGGAACGCGCAGATGCCCTCGGCGGTGATCTCCAGGCACATGACGCCGACGACCCGGCCGTCCACGACGGCCACGACGGCCGGGTCACCGTTGGCGGTCCAGGCGTAGACCTCGGGCGCGCCGCCGGCCATGGCGCGCTTGGCCTTGCCGGGTTTGAACAGGCCTCGCAGGAACCTCGCGACCGCGGCGGCGCCCTCGAACGCCTTGGCGCGGGCCGGGACCCTTCCGCCACCGTCTCCGATCGAGATGGCGTCCTCGGTGAGCAGGCGCACGAGTGACTCGGTCCGGCCACTGGTGGCGGCCGCCAGGAACTCCTCGACGATCCGCCGGCCGGTGGCCTCGTCGACCTCGGTCCGGGCCTTACCGTCCGCGACGTGCTTCCTGGCGCGGTGGAAGATCTGCTGGCTGGAGGCCTCGGTGATGCCGAGGATCTCGGCGATCTCCCGGTGCGGGTAGGTGAAGGCCTCCCGCAGCACGTACACCGCCCGCTCGCTGGGGGAGAGGCGCTCCATGAGGGTGAGGACCGCGTACGAGACCGATTCGCGCTGCTCGGCGGTTTCGGCGGGGCCGAGCATCGGGTCCCCCGCGAGCAGCGGCTCGGGAAGCCATTGGCCCACATAGGTCTCGCGGCGCGCCCGGGCGGAGGTGAGCTGGTTGAGGCACAGGTTGGTGAGGACCTTCGTCAGCCAGGCCTCCAGGACCTCGACGCGGTCGACGTCGGCGGCCTGCCAGCGCAGGAACGTCTCCTGCACGGCGTCCTCGGCCTCCCCGGCGGAGCCGAGGAGGCGATAGGCGATGGCCTCCAGGCGCGGCCTGGAGGCCTCGAACCGGTCGATGTCGTCCGCGGCCAGGGACATGGCTCGATCCTAGGTCGCGTGGCGTGGCGTGGCGTGGTGCGGATCGGCCGCTGTCGAGACGGGGTCCTTCCCGGAACCGGTCCCGCTTCTCCCTGAAGTTCCCACTGAAGTTTCCACCGAAAGTTTCCATCGAAGGAAAACCCTATAATTCTGTCTGTTTAGTGGGTGTTGCGTGTTTTGACAGTAGATGTAAAGCTTCTTGCATGCCGACCGAGATCGTGTTGACGAGACGGTTGCACGTTGACCTGATGCGTCTCGGTGCCGCTCGCCGTCCCACCGGCTGAGCACGCCGACACGCCGAGCACGCCGACACTCCGGTGCCTGACGCCGTTCTCCCCTTCGAGTCTTCGAGTCTTCGAGCTTCTGAGCTCCTGAGCTTTCGAGCTTCTGAGCCGCACCGATCGGTCCCGTTCCGGCGGGCTCACGGTGTCCGCCGTCCTGCCCCTGAAGGAGTCGTATGTTCGCACGCCCGTATCGACGCCGGCTCGGTGCGACCTTGCTCGCCCTGGCCTCTGTCGTCGCGCTGACAGGGACCACCGCCGGTGCGCCGGCCGTCGCACCGGCCGAGACGCTGGCGGCCAAGCCCAACGTGGTCGTCATCATGGTCGACGACATGAACGTGTCCGCCCTGCAGTACCTGCCCAACGTGCGATCGCTGCTCGCCACGCCGGGTACCACCTTCGACAACAGCGTGGTGTCCTACTCGCTGTGCTGCCCGTCGCGCAGCACCTTCCTCACCGGGCAGTACGCGCACAACCACGGCGTACTGGGCAACCAGTTGCCGGACGGCGGGTACGAGAAGCTGCCCGCCGCGGAGACCCTGCCGGTCTGGCTGCGCCGGGCGGGCTACGACACCGCGCACATCGGCAAGTTCCTCAACGGCTACGGCCGCGCGCGTCCCACGGAGATCCCGCCCGGCTGGGCCGAGTGGTACGGCTCGGTGGACCCGAGCACCTACCGCATGTGGGGTTACACGCTCAACGAGAACGGTGTCCTGCGCACCTACGGCGCGGCCGACGTGGAGGATCCCGCGCTGTACCAGACCGACGTCTACGCCCGCAAGGCCGTCGACTACATCAGGCGCAAGGCGCCGGCCGCCGAGCCGTTCTTCCTGTCCTTCGCACCGCTGGCGCCGCACGGTGAGGGGGCCGCCAACGGGTCGGACCTGTCCCAGCGCAATCCCCGCCCCGCGCCCCGGCACCGTGGCGACCTGGAGAACGTGACACTGCCCAAGCCCCCCAGCTACGACGAGGCGGACGTCTCCGACAAGCCTGCGGCCGTACGCGACAGGCCTCGCATCACCCCCGCGAACGAGGACAAGATCGAGGACGTACGGCTCAAGGGGCGCCTGGAGTCGCTGCTCGCCGTGGACGACGCGGTCGCCGACATCGTGGCGGCGCTGCGGACGTCCGGCGAGCTGGCCGGCACGGTCATCGTGTTCACCTCGGACAACGGCTGGATGCAGGGGGAGCACCGGATCCAGAGCGGCAAGACGGTGCCCTACGAGGAGTCGATCCGGGTGCCGCTGATCATCAGAGGGCCCGGCCTGCCGGCGGGCAGGCACGTCAGCACGATCGCGGCCAACATCGACCTCGCACCGACGATTCTCGACGTCGCGGACGCGACCGCCGGAGTGACCGTCGACGGCCGCTCACTGCTGCCGATCGCCGCCGACACCGCGTCGCCGGCCCGCGGCATCGTGATCGAGACCGGTCCCAAACAGAGCGGCCGGTGGTACGCCGGTCTGCGCGCCCCGAGATGGAAGTACGTCGAGCACTCGACCGGCGAACGGGAGTTGTACGACCTGCAGCAGGACCCGTACGAGCTCGTGAGCGTGCACAACGACCCGCGCTACGCCGCCACGCGGCAGGCGCTGGCCAACCGGCTCGCGACCCTGCGCACGTGTGCCGGTGACGTGTGCCGGCAGTGGACGCCGGTGGCCGGGCCGACGCCCTGAGCCGGACGGTCGTCTCCGTCGTGTCGCGGCCTCCCGGTGAGTCCCGGGAGGCCGCGACACGACGTGGCCTGCCGCTTCGTCGGACCGTCGTCACAGGTCGGTGGCTATGATCTTCTCGATGTTCCGTTCGGCGAGCGCCGTGATGGTGACGAACGGGTTGACGCTGGTGTTGCCGGGGATCAGCGAGCCGTCGATGACGTACAGGCCGGGGTAGGCGGTGAGGCGGCCGTAGTTGTCGGTCGCCCTGTTCAGGACCGCGCCGCCGAGCGGGTGGTACGTGAGGTGGTCGCCCCAGATCTTGTACACGCCGAAGAGGTCGGTCCGGTAGATCGTCCCCTCCTTGGCGTTGATCTTGTCGAAGATCGTCTTGGCCATGTCGACGGACGGCTGCTTCCAGGAGGTCTGCCAGTTCAGGTCGACCCTGCCCGTCGCGGCGTTCCAGGAGAACTGGGCGCGGTTGGGGTTCCTCGTGATCGACAGGTAGAACGAGGCGAAGGTCTCGATGCCGACGGGCAGCGGCGCGACCTCGGCGAACGCGCCTCCGGCGGCCCAGTTGTCGATGCCCGAGCAGGGAATGGTCGACTGGAGGCCGCCGGTCGGGTCCCACAGGTGGTTGGCGCGGCCGCACATGACGTTGCCGTTGTCGCCCCAGTTCCTGCCGATCTCGCCGTTCAGGTTGGGCAGCGCGCCGGTGGCCTTCAGCTTGACCAGCAGCTTGCTGGTGCCGACGCTGCCGGCGGCGAAGAACACCCTGTCCGCGGTCACGGTCTTGGTGGCCGTGACGTCACCGCCGGTGCTGAGCTGCTCGATGACGACCGCGTAGCGGCCACCGGTCGCCGGGGCGACCGAGGTGACCCGGTGCAGCGGTGAGACGGTGACGTTGCCGGTGGCCTTGGCCAGGGCGATGTAGGTCTTCTGCAGCGACTTCTTGCCGTGGTTGTTGCCGTAGAGGATCTCACCGGCCAGCGCCGACCTGGTGGCGGTCCCGGCCGCCTCCTGCTTCATGTGGTTCCAGTCGTACACGTTGGGCACGAAGACGAACGGGAGGCTGGACCGCTGGGCGTGCTTCCTGCCGACCCGGCCGTACTGGTAGCAGGCGGTGGTGTCGAACCAGGCCGGGTCGATGTGCCGATCACCAGGGCCGGGACGTGGGCGCCGTCGGCGATCGGAGCGGCCGCGAGTGATTTGTGTCCTGTGGGCTACCGGAAACTCCAGGCACGGTGCGTCTGGAGGGTCGCCTCCCGATCGGGCCGGGAGACCCGCGTCCGGCCGGGTCGACGCCTCGATCGGCCCCGGGTCTCGGGTCCCGGGTTTTGGGTTTTGGTTGGGGACGCGCGGCGGGTGCCGCCCGACGGTCCCGCACCCGAGGGCCTGCCGGATTCCTCGGGTGCGGTCTGCCGTCGTGCCTCCCCGCGGCGTTCCGGACGTCATGGGGACAGCCGCCCCGGCAGGCGTCCAAGGAGGGCTCGGGGTGCGGTGTCCGCTCCCCTGAATCCGGGGGCGTACGGGCGGCTGTCCCCGGTGTCCGAGGGGCGTACGGATCCGGCGGCCGTCCGCCCCTGTGGTCGGGACGTCAGTTCTCGCAGGACTCCCGGATCTCGGCGGTGCAGATGTCACTGCCCGCGCCGCCGACGACGGAGTCCGGGCCCGCGTTGCCTTCGAGGACGTCGTCGCCGTCGTTCCCGTTCATGGTGTCGCCGCCGGTCTGGCCGGAGACGATGTCGCGGCCCGAACCGCCGGAGAAGCCGTCCTTGCCGGCGCCCAGGAAGGCGCGCATGGACAGGGGGGTGTTGTTGCGCAGGGTGTCGGCGCCGCCCTGGAGGCTGGCCTGGATACCGGTGATCCCGGTGGCGGGGCAGCGGACCGTGTTGTCGTCGACGTTCTGGCAGGTTCCTTCGGTGGAGAGCGTGTCGTTGGCGTTCCTGACGAGGAGCGAGCCCTCGATGTCGATGTCGATGCTGATGTTGTCGGACAGGTTTCCCGCGTTGACGGACAGCAGGCTTCCGGTCACGACCACGTTGGTTCCGGCCAGCGCGGGCCCGGCGAGGGCCAGTGGCGGGGTGGCCATCAGGATCCCCACCGCCAGCACCCGCAGCCCGGCCCTGCGAATCATGCCCGGCCGCGACGGCTCGTACTTCGTGACGTTCCTCCGTGTACGCATGCATCCCCCGTGTGTTCGGTCGCCGGCCACTTCTGATGGTGACCGGCGGACGGGCTCCTGTGCCCGGGACGATTACATCCCGTGACCACCCGCGACCTCGGGTCGCTGCGCGCGCGGTGGGAGAACTGTTTTACGGAGAGTTCTGAAAGCTAGACCGTTTTCATGGCCGGGCACCCCCGGCGCCCGGCCGAGGCGCCCGCGACAGAACGCGGCACCGGGGGCGAAGCCCGGTCTTCCAGGCTGAAGCCCGTCTTTCCGGGGTTGAGTCCGTCTTTCCGGGTGGTTGGGACGGCGGGCCGTCCGGCTCGGCTCCGGGCTGCCCGGCTCGAAGGCGCTCGCCTTCGCGCTGCTCGCTCCCGGGGCGCTCGGCTCTGGGCCGGTACCGGTGCTGGGCCGGTACCGGCTCTTGGCCATACCGGTGCTGGGTCGGTACCCGCGTTGGGCCGGTGTCAGCTCTGGGCGGGTGTCAGTTCCGCCATCTGGGACCAGCCATCACCGGGCACCTCGACGTTGATGATCTCCGGTGTGCTCGCGATCACCTCGGGCATCCAGGCCATCGCGGTCCTGAAGTGGTCCGAACCCACGTGCGCCGCACCCGCGTCCGACGAGGCGAACGCCTCCAGCAGGACGAACTGGCCGGGCGTGTCGACGCTCCTGGACCACTCGAAGAAGACGTTGCCCGGCTCGTCACGCGTGGCCCGGGTGAAGGCGTCGACGAGCGTGAGCCACTCCTCGGCCCGCTCGGGACGGATGGTGAACTTGACGGCGATGAAGATCATGGGTTGGCCTCTTCAGGTCTGTTCCGGCTCTGGCGAGACACCGGTCCTGCCGGAGTCACGGTTCCGCCGGAATCGCGGTTCTGTCGAAATCATGGCGCTGTCGAAATCATGGCCCCGTCACGGCTCTGCCGAAAACCAACACGGCTCTGTCGAGAATCAGGACGGATGCCCCCTCGCGGGTGTCGCGCGGGACGACACCCGGTGCCATGGCCAAGATAAGTGGCGGACGCGCCATCCGGGCGCCGCCACTCGACAAGCCGTACTCGCCAAGCTGTCACTCGACAAGCCGTACCCGACAAGCCGTCACCCGAGAAGGAGCGGATCATGCAGGCTCCGCCGTCCCCCCACCTGACCCGTCCGGTCATGTACCACCGCTGGTCCGAGATGACCTTCATGCACTGGCGGTACCCACCGGCCGCGATCCAGCGGCTGCTGCCCTCCGGTCTCACGGTCGACACCTTCGACGGCACGGCCTGGGTAGGCCTCACCACCTTCCTGATGGAGGACGTGCGGGCACCGGGCGTGCCCGCGCTGCCGTGGCTGTCGCGCTTTCCCGAGACGAACGTGCGCACGTACGTACGCGACGAGCGGGGGCGGGACGGTGTCTGGTTCCTGTCGCTGGACGCCGGGCGCCTGCTCGCGGTGCTCGGCGCGCGGGCCGGGTACCGGTTGCCCTACTTCTGGTCCCGCATGGCCGTCCGCGCCGTCGGCGAGCGGCGCGGCTACCGCTGCCGCAGGCGCCTGCCGGGGCCCGTGGGCGCGCGGTGCGACGCGATTGTGGAGCTCGGGCCGCCGTTCGAGGAGCCGGAGCGCGACGAGCTGGCGCACTTCCTGACCGCCCGCTACCGGCTGTTCACCACGGTCGCGGGCAGGACGGCGAGCGCCCAGATCGAGCATCCCGACTGGCCGCTGCGCCACGCCCGGCTGATCCACCTGGAGCAGGACCTGCTCCAGGCGGGCGGGCTCGACGCCCCGGATCGCGCTCCCGTGCTGCACGCCTCACCCGGGGTGCCGGTACGGATCGGGATGTGGAGCCGGTGACGTACGAGCCCTCCTTCCCGGCCTGGATCCGTACCGTCACTCCTGCCTGACGAGGAGGTGGCGCGGCCCGCGCAGGACCGCGCTCTGCCGGTACGGGGGCGGGTCGGCGACGAGCCGGGGGGTCTCCAGGTTGCGGAAGAGCTCGTTCAGCGCGATCTGCGCCTCCAGCCGGGCCAGGGGGGCGCCGAAGCACAGGTGCACGCCGGCGCCGAAGCCGAGGTGCTGGTTCTCCCGCCGGTCGGGGTCGAACCGGTCGGGGTCGTGGAAGTAGGCGGGGTCACGGTTGCCGGAGGCGAGCACGAGCGTGATCCGCGACCCCTTCGGGATGACGGTGTCCGCGACGGTGAGGTCGCTGTACGCGGCCCGCCAGGGGATGAGCTGCACCGGAGGCTCGTAGCGCAGCAGCTCCTCGACCGTCCGGATGATCATTCCCGGGTCGCGGCGCAGGCGCTCCAGTACGTCGGGATGGCGCAGCAGCGTCAGCACGCCGTTGGTGATCAGGTTGACGGTCGTCTCGTGGCCCGCGATGAGCAGCAGGTTGGCGGTGCTGACGATCTCCTCGTCCGTCATGCGCCCGTCGGGTCCGTCGTCGTTGGCCAACCGGGACAGCAGGTCGTCACCGGCGGGCCGGCCACGGCGGCTCTCCAGCAGCTCGGCGAGGTAGTCCCTGAGGCTCTCGCGGGCCCGCACGCCCTCCCGCACGCGATCCTCGGAGTCCGTCACGGGGTCGACGTCGAGCATGGCGACGATCGCCTCGACCCACCCGTGGAAGCGCGGCTCGTCCTCGCGGGGTACGCCGAGCAGGTGGCAGATCACGGTGACGGGGAAGGGGTAGGCGAAGTCGTCGACGATGTCGATCTCGTCCTTGCTCACCAGGTTGTCGATCAGGCGCGTGACGATGGCGTTCAGGTCGGGCCGCAGGTCGTCCACCAGCGTGGGCGAGTGCGGGGGGCCGAAGTACCGCATCGTCATGCGGCGCAGCCGGTCGTGCTGCGGCGGGTCGAGGCCGATGAAAGCCGGCGTGTCCCCGCGCATGGCGAGGGTGGGCCCCGGCTGGTCGAGGTTGTGCGCGTCGGAACTGAGGTGCGGGTCGTGCAGCAGCGCGGTGATCTCCCGGTAGGTGCTGACGATGTAGCCGCCGTCCTCCTGCCGGGCCACCGGGGTCCTGCGCAGCTCGGCGTAGAGCGGGTACGGATCGGCCCGGCTGGAGTGGTCGAGGATCCGCTGGAAAGTGCTGGACGCCTGGGTAACTGTCATGGCCGCTCCTCCTTGGATGTGCCGCTTCCGGTCGCCCGGAGTTCCACCGTCCCGGTCGCGCCCGGTCGAGGTCGGTCGAGCCCGGTTGAAACCGTCGCGCCCGGCCGAGCCTTGTCGAGCTCGAACCTGAATGAACCCGGTCGAGCCAGGTCGAGCCAGGTCGAGCCAGGTCGAGCCCGGTTGAGCCCGGTTGAGCCCGGTTGAGCCCGGTCGAGCCCGGTTGAGCCCGGCCGTGCCAGGTCGGACCCGGCCGAACCTGGTCAACCGCCCGGCCGTGCGAACGCCACGCGCCGCTCGCTCGGCTCGTGGCCGGTGACCACCACCGTGGCTCCACGTGTGATGATCACCGGATCGGGGAAGTGGGCGGGGACCGGCTTCATGCCGGTGGGCTGGTCGGGAGTGGGGCAGGAGGGCGGGAAGGGCGCCGCCGTCTCGATCAGGTGCCGGTAGTGGTCGAGCCACTTGGCGTTGTCGAAGCTGACCGCCGCGGTGACCCGGCCGTGGTAGCCGTACGTCGCGACGAACCGGTGCTCCTCCACCGACCCCTGCGTCACGACGACCTCGTCCGACAGGACGGGGACACCGACGGACTTGATGTTGACGCCGAACTGCGTCGACCAGAACGTCGGCATGGACAGGTGCGGCCAGCGGTCGGTCGGCGAACTGACCATGTTGTGGGCCGCGACCTGCGCCTGTTCCACCGCGTTGGCCCAGTGTTCCAGCGACAGGAACCGGTACTCGTAGACCGGGTGCGGGCAGCGTGCCACGTCCCCGGCGACGAACACGTCGTCGGTGACCAGGCCGTTGACGTCGAACGCCCGGCAGCCCGAGTCGCAGGCCACGCCCCAGACACCGGCGGCGAGCCCCGAATCCCGCAGCCACTCGGTGTTGCGCACGCCGCCGAGCGCGACCACCACCACGTCGGCGTCGATCGTGTCGCCGTCGGAGAAGTGGGCGCGGCGCACCCGTCCCCGCTCGTCCCCCTCCAGCCGCGTGACCTTGACGCCGCAGCGCAGGTCGACGCCGTGGGCGCGCTGGAGGTTCGCGGCGATCGAACCGATCATGCTTCCGAGCGCTCCCACCAGCGGGGCCTCGGCGACCTCGGCGACGGTCACCGGTATGTCGCGCTCGCGGCACACGGAGGCGATCTCGGAACCGGCGAAACCGGCCCCGATGACGAGCACCCGGCCGGGTCCGGCGGCCAGCCGCTCCTGCAGGCGGCCGGAGTCGTCGCACGTGCGTACCACGAACACGCCGTCCAGGGCGGCCTCGGTCTCGTCGGCCCAGAGCCTGGCGCGCACACCGGTGGTGATCAGCAACCTGTCGAAGGGGATCTCCCGCCCGTCCGCGAGCTCCACCCGCTTGCCCGCGAGGTCCAGGGCGGAGGCGGGCACGCCGAGCACCCATTCCGCGTCGATCTCGCGTCGCCGGGGCAGCGCGGTGCCGTCCGCGGGCACCCAGCCGGTCAGGACCTGCTTGGACAGCGGGGGACGGTCATAGGGTTCGCGCGCCTCGTCCCCGACGAGGGTGAGCGAGCCGGTGAAGCCCTCGTCACGGAGCGCCTCCGCGGCCCGCAGCCCCGCCAGGGAGGCGCCGACGATGACGATGCGGCCGTCGCGCCTGAACGCCTCCTCGCTCCGCTCGCTGGTCACACCGTCGCCGTTCCGGTCGCCACTGTCGTTGTCGCTGCCGTGGCCGTTACGGGCGTCGTGGCGGGCGGGATCGCGGTCGCGTCCAGCCGGTCGACGAGGATCGCCTGGACCGGGCAGGCGGCCGCCGCGCGCAGGACCTGGTCCCGTTGCGCCTCGTCCGGACTGGAGTGGAACACGAGCGCCTCCTCACCCCGCATCCGGAACGTGTCCGGGGCCAGGAAAGCGCACTGCGCGTATCCCTGGCATCGCGCCAGGTCGACGACAACCCTCATACGGACCATCCCTTCCGGACCTTCGTACGGCTGAGTGAGACGGAGAGAACCGGGACAGCGGAGTCGACGGCGGTCTTGGCATGTGTTCCGATGGGCGGCTCCACAGGGTTCGGACGGTCCCGAAGCCCCCGAATGGGCCGGGAGACGCGGCGACACCGAGGGGTGGGGGTGGGTTCCGGGGCGAGACGACGCCCTCGGCCGGTTCCGGAGCACATCAGACGTCCTCCCGTGACACCACCTGGTACGGCGCTGACCTGCCTAAACAAGGCTAACTCGGACATTTGGCCGGTACATCGCCCTTGTGCCAGAGGACGGTCAAGGATTGCGTACGGAGAGAGAGGATCGGTGACGGAAAGATGACAACATGCCACGCTTCGCCGCGGTGAGCGCGGTGAGCGCGGTGAGCGCGGTGAGCGCGGTGAGCGCGGTGAGCGCGGTGAGCGCGGTGAGCGCGGTGCGGCCGGGTGTCCAGATGTCCGGATGTCCAGGCGGCGCGCGTACCCGGCCCCACGCCTGCCGAGGGCGCACGACGTCCTTGACCGGGGCCGAGGCTCCGGATCACC
Source organism: Streptosporangium heterodermiicola (assembly GCF_051390675.1). Classification (NCBI taxonomy): domain Bacteria; kingdom Bacillati; phylum Actinomycetota; class Actinomycetes; order Streptosporangiales; family Streptosporangiaceae; genus Streptosporangium; species Streptosporangium heterodermiicola. The sequence goes on from NZ_JBPJSR010000003.1 coordinate 310,651, forward strand.
GCGCGACGATCATCGGGGACGGCCACGTGACGGTCATTGGAGAACGACCGCGTGACGGTCTACCGGAGACGGCCGCGTGACGGTCTACCGGAGACGGCCACGTGACGGTCTACCGGAGACGGTCGGACCGGGAACCTCAGGACTTCATGGGACCTCTCGGAACGAGACCCGAAGCTCGCCCTGGCCGGGATCCTCCCGCGCGGAGTCGGCGGCGCCCCGTACGGAATCGGCGGTGCTCTGTGCGGGATCGGCGATGTTCCGTACGGGGTCGGGGGCGCCGGCGGAGGCGTCGAGGTCGTCTCGCGCGGAGCCCGCCGAACCGCTGGCCCCGCTCCGGGCCGAGGGAAGGCCGAGCCGCATGCGCAGGCGGACGCGCGACCCCTCCTCCATCTGATCGATGGTGAACTCGTCGCACAGCTGGTTCATCAGCCACAGGCCGAACCCCCGCACGGTGCCCGTGGGGCGTTCGCTGGGGACGTGCCAGAGGGTCAGGAGGCCCAGGGTGTCGGTGACGTCGACGGTCAGGTAGGTCTCGTTCTGCCAGATGGCCAGTGTGCCCTTGCCCCCGCCGTGCTCCAGGATGTTGATGACCGCCTCGTTCGTGACGAGAAGGAGATCGTCCAGCCGTTCGCCCCGCATGCCGGCTCGAACGGCATGATGTTCGAGACGATCTCGCAAAGCGCTGAGATCCTCGTCGATCGGCCAGTGCTGGCCGTGGTCGCCGGTCACGACACCCCCTTGAGGTCGCCTTGTCTGGCAGTCACCGGGGGGCGAGCCGACTTGCTCCAGAATCAGGGCGTTGCTGACGAGTTACACGATGCTAGACACCTGCCCGCTCATTGCCAACTTACGACCGCCCGAGCCAACAGATGTTCGCTCGGTCGTACCGGGGAAAGCGACGGCCGATCGGGGTCCAGGGCCGGGATCCGGGGCGGGGATCCGGGTCCGGGGTCCGGGGTCCGCTAGGAGGGCTGGCTCGGCCGCAGCACCTTGAGGGCGTCGGCCACGGTGGGCTGGATGCCGAAGGCCTGGGCGAGACCGGTCAGGTGGAAGAGCCTTTCGAGGCGGGGGTGCAGGTTGACCAGGACGATGCTGCCGCCGCGGTCCTGGACGGTCTGGCGGGTGTTCAGGAAGCTCTGGATCCCCGTGGAGTCGCAGAAGGTCAGATCGGTCAGGTCGATGACGAGATCGTTCCTGCCCTGGCCGATGGCATCCTGCAGGTCGTGGTGGAACCGCTCGGCGTTGCTGTAGTCGAGTTCGCCGGCCAGGGTCAGAAGAAGCATCTCCTTCACAGCGGGGTCGGACACGTCGGTCACGCGGACGGCAGCGCTCACGGATATACCTCTGCAGACAGTCGGTGGGAGGAAGACTCGGCCGGGGGGCGGCCGCCGGGCGTGACGCCCGGATCGGAACCGGAGAGCGGTGACCCGATCACGATCGCCTCGGAACCGGAACCGGGACCGGAAGCCGTGGAGGGGGCCGATCTGGTTGCTCTCAGCGTACGATCCTCCGAATTCCTCTAGAGAACCCTTACGGTACAACTGAGGAGCAATTAGTCGTTATCCCACTGTGGTTTTACGGTGCCCGGCCCCACGCTGAGCACCTCCGTCCAGCCGCACAGCTCGACGATCCGCCGCGTGTGCGGCCGGAGGCCGTCGACGATCAACCTCCGGCCGCCCACCATCCCGAACGCCGTCTCGGCCAGCACTCTCAGGCCGCCGACGTCGACGAAATCGACGCCGCGTAGGTCGGCGTGCAGATCACCACCGGTCCGTTCCACCGCCATGGCGAGCGCGCGCGTCAGGACGCGCCGCGTACCGAGATCGATGTCTCCCTCGCAGTGGACACCGGCGGGTCTGCCGGTGAAGAGAATGCGCAGTGAACCGTGGTCGACGTCACCTGTCATCGCGATCACCTTCTGGGTGCGCATGAAGGTCAGTCAACATCTGTCGTGTCGGCACAGATGGGTCGGCTGATCGCCATGAGGCGCCGGTCGTGCCGGGCACCTGCTTCCATCATCCTTCAATCGGACGGCCACCGGTACGGTCCAACGCCTGTGAGTTTCGACTACCGAATGTGTCTGACCGGATACTTCTCGCGGCCGGTCTCCGCTGGTCACCCCCTCGCGCCCTCCTGAGGCCACCTGGCGGGGATACCGGGTACGGGAGCGGGTAGGCGAGGGTCCGGGAACGCGGAGACACGGGAACGCAGGCATGCGGTAATGCGGGAACGCGGGAATGAACGCCGCGAGCGATCGGCTGACCAGGGAGCCGCCGTACGGCCGTAAGGCGGCCTGGCGAAGGAGGATCTCCATGCAGGCGGACGTCAAGCTCTCCCCCGGCGGTGATTTCTTCGTGGCGGAGGTGGACGGCAGGCAGGCGGGGAAGCTGGAGCTCATCCGGCGTGACGGGGTCATCGTCTACCCCCACACCAAGGTCCAGCCGGAGTACGAGGGGCAGGGGGTGGGGTCCGCGCTCGTCCGCACGGCACTGGACGCGGCCCGCGCGGAGAACGCGAAGGTCGTCCCTCTCTGCTGGTTCGTACGGGAGTGGATCGACCGTCACCCCGACTACGCCGACCTCGTCGAAGGCACCTGACCTCTCCTGGCCTTTCCTTGGCTTTTCCGTGCCTTCCTTGGCTTTCCCGGGTTTTTCCTGGCCCGGAATCCCCATCGGCCGCGCCGGGCCCGGACGCTTCCCCGACCTCGAAGGCCTCGAAGGCCTCGAAGGCCCTCGCCTGGCTCGGAAGCTTCGCCGGACGCGCCGGGCTTGACCGGGTCCGAAGGCTCCATACCGAGCGGGTTTGTGTCATTCGCGCTCCGCGTAATCAGGCCGGAGCCGACGAACGCCCTGGTCGGGGCCATGGCGGACACCGTCGTTCCCGGCCGGGCGGGGGCCGGAACCTCCCATGGGGTGAAGCGGGAGTGTCACGGGGGTTATCGTGAGAACCAGGACGGTTTCGCGACAAGACTCACGGCGGATTGTGATCGTCGGAACGCGTACCGTGCGGCATGATACTGAAAATCACCCGGTTGGTGTGGATCGGCCCTGGTGGCTTGTCGTGCAGACCGGATCATGGCCCGATCCCTTGCTAGGCTGCAGGGAACCGTTCGAACCGGGCGTTGTCTCACCCCGGCAGGTGAGACTTCTCAAGAAGTGGGGTCACACCGTGAAGAAGTTGCTTGTTCTGGCGCTCGTCGCCCTCGGGGGGCTGCTGGTCTGGCGCAAGGTGCAGGCCGACCGCGCCGAGCTCGACCTGTGGACCGAGGCCACCGGCAGCGAGAACTGACAGACGCGGCTACCGATTCGGGTGCTTTCATGGTCCTTGCCCAAGATGGAATAACACCCATCAGGCTTGTCTGCCTGGATCTGGCAGGCACCACGATCGGCGATGTCGCCATGGTCGAGCGGGCGTTCGCCGAGGCGATCGCCACGCAGGGCATCGTGCCCGGGACCGGTGCGTACGCTCGCGCCATGGTGCACGTGCACCGGTCCCGGGGATGCTCCACGATCGACGTCTTCCGGGGCATCTTCCCGGACAACGAGGCCCAGGCCCAGGCGGCCAATCTCACCTTCGAGCGCTCCTACGAGGGAGCCATCGCGCGCGCGGGCCTTACCCCGCTGCCCGGGATCGTGGAGGCACTCGACAAGCTCCGCGGTGCCGACATCAAGATCTGTCTCATCACCGGCTTCAGCCGCGCCACGCTCGGCCGCGTACTGAGCGCCCTGAACTGGTCTGACAAGATCGATCTCGCCCTGTGCCCCGAAGACGCCGGACGTGGCCGCCCCCTGCCCAACCTGGTCCTCACCGCGGTCATGCGCCTCGGCGTCGAGGACGTCCGCCAGGTCGCGGTCGCCGGTGACGCCGAGAGCGACATGCTCTGCGGCCGCCGCGCGGGCGCCTCGGTGGTCGCCGGCATCCTGACCGGCGTGCACAGCAGGGAGCGTCTCCTCAACGGCGGAGCCACCCACCTCCTCGACTCCGTCGCGGATCTCCCCGAGCTCCTCCTCGGCATCACGCCGGCCGCACCCCCCGTCGCCGCCGCCGTCCACTGAAGCCGGCTCGTCCTCGGTGCCACGTCTGCCGCCCCCGTCACCGTCCACTGAAGCCCGCCCCGCCACGCGGATCCAAGTGGCGTAGGAGCGGTTCCTGTTGCTACCGTGTACGACTGAAGCAGGCCGTGTGCAAGGGTGTCTCCCCAGGCCACCGGCTTGAATCTCGGGGCCTTAGCTCAGTTGGCAGAGCGCCTGCTTTGCAAGCAGGATGTCAGGAGTTCGAATCTCCTAGGCTCCACCCCCTCTCGGACAGACAGAAGCCCAGGTCAGGCATATTGCCGCAACCTGGGCTTTGATCTTCATTCGGCCTTCTTCCGCTCCCGTGCCCGTTGCGTGCCCGATCCCTTCGCGAGTGCCCCCCGGGCAAGGCCGTCGAGCTTCCGTGCCACCTCCCGCTGCCGCTCGTCGGTCGAGTGCTGGTAGACCATCGCGGCCCGCGTGCTGGAGTGGCCCATGCGCTCCATCAGCTCCCGAATCGACGCCCCGGCGTTCGCGGCGAGGGTGTTGCCGGTGTGTCGCAGGTCGTGAAAGTGGATCTTCGGAAGGCCCGCGTCCTTGAGCGCCTGAGCCCAGACCCGGCGGTTGAAGTTGGTGTTCCGTAGTGGCCCGTCGTCTGGCCCCGCGAAGATCAGCCCCTTGTCGCCGTCCTGGGTGAAGTCCTTCACGTGCGCCCGCAGGTCCTCGATGATCAGTTCGGGGATCACCACAGTCCGCTTACCTGCCGCCGACTTGGGTTCGGTGAAGACGAGCCCCTTGCCGGTGAGCTGCATCAATTGACGTTCCACGCGCACGGTCCCGGCGTCCAGGTCGAGGTCTCGGCGCTGAAGGCCCGCCAGCTCACCCCACCGCAGACTGCCGAAAGTCCCCAGCAGCACCAGCGCTCGGTAACGCGGCTCGATGGTGTCGGCGAGCTTGTAGACCTGGGTCACCGTGAGCACCGGCCGTTCCGGTGACTTCTCCTGACCGGCGCCCTTGATCCGGCAGGGGTTCCGCTTGATGAGCTGGTCATCCACAGCCGTGGTGAGAATCGCCTTCAGGAGCCGGTACGCCTTCGCCACGGTGACCGCACTGACCCCTGCGTCCAGCAGCTTCTTCCGCCATCGCCGGACGTGCGGGTCCTTGATCTCGCTCAGCGCCTTCTCGCCGAAGGTAGGGACGAGGTGGGCGCGGAGGAGATAGCCGTACAGCTCAACCGTACGCAGACGGAGGTTCGGCCGTTCGTCGATCCAGTCTTGCCCGTACTCCCCCAACGTGATCTTTCCGGCGTCCGGGTCTATCCACTCGTCATCGAGGATCTCCGCTTCTTTCCTGGTCAGCCAGACCTCGGCGTCGGTCTTGGTGGTGAAGGTCTCCGGTGCCGGGCGGTCCACGCCGTCAGGTCCCGCGTAGCGAGCCTGGAACCGCCCGGAGGGGAGTTTCCGCACCCGTCCGAAGCGTCGTTTGGTGGCCTTCCTGGTCCGTGACGGCCGGGGGTTCTCTTCCGGCGTGGCTAAAGCGGTTTTAGCCATTACGCGGCCCTCCTACGTCGTGTGGTGATCGGCTCAACCAGCCCGGCAGCGATGAACGCGTCAAGCGCCGCTTCGGGGATACGGACGTTGCGTCCTACGTGAATGAAGGCGATCCGTCGTTCCTCGATCAGGCGACGAGGAAAGCGGACCGAAGTATTCAGCCGTTCGGCCGCTTCTTCGACGGTGAGCAGTCGCCCCCGTGCCAGCTCTGGGAGGAGCGAGACGGGCTCTTGCCTGGTCTTCCTGGTCATGCCGCCACCCCCAGGACTGGAGTTGCCGAAAGATCTGGAACAGGGATGCCGTCCGCTCTGGCCTGGAGTTCGATCAGGCGCGCTTTGGTGCGATGGCGGTCGGCGACGCCGCGTAGTAGCCGTTTGGCCAATGGGGTGCGGTTGGGGTCGCTGGTCGAGACCGGCCGCCAGACGTAGCGGTGAGCGTCGGTCACGGTGTCATCGGGCAGGCCGAGCATGTCGAGGACCCAGGCCCGGCGGTCGGCCTTGTGCTCCCGGAGGGTCTTGTTCGACCACTTGCGGGAGACCAGCACGCGGCGCCCGGCGTAGCCGAGGTGTTCGGCCTTGTGTGCCTTGCCCTTGCACCGGCCCGGCTAGCCCCCTTGGGCTGCACGCCGTAGCGCAGCCAGTTCGGGCAGGTGGCCGAGCACGGTTCGTAGCGCAGCGCCTCAACCATCCGCGTGGCGTGGTCACGACGTGCGGGGTTCTCGGTGGCGGGGTCGTCAGGGTCGAGGGGGTCACCCAGGCTCTTGGTCAGGTACTTGGTGAGGTAGCCGATGCGCTTGTGCGCGTCCGGCGATCCTGCGACGAGGCCCTGAACATCGACCTGAGCACCGAAGCGGACCACGTGCAGCGGTTCGGCCTCCTCGTCGGCGTCGAGCTGGTCGAGTGCCTCGTCCCAGGTGGGCAGCAGTTCCCCGGTAGCGGGATCGAGGTAGTCGCCGCTCTGTCCGTCCGGGTAGGTGGCGCCGTCGCCCAGGTCAGCCCGTGGCGCCCAGATGGGCAGGTGCTCCCCGTCGAAGCAGACCTCATCGACCGATGGCCACCACACCTGGTGATAGGTCGCCGCAGCAATCGCCTTGATCTCCGCACGGGGCATGGTCCCCCGGATGGCCATGTGCAGGTGAGGCGCGAGCCGCTTCTGAGGTTCAACGGTGGCGAAGTACTGCACGTCATAGCCCGCGACCCGGCGAAGGTTCTGCACGAACCGATCGACGAGCTTGGAGAAGTGCAGCGCATCACGTGCCGCACGAGCGTAGTCGTAGGTGCTCGGATCGACCGGCACGCCCAGGCCGGAGCGGATCTTGCCGTACGAGGGCAGGGTGAGGGTGACGAACAGCGATGGGCGGTAGACCCTGCCATCGGGGGCGATGAAGGTCCGGCCGAGGGTGGTGTCCTGCTTGGCCCGCTTGGGCAGGTCCGGCGCATCCTGGCGACGCCTGGTCGAACGCGACCGCTTGGGAGCCGTCCGACTGCCCAGGACGTTACCGCGCATCCCGGCGGCATTGATCTCCGCGTCGATGTCCGCGATGGCCTCGTCCCAGTCGGCGACCTCTTCGCCGTTCCTCTCGGCCTCGTCGCGCTTGGCTTCCACGTCGGCCCGGAACTCGATCAGCCATTTCTGGTCATCGGTGGAGGGGTGGGGTTCGGCGACGGGTTCGTGGTCGAGGTGCCAGCCTTCCCGGCACTGGGCCCGGCGCAGCTGCTGGTTGCGTTTGGCGCACGGCGGGCACTTGGCTTCCTGCGTGGTGCCACAGGGGATGTCGAATGGTTCGCTCTGGCCGGTATGGGTGTCCAGGCGCCGCATCTCGATGGGGCGGATACAGACGCCGTTGAGCTTGGCGACCTCGATGGCCACGTCCAGGGCGACGGGCAGGGTGTCACGGACGAGGCGGGGAAGGGTGCGATCAGAACCGTTCGGAGGGGTATCGGTCGAGGGGGTGTCGGTCATATGGCCCCCTCGGGGTCGATGAGATCGGCGCAGATTCGGTAGGCATCGCGGTAGGGGTGTTTGCGCAGCCGTGCGGAGGCCAGGTCAACGATCACCGTCACTTCGGCGAGGTCGGAGCCGTCGAGGGTGCGCAGCCGCCGCAGGGGCAAGCCCTCGATCTGGGCCGGGGTGCCGTGCAGGATGATGCGCATCAGGCCGCCCCCTCCATCTCGATCGGAAGGGTGTCGCTGGCGACCAGGGCTGCCATGTCTCTGATGTCGGTGTCGGAGACGTAGGCCGCGCGGACTCGGATCGGATCGGGTGATGTCTCCAGCCGGACGTAGGCGACGCCCGCGCCCTGCTCGGGGATCGGGGAGATGTGATCGGCCAGCGCTCCCCTGTCGCGTGCGCCGTCGCCGAGGACCATGTCCACCTGTTCCGACTCGTCCAGCCGGAGCGCGATCTTGTCGGGGAACAGGTTGCGGATGTTCATGACCTCCTTGCGCGGGTCCTGGAGGGCGGCCATCACGCCGAACCCGACCGCACGGCCCTGGGTGGTCAGCGTCGCCAGCGCGGCGGAGATGCGGAGCTTGAGGCCCTTGTCGGACTGGTAGGCGGTCAGGAACGCCACCTCGTCAACGAGGACCAGGACGAAGGGGTCATCGAGGGTGGGGGTATGGGAGCGCTGGAGTCCGGCGTAGCGGTCGGCCCGCTCCTGCATGATCTTCACTGCCGCTTCCAGCAGATCGGCGCAGGCAGCCGGATCAGCGGCGTACCGATCTTCGAAGATCTCGCGTCCGTAGGACAGCTCCATCCGCTTGGGATCCAGCGCCCATACCTCAGCGACACCGGCCCGGACCGCCGGGAGGAGACCACGGATGGCCGACCACAGGAACGAGCCCTTGCCCGCGCCTGTCGCGCCCGCAATGAGTACGTGTGTGCCGTGGACCTTGAGCAGGTACGGACGACCGTCCTCACACGTACCGATCTCGACCGGCCCCACCGAAGCAGTCGCCGGGAGCGGAACCGCCGGCAGAGGGACGGCCAGCGGGTCACGCCGGGGAAAGGTCAGCTGAAGACGACCGGCTCGCACGATGGCTACCCGGCAGGAGGAGGCGCCGAAGCCGTGGGCGAGGTTCTCGATGCGGTCGGACCAGTCCTTGACCGACTGTCCGCTGATCATCTTCACCGTGACCACGTCGGCCCAGGAGGTACAGGAGACGCGGACGAGGTGGGGCAGGTAGTCACGGCCTTGGAGGTGACGGCCAAGCCCGGAGACGATCATCACCGGTTGCCAGTGACGGCGGTAGATCCACACCAGACGCCACCAGGCCAGCAGGCGCCAGCCCACCCAGCGCAGGAACGAGGCGCGATCCAGCAGCGCCCAGAGGGTTAGGTTCAGGACGAGCACGGCGAGCGGAGTGACGGCGAATTCCCAGCCGTACAGGAGGCCGAGCACGGCGGGAACGGCGATCAGGGTCACGATGACCGGGTGGCGCCAGACGAGCCGGATCACCCCGACCAGGAGACGCCGCAGGAAGATCGTGATGGTGAAGATGGCCGGGGTACGGACGACGGCCGGGCGGAACACCACGGCGGTGTCGGGGGTCGTGGTGACGAGGGTGCGTGCCTCGTCACCGGGCAGTTTTTTGAACACTAGGCTTGAGCCCTCTCTTGATTCACTGTCTGGGGAGATCAAGGGGCCGCCGGAATGCCAGTTCCAGCGGCCCCGCTTTCATGTCAGGCCGCAGCGCTCTGCTTGGTCGAGGCCGCAGCGGATCGGGGAGCGCGCATCGCCCTGGCGCGCAGGGACCAGGCCAGACGGCCGGTCTTCTCGGCGACGTAGGCGGTGGCGGTCATCCCGTCGAACTCCACCGGGACGAACGGCATGCCTGGCAGCGGGGGCGGGGGCACCGGCTGGACCGGGGCCAGGATCTTGACCGCCACCGTCTTCTGCGTGGCCTTGAGGGTGGGGTCGGCGTCCATGACGGCGACCTGCCAGACGAGTTCGCCGATGGTCTTGTCCTTGGCGTAGACGGTGCGTCCGCCGGTGGAGGCGGTGAAGTCCTTGACCTGCTCGACCTCGCCGACGATGTAGCAGCCGTGCGGGAAGACCTGGTCGAAGCTGACGGGGATGGGGCCTTGGATGACCATGATCTGTTCTCCTCTTATGCGGTTGGTATGTCGCTAACTCGTACTGTCAAGTACGAAGCTAACCGATGAAACGCGCACTCGACAGTACGAGTTTCCGTCTTGCTATGTGAGCTGCGTCACACTACAGAGAGTAGGTGTCTTCCAACTCATGAAGCGTCCCCGGCAAGGCAACCTCAATGACCATGACATGCCGGTTCCCAGAGAAGACCCGAGCCGTCACCCCCATGACCGCCGCCGTCTTGCCCAGCCCCAACAGCTTCATCTCATCGGCCGTAGGGTGACGAGCCGCCAGACGCTCAATGACATGATCCAGCCGCAGACCCTTGATCGCCTGCACGTGCTGACGAATACCCGCCGTCAACGGCAGCGCCTTGCCCAGGTCGGTCCCCTCGGCGAGTTCGATCGGACACCAGAAGGTGACCAACTCGCACGGCTGGTCACCATCGCTCAGCAGAACCCGGCGCATCATGACCGGCGCCCCGGTAGGCAGAGCCAACGTCGCCGCGATGTTCGCCGGAGCCGGACGCGATCCCGCCTCCAGTACCGCAGCGCCCTGGCCTGCTTCCGCACGATCCAAGACGGCACGGCCAGGCCGGGAGAAGTCCTCCTCAGCCAGCGGAGGCGCCATCTTCACGTACGAGCCCTTGCCATGCTCGCGGTCGATGAAGCCCCGCAGCTGCAACACCTGAAGTGCTCGCACCACGGTGGGACGGCTGACCGCGAACTCCCGGATCAGCTGCGTCTCCGAAGGCAGCAGGGAACCGGGCGGATAGGTGCCGTCCGTGATCTTCTGCCGGATCTGCGCAACGATCTGGGCGTACTTCGGAGGCGCGTACTCCTCGCCAGAAACAGACATATTAACAACCCAACTACTCGACTTATCGTCAGCATAGATGCGAACCCTTCGCTTGAAAAGCGAGCGCTCTACCGCAGGTGGGGAGTGTGGTGGTGCGAGACCTCCGGCGCCCTCCGCAGCCAGTCACCGCACCACCACACTCGTCTACCGAGCCCCCCCAGCCAGCAACGCCGACCAAACGGCCCGAGCTTCGGTGATCTTCCATATGCGGGTGTCATGGATCAGGTGGCCGCCGTCGTTCTGAACGGTCCGCCTGATGAACCCTTGTCCAGCGCTGACGCGAAGTTCGTAGACGACGGCCAAGCATGCGCACGTCCACGCCTCCGGGTGTGCCCGCTGTAAAGCCCCGTCCGGGTTCCGCCACTCAAGACGTACATGATCACGTTGAGCCATGACCACATGTGGACTGATGCTGACGCACTCATCAGACAGGCTCAGCACGATGAGCCTCCGCCCTCTCAGCGGGCAGCGGATGAGCCTTCCGAAGATCGGCGTAGCGGAACGCCACTCGCCGCGCGGCCCGGTCAGGTTCCTCCGCCGCATGCCAGGCGTACAGCACCCGCCCACGCCTGGCGTCCAAGCGCCCCGTACTCCACCAGAAGGTCAGGCCATCGGACCAGACCGTCAATCCCGTCCAGACCGACACCACGGCCAACCCGTAACCGCCGTTGACGTCGGCATCGATCCCACACCGCCTCAACGCCGCCCGCAGAGACTCCGCCGCCCCCACCGGCGAACAGGCATCCCTCAGGACCAGCCGCCCCGCAGGCAGATGGGAACTCATGCGCGGGGCCGCATCATCGACATCGGATTGACCCGCTGTCCCTGGCACAGCGAGCAGTCATCCCGAACGCGGATAAGAGACAGGGCCGACCCTCGCAGACCGCCGATTAGGCCACGCCGCAGGCTGACGTACTTCCACCCTTTGCCGCCGCACGAAATACACGGTTGCTCGGTCACAACGTTCAACCCCTTCAGACTCAACGCCTCACGCTTACCGATGGCTCCACAGAGACATCTACTCGACTAGAGGAGTAAGCGCGTAAGACATTTATGACTCCTCTAGAGGAGTACGTCAAGTCCTATCGCGCAGGCAGCTCGTACGAGAGCACGTAAGCATCGCTGGACATCACCGTGTCACACACCTCCACAGCGCGACCATCGGTGGCATACGCCGTCCGGACCAGGTGAAACACCGGAACACCCGGCGCCAGCTTGAGCGCCCGTACCTCGTTGCGGAGCGGCATCCGCGAGCGGATCTCCTCCACGAAGTGATCCAGCCGGAACCCCAACTCCTCCAGCCGGGCATAGATCCCACCCGGACCACTGTCCGGCTGCGCGATCCGCGTATCCCGCGCGATGTCCGCCGGAATGTACGACACCGCCGTCTCCACCGGCTGACCGTTGATCAGATACCGGCGCGAGCGCCGGATCACGTGATCCTCCGAAGAGATCCCAAGCTTCTCGGCCACCTCCGCCGACGCCCGCTCCTCGGTGATCTCGATCGAGTCGACGGACGGCTTGCCGCCGGCCCCTTCCGTCTCCGCGATGAACGCCGCCTTACCCCGCTCCCGATGACCACGAGCGAACCGATCAGAAGCCAGCCGCCGCACCGGAGGATGAGACCGGACGAAGACACCACGCCCATGCTCGGCCACGGTCAGCCCCTCGCCTTGAAGGACCTGGAGCGCGTTGCGGATGGTCATCCGCGCGACGCCGTAATGTTGCATGAGCTGAGCTTCCGAGGGCACCTTGTCACCTTCGGCGAGGACACCCTGCTCGATCGCATGCCTGATGTGGTCGGCGATCTGCCGAAAAACGGCCCGATCGCTGGTCGGGTCCAAACCCGGCAACGGCAGCTCGGCCACAACCAACTCCTCAACTCGTACATACGTGTACCGCAGCCTGAGAATAGCGATCAGCAGCCCCGGAGGACATCCGATGGATCACCACCACCCGCAGCACTCCGTCAGCGTGGCAGGCGTGATCATCGACGACCAAGGCCGCGCACTCCTCACCCAGCGCAGAGACAACGACCACTGGGAAGCACCCGGCGGAGTCCTCGAACGCGACGAGGACATCACCACCGGCCTCCTCCGAGAGATCCACGAAGAAACCGGCCTGCACGTCGAGCCCATCACCCTGACCGGCGTCTACAAGAACATGACACGCGGCATCATCGCCCTGGTCTTCCGCTGCAAGGTCATCAGCGGCCACCTCACCGAAACCGACGAAGCCCACGCATTCCGCTGGGTCACCGCAGACGAGGTCAAGAAACTCGCATCCGAGGCATTCGCCATCCGCGTCCTCGACGCCATGCATCAGCACCAGACACCGGCCATCCGCCACCACGACGGCACTCATCTACTAGGGTCGTCACAGCTTCACGAGTAACTGCCGAATTGTTCTTATGGGTATCAAGGCGGCGGCGCGGCGCGCCGCCGCACGACCCGCCGCCCGCCTGCCGTCCGGGCGTGCGGCGTGGGCGCCGGTCCCGGACGGCGCGGGGCTCAGGGCCGCGCGCCGTACCACCCGCGCGCCGTACTCGACCATCGGCCGCCGCATTGGGGCCGCCCCGCCGCCTGGCATAAGCAGGTAGTGCCGTTCTTGCGAAGACACATTCGCTTCGCATCGGCCCTGAACCTAGAGAACGCCACAGCCCCGCTCAATTAGCTCAGTCAGCTAGACAGGGCAGCACGCTTTCCCACAGTCGGCGTGTCGGTAGAAATACTTTTACCCACAGGCTGGGGAAGATATAAGTGCAGGTCAGGAGGGGGTAGTGGCTTTGGCTATCCACTTATCCACATCTCCCTCCACATGTGGCGAGCATTTATGCACACGCCATCCACTGCTCATCCACAGCTCCATCAACATGCCACGTTGCGACTTGGCGTAGACGAAGACCAAACTGTCAGGTCAGCGCTCCAGAATCTTGGGACGCGAGATCAGAGTCGTCTGTGTTGATCAATGCGAACGGCCCTCTGCGCCAACAGAGAGCCGTTCTGGTGTCCATCCATCTCATGAGGTCGCAACAAGGAAGGACGAGCGTGAGACTACCTGGAAGGTCGAAGAGGGAGAAGGAGGAGCCCCCCAGCGGGCCTGAACTTCTGTCACAGCGATGGGTGATCATCATCGCGATCTCTGCAGGTGTGGGTGTTGTTGTTGGCCTGGCGCCAACCAACCTTGCTACGGGGATAGCTGCGGGGTCCGGAATGCTTCTCCTGCTGCACAAGATCATGGCCTGACGGCAGTGCTTCCGCTCTCCCCCCGCGAGGAGTTTTAGCTATGCCCGCCGACCCAATAGTTGCTCTTGAGTCGGCGGGTACTACCCTCACGATCGCCTGAGGGGACTGATCTTTGTTTGGGGTCGGGGGCGATCGAAGGTCTGGGACTTCGTACCTCAGCCCCAGCCCACCGGGCGGCGCAGAGGCCACCGCCGCACGCAGTACTGCAACGAGTACTGCAACAGCCCCTCACGATCACACCCGTCCAGCACCATCCGAGGGCGGGTCAGGAGCCTCTGATCATGGACGGGATGGTCCTGATAAGGAAGAGGTCTACCAAAGATGGCGTGCCCGTTGCGTGCCCGATGGGACGGGAAACGAGGGGGAACAGCGGGGAGCCACGGGGAGCGCGATCAGTGCTGTGAGCTGCGTCTTCGCTGGTCGCCCATGATCGGTATGCGTCTTTGCAAGCAGGATGTCAGGAGTTCGAATCTCCTAGGCTCCACCCCCTCTCGGACAGACAGAAGCCCAGGTCAGGCATGTTGCCGAAACCTGGGCTTTGATCTTCATTCGGCCTTCTTCCGCTCCCGTGCCCGATCCCTTCGCAGTGCCCCCTGGGCGGAGCTGTCGAGCTTTCGTGCCACCTCTCGCTGCCGCTGGTGGCCCCACCATGACGACGGACGAGCCGGGCAAACGGAGCACCTACGGCCGTCAAAGGATCGATGGATTCCGCAGACCAAGGCACTCCGCAAGGTGGCGGCAAGAGGCTGAAGCGGGTGTGGGCGTTGGGGCACAACGGCACGTCAGCTCCATCGTCTCACTTGACCTAAGGCGGCTTCCTTCCGAGCCCTATTCGCTATGCGCTGAGAACGAAGACGGCCCCGCGTCCTCGTCGACGGATCGTCATCCGGCCGACGGGGTTGAGGGCGGAGCCTGTCCAACGTGGCCGACCCAGAGGCTGCCGGTGTCCCCGGCACGTGTCGCGTCGACGCCCCAGGATGCCAGGAGGCGTAGCGCCTCCTCCGCCGGACCGGAGGACTCGGCGTAGTAGGTGACCAGGCACTGTTCGGTGTCGCCTGCCGGCCTGTACGAGTCGTAGTGCAGTGTGAGGTCGCCGACCAGGGGGTGGCGCAGGCGCTGGACTCCGCTCTGCTTCTCCTTGACGTCGTGGGTGGCCCACAGTCGGCGGAAGTCCTCGTTCCTCACCGACAGCTCACCGACCAGCGCCGACAGGCCGCGGTCGTCGGGGTGGGTTCCTGCTTCCATGCGAAGCGCGGAGACGGCGTCGATCTGCTTCTGCTCCCAGTCGACGAACAGCTCTCTGTACTCCGGCCGGAGGAAGATCATCCGGGCCCAGTTGCGCTCGGCGGGTGGTAGCCGGGACCAGTCGCCGAACAACGCTGCGGCCATGGGGTTCCAGGCGAGGATCTCGGCCCGGCGGCCCGTGACGTACGCCGGGATGTCGGTGATCGCGTCGAGCAGCCGCAGCAGCCCGGGCCGTGCCCGCTGGGGGCGGGCGACGGACGTGCGCCTGGGCTGCCGGGGTTTCGCCAGGTGCATGAGGTGGGCGTGCTCGGAGTCGGTCAGCCGCAGGGCCCGGGCGATCGACTCGAGTACCTCCGCCGACACGTTGCCGGCCTCGCCCTGCTCAAGGCGGGTGTAGTAGGCCACCGACACGCCGGCCAGCTGGGACAGCTCCTCGCGGCGCAGGCCGGGCACCCGGCGCCGCCGACCGTGGTCCGGCAGGCCGACGTCCTGCGGTTTGAGGCGGGCGCGGCGGGTGCGCAGGAACTCGCCGAGCTCGGCACGCCGCTGATCCATACGCTCCAGTATCCCTCCCGGCCCGCCCTCGAGCCTGCCCCTGCCGGTGGTAGGCAGCCCGGTGGTACGCGCGGGCCGTGCCTGGTTGGGCCGTGTCCGTCCGTCGAGGATCGATGTCGTACCGGCGGACGTCCGCCGTCGTTCGAGGCAGGAGAGGTTCGATGAAGATTGCTGTGGTCACGGGTGGCAGTTCCGGTATCGGCCGGAGCGCGGCGATCCAGCTCGCGAAACGGGGTGCCGGGGTGGTGCTGACGTACAACACCGGCCGGGAGCGGGCCCAGGACGTGGTCGCCGAGATCGAGAAGGAGGGTGGCACGGCCGTCGCGCTACGGCTGGACACCGGCGACACCGCCGCCTTCCCGGCGTTCCGCGACGCCCTGGCCCGCACGCTGCGCGGTACCTGGCAGCGCGACACGTTCGACGGTCTGGTCAACAACGCGGGCTTCGGTGAGATGTCGATGTTCGGGGACACCAGCGAGGAGTCGTTCGACCGGCAGACCGGCGTCCTGTTCAGGGGTCCTTACTTCCTCACCCAGATCCTGCTGCCGCTGATCGCCGACGGCGGGGCCGTGGTCAATCTGACCAGTAACGCGAATCGGGCGAACGTCACCGGGCCCGGCTGGTCGGTGTACGCGTCGCTGAAGGGTGCGGTGACCGTCCTGACCCGCTATCTGGCCAAGGAGCTGAGTCCGCGTGGGATCCGGGTCAACTCGGTGGCGCCCGGCGCGACCCGGACGCGGTTCGCCGACAACGTGCTGGAGAGGCATCCGGAGATCGAGCCCGGTCTCGCGGCCACCTTCGCCCTCGGGCGGATCGGCGAACCTGAGGACGTCGCCGCTGTCATCGCCATCCTCGTCTCCGACGAAGGGCGTTGGATCACCGCCCAGGACATCGAGGTCTCCGGCGGTCAGAACCTCTGACCCTAGGGCCGGGGTCCGCCCGTCTGCGCGCGGCGCCAGGCCCCCGGCGGCAGCGGTTCGAAGCGGCGGAAAGCTCTGCTCAGGGCCGTGTCGCTGTCGTAGCCGACGCTCACCGCGATCTCCGACAGTGAGTGCCGGGTCTCCTTGAGCAGCGCTTTCGCGCGGTAGACCCGCCACGATGTCAGATACGACAGCGGCGGCTCGCCCACCACGTCCCGGAACAGCGCGGCGAAGGCCGAGCGTGACATCGCCGCCTCGCGGGCGAGGTCGGCCACCGTCCACGGCCTCGCGAGGTCGCTGTGCAGGGCGCGCAGAGCCACGGCCAGGGGCGGCACGCGCAGGGCGGCGATCCAGCCGGCGCCGGGGCCGTCGTCGGCGGCGCACCAGGCGCGCAGCACCTGGATGAACAGGACGTCCGCCAAGCGGTCGATGATCGAGCCGGCGCCCATGCCGTCGCCGTCCGATTCGGCCGCCATCAGGTCCAGGGTCGCCCGGACCGCCGCGCTGCGTTCCTCGTCCAGGCGGATGCGCAGGATGGGGGGCAGCAGGGGCATGAGAGGTTCGGCCGCGGCCGCGTCGAAGGAGAAACGTCCGCTCTGGATCGCGGTGACCGGGCCGCTCTCGCCGACCGTCGCCTCACGGCCGGTCGCACGGGCGAAGACCGCCTCGCAGTGCATCGTCGGGCGGCCCAGGCGGTCTTGGAGGGAGAAGCCGATTCCGGGCTGGACGACGATGCAGTCGCCTGCCGACAGTTCCATCGGCGCTTCCACGTCGGAAGAGGTCAGGAGGCAGGTGCCCTCGACCACGATCACCAGACGGGCCAGGGGCGCGGTCTCGAAGGTGACGGCCCACGGGCCCAGGGCTTTGAGCGCGGCGTACCAGGAACCTTCGACGTGCATGCGGCCGAGCAGGTCGTCGAGTGCGTCGCGCATCGTGCTCCCGTGGACGATATGTCAGAAAATACGGACGAAGAACATCATATCGTCCGACAAATGTCCTTAGCGTTGCCGTCATGACTACGACCAAGGCGTACCGCATGAACATCCCAGGTTCCGACTTCCCTTTCCATCTCGTCGAGGAGGCGGTTGCGGCGCCGGGGCGGGGCGAAGTGCTCGTCCGGGTGCGGGCGAGCTCGCTCAACTACCGCGACCCCGCGCTCGCGTCCGGCAACTACCCGTACCCGATGGAGCCGGAACGCGTCGCCCTCGCGGACGGCGCCGGTGAGATCGCCGCCGTCGGCCCGGAGGCCCGCCGCTTCGCCGTCGGTGACCGCGTCGCCAGCACCTTCTTCCCCACCTGGTACGGGGGCGCCTTCCGCCAGGTGCCCGAGATGTACGTGACGACCCGCGACGGCTGGCTGACCGAGTACAAGGTCGTCGACGAGGACGCGCTCGTCGCCGTGCCCGATCATCTCGGCTTCGAGGAGGCGGCGGCGCTGCCGTGCGCCCTCGTGACGGCGTGGAACGCGGTCCGGGGCGCGGGTGTCGGTGACTTCGTGCTGACGCAGGGGACCGGTGGGGTGGCCCTGTTCGCGGTGCAGCTCGCCCGGGCGCTCGGCGCGAAGGTCGTCGCGACGACCTCCGACCCGGCGAAGGTGGCGCTGCTGGAGAAACTCGGGGCGGACGCCGTCATCGACTCCCGGGCGACTCCCGAGTGGGGCGCCGAGGTGCTCGCGGCGACCGGTGGGCACGGCGCCGATCTCGTCGTCGAGCTCGGTGGGCAGTCGACCATCGCACAGTCGATCGCCGCGCTCGCCTATCGGGGCACGATCTCACAGGTCGGGCTGCTCGGCGCGGCCGGCGCAGGGCTGGACCTGGCGGCCTTCTTCGGCAAGCAGGCCGTCCTCCGGTCCATCCCCGTCGGCAGCCGGAGCGACCTGGAGGACGCCCTGCGGGTAGTCGCCGCCCGCGAGATCCACCCGGTCATCGACCGGGTCTTCGACTTCGACGACGCCACTGCGGCCTGGGCGCACTTCTCGGCGCCCGGCCGCGTCGGCAAAGTCGTGATCCGCCATTAGGAGATGGACAGAATGATGATGGTTTACCGACTTGCTCAGCGCGGCAGCGTCGACAACCTGACGCTGCGGGAGGGGGCGCTGCCCCGGCCCCAGAGGGGTGAAGTGGTCGTCCGGGTTCGCGCCGTGTCGCTGAACTACCGCGACCTGGCCCTGGTGCACGGCCGCTACTTTCCCGACGCGCCGGACGATCTGGTGCCGGTGTCGGACGCCGCGGGCGAGATCACCGAGGTCGGCGAGGGGGTGACCCGGTTCGCGACCGGTGACCGGGTGATCAATGTGTTCAACCCGCGCTGGTTCGGTGGCCCGTACCCGGGCACCGAGGACTTCCAGTACGGCACCGCCCAAGACGGCTGGCTGACGCAGTACAAGGTGGTCTCCGAGGAGCACGTGATCGCCATGCCGCCCGGGATGTCGTACGAGCAGGCGTCCACGCTGCCGTGCGCCGCGGTGACGGCGTGGAGTGCGGTGACCGGCCCCCGTCCGGTCACCGCTGCCGACACCGTTCTCACTCAGGGCACCGGCGGGGTGTCCCTGTTCGCCGTCCAACTGGCCAAACGCCTCGGTGCCCGGGTCATCGCCACCACGTCCAGCCCGGCCAAGAGCGAACTGCTCAAGGCCATCGGGGCGGACGAGGTGATCGACTACAACGCCGTCCCGGAATGGGGAATCCGGGCGCGGGAGCTGACCGGCGGGCGCGGCGTCGACCGCGTCATCGAGGTCGGCGGTGCCGTGACCTTCGCCGAGTCGCTGAAGGCGGGCAACGACAACGCCGAAATCGACGTGATCGGGTTCCTCGGCGCCGGCGACTGGGGTGTGGACTTCTGGAGCCTGTACGGCGGCGGCTTCGAAACCCTCCGCAAGATCCGTGTCGGCAGCCGCCAGGACGCCGAGAGCCTGGTCCGTTTCCTGGCAGGGCACCCGATCGAGCCGGTCATCGACCGCGTCTACCCGTTCGAGCAGACCCTCGACGCCTGGCGCCACTTCGACAGCGGCGCGGGCCTGGGCAAGATCGTCATCAGCCTGTAGGTACGGCCATGCCGTGCCCCAGTTCCCGGAGGGCGGCGCGGAGACGGCCGGCGGAGTCGGCGAGCGCCGACTGGTTCGGCTCGTGATCGACGTTCGTGAGGTCCAGGTCCGACATGTCCCAGATCGGCGTCACGTGGACGTGCAGGTGCGGAATCTCGAAGCCGGCGATGGCCAGACCGGCGCGAGGCGCGCCCCACGCGCGTTGTTGTGCCCTGCCGACGGCCTGGGCGACGGCCATGAGGCCGTTCAGCAGTTCCGGTTCGGCCTCGGTCCAGAGGTCGATCTCCTGGCGCGGAACGACGAGCACGTGCCCGGGCCGCAGCGGGGCGATCGTGAGGAAGGCGACGACGTCGTCCTCCCTCCAGATGACGTACGCCGGCAGCTCACCTTTGATGATCTGGGAGAAGACACTGCTCATGAGGTTCGGCCGATGGTGTGCGCCCCGCCGAACATGCCCGCGGGGTCGACGCGCTGCTTGACGGCGAGTAGCCGGGCACGATCGGCCTCGGTCCACAGGGCGGCGACGCGCTCCGGGCCGGCCGGACCGATCATGTTGAACAGGTCAGACGCGCTGCGCCACGGGCCCACGGCGGCCACGATTTCGGCGATCAGGGCCGGCACGACCCGAGCGGCGTCGCCGGCCATGAGACCGACGGCGGAGAGGGCGTAGGCGGCGTCGCGGCCCGTCACCGCGTTGGGCACCACGGGCGGGCGCGCCATCGCGCCACCCTGCAGCCGCACCTCGACGAGCGGAATCGGCACGTCTTGACCCGGGCCCACCAGATCGAGCAGGGCATCGGCCGCTTCAGCAGGGAAACCCGCCAGGCCGGCGCCGCCGTCCCAGAACGGGATCGGCTCGGGCGGGTCCTGGTGGATGGAGTCGACCGCCGTGTACGGCATCTCCTGCACGGTGTCGAGGAGCGGCCCGGCCACCGACCGCATCCCGGCGAGCACCTTCTCTCCGGCCTCGACTCCGTCGAGATGGGCGTAACGCAGTTGCACGACGAGCTGACCGCGCAACACCTCGGGCAGCTCCGGCAGCGGCGGCAGGCGCAGTACGGCCACCGAGGTGGTCGACACCCGGTCGGGCAGGTCGGCCGACCATTCGCCGAAAGCCTGCAGGACGTCGCGGGCGGCCTCGCCCGGGTAGTAGACCGAACCGCCGTACAGGGTCGCCACCGGCATCAGCCCGATCTCGATCTCGGTGACGACGCCGAAGTTGCCCTTGCCGCCGCGCACCGCCCAGAACAGCTCGGGGTCGGAGTCAGCGTCGACCTCACGGACCTGGCCGGTGCCGTCGACGAGCCGCACCCGCCGCACGTGGTCGGCGGCGAATCCGTACGCACGCGACAGCGGCCCGCTCCCGCCGCCGAGCGTGTAGCCGACCGCGCCGACGCGTGCGGAGGAGCCGTTGACCGGGGCCAGTCCATAGGGCGCGGCCGCCTCGATGACCTGCGCCCACCTCACGCCGGCGGCGAGCGTGGCGGTACGCGCGGTGGGATCTATCGTCACCTCGCGCATCCGTTCGGTGGTGATCAGCACACCGTCCTCGATCGGAGCGTTCAGGCCGTGCCCGGTCGCCATCACGCTGACGCGCCGCCCCTGCCGACGCGCCTGCTGGACTGCGGCGGCGACATCCTCGACACCGCCGGCGGATACGCGAGTTGCCGGATTTACGGGAAATGCCAGGTTGTACGGATTCATGACTCCACGATCGCCAATCGCCGGCCGAGTCGGTATCCCAGCGATCTGGGGTACAGCACGGATCCGAGCCGAGCCACACTGGAGCCATGGCCACCACACATGCCGACCGGATCCGGGCACACCTCGTGCAGCTGGCCACCGCCGGGCTGGACGTCCGCGCCTTCACCGACGCCGCCCTCGCGCTTCTCGTCCGAGCCGTCCCGTTCGATTCGGCCTGCATGGCCACGGCCGACCCGGCCACCAACATTCTCACCGGCACCACCAAATGGGGTGAGCTGGGCGACGCCTCCGACGAGGAGTGGGCCCGCTTCGAGTACCTGGTCCCCGACGTCTACGACTTCCGCGACGTGGCTCAGCGGCCCGGCCAGGTCACCTCACTGCGGGTGGAGACCGGCGACCACGCGGAGCGGTCGGCCCGCTTCCGGCGCTACCTGCGACCGGCATGGGGCTTCCGAGACGAGTTGCGCGCGGCCCTGCGGGCCGACGACGGCAACGTCTGGGGATACCTGGCTCTCTACCGCCACGACGATTCCGCCTTCACGTTGGCCGACCAGCAGTTCGTCAGCGTGGTCGCCCCGCTGCTGGCGGTCGGCCTGCGCGCCGGGCTGTTGGCCACCGCGGTCACCGAGGGCGCGCTCGACGCCCCGGTGGTTCTGATCGTCGACGGCGACGGCCAGATCGTCCAGGCCGGACCTGGCGCGGAGGAACTGGCCGCAGACCTGGGCGCCGGACCACTGCACGGCTCACTGCTCCCGGTCGCGCTGCGCGCGCTGACCCAGGCGGCTCGATCCGGGAGGCCCGCCGTACCCCGTACGCGTCTGCGCACCCTGTCCGGTCAGTGGCTCGTCGCCCATGCCGCGCCGCTCCGCTCCCGCGATGGCTCCACCAGCGACATCGTGGTCACGATCGAGGAGGCCCGTCCGCCCGAGATCGTCCCGCTGGTCATCGCCGCGTTCGGCCTCACCCGGCGCGAACAGGACGTCGTCCGGCTGGTTCTGCAGGGCCTGGACACCGGCCAGATCGCCGCGACCCTCCATCTGTCCGCCCACACCGTCCAGGACCATCTCAAGATCATTTTCGACAAGACCGGCGTGCGCAGCCGCCGCGAACTCACCGCCAAGGTGTTCTACGACCAGTACGCCCCGAGGATGAACGGACGCCTGGCCCCGAACGGCTGGTTCGCGGAGGCGTCCCGACCGGCCGGCACTCCAGCGGTGAGCGCCGCAGAACCGGGCTCGCCGACAGCACCAGCGGAGACGCGAGGAGGACTTAAGGCGGTTCGACATGCGGGTCGTTGATGAACCGGCCTGTCTTCAGCCTGGTCTTCTTCATGTTTTCGATCTTCGTCGTCTCTCGCGGGAGGAATATGGGAGATCATACGGTTGGGTCCAGAAGGATCTTTGAGAGTTCGCGGGATGTCTTTCCCAATCTGGCTTTCTCTTGATTCGTTCGTTTCCCGCTTCCGCGACCGGTGTATTGCTGATCAGGTCATGATGGCCTGCGCTGGATGAGTGGTCCCGCTTCTCATGACCACATCCCTGATTTGGGATCCCAGTTCGGTGTGACGGCCTCACCGGTGAGGAGGGGATCCGCGAAGGCTGTGACCAGCGCTATGACGTGGGTGAACAGGTCGGGGTAGCCGCTTGCTGCGATTCCCTGTCGACGCAGCCAGGCCGTGTAGGACGATTGGCGACGTTCCCCGATATCGGTGATCGAGGATGTGAGTGTCCGCAGTGGAATGCCACGGTGCCGGGCGGTCGAGGTCAAGGCTTCGGTGAGCTCGCCGCCGTCGAGGGTGCGGAGGGTCACAAGGCGGTAGAGGTCAGCGTAGTCGCGGTCGCGGGGGCGTCCGCGCGACGGTAGACCCTTCGTGAGAGTTCTTCGATGTCGCCGCTCGTGGTCAGGGTGGTCAGACCGCGTGATGAGATAGCTGTCTGTCTGGCCTGTGTCGCCGTGAATGTGGGAGGGAACGCGGCCAAACGCCCTTCGAGGCGTGAGTGCGCAGGAGTGCCCATGTATTAAATGCTACCCCTCTCCTCGTTAGGGGGACTGATTTAATGCATTGCCCGTGTCGTTGCTCCTACGAATGCAACAAACCGCAGGAGGCCGCGCACATGGCTCCGCAACTGTCCTCGTCCCCGGCCTGCTCCAGACCCCCGCTTATGCAGAGGCCGTGTTCAGGGCCGGGCGCGTACTTGACGACGGAGGCGTGCAGCGACACGTCGAAGGACGCATAGCGCGCCAGAAGATCCTTTGGCGAGACAACCCGCCTATTCTGTGGTCGGTCATCGACGAAGCCGCACTGAGGAAGCTCGTCGGCGGTCCCGAGGTGATGCGCGAGCAGCTGTGCCATCTCGTCGAAGTAGCGCGCCGTCCTGCCGTCAACATCCAGGTGTTCCCCGATCGTGCAGGCGCGCACGCCGCTATGGTTGCGCCGTTCACGATCTTCAGTTTTGCCACGGAACAGTATCCGGCTCTCGTATACATGGAGACGCCCACGAACCCTGTGTACCAAGACGACCAAGAGGAGATCGAGCATTACGACGTCATTTACAGGCAGGTAGTGGCCGAAGCGCTGCCAGTTGAGGAGTCTGTGAGATATATCGCCGAACTGGCCGATCGAATCGAGTAGGGCGAGGATCATGAAATCAACCCACAAAAACCCTGCCGTTGAGGGGGAGTTCGTCAAGAGCACCCTCAGCGACAACTCCGGCAACTGCGTTGAGGTTGCCTTCACGCGAGGTGGCGGCCGTGCGGTCCGCGACAGCAAGGACCCGTCTGGGCCGATGCTCAGGTTCACGTCCGGCGAGTGGAGTGCCTTCGTCGAGGGCGTTCGGGGCGGCGAGTTCGACCAGTAGCCAGCCACAGCAACGCGTCGGCCCCGCTCTCCCTTCCGGGGGGAGGGCGGGGCCTTTGCGTGAAACGAAGCCCTTCGAGCCTAACCACCAACAGTTAAGACGCGCGCGATACTTGTTGGAGCTGGTGAAAGAACTCAACAATTGAAGAAGTGGGGAGATCATGGACCTTACGCAGTCCACAGAACTCACCTGGCGCAAGTCCAGTCTCAGCACAGCGGATTCGTCCAACTGTGTCGAGGTGGCAGACCTGCCCGCCGGCGGCCGGGCCGTCCGCGACAGCAAGGACCCGTCCGGGCCGATGCTCAGGTTCACATCCGGCGAGTGGAGTGCCTTCGTCGAGGGCGTTCGGGGCGGCGAGTTCGACCAGTAGCACAGCGAAGACAAAACGGGCCCCGAGACAACAGCCTCAGGGCCCGTTTTGGACCTTACGCGCTCCCCAGAATATATGTCGGATCGCTGTGTGAAAGAGGCGCGCCGCATGACGCTCTGGAAGACCTCCATGGCATCCGCGACCGGGTACGGCTCCGCAAGCCCCAGCGAGTCACGCTGCCTGACGCGGACCAGACCGTCGAAGCCACCGACGGCGAGGAGCCGCAAGCCAGTCCTTCAGGGCTGAGAAGCTGACGTAACCCCTGCGTTCTGCCGCGCGGTGAAGAAGCCGTCGAGTTCGGCCTGCTGCTCGCTGTCGAAGGCGCGTCTGGGGAGGAAGCCCGTGCACTGCTTGTTCACGAAGAACAACCAGAACTCGGGGGTGGTCTCAACTCGTCCGAACAGGGACCACCGCATCGTGGTGGTGGATTGGTCGGTTCGACACTCGTACCCGTCGCTGGTCATCCGGAGGGTGGTTGGCACGCAGAGGTGTGTGAGCTGTCGCTTGGCGGTCCGGCCGATCGACCAGGTCAGAAAGAGCGGGAACACGACCGCTCCGACGAGCAAGCCGATCCCCAGGCCGACGGCATCGACCAGGACGCAGACGAGGCCCGACACGATCAGAACCGACGGCAGCGCCAGATAGGCGACTTTGAGTTGTCGTTTGAAACCCTGTTTGAGCGCTCGCGCCACTTCGTCGGGAGTGGGTTCGTATCTGACCGTGAAATCCACCAAGCCGCCTTCGTCTGAGGTGGTGCCCATCATTCAGGGCTCCGCACACCCTTGCAATGTCGCTCCTGTGAGGATGGCTTGCGAGAGTCGCGAGAAGGCGGGACAAGGCGATCGCCGGGCTCGCCCCGGCTGTACGGGGCCGCCCCGGCATATCATGCCGGTCGGTTTCACACTGATCATGAATATGCGCCGAGAATGGAGGGGCCGCCGATCGTATGGCCACGAGAATCCTCGCCCCGGAGGGTGGGGGAAGCCCAGGAGAGGTGCCATGGACCCGACCGTACTCGCCGCGATCATCTCCGCCCTGATCGGTGGTGCCGCCGGTGAGGCGGGAAAGAACGCGTGGGCCTCGCTGGCCACGCTCGCCCGCCACCGCTTCGGCCGCGACTCCACCGAGGTGGCCGCCCTGGAACAGGCCACCTCGGACTCTCCGCAGGAGGTCGCCGGAATCCTGGTCGATCGCGCCCGGTCCGATCCCGAGTTCGGGGAGTCGCTGGCCTCCTGGACGTCCGAGACCGACAGGATCATCCGGCAGAGCAGCGACGTGTCCAACACCATAGGCGGCGACGCCCGGATCCACGGGAACGTCGTCCAGACCGGCACCGTGTTCGGCTCGATCAATTTCGGCCCTCGTTGACCGGGGGCCCGGGGGCGAGGGCACGGGAGGCGGACGTCGGCCTCCCGTGCGGGGCCGTATGTGACGGCACCGGAGCCACGTGTCGGTCACGCCGTGACCGCGGGTGCGAGGCCGCCGAAGCCGAAAAAAGGAGGCGGCATGTGCCGCCTCCCGCTATTCTAGAAAATACTCAGGCACCGGTGCCCAGAAAAGTGCCCACCGGCAACTTCTCCACGATATAAATCATGAAAGCATTAACCGCAATAATCGTGCCGATGTAGGCGTGATGGAAACGCTTCATGCCGTCTTTCGCCTTTGCTTAAAGTTGAAAACGTCTTCGGTCTCAAATTTGGGTCAGGACGATATCTGCATTACGGGCTAGCTTAAATTGGCGATCATCCCACAGGACTCATGACCTCTCGTGGAGGATGTGGGAGTAAAGGCAACACATCAGCGAGAAGGGCGATGTGCCGATTTGGCCACGTTTGGGAGCCGTGGAAGATCATACAGCAGGATGGATCAACCCGCCGCCGCCTGGCGGGTCCCGCCTGTTCTACCTGGCAAGTCTCGTCCGGACGAGTTCCGCCTCCGCCACGCCGAGGGACTCGTAGAGGGCAAGTGCCCGCCGCCAGCACTCCTCTGCCCGCGTCTCTTCGCCGGTGTCGGCGAGCGCGGTGCCCATCTCGTCGAGCGTGCGGGCCTCCTGGTGGACGTCCCCGATGGCGTGTGCCACGGTAAGCGCTTTCCCGTAAAATGTCAGGGCGGCGTCGTGGTGATTCGCGCGATGATGGATTCCGCCAATACTGAGAAGAGCCTGGCTCTCCTCGCGTCGTTCTGAAATCTCGGTCGAGATGCGTAATGCTTTTTGGTGATGGACGAGCGCGTTCTCGTCCCTGCCCATGCGCGCGTAACAATTTCCGATGTTGTTGAGGGCGTCCACCTCGTGCCGCCGGTCGCCGATGTCACCGTAAATCCGCAGCGCCTGTCTGTAGCATTCGAGAGCGTCGGCATGCCGGTTCAGGGGCTGATATACGTTGGCGACGTTGTTGAGCCAGATGGCCTTGTTCTGCGGGCCCATGTCGGGGTAGACGGACTCGGCCTCCTCGTAGTGGCCCAGCGCGGCGGTGTAGCTGCCCAGCTTGCACTCGATCTCGCCGATGTTGTTCAACGCGACCTGCTGCCCGCGCCGGTCGTCGTCCTGCCGGTACAACCCGAGCGCCCCCAGCAGGTGCTCGGTGGCCTTCGGGTAGTCCCCCCGATACGAGTGGATGATCCCGATATGGGTGAGGCTGGCGGCCTGACCGTGGCGGTCGGCCACCGCCCTGCGCAGTCGCAGCGCCTGCTCGAAGCAGTCCAGGGCGACATCGAACTCGGCACGCTGCCAGTACACCAGGCCCCTGTTGTCGAGCAGGTCGGCGATGGCCCGCTCGTCGTCGAGGGCACGCTGGATCGTCAGCGCCTCGTCCGCCAGCCGGAGCGCCTCCTCATGGCGGCCGGTCTGCCGCCGTACCACGCTGAGGTCGGCCAGCGCGTACGCGGTCCCGGACCGGTTCCCCAGCTCGCGCCACGCCTCCACGGCGCGTGTGTGGAGCTCGGCCGCCTCCGCCCAGCGGGCCCACACGTCGAGATACCGGCCGAGGACGCGTGGAAGCAGGGCCGCGTGCCTTGTCCACCCGTGATCGGCGGCGTGGCGCGTGACGAGGAGCAGGTTGTCCACTTCGGCGTTCATCCAGGCGAGGGCCTGCTTCTCGGTGGCGATGCCGGGTCCGGGGCCCGGCGCGTCGAACACCTCGGCCGGGCCGCGGGTGCGGTGCGGGTAGAGCAGCCGGTCGGCGGTGTCGGCCATGCGAAGGTAGTGGTCGAGGACCCGGCGGAGCACCTCGGCTCGCGCGCTCTCCGGCTCTCGGTTCGAGAGCAAACGGGCGTACTCGTCGATGAGGTCGTGAAATCGGTACCTACCACGGGTCGGCTCCGCGATGATGTGATGGTCGAGGAGATCGTCGAGCAACCTCTCCGCCTCGGCCCGGTCCGATTCCAGCAGTGCCGCCGCGCAGTCCGCGGTGATGTCCGCCCCGGGGTGCAGTCCGAGCCGCCAGAACGCCCGCTGCTGCCATTCGTCCAGGCCGTTGAAGGAGAGCTCGAACGCCGCGATGATCCCGCGGTTCCCCGCCCGGATCTCGTTCAGCCGCCGGTCGTTCCTGCCGAGCAGGTCGGCGAGGTCGGCCACGCTCCACGCGGGCCGGTGCCGGAGCCGGCTGCCGGCCAGCTGGATCGCCAGGGGGAGATGGCCGCAGAGCCGTACGACCCGCGCGACGTCGTCCGCGTGGAGCGTGCGCCGCGGACCCACGACGCGGCCGAAGAGGGCGGCCCCCTCCTGCGGTGACAACACCTCCAGGGAGAGCGAGTGGACGTCGTCCAGCCCCACCAGCCGTCGACGGCCGGTGATCACCACAAGGCAGCCGGGTGCCCCCGGCAGGAGGGGGCCGACCTGATCGTGTCCGATGGCGTTGTCGAGGACCAGGAGCACCTTGCGGCGGGCGAGCGCGGTGCGCCACCTCGCCACCCGCTCGTCCAGGCCGCCGGGGACCGGGATGCCGAGGAGGCGCAGGAGACGTTCGAGGGCGGTCGCCGGGTCCATCGACGCGTGCTCGGCGTCGTAGCCCAGCAGGTCGAGATAGAGCACGCCGTCGGGGTAGTCGTCGGCGAGCCGGTGGGCCAGGTGCACGGCCAGCGCCGTCTTCCCGACCCCCGCCATCCCGTCGATCGCGAGAACGGTGACCGCGTCCTCCCGTACCCCCTCGTCGACCAGCCAGGTGATCTCGGGCGTCCTGCCGACGAAGGTGTGGACGTCGCGGGGAAGACTGGTCAGCGGCGTGTTTCCCGGGGCGCCGCGCCAGGGCTCGGGCAGCAGCGCCGGGTCGCCCTGGAGGATGCGCTGGTGCAGTGCCCGTAACCCCGGTCCCGGTTCGGCGCCGTGCTCTTTGAAGAGGCGCCTGTGCGTCTGACGGTAGGCGCCGAGGGCCTCCGCCTGCCGACCGGCGCGATAGAGCGCCAGCATGAGCAGCTCGACCAGTTTCTCGTCGAATCGAAATCGGTTGACCAGGTCGTACAGTTCCGGCACGAGCTCGGTGTTCGAGCCGTGAAGGAGTTCGAGTTCGACGCGTTCGACGGTACCGGCCAGAAGGTCGCCTTCGAGCTTTCGGCGGGTATTGACGACCCAGGAACCGGAGAGTCCTGACAGCGGCTCTCCCCGCCACAACCGGCCCGCTTCGCCATACAGCCGGAAAGCGCTGTCGACGTCGCCGTTTTCGGATATCGAACGGGCTTGCGAGCACAGCGCGCGGAAGTGATGGTAGTCGATGTTCTCCGGATCTGTTTCAAGGGAATACGTCCCCGAGCCACCTCTCAGCCGTACGTCCTCTCCGGCGCCGTGGAGGTGGCTCCTCAGCCGGGCGACATGACTGTACAGGCTGCCGCGGGCATTGGCCGGTGGATTTTCGTCCCACACCTTGCGGATGAGCGACTCGGTGGAAACCGGCTTGCCCGGCGTCATCAGAAGGACGGCCAAAACGTGACGTTCTTTGGCCCACCCCAGGTCACGGCGTTGACCATGAGACCAAAACTCGACTGGCCCGATAATACGGAATTCCATTCGATTCCCCTTCCCGGGGGAGCGGTCTTCCCGTCTGACGCATTTAACTGGCCAGAGTCAACTGAGCAGTAAGTGATTCGACCAGCCCTATGACCTATTTATCCTCAATCCCCTTGGCTGGCAACAGGATAGCCGCAAGGGTTTCCGCAAGTTTCGGTGGCAATTCTCTAGAGAGGGCGATGAACCTCGCCCGTCCGCCGGAACAGGTCAGGGGTGATACAGGCAAATGTCCGATCACGAATGGAGCAGGGTTCCTATCGGGCTCGACTCTCGCCGATGGGTGACGCGCAGGGACTGCAAAGTGGTGCTGGTGGTCGTCCACACCGTCACATCGGGACAGCGTCTGATGGACACCGTGCGTCTCGTGGAATCCGACCTGAGAATTCAGGTCGTGTTCACCATCGCCCCGGACGTCTTCAGCAACGGGGTCGCGGAGTTCGTCGGTGGCCTGGGGGCGGTGGTGCTGCCGTGGGAGCAGTCCAGGAACCAGCGGTTCGATCTCGCCATCGCCGCCAGCCTGGGCGCGCTCCACGAGATCCACGCGCCACTGATCGTCATTCCGCACGGTGCCGGTTTCAATAAGCTCGTGGCCGTACGAGATGGTGTGCGTGCCGTGGGCGATCGCGTGGCATACGGGCTCGATCCCCAGCGCCTGTTGCACGACGGGACCGTACTGCCCTCGGCGGTGGCGCTCTCCCACTCCTCCGAGCTGGGACGGCTGGCCCGGACCTGCCCGGAGGCGCTCCCCGTGGCCACCGTCGTCGGCGACCCGTCGTACGACAGGCTGGCCGCGAGCCTGCCGCACCGAGATCTGTACCGCCGCGCGCTGGCCGTCGAGCCGGACCAGAAGCTCGTCGTGGTCAGCTCGACCTGGGGATCGGCGTCGCTCTTCGGCCGGTGGCCCCGGCTGCTGCACCGCCTGGTCACCGAGCTGCCCCGGCAGGAGTACCGCGTCGTGCTGCTTCTGCACCCCAACATCTGGTTCGGGCACGGCATCTGGCAGGTGAGAGCCTGGTTCGCCGACTCCCTGCGGCGCGGCCTGAGCCTGGTGCCACCGGAGGCGAACTGGCACGCGGTCCTCGCGTCGGCCGACTGGATCATCGGAGACCACGGATCGGCGACCCTGTACGGGACGGTCACCGGGGCGCCGGTCGTACTGGCCGGCTTCCCCCGGGACGACGTCGACCCGGCGTCCGCCCTCGGCGGGCTCGCCACCGTCGCCCCCCGGCTCTCTCCTCGCGGCTCGCTGCGGGAGCAGCTGGTCAGGATCGCCGCGGAGGTGGAGCCCGGCCACTACCGGGCCGTCGCGGAAGGCATCACCTCCGCGCCGGGCCGTTTCGACCGGAACATGCGCCGGCTCATCTATCGGCTGCTGGACCTGCGGCAACCCGCGGCCATCCCGGTAACCGCACCGGCTCCGGCGCCCTTCCTCGTCAGGTAGACCACCCAGATCGGAGAATCGACGTGTTCGGCACACTCGTCTCAGTCCACCTCTTCCGGGTGGAACACGCGCTCAGGTTGCGCCGGATCCCGCCGCCACCCGCGGCCTCCGCCCCACCCGGACCCGCGGCTCCGTCCCGGAGCACCGTCCTGTCCCGGACCCCCGCCACGCGCGAAACCGCCGCGTCGCGGCGGAGTGACCCGGCGATCCTGGTCATTCCCCGCGAGGGCCCGCTCCGCGCCCCGCACCTCATGATCCTGTCTCCGGCGGGGCACCACCGCGGCCTGCCGCCCGGCAGGCGCGTCTTCGACGGCACGCACGTCGTCGCCACCCTCGACGACCCCGCGGACCGGACCTGGTGCGGGGTCGCCGACGTCCTCGTGAGCTCGGGGGCCTTGTGGAACGTTCCAGGGAACGGCGTCTCCGAACTCCTCGACCGGTATCCCGGTTGCGAGGTCGCGGTCGGCGGGCACGAGGCCGGAGGCGGCCTCCTGGCCGGGCTGCGCGACGGGCGGCTCGCCGCGATCACCGAGGTGGGAGGTCTTCGCGGCGGCCCCGCCCCCTCTCCCGGCGTCTACGGGTCGTTCCTGTACGGCTGGTGGACCGCCGGAATGCCGTTCGAGAGCCTGGCCACCGCCTCGGTGATCGTGGGCCGGTACGCCGGTTCCTCGGCGGCCCGGATCGGGACGCTCGAAGTGGCGGGCAGGACACAGGTCGGACCCGCCCGCCCCCGGGCGTACGACACCGGAGGGAGGTCCGCATGACCCGCGGGATCCTCGTGGCCGGTGCGGTCAGCTTCTACATGTCCGTGGGGGTGAGGGAGTTCCCGGTCGGGTACGCCCCCACGTCGTCGCCACGCTGGTCATGCGCCGGGGTGTCAGGGGCCGCGGGCCACATCGCGCGGACCCTGAGGACGCTCGGCGACGACGTGCGCCTGTGCACCGTGGTCGGCCGCGATCTCATCGGCGCGGGCATAACGACCGAGCTCGGCCGTGCGGGCCTGCTCGGACCCGGGATCGTCGAGAGCGCCGAATCGTCGTCGGGCGTGACACTCGTCACGCCCGACGGCCGTCGCATGGGTTTCCCGCATCTGGCGCCCGTCGACCGGATCGCGTACCCACCGGACCTCTTCGAGGCGCAGGCCCGTGGCGCGGACCTTCTTGTCCTGACGAACGCGAAGTTCGTCCGGGACCTGGTGCGGCCCGCGGCCCGGCTCGGCGTTCCCATCGCCGTGGACGTCCACCTCATCCACGATCTCGACGACGAGTACAACCGTCCGTGGCTGGAGGCCGCGCGGATCGTCTTCTGCAGCCACGAGCGCCTGCCCTGCCCGCCCGCGCGGTGGGTGGCGGAGATGTTCCGGCGCTACCCGCGCTGCCAGGTGGTGGGCGTCGGGCTCGGCGAGCGGGGGGCGGTGCTCGGGACGAGGGACGGGCTGCTCGTCAGGGCGGAGGCCGTGACGCCACGGGGGGTCGTGAACACCACCGGGGCCGGCGACGCCCTGTTCGCCACCTTCCTGCACGTCTGGCGGAACACCGGAGATCCGGTACGGGCCCTGCGGGCGGCGGTGGTGCACGCCGGCTGGAAGGTCGGGTCCCGTACCCCGGTGACGGCGTCACTGACCTGCGAGGAGCTGTCGAGGCTGGGAGCGGCGCGTTCGCCGCGTGTCGTGACCGGACGCTGGGACCCCCGCCCGCCGGCCGTCCGCCGGGACGCCGGGACGGCCTGACCGCCGGGACCGTCCCGGCACCCCGCCGGGACCGTCCCGGCCGTCGGTCACGATCCAGCTGTCGGGCACGACCCCGCTGCCGGGCACCACCCGGCCGTCAGTTTCCGCTCAGGCGGGACAGCCGGTCGTCCAGCCTCGCGCTCCTGGCTCCCCGCCGGACGAGGATCCGCCGCGCCTCCTCGTAGCGTTCACGAGCGTCGTCCCGGTGGCCGTTCTCCAGGGCGAGGTCTCCGAGTGCCTCCAGGGCCTGGGCCTCGCCGTCGTCCGAGCCGATCCGCCGCATCTCCTCCAGTGCCCGTTCCAGGAGATCGGCCGCCGCCGTGGGTCCTCCGGCCCGCGCGCGGCCGAGCAGGACGAGCACGCGTGCCTGGTTGTAGGGGTCGGGTTCCGGCGCGAGGAGCCGTCGCGCCTCCGTCAGGCATTCGACGGCCTCCGCCTGGCGATCCCTCACGGTCATCGCGTCGCCGAGGTCGCACAACGTCAGAGCCACCTTGCGTGACCTGCCCACCGCGCGGTAGCCGTCGAGTGCCTCCCCGAAGAGCGCGATGGCCTCGTCGACCCGCCCTCGGTCCTTCTCCACCAGGCCCAACCGGCGCAGGCTGCCGGCCACCCGCTGCCGGTTTCCCTCGCGACGCCAGATCTCCAACGCTCCCCGGAAGTCGTCGGCGGCCTCGTCCAGCCGGCCGAGGGCGCGCAGCGCCAGACCGGTCCGGTTCAGCATCTTGGCCTCGCCCGGGGAGTCCGAGCAGGCGCGCGCCGCCGCCAGGCCCAGCCTGTCGACCTCCAGCCGTTCCGCGTGATGACCGCGGTACAGGAACAGGGGCCAGATGCCGTCGACCAGCTGCCAGGCCACGTCGAACAGACCTCGCTCGGACGCGGCACGGACGGCGGCCCTGAGGTTGGCGAACTCGTCCTCCAGCCAGTCGAGCGCCTGCGCCGGGCCGGTGAAGACGACCGGCTCGGCGGGCTCGTGGATCACCGCCTCCCGGGAGACCCGGCGGTACGGCAGCACGACCTGGCTCGCGCTCCAGGCGGTGTACAGGAACCAGTCGAGCGCCCTTCGCGCGGTCTCCTCACGGGTCGCCGCGGGATCCAGCTGCTCGGCCAGCTCCCGGGCGTGCAGCCGGGTCAGGTCGTGGAAGCGATAGTGCCCGCCGGGCACGTCGTCGAGCAGGTTGGCGTCCGTCAGGACCTCCAGCAGGTGACGGACCTGGACAAGCGGAAGCCCCACCGTCGCGGCCACCGCCCGGCTGTCGAAGGTGGTGCCGGGGAAGAGCCCGAGCAGCCGGTAGACGCGTGCCGCCTCCTGCGGGGAGAGTCCTCTGTAGGAGAGCGTGAGAGCGGCCCGGATCGTCATGTCGTCCTCCACCGACAGCTCGCTGAGGCGCCGCCGCTCGTGGCTGAGGGCCTCCACCATTTCCGACAGCGGCCAGTGTGGCCTGGTGGCGAGCCGGGCGGCGGCCACGCACAGGGCGAGCGGTAGTCGCGCGCACAGTTCCACCAGCTCGCCGGCCGCCTCCGGCTCACCGTGCACCCGGTCGTCGCCGACGGTCCGTTCCAGCAGCGTCAGCGACGCGGCCGGACTGAGCCGGCCCAGCTGGACCCCCCTCGCCCCGCGCATCAGCAGCCCCGCGAGCCGCCACCGGCTGGTGACGATCGCGACGCTGTCCGCGGACGCCGGCAGCAGCGGGTTCACCTGGGCCGCCGACAGGGCGTCGTCCAGCACGACGACCAGGCGGCGCCCGCTCACCAGCGACTGGTAGAGCGCCGAACGTTCCGCCAGGTCACCGGGGATCCGTCCGGGCGCGACCCCGAAGGCACGGATGAACCGCCCCAGCACCTCCGCCGGTTGCACGGGGGCGTCCACGGCGTGCCCACGCAGGTCGGCGAAGAGCTGACCGTCCGGGAAGGCGCCACGCTCCCGGTGCGACCAGTGCAACGCCACCGTGGTCTTTCCGATGCCCGCCGGGCCGCTGACGACGGCCACCTTGGGCACCCCCGTCCCTCCCCGGCCGGAACACGCGGCGTCCAGCAGGGCGAGCGTCTCGGCACGATCGACCAGGATGCCGCCGGCCGGCAGCTGGGTCGGCCGCGGCAGGGGGGTGGACGCCTGGTGCAGGTGGATCCCGCCGTGGACGTCCCGGGCCTGGACCGCCGGCCCCAGCACGGTTCCGTTCAGCTCGTTGACATGATCTTCGGGTCGCTGGTTCCTGAAACTGGAGTCGGCACTCATCGCCCTGCTCGTGTCACGGGCGATAAACCGTGCCCGCGAATAATTGTTGACCGAATCGGTTGTTTCCATACATGAGAAAATGAACAACAGCTTCCATGCTCATGCCATCCGGCGTCTTCGTCAAGACAAAAAGGCGCTCTTCCGCTTGTTCTCATCCAGTAAATAAGACCATATGTGTGTCTTGAGTAGGAGATATATCTTTTTGTGATACTTGAAAAGATATGAGGCTTGAGTGATGGAAGTAGCCGTGTGAAAGCGTACGGCGTTTTCCGTGATAGTTCCCGGCGCTCCCACACGACCGATGCGCATCCTGTTGTCCGGGCCGACGTACTCCGTTGTTCCCGCAGTTCTTCGTGACCCACCCGGGCGCCGGCCCCGCGTTCATCGGACGCGCCTGAGGATCCAGACGGTCCCGGTCCGAACGTTCACGGTGGGCACCGCGTCCCGCAGCCGGTGCGAAGCCGGGGTGGCTCGGGTCGAGTGTCAAACCGGCCGGTATATGTGCGATATAGGCTCTGCTGGAACCCGCTTTAGTGCCTGTGTGACGGTCCGCGCGAGGCATGGGCTCCCACCACGACCGGACGTATCGACGCAGCAGGCGGCGGACCAGGATTCCTCGTTCCGAGGTCCGATGAGGGCGGGATCTGATTGGAATTTCACGTTCTGGGGCCGCTCAGCGTTTCCCGCGACGGCCAGTTGGTTCCTGTCAGTGGTGCACCCAAGCTTCAGCTCACCCTCGCCGCGCTGTTGTCCAAGGCCGGCCAGCCGGTGTCGATCGACTGGCTGATCGCCGCGGTCTGGGGTGACGAGCCGCCCGTGTCCGCGCGGCGCAACATCCACCTCTACGTCCACCAGCTGCGGCGGGCGTTCGGCGCCCACGTCCTGCCTGGACGGCCGGGCGGATACGCGATCATCACCGACTCGCTCGACGCCGCGCGTTTCCGCAGTCTCGCCGCGCAGGGGAGCGCGGCCCTGGCCGACGGAGACGTCGAACTGGCCCGTGACCGGCTGCGCGGGGCGCTGAACCTGTGGCGGGGACCGGCGTTCGCGGAGTTCGGCGACCACGCGCTCATCGCCGAGGAGGCCCGGCGGCTGGAGGAGGCGCGGCTCATCGCCCACGAGCGGCTGGCGGAGACCGAGCTCGGTCTGGGACGGCACGTCGAGCTCGCCGCCGAGCTGGCCGATCTCACCCGGCAGCATCCGTACCGGGAGAGCCTGCGCGCTCATCACATGCTCGCGCTGTACCGGTCCGGCCGTCAGGTCGAGGCGCTGGAGGTCTTCCGCCGGACCCGCGACCTGCTGAACGCGCAGCTCGGCATCGAACCCGGCCCCGTGCTCCAACGTCTGCACGAGGCGATGCTCCGCGGTGACGAGGATCTCCTCCCCGCCCCGGATCCGCCGTCGCGGACGCCCGCCGCGCCGGGGGCGACGGAGGAGTGGGCCGAGGGCGACTGCCCGTACCGGGGGCTGGTGGCGTTCCAGCCGGAGGACGAGGAGTGGTTCTTCGGCCGCTCCCCGCTGGTCGACCGGCTCCGCGAGCTGGTCGACCGGCTTCCGGTGGTCGGCGTGTTCGGGGCGTCGGGAAGCGGGAAGTCGTCCCTCCTGCGCGCCGGCCTGCTGGGGACGGGCTCCGGCGAGCACGGTACGGCGGAGTCGCGGCTGGGCCTGATCATGACGCCGGGCGAACACCCGCTGGACGCGTTGGCCGAACTGGTGGCGAAGGTGTCCGGCGACGACCCCGAGACGCTCCGCGACGAACTGTCCGGCGATCCCGGCGCCCTGAACGCCGCCCTGGACACAGCCCTGGACACAGCCCTGGACAGGGCTCTGGACACGGCCCCGCGCGACGGGCGGGAGACCCGCCTGCTGCTGGTGGTGGACCAGTTCGAGGAGATCTTCACCCTGTGCGCCGACGACGGGGAGCGACGCCGGTTCGTCGAGGTCCTGCTGGGCATGGCACTCGGCGCGGACCGCCGCGCCGTCGTCGTGCTCGGCATACGAGCCGACTTCCTCGCCCACCTGACCCAGCATCCCGGCCTGGTCGAGGCCCTGGGCGGTGAGGCCCAGCTGCTCGTGGGGCCGGTCTCACCGGCGGACCTTCAGGAGATCGTCGTCCGGCCCGCCGCCCGGGCGGGGCTCACCGTGGAACCCGACCTGCTGGCCACGGTCCTGGCCGACGCCGCCGAGGAGCCGGGCAACCTGCCGCTGGTCTCGCACGCGCTGCTGGAGACCTGGCGGAACCGCACCGGCCGGAATCTCACGCTGTCGGCCTACCAGGCGGCCGGCGGCGTACGCGGGGCCATCGCGCAGAGCGCGGAACGAGCCTACGACGAGCTCGCCCGCGCGGAACAGCAGGCCGCACGCAGGATCTTCGTGAGACTGACCGCGCTGGGAGACGGCACGGAGGACACCAGGCGGCCCATCTCCCGGGCGGAGCTCGTCGGCCTGGCCGACCCCGAGGTCACCTCCGGCGTGCTGGACCGGCTCGCCGCCGCACGGCTGGTCGTGCTCGCGGAGGAGACGGTGGACGTGGCGCACGAGGCGCTGATCCGGGCCTGGCCCCGGCTGCACCGCTGGCTCACCGACGACCGCGAGAACCTGTTCGTCCATCGGCGGCTCACCGACGCCGCGCAGACGTGGCGGGAACTGGAGCGCGACTCCGGAGCCCTGTACCGGGGCGTCCAGCTTCTCGCCGCCCGGACCTGGGCGGAGGATCACCCGCAGGAGCTGAACGACGTCGAAAGCGCCTTCCTGCGGGCCAGCCGTGTGCTGGAGGAGAGCGAGCGCGACGCGACGAGACGCCGCACCCGGCTCCTGCAACGCCTCCTGGCCGGGATGGCCGCGCTCTTCCTGCTCGCCCTGCTCGGCGGAGGCGTGGCCGTACGGCAGGGGCGGGAGGCCGGCCACCAGCAGGTGGTCGCCCTGTCGCGGCAGCTGTCGCTGAAGGCCGGGTCTCTCCTGGACACGGATCCGGATCTGGCCGGCCTGCTGGCGATCGCCGCGTTCCGTCTCAATCCGGAGACCGAGACGCGGGGCGGCCTGCTGAGCGTGTCGGCCGCGGCGCGCCGCCGCGTCGAGTTCAACACCGAAGGACCGGCGATCTTCGGGGTGGCGTTCAGCCCGGACGGCTCTCGGCTGGCCTCGGCCGGCACCGACGGAACGGTCAGCCTCTGGGACCCGCGCACCCGCACCCGCGTCGAGACCTTCTCCGAGCACGCGGAACTCGCGGGGACGGGACCCGTCTACGCGAGGGTTGCGGCCTTCAGCCGCGATGGCGGGCTGCTCGCCTCCACCGCGAGGGAGCCCTCCATCGCGGCGAGCAAGGGCTCGATCGTCGTGCGGGACCTGGGCTCCGGCCGGCCGGTGTTCCAGCGGCGACGGGAGCTGCTCACCGACGCGATGGTGCTGAGCCCCGACGGGACGAAGGTCGCCGTCGGAGCCGGCAAGGGCGCGATCGAGGTGTGGGACCTGCCCGGCGGGAACAGGCGCACGCTGAAAGGACACCGGGAGGAGGTCGTGGCTCTCGCGTTCAGCCCCGATCGGCGATTTCTCGTGTCCGCCACGGACGGGGCGGAGAAACCGCTCGTGTGGGACGTCGCCTCCGGGACCAAGGTCGCCGCGCTTCCCGCCGAACGCGTCCACAGGCTGAGCTTCGATCCCGCCGGCGGCACCCTCGCCACGGGCTCGTTGCGGCACGGGGTGCGGTTCTGGCGAATCGCTCACGACGGTGTGACCGCCCTGCCCGCGCTGCCCAGGCAGTCGCCGTACGTCTGGGAGATGTCCGCTCCCGTCGCCGGCCGGATCGCCGTCGCCGACGAGAACGGCCTGGTCACCGTCTGGGACACCGTGCGACGTCAGCCCATCGAGACCTACCAGGACAGAAGCCGCGCCGAAGCGCTTTCCCTCGCCTTCAGCGCCAACGGCTCGATGCTCGCCTCGGCCGGCTTCGGCCGAACCATCATGATCCGCGAGCACGCCATTCCTCCGTTCAGCGGACACAGCCGGGCCGTGAACGACATCGAGATCAGCCCGGACGGCCGTGTCATCGCGTCGGCGAGCAGCGACCGCACCGTCCGGCTGTGGGACGCGCGCGGAAACCCGATCGCCACGCTCGGCGACCATCCCGACGACGTCCGGGCCGTCGCCTTCAGCCCGGACGGCCACCGGCTCGCGACCATCACCCGCGGCCACACGATCACCGTCTGGGACGTCGGCAGCGGGCGGAGGCTCACCACGATCACGTACAAGGGAGTGGGCGCCTCCACCGACGTCGGCTTCGATCCACAGGGGCGCTTTCTCGTCGGGGCCGCGCTCGGCCGGTTCCGCTGGAACCTCCACGATCCGGGGAGCTCCGTCGAGCCGTTCCCGGGCATTCCCTACATCGCCTCGGCACTGGCGTTCAGCCCCCGCGATCCACTGCTCGCCACCACCAGTCCCGCCGGAGACCTCATCGTCTGGGACCTGGCCCAGGACCGGCAGGTCCTCGCCTTCAGGACGCGCCAGAGCTCGGTGCTCGACGTCGCCTACAGCCCGGACGGCGAACTGATCGCCACGGCCGGGGCCGACCGGACCCTCAAACTGTGGGACGCGCGGACCGGGAAGCCGCGTGCCACGCTCACCGGCCACACGGCCCCGATCCAGGTCCTCGCCTTCAGCCGGGACGGCCGCGCGCTCGCGTCCGCGGGTGACGATCGCACGATCACCGTCTGGGACCTCCCGTCCAGGAGTCCGACGGCCACGCTCACCGGCCACACGGCCCCGATCAAGGGCCTGGCCTTCACCGCCGACGGGGACCTGATCTCCGGAGGGGACGACAGCAGGATCATCCGCTGGTCGCTCCGGCCCGAGCCGCTCGTGGGGAAGCTCTGCCGGGAGATCGGCCGCGACCTCACCCGCGAGGAGTGGGCCACCCATCTCCCCTCCGTGGACTACCGGTCCACGTGTTGAGGGGCCGGTGGTCCGGGTCGGGGGTTCTCACCTCGGCTCCCCGTTCCGTCTTCCGCGCCCGCGCCGATGTCGAGACCACTTCTGCTCTGTTCAGAGCTCGATTTAGAGTGGGAGAGGTGAGGGATCTTCGTCTGCTGCCCAAGGCTCATCTGCACGTCCATCTGGAGAGCACCGTACGGCCGCGGACCGTGCGCGAGTGGGGAGGGCCACCCGAGCCGGAGGGGCCGTTCGCCGGCTTCCGGGAGTTCGCCGACCAACGGGCCCGGGTACGGGCGTTGCTGGACACGCCCGAGCGCTTCCGGAGGGTGGCGCTGGAGTTCTGCCAGGACGAGGCGGCCCAGGGCACCCGGTACGCCGAGGTGACCTTCACCGCCGCGTCCCACGGCGAGCGCGTGGGAGCGATGGAGATGCCGCTGGAGGCGGTGCTGGACGGGCTGGCCGAGGGCAGGCGTCACGGGATCGAGTGCCGGGTGCTGCTCGACCATTCACGCCGCCGGCCGGTGGAGCGGCTGTGGCGGACGCTCAAGCTGGCCGGCCGGTACGACGAGGTGATCGGTATCGGGCTGGCGGGCGACGAGAGCCACCCGCTGGCGCCGTTCGCCGAGGTGCTGGACGCGGCCAGGGACACCGGGCTGCGCCTGGTGCACCACGCGGGCGAGGCGGCCGGGCCGACCAGCGTCCGCGAGGCCCTTGAGGTGGGCCACGCCGAGCGGCTCGGGCACGGCATCCGGGTGCTGGACGATCCGGCGCTGGTGGCCGAGGTGCGCGAGCGCGGCATCCCGCTGGAGGTGTGCCCCACCTCCAACGTCCTGCTCGGGCTCGTTCCCACGTTCGCCGAGCACCCGCTGCCGCGCCTGCGCGCGGCCGGGCTGGTCGTCACGGTCAACACCGACGGGGAGACGGCGTTGGCCGACGAGTACGCCCGGCTGCGCGAGGTCCTCGGCCTCACCGACGCCGACCTGGCCGGGCTGGCCGTGGCCGGGGCCGAGGCGTCCTTCGCCCCGCTCGCGGTGAAGGAGCGGATCAAGGCGGGGGCGGCCGCCTGGCTCGGCCGTCCGTAGCGGTCACGGACCGTCAGAGCCACCCCCGCCCACCTCGCTGGTCGTCCGCGGCTCCACCGGGTAGACCTGACCCGCGGCCGCTCGTCCTGGGACCGCCTGTCCCGCGGTCGCTCGTCCTGGGGTCGTCGGCCGCCGCCGAAGCTCGTGCCGTGACGCGCACGCGCGGGACGGAGGCTTTCGAGGAGACGGATCCGTACCGGGGTGAGCGAGCTACGCCTCGGCCCAGACGCCGAGTTCGTTCCCGCTCGGGTCGGTGAAGTGGAAGCGGCGCCCGCCGGGGAACTCGTACGGCCCGTTCACCACCCGGCCGCCCGCGTCGGTCACCGCCCGCACGGACCGGTCCAGGTCGGTGGAGTAGAGCAGCACGAACGGGCCGCCCGCCCGTACCTCCTGGTCCGTGCGGAGGCCACCCACCTCGGGCGCGGTTCCGCCCTGCGGGTTCTGGATGCCGGCGTACTCGGGCCCGTAGTCGGTGAACCGCCAGCCGAACGCCTCGCCGTAGAAGCGCTTGGCCCGATCGAGGTCGGTGACGGTGAGTTCGACGTAGTCGATGGCGTGGTGCCGATGCGCGGCGGGATGAGTCATGCGCCGCATTATCCCGCCGCCGTCTCGCGAAACCGTGACCACGGCCCCGGGGGAGAGCCGGAAGGCGGCTCCCGGTCTCACGGAACGGTGATGACGATCTTCGCCCGTGCGTGCTCCTCGCCGAAGTACCGAATCGCCTCGGGGACCTCGCTCAGCGGGTAGGTCCTGTCGATCGCCGGGGTGATCCGCCCGGCCTCGATCATCTCCTTGAGGTCGGCGAGGTTCTTCCGGCTTCGCTTCGCCGTGTACGGGCGCAGGTTCTGCCGCACGAACGGCGACAGCGCCAGCGCCCCCACGAGCCGGCCCACCGGCCCGAACCAGCGGTCGCCCTTCGAGCTGGACAGCACGAGGGTCCCCCCGGGGTTCAGCACGCGCCTGCAGTCGGACAGCGAGTGACTGCCCGCCAGGTCGAAAACGAGGTCGTAGCGCCGGTCGCCCCTGGTGAAGTCCTCCCGGGTGTAGTCGACGACATGGTCGGCGCCGATCGAGCGGACCAGCTCCGCGTTCCTCGCACTGCACACACCGGTCACCTCCGCCCCGAACGCCCTGGCGATCTGTACGGCGAAGGTGCCCACCCCTCCCGACGCCCCGTTGATCAGGACCTTCTGCCCCCGCGCCATCCCGCCACGGTCGCGGAGCCCCTGCAGCGCGGTGTTCGCCGCCCAGGGTACGGCCGCAGCCTGCTCGAAGGTCAGGTTGACCGGCTTCGGGCACAACAGGTCCTCGGGGACGCGGGCGTACTCGGCGAAACCCCCGGCGGCGACCTCGGCGTAGACCTCGTCGCCCGGCCGGAGTCGCGTCACGTTCTTACCGACGGCCTCGACCTCCCCGGCGATGTCCCGGCCCAGGACCTTCTGTCTCGGCACGCGCAGCCCGAACACCAGGCGGCCCAGATACGGCAGGCCCGTCATGGTGACCAGGTCGCCGTGGGTCACCGATGCCGCGCGAACGCGTACCAGAACCTCGTCGTCGCCGGGCACCGGTTTGTCGGCCTCACCGAGCCGCAGGACGTCGGCGGAGCCGTACCTCTCATAGATGATCGCCTTCATCGTGTCCTCCTCATTCGACTGTCCGCAGGATCTGCTCGATCGAGGCCGCGCGCGACCGCAGTTCGGAGAGGTCGTTCGACATCCGCTTCTGGGTGTCCAGGGTGTTCTCGGAGAGCTGCTCGTAGCGGCGTACGAGCCGGTGCAGGTCCTCCTGGACGGCGGCGGACATCTTCAGCTTGCGGGACTCCAGGACCGTCGCCGCGGTGCCGATGATCAGGATCAGGGCGAGCAGCGACAGGCCCAGGATCAGGACCGTGCCCGGCCAGGTCGTCGTGTCCATTCAGGACTGCTCCTTGGGTGCGGGACCCTTCTCCGGGTCCGATCGGGTGAGGGTCCTGACCGACTCGGCCAGGGTCGAGGCGGTCAGGCTCAGGTGGAAGTCCGTGACCTCGTAGTACTTCATGGCCTTGCCGTCCTCCGAGAGTTCGAGACTGCCGACGATCAGCCCGGCCGCCTCCAGCCGCTGCAGGTGCATGTGCAGGAGAGGCCGGCTGATCCCGATGTCGCGGGCCAGGCGGCTCACGTAGTCACGCCCATCGGCGAGCTTCGCGACGATGCGCAGCCGTAGCGGGTTGGCCAGCGCCGCGAGCATCACGACCAGTTCGTCACCGGTCGGCGCGGGCCCTGTCATGAGGCTCCTTCATGTGTAAGAATTTTCTTACAGGTGAAACATAGCTCATACGCGATGGATCTGGCCAGGGCCGTTCGACCACGGGCTCCGGCTTCTGCCCGGAGCCGTTCGGGACGTCGACGTCCGCGCCGAAGGTGGTGGGGCCGGTTGGATTCCCGTCCGTCCCCACCGCGTGAGGATCGAACGCCGTCGAGACGCGTCGCCGGGGCGGCACGGTTCGCGGTCCGCGGTTCGGCCACCGGCCCTGGAGCGGCTCGATCAGCTCAACCGCTTGATCGGTTCAACCGGCTTGATCGGCCGCTCGTTCGGTGCCGGCGTCCGGCCCGGGTTTCGTCGCCGGTTCCTTCCCGGGCCTGTCCGGTACGACGACGAGGCTGACGACGCGACGGGTGCGGCCGTCGCCCTCGGCGTGGCTGATCCGGGAGAGGACCGCGCGCTCGATCTCCTCGACCATGGTGGCGAACTCATCCTCGGTCAGACATACCGCCGCCTGCCGGTAGACCACGCCGTCCGAGATGGGATCGATGTCCTCGTGGGCGAGGTAGCGGCCGAAATCCGCCATCAACGACGCCGCGAACGTGGTGAACGCCCGTTGGTGGTCCTCACGCGTCATCGCCGCCCGCGCCTCGGGGTCGACCGCCGCCTGCTCCGGGCGCACCCGGTAACTGCGCTCCACCGTGCCGCGCACCCGTTTCTCGTCCACCACCTCCAGCACGCCCGCGTCGGTCAACACGGCGATGTGCCGGTACATCGTCGCCGGTGCGATGTCGGGGAGGCGGTCGCGCAGCTGCGCGGTGGTCATCGGATCGGTGTCGAACAGCGTTTGCAGGATGCGTATCCGGACGGGGTGCAGGAGAAGATCCGCGGTTGACATGAACCTATGTTCTCATATGAGATAATGTTCTCAAAGTTGATAACGATGAAAGGCGGGACATGCGCGACGTCGACATGACGGTGACCGCGGACGACGGACTGTCCCTGGTCGGCACGCTGACCCTGCCCGCGGGCCCCGGCCCGCACCCGGCCGTCCTGCTGCTGCACGGATCCGGGCGGCTGGACCGCGACTCCAACACCGGACGGCTCCGCATGGAGCTCGGGCCGCCGATGGCCGCCGCGCTCGCGAAGGACGGGATCGCCACCCTGCGCTATGACCGGCGCGGCGTCGGCGCCACCTCCGGCGACTGGCGCGCGACCGGATTCGCCGACAACCGGCACGACGCCGCCGCCGCGTTACGCGCCCTCGCCGGGCGGCCCGACATCCGGGCGGACGCCATCGGCGTGGTCGGGCACAGCGAGGGCGCCGTCCACGCCATGTCCCTCGGCACGCGCCCGGGGGTCGGCGCGGTGGTGCTGCTGGCCGGGTTCGCCCGCCCGGGTGAGGACGCCCTGCGCCGGCAGGCCGGGATGATCGCCCGCGACCTCCCCGCGCCGGTGCGGCCGCTGCTGCCGGTCCTGCGAGCCCTGGCCGCCCGGCACCTGGCTCAGATCAGGACGACTCAAGCGGACGTGGTGCGCCTCGCCGGGATGCCGGTGAACGCCCGGTGGATGCGGGAGATGCTCGCCCACGACCCGCGCCCGGACCTGGCGAACATCCAGGTCCCCGTCCTGGCGATCACCGGGGACAAGGACGTCCAGGTCGACCCGGCGGACCTGGACGAGATCCGCAGGCTGGTGCCCGGTGAGGTCGAGGTCCACCGGATCCCCGACCTCACCCACCTGCTGCGCCGGCCGGTCGACGCCGGCCTGCTCACGCGGGTGGCCGGCTGGCTCGCCCACCGGCTTCGGGAAACGTCCCGGGAGAACCGCGAGGGCCG
The DNA here is from genome assembly GCF_051390675.1 of Streptosporangium heterodermiicola. NCBI lineage: Bacteria > Bacillati > Actinomycetota > Actinomycetes > Streptosporangiales > Streptosporangiaceae > Streptosporangium > Streptosporangium heterodermiicola. The sequence goes on from NZ_JBPJSR010000003.1 coordinate 355,594, forward strand.
GGAGGGCCGGGAGAACCGCGTGGACCGGGAGGGCCGGGAGAACCGCGTGGACCGGGAGAGTCCGTCCGCCCCGCGGCGCGAATCTCCGGGCGGGACGGGGGATTCCCTGGTCAACAGCCCCTAACCCGGTCACTTCAATCGTTCCGGTCACTACGGCCGTGTCGGTCACTTCAACCGTGTCGGTCACTACGGCCGCGCCGGCCGCTACGGCCGGTCAGGTGTTGTGGGCGTCACGTCCGGCCGGCACACCCGCTTCCCGTCGCCCTCGGGCTCGCTGACGGCCGCATCGTCCCGCGCCGGCCGCCGAGAACGCTCGATCGCGGCTTCCGCTTCCGCTCCTCCCCCGCAGCAGGGATCGAGAAATTCCTCCCTGTGATACCCGTGAAAGGGAAAAGCATGACCATCGCACCCCCCGTCCGCAGGCAGAACGGCCTCGCCCTTTTCTGGATCGTCACGTTCGCGACGAGCTGGGCCTTCTGGTTCACCGCGATCGCACTCGGTGGATCGGCGATGAGTTTCCCCACCGTCATCCCCCACCTGCTCGCCGGTTTCGGCCCGATGATCGGCGCGATCGTGATCCGGGCGCGCCGTGCCCGCCGCCGTCAGCCCGTCCCCGCTCACACGGTGAGATTCCGGCTGAGCACGCGGCTGTTCTGGGTGCCGCCCCTGCTGGTACTGGCGTCGGCGACCGTGGTGGGAGCCGCGCTGCTCGCGTACCTCCTGGGTGGTCCCGCGGTGAGCTTGACGGCGGGGCGGGACCTGGTCGCGACCGTCGGCGGGCCCGTGCCGTTCCTCATCAGCATGCTGATCGCGGGCCCGTTGTCCGAGGAGCCCGGTTGGCGCGGCACGGCGTACCCGCGCCTGCGCGCGTCGTTGAGCCGCTTCCGGACCGGCCTGCTGCTGGGCGTCGTCTGGGCGGTTTGGCATCTGCCGCTGTTCTTCGTCCCCGGGACCGTCCAGGCCGGATTCGGCCTGTTCAGCTGGAGCGGGCTGCTGTTCACGATCAGCGTCGTCCCGATGGCGCTCTTGACCGGCTACGCCTACGAGCGTGCCGGGGTCGCGGCGTCGATCGCGGTTCACTTCGGCGTCAACGCGACGATGGCGCTGCTGAGCGTCAGCTCGCCCGTGACGATGGCGTCCATCGTGGCGATGCAGGTCGTTGTCGCGATCGCGCTGCTCGCTGGCAGCGTGGTCGCGACAACGACCTGCCGGTCGACGAGGACTCCCGGCCGCACCGGGTCGGAACCGACGAGTCGTACCAGACCGGCCGTACCCGCGGTTGAAGGTGCATCCCTGACCGTTACGGTCTAGATCATGAAAAGGGTGCCGGAGGCGCGGAGGTCGACTTCGAAGTCTGGTTCGATCGGAGTCGAAGGACACCTCCTCCTACATGGTGAGAGCGTCCACCTGGCCCTGCTGAGGCGGCACCGGGTGCCGCGATGCCGCCGAGTCTCCGGCGGCGGGCCGCTACCTCCAGCGGGGTAGCGGTCCCGATGCCGGGACACCCCGGCGTAGCCGGGAGCCGGCCAGGGCGAGGACGACCGCGGCGTACCCGCAGAGCACGGCGAGCCCGGCCCACCAGGCGAGGGGGTGGTAGCCCGCCGACGGCGCGTAGTGGGCTACCACCTGCGGATACTCGCGAATGGTCTGTACGACGGCGAAACCGGCGGCGGGGGTGAGGCGCAGCAGCCACCTGGCCGTGTCGTCGGGCAGGAGCGGCAGGACCGCCAGGAGGTACGGAAGGACGACCGTCGAGATCGCGACAAGGATCGCCGCCCAGGTTCGCCGCAGCAGCGCGCCGAGAGCGAGCGCGAGGACGGCGGCGACCGCGAGCAGCGCCGCGACACCGGCGACGACCCGCATCCCCGTGAGGGCCGGCACCGGGATGACACCGAGGCCGTTGGCACGCAGGATGTCCGGACCGGCCGTCACCACGACCACTGCGGAGACCAGTCCGGCCAGGAAGGTGACCGCGCCGGCCACGATGGCCTTCGCCGCCAGTGCCCGGCCGGTGAGCGGCGCGACGCCGGTCACGTCCGGCCGGTGCCCGGCGGTCGTGAACCGTACGGCCACCACGAGCACGATGATCAGGCTGATGGCCAGGCCGACGAGGCCGCTCTCCACGGGGTGGCCGCCCTCGGTGCCGCTCGGCCCGATGTCGCCGGTTCCGGTGACGGTGAACGCGCCGTTCGACTCGACGAGACCGGCCGCCCGGTGGTACTTCTCCCAGTCGGTGTGCCCCATCTCGCCCACGCTGCCGTGGCTCCATCCGTTGGCGGAGGCGTCGGCAGAGGTATCGGCGGGGGTGCCGGCGGGGGTGCCGGTGGACGTGCCGCCCTCCACGCTGATGTGGTCGAAGGTGGCGGTGGCCTGGGTGAAGCGTGCCTCCGGGAGGCTCGCGCCCAAGGCGACCTGCCTGAGCGTCAGGTCACCCGGGGACGTGACGAAGAGCCCGACCCGCACCGTCTCGGGCAGCGCGGCGAGATGGGCGGTGCCGACCCGCGTCCATCGCGTGCCGTCGGCCGACTCGTGGCCGGTGACGGTGTCGCCGGAGCGGGTCAGGCGCAACCAGCGCGGTGCCTCCGCCGAGACGCCGCCCGCGCGGCCTGCCGTGTCGTGGACGTAGTCGTGCTGCATCCGTACGCCGTGCGCGCCCGTGAGCATCAGCGCCGCGTAGGAGGAGCCCTGCGCGGTGCCGTCCTTGACGATGACGCCGGCCTTCGCCCAGGGGACGAGGCCGGGGACGATCTCGTCGTGGTCGGGCGGCGGGTAGGTGATGATGCCGGTCATGGACGTCACGCGGACGGTGATGCTGCCGTTCTCGCCCAGCGGCCGGTGGACGAAATAGAACGTGTCGCTCACCGCCTGGCCGTGCGGCCCGGCCGGATCGGTGGGACAGGGGACCTCCACCGGGCCGTCGCCGCAGTGGGAGCCGCCGCCGAGCGTGATCGCGTGGAGCAGTCCGAGCAGGACGGTGACGAGGATCGCGGCCGCCACGGCGATCATCCGGCCCCGGGTACGGAACCTCGCCCACTCCTGTCGTACCTGTGCGGTCAGGGATGGCTCGGCGGTGGCTTCGTGGGTTTCTCGCATGGGGCCGGTTCTACGGATCCGGCCCTAACACGGGCCGAACCGGCACTGTCACACCGCTGTTAGGTCGGGCACCCCATCCTGGAGGTCCTGGAAATCCTTGGGGTCTCAAAAATCTCAGAGGTCTTGGAAGTCCTATAGGTCTGGAAGCCCTGAAGATCTTGGAGCCCCTGGAAGTCCTGGAGACCTTGGAGATCTTGGAGATCCGCACGCGAACGGGAGAGGACCGATGAGCAAGCCGCGAGGCCCCGCACGACCGAGGCGGACGGTGAGGCAGCGTTTCACCATCCTGTACGCCGCCCTGTTCCTCCTCTCCGGCCTGGGGCTGCTCGCCCTCACCAACCTGCTGGCCACCGGCATGAGCGTGACCCAGCCGGTGCCCGGCCAGACCTCTCCCGTCCAGCGGCCCGATCTCACCCGCGCCCAGGAACGCGTCCACCAACTCGAAGCGCGGCTCTCGGACGTCCACGCCGTCCAGTCGCGTCAACTGCTGGTGGGTTCGGTGATCGCGCTGGTCGTGATGGCGGCGACCTCGTTCCTGCTGGGCAGGGCCATGGCTGGCCGGGTGCTGCGCCCGCTGCGGACGATCACCGCGGCGACCCGGCGGATCTCGGCCGAGAACCTGCACGAACGGCTGGCCGCGCCGGGTCCCGCCGACGAGGTCAAAGACCTGGCGGACACCATCGACGGGCTGCTGGAACGCCTGGAGGCGTCCTTCGCCGCCCAGCGCCGGTTCGTCGCCAACGCCTCCCACGAGTTGCGGACACCGCTGACGACCATGAGGGCGTCGCTGGACGTGGCCGTGGCCAAGCCGGAGCCGGTGCCGCCGCAGACGCTGGCGCTCGCCGACCGGCTACGCACCGAGCTCGACCGGGTCGACGGCCTTCTGGAGGGCTTTCTCGATCTCGCCCGCGCGCAGCACGGCGAGCTCCACGGCCGCGTCCCGGTCGCGCTCGGCGCCCTGGTGTCCGAATCGCTCGCCGCCCGCGCGACGGACATCGCGGAGCGGGACCTGACCGTCGAGGCCCGTGTACGGGACATCGCGTGGACCCGGGGCAGCCCGCCCCTGCTGTCCCGCATGGTGAACAACGTGATCGACAACGCGGTCGTCCACAACCGGCACGGTGGCACGATCCGGCTCACAACCGGGACCGGGATTGAGACTGGGACTGGGACTGGGACTGGGTCTGGGACTCGGTCCGGGACTGGGCTCGGGTCTGGGTTTGGAACCAGGTCCGGGTCCGGGTCTGGGATCGGGATCGGGATCGGGGCCGGGGACGACCCGGTGTGGCTGGTCGTGGAGACGGACGGGCCGGTTCTCGACCCGGCGCAGGTCGCCGGGCTCGCCGAGCCCTTCCGGCGGCTCGCCGCCGACCGGACCGGCTCCGAGACCGGTGCCGGCCTCGGCCTGTCGATCGTCGCGGCCGTCGTCGGCGCGCACGGCGGCGCCCTGGCCCTGCACGCCCGGCCGGAGGGCGGCCTGCGCGTCACCGTCTCACTGCCGCGGGAGCCCGCGCCGGAAAACGGTTCGCACCTCACCGCCTCACCGCTACGGGAGCCCGCACCGGAAGGCGGTGGCTCACTGCCGTGGGAGCCCTGGCCGGAAAGCGATTCGCGCCCCACCGTCCCCTCACCGCCGCCGGGGCCCGCGCAGGAAGGCGTCGCCCCGTGAGGGTCCTGGTGGTGGAGGACGCTCGCTCGCTCGCCGAGATCCTGGCCGAGGGGCTACGGGACCAGGGCATGGCCGTCGACGTCGCCCACGACGGCCTGGCCGCCGCGGCGAAGCTCGATCTCAACGCGTACGACGTGGTGGTCCTCGACCGTGACGTGCCAGGGATCCACGGCGACGTCCTCTGCCAGATGATCACCGAGCGGGACGACCGCGCGATGGTCCTGATGCTGACCGCGGCCGGCTCTCCCGGGGACCGGGTCAGCGGCCTCACCCTGGGAGCCGACGACTACCTCGCCAAGCCCTTCCACTTTCCCGAGCTGGTCCTGCGCCTCCGCGCCCTGGACCGCCGCCGGCCGTTCGCCCGCGCACGGACGCTGCGCGCGGCCGGGATCGAGCTCGACCCGGTACGCCGCACGGCCACCCGCGACAACCGGCGGCTCGACCTCTCGGTCAAGGAGTTCGCGCTCCTCGAAGCCCTGCTGCGCGCCGGTCCCGGCTTCCTGAGCACCGAGGACCTCCTGGAACGGGTCTGGGACGAGAACGCCGACCCGTTTACCAACACCGTCACCGTGACCATCGGGAGGCTGCGCCGCAAGCTGGGGAACCCGCCGGTCATCACGACGACACCCGGGGTGGGGTACCGCGTCGCCGACCCCGGGGGCGAGGCGTAGCGCGGGAGGGTCAGGCGCGGTGCACCTCGAACAGGAAGCAGCCGAACTCCACCGCCCGTACGTGCACCAGCGCCACGCCGGGGTCCGCGAACTGCTCCGCCAGGATGGTCTCCGCCGTCGCGGCGTCGCGGCTCGCGTACTCGTCCACCAGCCGTCCGCCGAGGATGTTGCCGTCGGCGTCGTAGGCGCGGAAGACCCGCCGCTCACCGCACATGTCGACGGGGAAGCCCGTCCCGCCGGGCCCCGCGCACGGCCCGGCGTGCACGAACACCGGGCCCACCTCCTCGTACGGGCCGGGGTCGCCACCGGTCCGCGCCCCCCACCGGCGCAGCGGCGCGTACGAGAGCAGGGCGAGTCGCTCTCCTGGGAGGCTGCGGCGCAGGCAGCATCGCAGCGGGGAGCCTCCCTCGGTGTCGGTGACCATGCGGGGCGGACGCCCGGCGTCGTCGCGGACGCGCAGCTCGGCGGCGACCTCGGCCTCGATGGCGAACGTACGGAGAATGCTCATGGATCCATGCTCGGCCGTACGGCCCCCGGCGCGCTGGCGGAAATCGGCCCTGGTTGTGAGCCCGGACGGTCTCCTTCGTCTCGACGAGACCCCTCCGTTCCAGGCTTCCCCCGGGTGAGCGCGCCGGCCGGGCAGCTCTCCCGGGACCTGTGGCCGGGACGGCTCGCCCCGATGACCGGTGAGGGGGTTTCTGTCGGTGGGTGTGTCTAGCGTGGGCAGGCACAGGATTCCGGCGTGAGCGAGGGAAGACCATGACCACACTCGAGAACCGGCCGCACACCGCGCTCCTCGTCGTCGACGTGCAGAACGGTGTCGTCGAGGGGACTCACGAGCGCGACGTGGTCGTCGCGAACATCGGCGGTCTCGTCGAGAGGGCGCGGCGGGAGCGGGTCCCCGTCGTCTGGGTCCAGCACTCGGACGAGCAGCTCGTGAGGGGGAGCGACAACTGGCTGATCGTCCCCGAGCTGGCTCCGGACGACGCCGAGCCGCTCGTCGAGAAGCACTACAGCGACTCCTTCGAGGAAACCACCCTTGAGACCGTGCTGTCGGGTCTCGGCGTCGGGCGGCTTCTCGTCGTCGGGGCACAGACCGACGAGTGCGTCCGCTCGACCATCCACGGCGCGTTCGTCAGGGGATACGACGTGACCCTCGTCAGCGACGCCCACACGACGGAGGACCAGACGGAGTGGGGGGCGCCGCCGCCGGACAAGGTCATCGCGCACACGAACCTGTACTGGACCTACCAGACGGCGCCGGGACGGACGGCCGGGACGGCCGAGACCAAGAACGTCGACTTCGGCCGCGAGTCCTGAAGCCCGTGTGACGACGCGGACGGCGTCCCCCATGAACGGCACCGGGTCACCGCGGAACCGGACCACGTGCGCGGGCGGGAGCGGGTACGGCGTGTCGTCCCGCTCCCACCCGCCCCGCTCCGTGTCGCGGAAGGCCGAAGGAGCCGGTCGCGAGGGAACGAAGGGAACGAAGGGAACGGTCAGTGACGCTCGACGGCCACCACGTCGTACGGGGTCGTCGGGGTGGGGGGCGTGGTGAATCGCGCGTTGGGGAGATAGAGGCGGTCGCGGAAGGAGGCGACGGTGGTCGGGACGTCGAAGCGGCCGTCCGTGAGCTTGCGGACCACCTTCCCCGAGGTGGCGCCACGGTCCAGCGAGAGGGACGTCAGGGTGTTCAGGCGGTTCTGCACGACGTGGAGGGTGCGGCCCTCCAGCAGCAGGCCGTCACCGTTGGTCAGGGACTCGGCGCCGATGTCCACCAGGGTGGCCACGCCGGTCGAGGGGTTGACGCGGAACAGCTTGCCGGTGTTGGACTGGACGACGAGCAGTGCCCTGCGGTCGGGGGTCTGGGCGATGCCGTTGGCGTTGTTGCCGGTCGTGTAGACGATGTCCCCGCTCAGCGGCACCTTGACCGCCTCGGCCGGCAGTGCTCCCCCACGCCCGAACGGCAGCTTGTACAGCACGGGGTTGGCCGAGTCGGTGAAGTACGCCGCGTCGCGGGTGAGCACGACGTCGTTGACGAACGCGGTGCCGGTGGCGAGCCGGTAGCTCGCGAGCACCTTGCCGTTCCTGGTGTCGATCACGCGGGCGTCGCCGCCCGTGCCGCCGGCGACGAACAGCCTGCCGCGCGTGTCGACCTTGAGGCCGAGCGACGGGGTTCCCGGGCCCGGGTTGATGATCCGGCCCTTGCCCGTGCGCAGGTCGGCCCGGTAGATCGCGCCGGTCCCGCGCGAGCCGAAGTACGCGGCCGCTCCCGGGCCGATGGCGATCCCCTCCGGCTGGAAACCGTCCGGGAGGGAGAACTCGGTGGGATAGGCCGGCTTCTCATGAGGGGCGGAGGTCGTGGATCCGGTCTCCGCCGCCGCGGCCGGGGCCGCCATGAGCACGGTGAGGAACCCTGCTAGGAGAAATGCCACCTTCATCAAAGAACATCCCATCTGTCGCGAATGCGATGGTCTACCCGAATGCCCGCTTGGGCAATGGATCCAACGTATGCCGCCCGGCTGTAGCGATCCCGTAAAGCCCACGTGCCCGGACAGCCCCGTAAAGCCACCCGCCCGGACGCCCCCGCGAAGCCCGCCCACCCGGACGCCCCCGCGAAGCGCATCCGCTCGCACGACCCCGTACAGCCCACCCGCCCGGACGCCCTCGCGAAGCGCATCCACCCGGACGACCCCGCAAAGCCCACCCGTCCGGACGGCGTCCGGTTCCTGTCTCCCGCCGTCCTTGGATAGCGTCGAGGGCATGCGGCTTCATGTGGGATGCGCGATGTGGACCCTCACGTCATGGCAGGGACGCCTCCTGCCCCATCCGCTCCCTCCCGGGGAGCGCCTGCGGGCCTACGCGACCTGGTGCAACGCGGTGGAGGGCAACACGACGTTCTACGCGACACCGGCGCGGAGCACGGTGGAGTCGTGGGCGCGGCAGACCGGCCCCGACTTCCGCCTGGTGGCCAAGCTGCCCAGGACGATCACCCACGAGGGCCGCCTCACCGGCGTCGACGAGGAGGTCCGGTCGTTCCTGGAGGCGATCGAACCCCTCGGGCCACGGGCCCAGACTCTCTGGATCCAGCTGCCGGGGTCGTTCGGCCCGACCGACCTCGGTGCCCTGGCGGCCTTTCTCCACAGGCTCCCCGGCTCGCACAGGTACGCCGTCGAGGTCCGCCACCGCGCGTTCTTCGACGACGCGCGATCCGTACGGCTTCTCGAAGGGGTCCTCGCCGGAGCGGGCGCCGAGTGGGTGCCCTTCGACACCACCACTCTCTTCCGCAGCCCTCCGACCAGCGACGCCGAGCGGGAGGCGTGGTCGAAGAAGCCGCGCATGCCGCGCAGGTCGGACGCGCTCACCGACCGCCCGATCGTCCGCTACCTCGGCCGGGACGACACGGCGAGCACGGTCGAGGGCTGGGGGCACTGGGTCGGCACGGTCGCCGGGTGGCTGCGCGAGGGCCGCTCGCCGACCGTGTTCGTCCACACCCCCGACAACGCCGACGCGCCGACGCTCGCCCGCCGCTTCCACGACGACGTACGGGCCCTGCTGCCCGGGATCGAGCCGCTCCCCGAGCCCATGCCCACCGAGCCGCTGACCCTCTTCTGACCACCGACCGTGATCAGGCGGCCTCCGGCCTGGGCTGCCGCAGCACGACGAGCGCGACGGTGAAGGCGGCGAGGAGCAGGGCGGCGGCGATGCCGAAGGCCAGGTGATAGCCGCCGGTCAGGGCCGCCGCCCCGCTCGCTCCCGAGGACAGCAGTTCCTCGGTACGCGAGGCGGCCAGCGTGGACAGCACCGCGACGCCGACCGCCATGCCGATCTGCTGGGTGGTGTTGAACAGCCCGGACGCCAGGCCCGCGTCGTCGGCCCTGGCGCCGGACATGCCGAGCGTGGTCAGGGCCGGGAGCACCAGCCCGCCGCCCGCGATGAGCAGCATCACCGGGAGCAGGTCGGTGACGTAGTTCGCGTCCACCGGTACGCGGGTGAGCCAGCCCATCGCCCCGAACAGCAGCACCAGGCCCGCCAGCAGGACGGCACGCTCACCGAAACGGGTGTTGAGCCGGGCGGAGAGGAACAGGGACACGCCGCCGATGGCCACCGCCGCGGGGAGCATCGCCAGGCCGGTGTCGAGCGCGCCGTACCCGAGGACCTTCTGCATGTAGAGCGCGACGATGATCTGGAAGGCGAACATGGCCGACAACGTCAGGATCTGGGCCAGGTTGGCGCCCGAGACGTTGCGCGAACGGAAGATCCGCAGGGGCATCAGCGGGGTCCTCGCGGTCGCCTGGCGGGCGACGAACGCGGCGAGCAGGACGAGCGACACCGCGCCCAGGCCGAGGGTGTGCGCCGCGAGCCAGCCGTACTCCTCGATCTTGACCACCGTGTAGATGCCCAGCATCAAGCCCGCGGTGACCAGCACGGCGCCGATGACGTCGGCCCCGGCGGCGAGCCCGATGCCGCGCTCGCCCGGCAGCGTCCGGATCGCGAGCGCGATCGTGGCCAGCCCGATCGGCAGGTTGATGAAGAAGATCCAGTGCCAGCTGAGCGCGTCGGTGAGGACCCCGCCCAGGACCTGGCCGATGGAGGCCCCGGCCGCGCCGGTGAAGCTGAAGACGCCGATCGCCTTCGCGCGTTCGCCGGGCTCGGTGAACAGCGTCACCAGGATGCCCAGCACGACCGCGGAGGCCATCGCGCTGCCGACGCCCTGCAGGAACCGGGCCGCGATCAGCGTACCGGGCCCGGTGGACAGCCCGGCCAGCAGCGACGCGGCGGTGAAGACCGCGTTCCCGGCCAGGAACATGACCTTGCGGCCGATGAGGTCGCCCAGTCGTCCGGCCAGCAGGAGCAGCCCGCCGAAGGCGATCAGGTAGGCGTTGACGGTCCAGCTGAGCCCGGCGGGCGAGAAGCCCAGGTCCGCCTGGATGGCCGGCATCGCCACGGTCACGATGCTGCCGTCCAGGATCGTCATCAACATCGCGGCGGACAGCACGGTGAGCGCGAGCCAGCGCGACGGGGACGCGCCGGTACGGGGTGGCCGGGAGGTCCGGGGGGAGGGTGCGGTGTGCGGCATGGCCGTCTCCTGTTCGAAGGGGAACAGAAGCGACCGTAGCAGATAGTTTTGTTGTAGACGATCCTCTATGGATTTACTTGGTGCGCTGCCGTGCCCGCCTGACCCCCTGCGGCGCCTCGGCGGGGATGGCCAGATGGCCCGTCACCAGGCGGTTCATCGCCCGTACGAGCACCTCGCCCTCGTCCTCCGGCAGCGAGCCCAGCGCCGCCCGGTGCACGCCGTCGACGATCTCCTGGCTCTGCCGCGCGACCTCGGCGCCCTTCTCGGTGACCGCGATGATCCGGGCGCGCCGGTCGGTGCTGGACGGGCGGCGCTCGGCGAGCCCCGCCTTCTCCAGGGCGTCGACCGTGACCACCATCGTGGTCTTGTCCATGTCGCCGAGCTCGGCGAGCTGGATCTGCGTGCGCTCCTCCTCCAGGGCGTGGACCAGCACGCAGTGCATGCGCGCCGTCAGCCCGATCTCGGCGAGCGCCGCCGCCATCCGGGTCCTCAGGACATGGCCGACGTGGTCGAGCAGGAACGACAGGTCCGGCTCGGTACGGGCGGGTGCCATCGCGGTCATGGCCCCTACCATAGCCAACCGGTACCGTTCTGGATTATCCGCAAGCGGAACTACTTGACGGGCCCGGGACCTGTCCGATGAACGATCACCGCTCGTGCGGCCTTCGTGTCCGGGCCCGGCGAACCGTCTCCCCGGCGGCCCACGGGCGGGCCGCCGCCGCGACCCGCGAGCCGGGGTCCGCCACGTCGTGACCACGTGATCCCACGCCGGTCACACGGGGCCGTACGGGGATCTCGTCAGGTGGCGTTCTCGTGGTCGGCGAGGACTTCGCGGATCACGTGCCGCGCGTTCGCCGCGAACACCGGATTCGTGTCCCGGTAGTACGGGAGCGCGATGAGCGCGATGGACAGGGCCCGGCCGCGACCGCGCGCCCAGGTCGCGTCGTCGACCTGGAGAGCCGTACGGAAGTCGTCGCGCACCTCGGCGGGGAGGAGGTTCCAGGCGACGATCAGGTCGCAGGCGGGGTCTCCCACCCCCGCGGTGCCGAAGTCGATGACGGCGCCGAGCCGTCCGCGGACGAGCAGCAGGTTCCCCGGCATCAGGTCGGAGTGGACCCAGACGGGCGGCCCCGGCCAGCCGGGAGTCTCCAGGGCGGCCTCCCACGCCGCGGTCGCCGCGCCGGTGTCGATCGTCCCGCGCAGGTCGCCGATCGCGATGCGCGTCGGAGCGTCCAGCGTCTCCAGCGGCCCGCCCCGGTAGGCGGGCGGCCCGTCGGGGAGGTCGATCCGGCGGAACGCGGCGACGAACGCCGCCAGATCCCTCGCGAGCGGGCCCGGCTCGGTCAGGCCGTCGGCGGACGGGCTCTCACCGTCGAGCCAGCGGTAGACCGACCAGGGCAGCGGGTAGCCCTCGGCGGGCCTCCCCGCGCCGAGCGGGACGGGAACGGGCACCGGGAGCAACGGCCCGAGCCTCGGCAGCCACCGCAGGTCCTTCTCGACCTGCGCCGCGGAACCGGCCCTGCGGGGCAGGCGCACGGCCATGTCGTCACCGAGCCGGTAGATGGCGTTGTCGGTGCCGGAGGAGTCGAACGGCTCGACGGGAAGGTCCGCCCACCGCGGGAACTGCGCGGCGACCAGGCGGCGTACGAGAGGGACATCGTGCTCCATCTCATCCGCATGCATCCTGCGAGCACGCATGGGCACCTTCCTCACCTTCCCAACCTGGAGCGGGACTTTCCGGCCGCCATGCCTTCCGCCATACGCCGGGCCTCCCGCCGTACGGCGACCAACGTTCATCGGAACGGTTTCCGGACGCGCCTGTCAACTCATATACCGGTCACGCACCGGCGGGAACGCGCACGCGCCCGGCGTTCGCCGGCGGTACGGGCCTCTCCCGGGAACTGGTCGGCACGGTGCCCCTTGTCTCGGGAACCCGGAACCCGGAACCGGGAACCGGTCGGCGCGGTCGCCTCGGGCTCGCCGCCGGAGGTGTCCGCGAGGCGACCGGAAAACCAGGAACCCGTCACCGGTGTGCCGTTCGCCGACGTCATTCGTGGACGGGAGGGGCGGCCGGCGGGGGTGGCTTCGCGGTCCGGTACCGGGCGGGCGGCTGGCCGGTGACGCGTTTGAAGGCGTTGCTGAAGGCGCTCTCCGAGGCGTACCCCCACTCGGTGGCCACCGACGCGACCGTGCAGTCACCGGCGCGCAGCGCCTCGGCCGCGGACCGGATGCGCCAGTGCAGCAGGTAGTCCAGCGGCGGCAGCCCGACGAGGGTCTTGAAGCGCAGGGCGAAGCTGGAGCGGGACATGTCCACCTCGGCGGCGAGGCCGGCGACCGTCCAGCGGCGGGTGGCCTGCTGGTGCATCAGGGTGAGCGCGGAGCCGATCCGCGGGTCGTTCAGCGCCCCCAGCCAGCCCGGGATGCTCTCCTCACCGGCCAGGTGGGCGCGCAGGGCCTGGACGAACATGATCTGGGTCAGATGCCCGATCATCACCGTCGCCCCGAGCGGCTCGGCCGCGGTCTCGTGGGTCAGCATCCCCAGCACCGGGCGCAGGGTCCGGGCCTGCTCGCTGTCGGCGGGGATGCGCACGGCCGGGGGCAGGCAGTCGAGCAGCAGCGTCGCGGTCATGTCGTCGAGGGTGATGCTGCCGCCGATGATGACGGTCGGCTCCGCGTCCGGGCCGGTGGTCCCGTACCGCACGTTCCTGATGTTGGGAGCGTCGAGATAGACGGCGTGGCCGTCCTCCGCCTCGATGTCCAGATTACTGGCGACCTCGTACGGCCGCCCGCCCGTGAGCAGGTAGCAGTCGCCCGCCGCCAGCCGCAGCGGCGGCATGCCGTCGATGGTGAGCCAGCAGGCGCCGGACGCGATCGCGCCGATCTTGATGTGCCGGTAGCTCCGGAAGCGCAGCGCCCAGCGGCCGGAGGCCTCGAAGCGCGAGGAGAGGGCGCTCCTGACGTTCAGCAGGGTGAGGACATCGGACAGGGGGTCCATGACGACTCCGGACGATCTCGCATATATGTCGGACTCTTTCTTATGGATTGTCTAGGTAGGCGGGTTATAGCGTTCCAACGCCCCCCCTCATCCGGCCATCCGGCCATCCGGTCATCTGGAAGGAGTAGGACGATGAAGTACGCACAGCTCGGTACCACCGGGGTTTTCGTCTCCGGCATCTCGCTGGGGGCGATGAGCTTCGGCGGGCGCGGCCAGGTCTGGGAGGCGGTCGGCGCGCTGGACGCGAAGGAGACGGACCGCCTGGTGAGCACCGCACTCGATCACGGGGTGAACCTCGTCGACACCGCCGACGTGTACGGCGGGGGCGAGTCGGAGGAGCTCCTCGGACAGGTGCTCGGCGCACGCCGCCGCGACGTGGTGCTGGCCACCAAGATGACCGCGCGGACGGCCGCCGGCCCCAACGACGTCGGCCAGTCCCGGCTGCACATCACGCGGTCGCTGGAGGACAGCCTGCGCAGGCTCCGTACCGACCACATCGACCTCTACCAGATCCACAACATCGACCCGATCACGCCCTTCGAGGAGTCTCTCGCCGCCCTCGACGACGCCGTGCACCAGGGGAAGGTCCGCTACGTCGGCGCCTCGAACCTGACCGCCTGGCAGGCGATGAAGGCCCTTGGAGTCTCCGAGCGGCGGGGATGGGCGCGGTTCGTCTCCCTGCAGGCCCAGTACTCGCTCGCGGCGCGCGACATCGAACGCGAGATCATCCCCCTGCTCCAGGACCAGGGACTCGGCCTGCTGGTGTGGAGCCCGCTCGCCGCCGGGCTGCTGTCCGGGAAGTTCGACCGCACCGGCACGAGTGACGGCGGGGCCCGCCGCGGTCGGTTCGAGTTCCCGCCGGTGAACCTGGAGCGCGCCTACGACGTCATCGACGTCCTGCGCGAGGTGGCGGCCCGCCACGAGGTCGGTGTGGCCCGCGTCGCGCTGGCCTGGGTGCTCTCGCGACCGGGCGTGAGCAGCGTCATCATCGGCGCCAAGCGCCCCGAGCAGCTCACCGAGAACCTCGCCGCCGTCGACCTGGAGCTCACCGAGCGGGACCTCACCGAGCTGGACGCCGTCAGCGCGCTCCCGGTGGAGTACCCAGGCTGGATCCAGGCCGACCACTCCGACCGCTTCCCCAAGCAGGACGCCCTCACCCCGCGGGGCTGACCCCGGCACGGCGTCGCCGTCCTCGGCGTTCTCGGCGTTCTCGCCGTTTTCACCAGCGGAGACCGGTGGAGACATCAGGGAGGTCGAGCCTCGGCGCGGCCGGCCGCACGGTCACGGGTTCTTCGCGCCCGCCCGCTGCGTGATCGTGTTCCGTACGAGCCACAGGACGCTCTGGTGAACCGCCACCCCGGCGGCGACGTTGAGCACCCCCAGCGCGGCCGCCATCACCAGTGACCCGTCGAGCCCGATCGCGTCGCCGGCCAGGAGCACGGCGGGCCAGAACACGGCGGCGGCGAGGAGGGAGGCCCGCCACCAGCGCCCGAAGACCAGGCCGAACAGGATCATGGTTGGTATCACGACTCACGCCCTTCGGAATGATCTGCCGACATCTTCATCATGACCTCACGGCACCGGTTCTAAGCCCGTGGGATCGGTTCGATCGCCGTACCCACCGGGATTTTCCGGCGAAGAGGTCACTTCCCGGCTCGGGCGCGCCCCCACGGCTCACCGGTGGCCCCTGCCGTGACCGTCGACGGAGCGGCCGGGCCGCGAGGAGTGCCGGTGCGAGCGACGCGGAACCTCAGGAGGTCGTGCCCTGGGAATCCGGGAGCGTTGTTCACCGCCGGCCTTCGGGCGGCGTTCGGCGGGAGCCTCCGGGCGGCGGACGTACACGGGGACGTCCGGCTGGAGGAACCGGTAGACGTCGAGGGCGTTGTGCAGCGGGACCCGGACGCACCCGTGGGACGCGGGGTAGCGGGGGACGAGAGTGGAGCCGTGGATGGCGATGCCGCCGTTGAAGTAGACGGGGTAGAACATCGCCCCCAGGATCCCCGTGGACCAGCCGGGGACCCGCGCCCCCACCCGATAGTCGCCGAGCGGGGTCGAGGCGAACCCGCAGTGGCCCTTCTCGCAGTACGGTCTGCGGGCACCGGTCGAGATGTGGGTCACCAGCACGGGTTTACCGCCCTTCCACGTCGTGAGGAGCTGGCGCCGTAGATCGATCTCGGTCCTCTCCGGCTCGCCGTCCGCCACCAGGGGCCTGATCCGGCGGGGGTGCAGGAGGGCCTGCCAGGTCGGCGAGTCGATCCTGTCGACGGGCTTCAGCCCGTTGGCCTTCTGGAAGGCCCACACGGTCATTCGCAGCGCGGAGTCGTACGTGGGGCTGAGATTTCCTGGGGGGAACCCCAAATCCTTGAGTCTTTTCTTCGCGTTGTGGACCTCGATTCCCCTGCTGCCCATTCTCAGGGTCGTGAATTGGTCCGGAAGGGGGACGTGACGGGAATCGGGGGTGGGGTCGGCCACGGCATGTGTGACGCCGAAGGGGAGGGTCGTGACCAGGGCGAAGGCGGTGCCGGCGATCAGGGAGCGTTGAACGGTGCTTCGCATGTGTGACGTCTATCCGCCGACAGGTGCGATCAATCCTCTAATGCTACTTGCCGGGGAGTAAGACTTATGCAGCCACGCACGGTTCAAGAGTTATCTCGGGGGAATTTTCCCGGGAAAATATGCATATATTTCCAGGCGAGGTTATATGGCGATATTCATTGGATATCTCGGAAACCGTTGGACGTGCTCGGCGGGACCCGGCGGGGTTCAGCGGCGGCGCGTGTGGCGGGCCGTCCGGTCGAGGGCGCGGAAGCCGAGTGCCTCGTACAGTCGCGCGGGCACCGGATACCCCGCGTCCCCCCGAGGCTGGACGATCGCGGTGACCGCTCCCGCCTCCCCGAGCCGGCGCAGCGCGTACAGGCAGGCCGCGCGGGCCAGCCCCATCCGCCGGAAGTCCGAGTGCGTGCCGACCGGCTCCAGCTCCCCGACGCCGTTGGCGTCGTCCAGCCAGATCAGGCAGTACGACGCCAGGCGGCCGTCCGGCGCCTCGACGACGCAGTCCAGCTCGCGCCGGTAGGGCCACGCGCCCATGACGTCGCGATAGCTCTCCTCGGTGACCGACGAGGGGGCGAACGCCGACCGGTGCACGGCCACCCGCGCGGGCACGTCCTCCTCGCCGCGCACGTGGCGCGCGACGAAGCCGGGAGGCAGCTCGGGTTCCGGCAGGTCACGCATGTCACGCAGGTCGCGTGACATGCGCAGCAGGAAGGGCGCGTCCGCGGGCTCCCGCCGGTAGCCGTGCCGGGCCAGGACCTCGGCGAGCCGTCTCTCGCCCTCCAGGACGGTCACCCCCAGCTCGTCGCCGGTGGCCACGCCGCGGAACCAGTCGAGCACCTCGTCCGCCAGCTCGGGACGCTCCGGATGCGTGAACATCTCCAGCTCGCCCGGAGGCGTCGCCCATCCCCACGCCAGGGTCTCACCGTCGCGCTCCCACAGCGCCGTCGGCCACTCCGCCTCCCGGCCCACGTGCTGGAACCTGCTCCAGGCGAGGCCCCCGACGTGCGGCCGGACGGCGGGCCCCCAGGCCGCCCGTACGAGTTCCTGCATCTTCCGCAGGTCGGCGGCACCCTCGTAGGGGCGCACGGTGACGTCACCCATCGGTCTCACACCTTTCTCACGATGCTTCCACCGTGACCCTCCCCGCCGCCGCGCGAAGCCCATTGATTCACGTGAAACCTTCGCCGATGTCCCGGAAGATCACTCGCTCCCGTGACGGGTGTCATGGGAGCGGCCCGCGCGGAGTCCTGGTGAGCGCCGGTCGATCAGCTCAGCCGGATGACACCCTTGGAGATCCTGATCTTCTTACGGGCCAGCGGCCGCTTGGCGGGACCCCTGGCCACCGAGCCGTCGGCGATCCGGAATTTGCTGCCGTGGCAGGCGCAGTCGATGGTCCCGCCACGGATGGTGGAGACCGGGCAGCCCTGGTGCGTGCACTTCGCGCTGAAGGCGCGGAAGGTGCCCTTCCTCGGCTGGGTGACCACCCACGTGCCCTTGATGATCCGGCCGCCGCCGACGGGAATGCTGCTGGTCTTGGCGAGGATGGGACCGGCGGCCTCCCCGGTGTCCCCGGTGTTCTCGGCGGCCTCGGCGGGGCGTACCCACGTGGTGGCCGACGCGATCGCGGCGGCGGCGCCGCCCACGAGACCTCGGAAGATCATGAAGCGGCGAGTAGGGGCGGGCATGGCGGGCCTCCTGGGGAGTGAAGGGGTCCGTGATAGATCACGCGTGTGGTTCATATCACAGGAAAACGGGCCTGCAGCCATGCTTCTCGATCTTTCCCCACGATACGCAGGCCGCCGTCGTGCCGTACCGCGATGTCCCTGGCGATGGCCAGCCCGAGACCCGCGCCGCCCGCGTCCCTGTCCCTGGCCTCGTCCAGCCGGGTGAACCGGTCGAAGACCGCCTCGTGGTGCTCGGCGGGAATGCCCGGCCCGTCGTCGAGCACGTCGAGAACCGCCTCGCCGCCGTCCGTGGACAGCCGGACGGTGACCGCGGAACTCGCGTGGCGTACGGCGTTGTCCACCAGATTGGCCACCAGACGGCGCAGCTGCCCGGCGGAGCCGAGGACCACGGTGTCGGCCGCCACCTCCAGCGTGACCCTGATCTCCGGCCGGGGCCGCGACCTCGCCGCCTCCTCGGCGGTCACCTGGCCGAGATCCACCTCCTCGTGACAGCTGGGCTCACCGGCGTCCAGGCGGGCGAGAAGGAGAAGGTCGGAGGTGAGGGCCTGGATCCGCTCCACGTCGGTGAGCGCCTCGGCCGTCAGCGGCCCCGGCCGGGCCAGCTCCAAGCGGGTCCGCAGGATGGCCAGCGGGCTGCGGAGCTCGTGGGCCGCGTCGGCGACGAAGCGCTTGTGCCTGCTGACCGCCAGTTCGAGGCGGTCGAGCGTCCGGTTCATGGTCTCGGCGAGGCGGGCGATCTCGTCACGCGACCTCGGTACGGGGACCCGCCGGTGCAGGTCGCTGGCGGTGATGTCGGCCATCTCGGCGCGGATGGCGGAGACCGGTGCCAGCGCCCGGCCGACGGCGAGCCAGGTGAGGACGGCGACCAGCAGGAGCAACGCGGGGATACCGGGAAGCAGCAGGCCACGCAGGGTCGTCAGGGCGTCCGCCGTGGGTTCGAGCGAGGCCCTGGCCTGTACGAACAGCGTGCCGTTGGCGGTGTCCACGGGCATGGTGGCCAGGGCGAAGGACTCGCCGGGAGCCCACCGCGCCACCTCTGCCGGCTGGAGCGCGGCACCGCCCGCGACGCCCCGCACAGCCGGCACGGGCGCCGCCGCGACCTTCACGCCGAACGGCCCGGACGGCCCGGGTGCACCGGTTGGTCCAGATGGCCCGGACGGCCCGGACGGCCCGGACGGCCCGGATGGCCCGGACGCGCCGGATGATGGCGTGGCTTTCCCGGATCGCGCCGTCACCTTCCCGATGGACGGCCCGGACACCCTGGACGGCCCGGACGAGGGCGCGGCCTGCCCGCCGGACGATCGGAAGACGGCCGGGGCAGGGCCGGAGAGGGCCGGTGCAGGCGAGACGGGACGCTTGAAGATCTTGATGTCGGGATCGAGAAGGGCCGGCTCCGAGTGCCAGGCGGCGCCGGTCCGCGCTCCGGTGACGGTCACCACGGTGGCCGACGGAGAGTCGATCGTCCACACGGGGAACGCCGGGACACCGGCCGACGCGGTGTCGACCGCCGAGGCGTCGAGCATCACCGTGCCACCGGCGAGCACGTCGGCGGTGGCCCCGGCGCGGCGGGCGGCCTCGTCGGAGGCGCTCCGCGTCAGGCTCCCCGTCAGCACGCCGACGAGCACCGACGACGCTACACCCAGCGCGACCGCGACGATGGCGGTCGCCGCGAGGGTCGCCCGGAGCCGTACCGACATGCGCGATGCCATCTCAGGCCTCCAGCCGGTAGCCGGCGCCGCGTACGGTCACCAGCGACGAGCGGCCGAACGGGGAGTCGATCTTGCGGCGGAGCGCGCTGACGTAGACCTCGACGATGTTCGGATCGCCGTCGTAGGAGAAGTCCCACGCCTGGGCCAGCAACTCGCTCTTGGAGACCACCTCCCCCTGCCTGCGCGCCAGCCCGTGCAGGACCGCGAACTCCTTGGGCGTGAGGGAGATCTCCACCTCGCCCCGGCGGCAGCGAAGCCCCGCCGGATCGACGGTGAGGTCGCCGACCGCGATGGACACCGGCCTCGCCCTGCCGCCCCTGCGTACCAGCGCGCGCAACCGGGCCAGCAGCACCACGTAGGAGAACGGTTTGGACAGGAAGTCGTCCGCGCCCGTGTCCAGGGCCTCGGCCTCGTCGTGCACCCCGTCCTTGGCGGTGAGCATCAGGATCGGCGTCCAGTTCTCCGCGTCGCGAAGCTTGGCGCAGACGGTGTAGCCGTTCATCCGGGGGAGCATGACGTCGAGCACGATCACGTCGTACGGGTTCTCGGTCGCCATCCACAGCCCGTCACGCCCGTCGTACGCGACGTCGACGGCGAAGCCCTCGCCCGCCAGCCCTTCCTTCAGGAGATGGGCCAGGCGCTTCTCGTCATCAACCAGTAGCACGCGCATGCCGTCCAGCCTGACGTACCCCGCCTAAAGCCAACCTGAAGACGATTTCCGGCGCCTTCAGGCTGGGTTCAGGCAACGGGCGAGAGCCTGTGGTCTCCAGCACCGCATGCCCGTCCGCTCACCGAGCCACATGCCCTTCATCCGCTTAATCCGTTTCATCTGCTTCATCGGCTTCGTCCGCTTCATTCGCCTCGTTCGCCGATTCGTCTGACAAGGAGAACACCCATGCGCATCCGCATGCTCGCCGCCGCCGTGGTGACCGCGGGGGCTCTGATGGTCACGCTGACCGGAGCCGCCAGTGCCGACGGCACACCGACCCCCGCCCCCGTCCCCCTGGCCGGGGACGGCGTCGTGCTCGTCGACTGTGAGGGGGGCGGCCAGGTGACCCTGACGACGCGCCGGCTCACCGAGGCCGAGCGCGAGAAACTGGAGAAGGAGGGGTCCGCTCTCGCGGTGCCCGCGCTTCCCGCGCTTCCTTCCGGACAGGCCGGTGGTGAGCCCAGGAAGGCCGAGGCCGGACGCGTCATGATCACCGAGGACGTCCGGGCGGTGCGGCCGGACGCGGAGCCGCCCGCCCTGCCCGACGGCGCGACCCCGCCCGAGGCCGCCAAGGTCATGACCGCGCGTCCCCTTCCCGAGGGCGCTCCGAAGGCCGGGGAGGTGGCCGTACTCTCCAAGGCCGAGTCCGCTCTCAAGGGGGTCGCGATCACCGAGGTCAGGGTGGCGGGCAAGCTCTCGGAGGGCGACGTGCCCACCGTGACCTGCGTAAACAAGGCCGAGAAGGCCGAGGAGGAGTGACATCGCGGGGACGCCCCGGCGAGCCGAGGAGCGTCCCCGGAAAAGACCTGCGAACCGGCCGGGGTATCCGTGCGGGAATGTCCCCGGCCGGTTCGCAGCCGGATCGCCGCCGGTTCGGGGGCGGTTCGGGGGCGGCGATCGGTCCCCGGGGAACGGCAGGTCACGTGCGGTGGCCTGGCCGGTCCCCGGGGACCGACGGGGCGCGTGCGGTGATCGGCCCTCCGGGAAGGACGGGGCGCGTGCGGTGATCAGCCCTCCGGGAAGGACGGGTGCGGCCCCAGGGCCCAGTACTCGTACAACCCGTAGCCGATCCGGCCGTCGTACTCGAAGCGGCCGACCGCGTCGACCATGCCCCACATCGTGGCGGCGTCCTCGGGCAGCGTGTGGGTGACGCCCTGGACCACCGGGCGGGGACCCTGGTACATGCCGTGCTTCCAGTCCGGTTCCAGGCCATATCCGGTGCCCACCATCAGGTGCATCGGGAGAATCGGGACGCAGTGCAGGTCGAAGGGTTTCCCGCCCGGCGGGGAGAAGGAGATCGTCGCCTCGCGCACCTCCCGGGTGCCGTCCACGTACGTCGGGCGGTACTCGGGACGGCCGAGATACTCCTCCTCGCCCTCCCTCGGGGAGCCGAACCCCCACACCCGCACCGCCTCCTCCAGCACCCGGCGGCCCTTCTCGTCCTCCTGGACGATGCACAGGATGGCGTGGTCGTCGAACTGGACGGGCGTGTAGAGCCAGTAGAAGGTGCCCGCGTTGCGCGACTGGATGCCGGGGGGCTCGGGCTCGCCGACCGGGCGGATGCCCCACGAGCGGTCGCGGGTGCCCTGCCAGCGGTCGGGGGTGACCTCGACGCGCTCGTCGCCAACCAGGATGTGCCCGGTCCACCGGCCGGTCTGGGCCATCCTGGAGGAGTCGAACACCACGCGCTCCTGCCAGCGCAGGAAGTGCCGGGGCTCCAGGGTGGCCGGTACGGTGCCCTCCCAGGTGAGGTCGAAGGAGAGGCCGTGCTCCGTGGCGTCGAGCACCACCCGCAGCCGCCGGAGGCCCTCGATCACCTCGACCTCGAACGGGCCGACCCGCGTGTTCATCCGGTCGTCACCGAGTTCCCTGGAGGCCCGGACCACGCGGTGCAGGTTCCGGTACCGCACGCAGGCGAACGCGTCCGTGACCCCGAGGTTGGGATACTGGCCGAGACCGACGACGAGCATCAGCTCGTCGGACCCCGCGTGGCAGTTGAAGTAGTACCGGTCGTAGAAGTTGCGGTCCGACGTCGTGACGTGCCGCATCACCTCGGGCGACTGGTGTACGGGATGGTCGTCGAGGGGCGACAGCGTCATCGGTGCTCCTTGGGTCCGGGAACACGTTCTAACAAGCGCTTGGTGATCGGTCAATGGGCTCCCGCGCAGGAGTGCGCTCCCGTGGTAGAAGTGCCGACGGGCTCCCGCGCAGGAGTGGACTCCCGTGGTAGAAGCGCCGACGAGCCCTCGTACAGGATCGTCGACAGGCTCTCGTGCATGAGTACGGCCCGCACCTTCCGCGGTGCGGGCCGTACTCCCGGCAGTCGCCGTACGCCGTGTCCGTTCTGTGGATGACCGGCGTGCTCCGGCTCCTAGGGCAGTCTCTTGGAGGTGTGCTCCGCCCTGGAGTCGGCCTTGGCGCCGATCTCGTCGGCCTTCGCCGCGGCGTCGTCCGCCGCGCCGGAGACCTTTCCGGCCGCCGCCTCCGTTTTCTGTCCCACCCACTGGGACGCGTCGGAGGCGCTCTCCTTCAGCGTGTCCGCCCACTGGTCGGCGTTCCTGCGGTACAGGACGTAGCCGGCCGCCGCGATCGCGACACCCGCGAAGAGCAGGAGCATCGGCGTTTTCCTGGACTTCGCGGGAGTGGGATCGATTTTCGCGGCGGCCTGGGATAGCGCGGCGCTGATCTTCGGCGCGAGCTGCTCCTCGAACGAGTGCGCGGCGGCGTCAAGCCTGGGTGCCGCCCACCCGCGTGCCACGATGATCTTCTCGCTGGCCACGTCACGAGCCTGACCGGCCACTTCACGGGCCTGGCCGGCCATCTCGCGGGCGTGACCGGCTACGTCGCGAGCCTGGACCGCCATGTCATGGGCATGATAACTGGCCGCGTCACGGGCGTGGCTGGCCATCGGGCCGACCCGATCCGCGGCTCGGACGGCCTGAGCCTTCACGTGGCGCAGCCGCCTTTCCGGAGCCACGATCTTGATGTGGCGCTTTCCAAACAGTGCTAGAGGCACAACAACCTCCCCATTCGTTGGGGCCCCGTCGCCACCCCTTCCCGCTCGAAGGCGGCTCAATCATGACGGCCCGTGGGAGGATGCTTGGGGATGCGGCTGCGGCCGAAATCGTCAAAGTGCCACAAAAGCAATACGTTGCACAGGTATTCCTACGACCTGAAGGGGGCAGTCCGATCATGGCTGAGAAGTTGATCGCGAACCTCAAGACCAACCGCGGTAGCGTGAAGGTCCAGCTCTTCCCGGATCACGCGCCCAAGACCGTGCGTAACTTCGTCGAACTCGCCGAGGGCACCCGCGAGTGGGTGCACCCGGAGACCGGCCAGAAGTCCAACGCCAGGCTGTACGACGGCACGATCTTCCACCGGGTCATCTCCGGATTCATGATCCAGGGTGGCGACCCGCTGGGCCAGGGCGTCGGCGGCCCCGGCTACAAGTTCGACGACGAGATCCACCCGGACCTCTACTTCAACCGCCCGTACCTGCTCGCCATGGCCAACGCCGGCGTCCAGTTCGGCCGGGGCACCAACGGCTCGCAGTTCTTCGTCACGGTGGTTCCCACGCCGCACCTCAACGGCAAGCACACCATCTTCGGCGAGGTGATCGAGGGCCAGGACGTCATCGACGCCATCGCCAAGACCGACACCGACGCCCGTGACCGTCCCACGGAGCCCGTGGTCCTGGAGTCGGTGACCATCGAGCGCGTCCAGAGCTGATCTCTCGCCCGGCGGCCTCCCCAGGAGGCCGCCGTTCGCGTTCCCGCGCGACCCGCGCCCCGGCCGGTGTGGCCCGGTGGCCGTTCGCGGGTGTACGGGTGCTCGGGATCGTGAATAGGCTGGCAGTCTGTGGATAACAGCACGCTCGAAGGGGCCAGCCACACACATGACCACCCAGCCGTCCAACGAGCACAACACCGTTGTCCCCACCTGCTACCGGCATCCAGGACGTGAGACCTACGTCCGCTGCCAGCGCTGCGACCGCCCCATCTGCCCCGACTGCATGCGCGACGCCTCGGTCGGCTTCCAGTGCCCCGAGTGCGTGGCCGAGGGCAACAAGGGCGTACGGCAGGCGCAGTCCGTGTTCGGCGGCCGGGCGGTCACCACCCCCCGGGTCACCTGGGCACTGTTGATCATCAACGTCCTGGCGTACGCCGCCGAGACCGTGAGCACCGACTGGGTGCTGACCAACTTCATGATGAACGCCTACGAGGTCGGCTATCACGGTGAGTGGTGGCGCCTGATCACCGGCGCCTTCCTGCACCAGCCGCTGGGGAGCGGTGGCTTCGCCCTGACCCACATCCTGTTCAACATGTGGGCGCTGTACGCCATCGGCCCCGAGCTGGAGCGGCGCCTCGGGTCGGCCAGGTTCCTGGCGCTGTATCTCCTCGCCGCGCTCGGCGGGTCCGTCGCCGTCTACCTGTTCGGCATCGCCGCGGTCGGCGCCTCGGGCGCGATCTACGGCATGTTCGCCGCGCTGTTCGTGCTCGCCAAGAAGCTCGGCTACAACGCCCAGGGCGTGCTCTGGCTGATCGGCGCCAACGCCGTGATCACCTTCGTGGTCCCCGGCATCAGCTGGCAGGGACACCTCGGTGGCCTGATCACCGGTGCCCTGGTCGCCGCGGTCTTCGCCTTCGCCCCGGACAGGAAGAACCGCAGCGCAATCCAGTGGGGAGGTTGCGCGGCGGTGCTGATCGTCCTGGTCGCACTGGTGCTGGGGCTGCCGCCGTTCGCCGTCCAGGCCGAACTCGGGATCTTCGGTTGATCCACACCCTGATGCTTCCCCAGGGTGTGGACAATGCCTGTGGAAAAGCTAGCGCCAGCGGGTGGAAAGGATCACCCCGAGGATGATGAACGCGAACCCGACCAGCAGGTTCCAGTTCTGGAGGGTGCCGAGGAGGGGAGCGGTGGGCGCCACGTAGTAGACGGCGATCCACAGGATGCCGACGATCCAGCAGGTCACCATGACCGGCGCCAACCAGCGTGGGCTGATCTTGACCTGCTGTGAGGTCTGCGGCGGGGTGTAGACCGGCTTCTTACGAGTCTTGGGCTTGGGCACTGGGGTTCTTCTCCTGCGTCAACCCTGCGCGATCTGGATCGTGCGCAGGCCGTGTCGATTAGCGTAGTCGCTAGTGGGTGAAGTTCCGTGTAAGGATAGTCGGCGCAGGTGGACCATGGCGATTCCGTGGGGCACCATCCTGTGGCAAATGTTGCGCCGGACCCGTGATCCGGCCCGCCGCGGAGGGCTTTTCGGTCACTAGCCTGACTTCATGAGAGCGGCGCTGAGGGTGCTGGGCGACCTGAGCGTCACCGCGGGGCTGATCGTCCTCCTCTTCTGCGCCTATCTGCTGTGGGGCACCGGCTCCTACACCGCCGGGCAGCAGGCGCTGCTGCGCGGCGAACTCCTGGCAGAGGGTGTCCCGCCGGGCGGAGAGGCCGGAGAGCGGCGGGGCGGGCCGCCGGGACCGATCCGGCTGGGCGGGGCGGTGGCGATGCTGGCGATCCCCAGGCTCGGGGACGACTACCGGTACGCCATCGTGGAGGGCGTCGACCAGGATCGGCTGCGGATGGGCCCCGGCCATTATCCCGGCACCGCCATGCCAGGAAAAATCGGAAATTTCGTTCTTTCGGGCCATCGGACCACCTATGCCGCCCCGTTCAACCGCATAGACGAGCTCCGCCGGGGTGATCTCATCCTGGTCGACGCCCGCGAGGCCCGCTACACCTACCGTGTCACCGGCAAGCGCGTCGTCGACCCCGGCGAGATCGGCGTGGTCGCCCCGGTTCCCGACCGGCCGGACCGCGAGCCGACCAGGGCGCTGATCACCCTGTCCACCTGCCACCCGGAGTACTCGGCCGCCCAGCGGCTCATCGTCTCCGGCGAGCTGGAAGAGCGTGCGGCCCGCCTCGGACGGCCCGGACAGACACGGCCCGGCTAAACGAGGCCCGGCTATACAAGGCCCGGATAGACGCGGCCCTGGGAGACACCCGGACAGACACGGACAGGCCGGGGCAGGCCCGGACAGGAAGGCGGTCCCATGTACGGCTGGATCTGGCGGATGCTTCCCGGAAACCTCGTGGCCAGGGTGTTCGCCGCCCTGGTGCTGGCCGGGCTGGTCGCGGCCGTACTCTGGTATGTCGTGTTCCCCTGGATCGAACCTCGCGTCTCCCTCGACCTGACCACCGTGGGCCGATGAGCCGCGTCCTCGTCGTCGACAACCACGACAGCTTCGTCCACACCATCGTCCAGTACCTCCGCGAGCTCGGCGCCACCTGCGACGTGCGCCCGCGCGACCGGGTCGCGGTCGAGGACACCCGTGGCTTCGACGGGGTCCTGATCAGCCCCGGCCCCGGCACCCCGGAGGACGCGGGTGTGAGCGTCCCGCTCGTCGGCCACTGCGAGGCCCACGGCATCCCGCTGCTCGGCGTCTGCCTGGGGCACCAGGCCATCGCCATCGCCCACGGGGCGACCGTGGGACGGGCACCCGAGCTGGTGCACGGCCGTACCAGCGCGATCTCGCACGACGGACAAGGCGTCTTCTCCGGCCTGCCGTCACCGGTGACCATGACGCGCTACCACTCGCTGGCGGTGCTGCCGGGAACGGTGCCGGAGATCCTCCAGGTCACCGCGACCACCGGCGACGGTGTGATCATGGGCCTGCGTCACCGTACCGCCCCCGTCGAGGGTGTGCAGTTCCACCCCGAATCGGTGATCTCGGAACACGGTCACCGGCTGCTCGGGAACTGGCTCGAAAGATTGTTGTAACGCGGGACCCGTCCTGGACGATTGACCAGTGAGAGTCCTTCCGCCATCGCCCCCGAGTGGCGGAAGGACTCTTCCCCGTTTCCGGGCCTCCCGGTTTTCCCGGTCCCCGACGCCCGGCCCTCCCGGCGGGAAACCGGATGACGAGGCCACGAAGGCCGGGCGCCGTGCGAGCCGTACACCGCGCGAACCACGGGAACCACGGAAACGGCCAAGGACCCCCGGAACAAGAACGAACGAGAGACGGAAACGACGAAGACCCCCGCGCGGTCGCGAGGGCCTTCGTCAGGTGTTCCGGTCAGACGGGCCGGTCAGACGGGCCGGTCAGTTCCCGTCGGGCGGCGCCTCATTGAAGATCGTGCCGTCGTCGGGCTCCGAGGGCGTGTCCTCCGTCGGCTGCTCGTCGGGAATGGTCGGCTGCTCCTCGGGGAAGGTCGGCTGCTCGGTCGGCTCGGGCGGTGCCCCGCTCGACACGATCAGCGTGATGGTCGTGTTCTGCTGGTACTTGCCGCCCGCCTCGGGAGACTGGCTCAGCACGGTGTCCTTGGGCAGGTCACTCGGCTCCAGGACGACCTTCCACTTGAAGCCCGCCTCCTTGAGCGCGTTCTTGGCGTCCGCGAGCGTGAGGTTCACCACGCCCGGGACCTCCACCGCCTCCTTGGGGACGTAGATCCGGACGGTGCTGCCCTTGTTGGCCTTCTTGCCCGCCGCGGGCACGGTCTCGAAGACGACGCCCTGCTTGCGGCTGGAGGGCTTGCTCTGCAGGTTGACCTCGAAGCCGGCGTCCTCAAGGGCCTTCGTGGCGTCCTCCACGCTCATGTTGAGCACGGGGGGCACCTCGACCTTCTCGATCCCCTTGGAGACCTTGAGCGTCACCTCGGTGCCCTTGTCGACCTCGTGGTCGGCCGCCGGGTCGCTCTCGATCACCGAGCCCTTCGGGATCTCCTCGTCGAACTCCTCGACGACCTTCACCTTCAGGCCGAGATCCGTGAGCCTCTTGCTCGCCGCCTCCACGGTCTGCGAGGCCAGCGCCGGGACCTTCACCTGACCGCTGGCGGTGGGGGTGCCCGGCGAGCTGAGGAACATGTAGCCGACGCCGATGAAGGCCCCGATGACCAGTAGCGGGATGAGGATCCACGCCGCGGTCTTGACCGCGGTGTTCCCGCCGCTCTGCTGCCGGCGACGGCCGCCCCCTCCGGTGCGCGGGCCGCCGCCCTCCTCGCCGTACTCGTACGCCGGGACGGCGGTGGTGCGCTGGGTGGCCGGGCCGCCGGGGCCGCCGGGACCGGGGGCCTGCATCGTCCGGGTGGCCGAGCCGTAGTTGTTGTTGGCGCTCAGCGCCATCGTCTGGGCGTCCGTCGGGATGCCGGACATCGCCCGCTGGATGTCGGCCCGCATCTCCCCGGCGCTCTGGTAGCGGTGCGCCGGGTCCTTGGCCATCGCCTTGAGCACGATGGCGTCGGCCCACGGGGGGATGTCACGGTCGATCTGCGACGGCGGGATCGGGTCCTCGCGCACGTGCTGGTACGCGATCGCGACCGGCGAGTCACCGGTGAACGGCGGCTGCCCGGTCAGCAGCTCGTACAGCACGCAGCCGGTGGAGTAGAGGTCGCTGCGGGCGTCGACCCGCTCGCCCCTGGCCTGCTCCGGCGAGAGGTACTGGGCGGTGCCGATCACCTGGGCGGTCTGCGTCATGGTCGCGGCCGAGTCGGCCATCGCGCGGGCGATGCCGAAGTCCATGACCTTCACGTCGCCGTTGCGAGTGATCATGATGTTCGCGGGCTTGATGTCGCGGTGGACGATGCCGCCGCGGTGGCTGTAGTCCAGCGCCCGCAGGATCCCGTCGACCAGCTCGGCGGCGCGCTCGGGCAGCAGCCGCCGGTCGGCCCGCAGCAGGTCGCGCAGCGTGCGGCCGTCGACGTACTCCATCACGATGTAGGGCACCGGAGCGCCCTCGGAGACATCCTCGCCGGTGTCGTAGACCGCGACGATGGACGGGTGGTTCAGTGACGCGGCGGACTGCGCCTCCCGGCGGAAACGCGCCTGGAAGATGTGATCCCTGGCCAGGTCCGCGCGGAGGGTCTTGATGGCGACGATCCGATCCAGCCGGATGTCTCGGGCGCGATAGACCTCGGCCATGCCGCCACGCCCGACGACGCCGTCAAGCTCGTAGCGATCGCCGAGGCGTCGGGGCTGAGTCATTTCCTGCACTGTCCCTTACCGTTCATCTTGGGTGCCGGTGCGCTCTTGGGCCACCGGTGTCCATCATCGACCCCTCGCCGCATCACGTCTCCTCATTCGGCGGGTCTGTGTCACCGGGTTCAGGAGTTGTGCTCGGTGTGAGGCTCGGTGTCACCGTCGGGGTGGTTGGTGTCGGGGTGGGCGTCGGGCTGGGGCTGGGTGGTGGCGACGTGCTCGGCCTTGCGGTGGGCGTGGCCGATGTGCTTACCGTAGCCGACGGCGTGACCGACGGGCGGGCCGACTTCGTCGGTGAGAGCGGCGGTCTGCTCGTCGGCGGCTTGCTTCTCGTCGGCCGTGCCGTCGGCGACGTGGTGGCCGGGCTCGTCCGTACGACCGGTTCTCCCGGCTCGCTGTCACCGGACTGGTTCGTCAGCTCGTGGACCGCGAGGGCACCCAGTCCGACCGCGGCGGCGCACCCGGCGACCGTGGCGACGATCACCGTCGTCCTGCGCAGGCCGCGGCGCCCGCGACGCGCCGGACCGGTGCCCGGCGGGGTCGTGCCCGCGCCGGATCCCGCACCGGCACCCGCGCCGTGACCGGGCCCTCCACCGGAACCCCCGCCCTGACCGGGGCCCGCCTCGGAGCCCGCGGCGCCCCGGCCGGACTCGGGCCGGAGGGGGACGGCGACGGCGGAGGTGACCTCCTCGGGCCACTCGCTCGCGGGCTCCGCGCGCCAGCCCACCGGGTCGGTGAGCATGCCGAGACCGGTGGCGCCGGTGGCGGTCAGCGCGTCGAGCAGCACGTCCGCCCGTTCCGACAGCTCCCTGGCACTCGCCGGGCGCCGCGGCGGATCCTTGGCCAGGCACGCCATGACCAGGTCGCGGACCGCCTGCGGGATCCGCTCGGGCAGCGGCGGCGGGGGCTCGCCGATGTGCATGAGGGCGATCGCCACCTGCGTCTCGGCGCGGAACGGCGCGTGCCCGGTCAGGCACTCGTAGGCGACCACCCCGAGCGAGTAGAGGTCGGTGGCGGGCGTCAGCGGGTCGCCCGACGCCTGCTCGGGGCTGACGTACTGCGCGGTGCCCATCAGGATGCCCGTCTGGGTGACCGGCACCGCCTCCAGCACCCTCGCGATGCCGAAGTCTGTGATCTTTATCACGCCCGCCTCGGTCACCAGAAGGTTCCCGGGCTTGATGTCCCTGTGGATGATCCCCGCGCGGTGCGCGGCGTGCAGGCCCATCGCGGTCTGGCGGACCACGTCGAGGGTGATCTCGGGGCTCAGGGCGCCGTCGCGGGCGAGGATGCCGGCGAGGGACTGCCCGGGCACCAGCTCCATCACCAGGTAGGCGACGCCGCCGCCCTCGCCGTAGTCGAAGACCTGCGCGATGCCGGGATCGGACAGCCCGGCCGCGATGCGCGCCTCGGAGCGGAACCGCAGGCGGAAGGCCGGATCCTCGGCCACGTGTGGCCGCAGCAGCTTCACCGCGACCTCGCGGCCGAGCAGCTCGTCCTTGGCCCGCCACACCTCACCCATGCCGCCCGACGCGATCCGCCCCAGCGGGCGGTACCGGCCCCCGAGCAACGCGGTCATCTACCCAGCACCGCTTCCATCACGCTCTTGGCGATCGGGGCCGCGGTCTGACCACCGGAGGCGTCGCTGCCGGCGCTCCCGGACTCGACGATCAGCGCGACGGCGACCTTGGGGTCCTCCGCGGGGGCGAAGGAGATGAACCACGCGTGCGGGTCACGGCCCTGGGCGGTCTCCGCGGTGCCGGTCTTGCCGCCGACCGTCACGCCCGGGATCTGCGCCGCGCTCGCCGTGCCCTTGTTGACGACGTTGACCATCATCTCCTGGAGCTTGCGCGCGCTGTCCTCGCTCATCGCGGTGTCCAGCTCGTCGGGGTCGGCGCTCGCGACCTCGCCGCCCTCGGAGTCGGCGATCTTGTTCACCAGGTACGGCTTCATGACCACGCCGTTGTTGGCGATACCGGCGGCGATCATGGCCATCTGCAGCGGGGTCATCTGGTTGCTGCGCTGGCCGATGGAGGCCTGGGCGAGGGCCGCCTGGTCCTCCTCGGGGCCGATGCTGCTGGGCGCCACCGGCATCGGGATCTCCAACTGCTCGCCGCCGATGCCGAACTTGGCCGCCTGGTCGCGCAGCGCCTCGTAGCCGAGGTCCATCGCGATCTTGCCGAACGGCGTGTTGCAGGACTTCTCCAGCGCGAACGACAGCGTCACCCGCCCGGCGCCGCACGCCGCGCCGCCGTAGTTGGGCAGGTCGGCGGTGGTGTTGGGCAGGTCGAGCCGCTGCGGCGCGTCGACCTGGGTCTCCGGGCCCACGGTGTCGTCGCTCTCCAGGTACGCGGCCGCGGTGACCACCTTGAAGGTCGAGCCCGGCGGGTAGGTGCGCTCGACCGCCCGGTTGAGCAGCGGCGTGTTCTCGTCCTTCTCCAGCTTCTTGGAGGCGGCGTTCACCTCGGCCTTGTTGGGCTTGGACAGCGGGTTGGGGTCGTAGGTGGGGATCGAGACCATCGCGAGGATCGCCCCCGTCTTCGGCTCGATCGCGACCAGCGCGCCCTTCCTGCCGCTCTCGCCCAGCGCCTTGTACGCGGCCTCCTGCGCCTTGGGGTTGATCGTCAGGTCGACGTTGGCGCCCTTGCTCTGCTTCGCGGTGAACAGGTCGATGCTGCGCCGGATCAGCAGGTCGGCGCTCGTCCCGTTGAGGAGGCTGTTCTCGGCCCGCTCGATGTTGCTCTGGCTCTCGGGCGCGAAGAACCCGGTGATGGGCGCGTAGACCTTGCCCTCGGGGTAGCGCCGCTCGAAGCGGAACTCGGGGTCGCCGGTGTCGACCGACTCGGCGAGGACCTTGTCGCCCGCGGTGATGCGGCCGCGCTCGACCTCGTACTGCGCGTAGAAGTTGCGGGTGTTGCGCGAGTCCTTGCGCAGGTCCTCCGCGCGCACGGCCTGCAGGTAGTTCACGTTGATCATGAGCAGGCCGAACATGAGCAGGCAGGCCAGGGCGGCGCGCTTCAGGGGACCGTTCATCGCTGGAACACCTGCGTCATTCCTTCGTCCTGGATGGCCTGGGGCGGAGGCTTCCTCGCCGTGTCCGACATGCGTACCAGCAGCGCGATAAGGATCCAGTTAGCCAGCAGCGCCGATCCGCCCTGGGACATGAACGG
Source organism: Streptosporangium heterodermiicola (assembly GCF_051390675.1). Lineage (NCBI taxonomy): Bacteria > Bacillati > Actinomycetota > Actinomycetes > Streptosporangiales > Streptosporangiaceae > Streptosporangium > Streptosporangium heterodermiicola. The sequence goes on from NZ_JBPJSR010000003.1 coordinate 387,893, forward strand.
GGTGACCAGGCCGGTCAGCGGGATCAGGTTGGTCACGCCGCCCACGATGATGAAGACCTGCCAGGCGAGGATGAACGACAGGCCGCCCGCCAGCAGCTTGGAGAACGGCTCGCGGGCCGCGATCGAGGTGCGCAGGCCGCGCTCGACCAGCAGGGCGTAGACCATCAGCAGGGCCATCAGCCCGGTCAGGCCGAGCTCCTCGCCTGCGGCGGTGAAGATGAAGTCGGAGAACGACAGCGGGATCAGCTCGGGGTGGCCCTGCCCGAGGCCGGTGCCGAGCACACCGCCCTGTCCCATGGCGAACAGGCCCTGCATGAGCTGGAAGCTGCCGCCGAAGTCGCGGTCGTACAGCGCCTGGTTCTCCGGGTCGAGGAAGACCTCGAAGCGGGCCGCGACGTGGTCGAAGAGCAGCCCCGCCAGGACCGCTCCACCGACGAAGAGCAGGATGCCGATGAGCACCCACGAGGTGCGCTGGGTGGCGATGTAGAGCATCGCGATGAACGTGCCGAAGATCAGCAGCGAGGAGCCGAGGTCCTTCTGCAGGATCAGCACGCCCAGGCTGAGGCCCCAGGTGATGAGCACCGGGCCCAGGTCGCGGGCCCGGGGCAGGTCGATGAAGAGCAGCCGCCGCCCGGCCAGGGCGAGCACGTCGCGCTTGGCGACCAGGTAGCCGGCGAAGAAGATGACCAGGGCGAGCTTGGTGAACTCCGCGGGCTGGAGGGTGAAGCCGGCGATGCCGATCCAGATGCGGGCACCGTTGATCTCCTGGCCGATGAACGGCAGCAGCGGCGAGATCAGCAGGGCCAGGCCGATCGCGCCCATGGTGTAGGTCAGACGCTGCAGCGCGCGGTGGTCGCGCAGCACGATCAGCGTCACGGAGAACATGACGACCCCCACCGCCGTCCACAGCAGCTGGTTGGTGGCCGAGGCACCCGGCATGCCGGACGCCTCAAGGCGGTAGATGATCACCAGCCCGATGCCGTTGACCAGCGTCACCAGCGGCAGGATCAGCGGGTCGGCCCAGGGGGCGAACCTGGCCAGCACCAGGTAGGCGGCGAGCATGAGGCCGCCCAGGCTGAGGCCGTAGGTGACCATTCCCGCGGGGATCTGCTTGTCGAGGGCCAACCCCACGTTGGCGTACGCCAGCATCACGATGGCGACCGCGAACGCGAGCATCGCCAACTGGGCCACCCGCCGTTTGGCGGGAAGCGGGACCGGCTCGGCGCTAGGGGTGCTCATGTGTTTACTGTGACCTTGTGGGTTCGGGAGCCCTGGCGGGCGCGGAGGACGCGGAGGCGCTCGGGGATGCGGTCGGTTCGTCCTTCCCGTCGGATTCGGCCGCGGACGTCTTGAGCTCTTCGATCTTCTTCAGGCCCGCCTCGACGGTGGGGACGGGGATGCCGTCGCGGACCTGGCCCTGCTGGAACGCGCCGAGAGTCGTGATCGACTCCGCGGTGCTCCGGGCGACGTCGAAGAGCTCGATGGGACCCAGGTTGGTCTTCACGCCCTGGAAGACCACGATCTCGTTGCCCTTGGCCCCCACGAAATACTGGTCCTCCAGCCACTGCCCGCCGAAGTACCAGCCTAAGCCGCCACCGATGACGACGACGCCGCCGGCCACGGCCAGAAGAGGCCACAGCCGGCGGCGCTTGGCCGGTCGGGCCGCGGCCCTGACGATCGGCTCGTCGGTGTCGTCGTCGTCGGAGATGACGGGCTGCGGCATGGTGACCGCGCTGGCACGGCCCGCCGGGGTGTCCGGCGGCTGCGACCTCGGCATGCTGGAACCGGCGGCGCCGACCACGGCCGCGTCGGTGCGCGGTACGTGGTTCTCGTCCACCTCCAGCACGTCGGCGAGGACGCAGGTGATGTTGTCGGGGCCGCCGCCCCGGTTGGCCAGGTCGATGAGGGTGCGGACCACCCCGTCGGGATCCTCGATCGTGGAGAGCGTGTGGTGCAGGGTCTCCGCGCTCACCACCCCGGACAGGCCGTCGGAGCAGAGCAGGTAGCGGTCGCCGATCTGGGCCTCGCGCAGGGACAGGTCGGGGTCGACCTCGCCGCTGCCGTCGAGCGCCCGCAACAGGATCGACCGCTGGGGATGGGTGGCGGCCTCGTCCTGGGTGATCCGGCCGTCGTCCACCAGTGACTGCACGAGGGTGTGGTCGTGCGTGATCTGGTAGAGCTCCCCGGCTCGCAGCAGGTAGGCCCGTGAGTCGCCGACGTGGACCAGGGCGACCCTCGTCCCCGACCAGAGCATGGCGGTGAGGGTGGTGCCCATGCCCTTGAGACTGGGGTTGTGGCTCACCATCTCGTGCAGCTTGCGATTGGCGTCGCGTACCGCCGCCTCGATGGCGCTGAGCAGGTCACCTCCCTGTGCGTCCGTGTCGAGCGAGGACATCTCGGCGATGGCGACCGAGCTGGCCACCTCGCCGTGTGCGTGGCCGCCCATGCCGTCCGCGACGGCGAGCAGGCGGCCGCTGGCGTAGGCGGAGTCCTCGTTGCCTTCGCGGAGGAGGCCGACGTCAGAGCGGGCGGCGTAACGGAGTGCGATGGTCATTTGCGCAATTCGATGACGGTCTTGCCAATGCGGATCGGAACACCGAGCGGCACCGGAGTCGGACGGGTGACTTTGGAGCGGTCAAGATACGTGCCGTTGGTGGAGCCGAGATCTTCCACGATCCACTGACCGTCCTGGGGGAAGAGCCGGGCGTGCCGGCTGGAGGCGTAGTCGTCGCTGACTACCAGCGTCGCGTCGTTCGCCCGGCCGATGGTGATGGGCGTCTCCGAGAGGGTAATGGTGGTGCCTTGCAGGGGGCCACCGGTGACGACCATCTCCCGTGGTTCCCCCTTCTTGGATTTGGCCGGGGTCTTCACCGGCTTGGGGGCCTTGCGCGCGGGGACGGCGGCGGCCGTGCGTGATCCGAACAAGTCTGTCCGGATCACACCGACCGCGGCAATCACGAAGAACCACAGCACCGCGAGGAAGGCGAGCCGGATCAGCAGCAGCGTGAGCTCGGACATGGACCGTCTGTTTACCTTTAATCGCGCCGGAAAACCAGAGTCGTTCGCCCCAGCGTCACGCGAGTGCCGTTCTGGAGCTCGACCCGGCGAACCGGCTGGCCGTTGACGAAGGTGCCGTTCGTGGAGCCGAGGTCGACGAGCGCGACCAGGGGACCCTCCACTCGCAGCTCGGCGTGGTGCCGGGACACACCCGGGTCAACCAGCCGCAGATCGCAGTCGGTGCCCCTGCCGAGCAGGGTCACCGGTGTTGTCAGGTCGAAGGACCGCTGGCCCTGCGGGTCGTCCTGGGTGGACACCAGCAGGCGGGGGCGGCCCCCGAAGGCGTGGGATTTCGCGGCGGGCACGTCGCTCACCGGCTGGCGGATCTCGTCCTGCTCGACCGTCGCGCCGCGGATCACGCCCGAGCGGATGCGGAACAGGCCGACCGCGAGGTCGTCGGCCGTCTCGAAGCGGACCCTGACCGGCCCCACGAAGGAGTAGCCCTGTTCCTTGGCGTACTCCCTGGCGAGGTTGGCCAGCTCGTGGCTGATGCTGTCGGAGTAGACCTCCAACCGCTCGTTGTCGGTCGTGGACAGCTCGACCACGAAGTCGTTGGGCACGAGAGTGCGTCCCTGGGCGACGATCGCCGCCCGCTCGTCCATCTCACGTTGGACCGCACTGGCGACCTCTACCGGCTGAAGGTCAGATTTGAACGCCCGTGCAAAGGCCCCTTCAACCAAACCTTCGAGCCTCCGCTCGAAACGCTGAAGGACTCCCACCGGGTACCTCCCCTCCTCCGTCTATGTGGTCGCGGCCGCTTGGGGGCTCGTTGGCTCGTTCCTCGCTCTCTCGCACCCAGCTGCTCCGCTTTCGCATCTAGGAGGATCGTATCCGGGTTCATGGGTACCGGCTGATCCGTGCTAATGTTTCGACCGCACCCAACAAGGGCGGGTGGCGGAACGGCAGACGCGCACGGTTCAGGTCCGTGTGTCCGAAAGGACGTGAGGGTTCAAATCCCTCCTCGCCCACAAGATCACTACCCCGGTCACGCGAGCATCGCGACCGGGGTTTTGTCGTTTCCTGGGAAACCACGCATCCATCTGAGCCATCCATAAGGTCTCGTGGCGGACCGAGTCGATCATCGATCAAGGTAGTCGCTCGCTCCGTTATAGAGAAGTCTCAGGGGTTACGCATGGGTCTTGTGGTTTTTGGACCACTACGGCATGTCCATCGGTTCTACCCAGCCACGCTTGCTGATCACTTTCGGATGACTTGCATAGGTTCGCCGGTGTCCGATTACGCCGACAGAGAACACGGGCCGGGAAAAGAATCTTTCCCCGGCCCGTGTCGTCCTCCCGGCGGTTCCTTGATCGGTTCCTTGATCGGTCTCTTGATCGGTCCCGCCGGGCTCCGCGCTCCGGGCTAGCGGGTCGCGGGCATCCGTACGTCCAGGATCTCGCCGAGCAGGTCCGTGAGGCTCACCATGCCGACCACCTCGCCGCCGCCGTCCGTGACCAGGCCCAGGTGCGCGTGGGCGTCCTGGAGCGTGGAGACCGCGTCGGGGATCGTGGTCGCCTTGGCCAGGCGCGGCACCGGGCGGGCGAGCTCGCCGGGGCTCGCCTCCGGCCGGACGAGGATGTCCCTGACGTGCACCACGCCCAGGACGTCGCCCGGCCTGCCGGAGGTGACCAGCATGCGCAGGTGCCCGTCGCGCGCGGCGACCTGGCGCATCTGCTCGCTCGTCGCGTCGGCGGGCACCGAGGTGGTCTTCTCCAGCGGCAGCATCAGCCGCTCCACCGGCTGCTGGTGGACCCGCAGGGCCCGGGTGAGCAGGTCGTGCTCGTCGCGGTCGAGCAGGCCCATCCGGCCCGACTCGCCGACCAGCATCGCCAGCTGGACCGGGGTCCTGGTGGTGGCCAGCTCGTCCTTGGGATGCACCCCGAACAGCCTCAGGATCCCGTTCGTCAGGCCGTTGAGCGCGGCGAGCACCGGCCGGACGACCCAGGTGAAGCCGCGGAACGGCAGGGCCAGGCCCATCGCCGCGATCTCCGGATGGGTGAGCGCCCACGACTTGGGAGCCATCTCGCCGATCACCATGTGCAGGAAGGTGACGAGCGCCAGCGCGATCACGAGCGAGATGGGGACCCGCAGCGACTCGGGCAGGCCGACCGCGCCGAAGAGCGGCTCCAGCAGGTGCTCGATGGCCGGTTCGGTCACCATGCCCAGGCCGAGGGAGCACAGCGTGATGCCCAGCTGGGCTCCGGCCAGCATCAGGGAGAGCTCCCTGCCGCCGCGTACGGCGGCGCGGGCGGCGAGCCGGGTCAGCCGGCCTCCCCGGCCCGCGAGCTCCTCCAGGCGGTGCCTGCGGGCCGAGATCACCGCGAACTCGGCGGCGACGAAGAAGGCGTTGCCGATCAGCAGGGCCACGCCGAGCAGCAGGGCGGAGGTGGTGCTCATCGCCGCCTCGCCTCACTCCGCTCGATCATGGGCGTCTCGGGGCCACGCTCGATCATCAGCGGCGCGGTCATCGCCGGTTCGTCCTCTTCCTCGGTTCTCGCCTGCGGGGTGTCCCCGGGATCGGCGTCCTGCGGTGTGACGAGCAACAGCCGCACCCACTCGGGGACCCTGCGGTGCACCGAGAGCACGGAGAGCACGGCCTCCCTTTCGTCGGCGCCGTCGTTCTCCAGGGGGTCGTTCCGCGACGTGAGCGTGACGGTCACCTGGTCGCCGGGCTCGGCCATCCGGCCGAGGGTGGCGAGCACCAGGCCCGCGACGGTGTCGTAGTCGTCGCTCTCGGGGAGCCGCAGCCCGATGGCCCGCTCGATCTCGTCCAGCCGGAGCGTGCCCGGCAGGTCCCACGTGCCCTCGTCGCCGACGACGACCCCGGCGGGCTCCGGGTCGTTCTCGTCGACGAGCTCGCCGACGAGCTCCTCCGCGAGGTCCTCGATGGTGACCACTCCGGCCAGGCCGCCGTACTCGTCGATGACGCACGCCAGGTCGTCGTGGGCGGTGCGCATGCGCTCCAGCACGAGAGGCAGCGGCGAGGAGGTGGGCACCAGGAGCGCGGGACGGGTGATCTTCTCCAGCGTTCCGTCGGTCAGTCCCGACCTGAGCAGCTCGCGTACGCCGGTGACGCCGACGACGTCGTCGCCGTTCTGGTTGCAGAGCACCGGGTAGCGGGAGTGGCCGTGCCTGCGGACGGCGTCGACCAGGTCGGAGATCGGCCGGTCGTCCCTCAGCAGCACCAAGCGGGGGCGCGGCACCATGACGTCCTCGGCGGTGCGGTCGCCGAACTCCAGGGCGCGGCCCAGCAGCTCCGACAGCCTCGGCGGCAGGTCACCCGCGGTGGCGGACTCAGAGATGATCCGGGACAGCTCCTCGGGGCTGGCGCCGTGCTCGATCTCCTCCACGGGCTCCACGCCGACCCGGCGCAGCAGGCCGGTGGCGGCGGAGTCGAACAGGCGGATGACCGGCCCGGCGATCCGCAGGTAGATCATCGTCGAGCGGGCGAGGAACTTCGCCACCGGCTCGGGACGGGCGATGCCCAGGTTCTTGGGGGCCAGCTCACCGAAGACCATCTGGATGACGGTGGCCACCGCGACGGCCAGCGCCACGGCGATGCCGGGCACGGCCCCGAGCGGCACTCCCGCGGCCTCCAGCCAGGGGCGGATGACCGTGGCGATGGCGGGTTCCGAGATGAAGCCGACGAGCAGGGCGGTCACGGTGATGCCGAGTTGCGCGCCCGACAGCATGAACGACAGGCGTCCCGTCACCTCCAGCGCCCGTGCCGCGGCCGCGTCGCCCGAGTCGGCCTGCTCGCGCAGCACGCCGCGGTCCGCCGCGACGAAGGCGAACTCCTGGGCGACGAAGTAGCCGGTGGCGAAGGTGAGTAGGAGGATGGCCAGCAGGCCCAGGGCCGTGTTCACCGGGCGGCTCTCCCGGGTTTCTCAGTGGTGCCCGTGCGTTCGCACGGGCTGGTATTCCACGGGTCCGGAGTGGACACGATCATCCTTTCGAGCAGAGGTAGTCCTCTACCGTAACGATCCGGGTGGGGGTCGATGTTTCCGGATCGGCCGACGATCGCATTGTTGGTCACTAACAACCTGTCTGAGTACTTTTACATAGGGAAACCTTGGGCACGTGGCGGCAGGCTCCCGAGCCACGACGTAGCGTCGATAATGACGTTTTCACCATGAGATCAAGAAGTGGCGGGACAAGACGTGGCTGACAGGCCCGAAGACGACGATCGCACCCGCGCGCTGCGATCGCCCACGCCGGGGCCCGTGCCGCCGAGAGCGGCCGGGCAGCCCGCCTACCCCTCGCCAGGCGGCCCGGGGACGCCCGTACGGCGGTCGGCGTCCTCACGGCGGGAGGCGCCCGTCCGGGAGGAGACGTCGCGCGAGGTGCCGCCTCCCCGGGGCGGGCGGGTGTACGGCAAGGCCAGGTCGGGCTCCAGTCCGGTCAAGCCGCTGAACGCGCCCCCGCCCCCGCCGGGGGACTCCGGCGGCCGGGGCGGCGGGAGCGCGTCGCGCATGCCCGGCTGGCGGCCGAAGCGTCCCGGCAGGCTCGTCGTGCGGATCCTCGCCGGGCTGGTCGTCGTGCTGCTCGTCCTGGCCGTCGGCGGATACTTCGTGATCAACTCGCGGCTGACCAAGGTCGAGGCGCTCACCGACTACGAGGGCCGTCCCGCCGACACCCCCGGCACCAACTGGCTGCTGGTCGGCTCCGACAGCCGCGCGGGCCTGACCGCGGCCCAGCGCAGGAAGCTCGCCACGGGCAAGGCCGTGGGCCGCAGGACCGACACGATGATGCTGCTGCACATCCCCGAGGGCGACGACCGGCCGACCCTGGTCAGCCTCCCGCGCGACTCGTACGTGCCGATCGACGGCCACGGCAGCAACAAGCTCAACGCCGCCTACGCCTTCCAGGGCGGCCAGCAGCTGCTCCCCAAGACCGTGGAGCAGGTCACCGGGCTGCGTCTCGACCACTACATGGAGATCGGCTTCGGCGGCTTCGTGGGGATCGTCGACGCCATCGGCGGGGTCGAGATCAACGTCAAGCAGGCGATCAAGGACCCCAAGGCCGGGATCAACCTGAAGAAGGGCCTGCAGACCATGGACGGGGGGACGGCCCTCGGCTACGTCCGCACCCGCGCCACCGGCGCGATCCCCGACCTCGACAGGACCCAGCGCCAGCGCCAGTTCTTCTCCGCGGTGGTGAAGAAGGCGGCCAGCCCCGGTGTCCTGATCAACCCCTTCACGTCCGTCCCGCTCGCGCTGAGCGCGGCCGACTCGGTGTCCGTCGGCCAGGAGACCGGCGCCTTCGACCTGCTCTCCCTCGGCCTCGCCATGGGCGGCGACCCGGTCACCACGGTCGTGCCCATCGGCTCCCTGCCCACCATCGACGGCCAGTCCGTCGTCAAGTGGGACCGGGAGAAGGCCCTGCGCATGTTCGAGGCCCTGGCCCAGGACAAGCCCGTCCCCAAGGACGCCCTCGGCAAGTGACGCCCGCCCCGGCCCGGGGCTTCTCTCAGTCCTCGGGCCGACGTCCCTTTCGTCCGCTTCCCATCCGGAGTGACGCCGCGCCAGGGCGGGCGCGGGACCCGGACGCCCTCGCCGGGCGGAGCACCTTCGTGACGGTGTTCGCCCGGCGAGAGCTCACGGATCTTGGCCGCCGGTGCCGACGAGACGACCCCACCGCCCGCCCGGCGAGAGCTCGCGGACCTTGGACGCCGGTGCCGGCGACCCCGTCGCCCGCGCGGCGAGGGCTCGTGGACCTCAGCTGCCGGAGCTGACGACGACCCCCGCTATCACGGCCGCCATGACGGCGGCGTTGACGGCGGCGATGGTCTGGGAGACCGCCCTGCCGGCCCACTCGCCCTCGGTGATCTCCTTGATCCGCTCCTTGCTCGCGCCGGGGAACGCCTTACGGTCGATCTTGGCCGCGTGCAGGATCGCGATCAGCACCGCGTCCCGCTCGTCGGGAGTGGCACCGGACAGCACGCTCTGGACCCGCTCGCGGATCGCGAGCTCGACGCCCGGGTCGCGCTCGGGGTAGCGGTTGCTCGGGAAGATCCCCAGGATCTTGCGCCGCTCCTCGTCCAGCACGCCCCGCTCCGCCAGGCGCGACAGCAGGCGCCCGCGGAGCTTGCCGGAGTGGAGCCTCTGCACCCACCACTCGGGCTTGCGGGCCTTGGACTCCGCCGCGATCCTGGCCAGCGCCGCGTCGAGCTCCTCGTCCCCCGGCGGGGTCGCGTCGAGAACGGCGACCCTCTTGTCCGCGAGATCGATCCGGCCGCCGACGGCGAGCTCAGCCAGCAACGCGCCGCCGAGCGCGGCGTCCAGCTCCGAGGAGCCGATGAGTTGTCTGCCCCGCTCCTCGTCGTACGCGAGCAGGAGCACTTCCTCAGCGATCGTCGTCATCGTTCGACCCTACGTCGCGGGCGCCGCGCGGTCGCGAACCGTCCGGGAGGCGGCGATCGTAAGCACTACGTAAGCGATCGAGGGCGGTGCCCCGGATAGCGTCGGCACCGGGGCCGGAGGGACGTCTCGATCTCCTTCCTGTCACCGGGGGCCGATGGTCTCCGCGTTCCCGCCCGTCACCGGAGACCGACGGTCTCCACTGGTCTCCACGCCGGAGGTGTCCGATGAGGGTCAAGAGGTTGCTCCGGCATCCCGTCACGTGGGGTGTCCTGGCGTTCGGCGCCGTCGCGCTCGGTGTCGCGCTGTACCTGTTCCAGCCGTGGCGCCTGTTCACCACCGTCGAGGTGAACGAGGCGCTGCCCGTCGCGGGCGCGTCCGCGTCCCCCGGACCCGAGGCCACCCGGCAGGGCGAGCCGGGTGAGCCGGGTGAGCCGAGCGGGTCCGCCGAGTCCGCCGAGTCCGCTCGGGAGCCGAAGGTCCTGGCCACGGGTACGTTCGTCTCCCACGAGCACGAGACCGAGGGCAGGGCGAGGGTGCTGGAGCTGCCCGACGGGAGCCGGGTCCTGCGGATCGAGGACCTGGACACCTCAGACGGCCCGGACCTGCGGGTCTGGCTCAGCGACCAGCCCGTCAAGAAGGGCAACGCCGGGTGGTTCAACTTGGACGACGGCGAGCACCTCGAACTCGGCGAGCTGAAGGGCAACCGGGGCAACGCCAACTACGCCGTCCCCGCCGGGGCCGACCTCGGCAGCCTGAGGTCCGTCACCATCTGGTGCAAGCGCTTCGGCGTCTCCTTCGGCGCCGCCGCCCTCACCTGACACAATCTCCGACCCATGAGCGTCTCTGAGGAACTCCACGTCATCGGCCGCCCGCTCGTCGAGGCGCAGCTCGCCCACCCGACGGTGGCGGGCATCGCGCGAGGAGACCTGCCAGAGCCGGTGTTCCGGTCGTGGCTGGAGCAGGACTACCTGTTCCTGCTCGACTACGTCCGCGTCTTCTCGCGCCTCGCCTGGCAGGCCCCCGACGGGCATCTGGGCGACCTGGTGGACCTGGCGTACGCCACCTTCCACGAGGAGCTGAGCCTGCACCGGTCGCTGTCGGCCGAGTTCGGCGCCGACCTCGACGGGGCGAGGAAGGGGCCGGCCTGCGCGGCGTACACCTCCTTCCTGCTCGACTCGGCGGCCGTCTACGCCGACGGCCTGGCCGCGCTCTATCCCTGCATGTGGGGCTACTCCACGCTCGGCCGCGCCCTGGCGGAGAACCCGCCCGCCGAGCCCCGCTACCGCGCCTGGGTCGACACCTACGCCCACCCGGCCTTCGCCGAGCTGACCGGGCGCGTCGCGGTGATGATCGACGAGGCGGCGCCGGACCCGGGCAGGGCCGCGAAGCTGTTCGCCGAGGGGATGGCCCACGAACTCGCCTTCTGGGACGTGCCCTGACCTCGTTCGCCCCGATGCCCGGCTACCGTCGCGGTCCGGGCGGTCCGGCAGGATCGGACGTACCGAATTGGCCTGCTATCAGGGGAAACCGAAGGTCCGGATGAGGGCATCCACGTGGCTTTGCGTCCCATCCGGTGGAGGAGTTGGAACAATGGGCGTATGAGTGTTCCTGAGGTCGAGGCGCAGGCCGTGCCGGATGACGCGTTCCTGCTCGACGTGCGCGAGAACGACGAGTGGCGTGCCGGGCACGTGCCCGGCGCCGTCCACATTCCCCTGGGTGAGCTGCAGTCCCGGGTCGACGAGGTGCCCAAGGGCGCGCCCGTCTACGTGATCTGCCGGGTCGGCGGCCGTTCCGCGAACGCCACCGCCTGGCTCAACCACGTCGGCTGGGACGCGATCAACGTCGGCGGCGGCATGCAGTCCTGGGACGGCGCGGGGCGCCCGATGATCGCCGAGAGCGGTCAGGACCCCTTCGTCGCCTGAGCGTCCGTACGAGTCGTCCGGGCCGTCCGAGCCGCTTGAGCGTACGAACCGTACGGGCCGCGCGAGGGGGGAGCCCTCGCCGGGACCCTTGCCAAGAAAGGAATGAATGGCATAATCAGGGCGAATGTCTACCGCGGGAGCTCGGGCGTAACCGGGCTGAGAGGGCGGAACCACGCAGAGGGTCTTGGACCCTCCGACGCGCCGCCGACCGCATGAACCTGTCCGGGTAATGCCGGCGTAGGGAGTGTGCGCGATGACGTCTGCCGCCGTTGATTCCAGAGGCTCCGGGGACCCCGGGGCGGCCGAGGCGCCCCTCACGCTCGGCGAGGCTCCTCCCAAGGCCCTCGGCGTGCTCGACCAGGGCGCGCTCTGGGCCAACCTGGGTGTCAGCCTGCTCGGCTTCTCCGGCGCGATCACGCTGATCAACCCGCTCGGCGACCGGCCGCTGAGCTTCGTGGCCGCGATCCTGGCCGCCGTCGTGGGCAGCGTCATCGGCACCGCGATGGTCGGCCTGGCCGCGATCCCCGGGCAGCGGACCGGCGCTCCGGCGATGGTCCTGCTGCGCGGGCTGTTCGGGGCCAGGCTCTCCTACCTGCCGACCGTGCTGAACATCGTCCAGATGCTGGGCTGGGGGGCCTTCGAGCTGTGGGTCATCGCCCAGGGCGCCCAGGCCATCGCCGGGTCCTTCGGCGTCGAGGTGCCCTACGCGGTCTGGGTGGTCGTCGCGGGGGTGATCACCACCGCGCTCACCATCCGGCCGCTGGGAGCGGTCCGCCTGCTCCGCAGGTACGTCACCGCCGGCGTGGTGATCTCGATGATCTGGTTCCTGGTCGCCCTCTTCCAGCGCGGACCGGCGATCGGCGGCGGGTCCTGGGAGGCGTTCGCCCCCTCGGTCGACTACGTGATCGCGCTGTCGGTCTCCTGGGTGCCGGTCGCGGCGGACTTCGCCCGCTTCTCCCGCTCCGGCAGGGCCGCGTTCACCGGGGTCGTCGGCGGCTACACGATCGCCCAGGTGGCCTGCCTCGTCCTCGGCATCGCGGCGCTCGCGCTGGTCGGCAACGACCCGGACCACGTCTGGGACCCCTTCGTGGCCGCGGCCCTCGGCCCGCTGTTCTTCGGCATCCTGGTGCTGCGCGAGACCGACCAGTCGTTCGTGAACGTCTACTCCACCGCGATGTCGCTGCAGAACCTGCTGCCCCGGCTGGACCGCCGGGTCATCTCCGCGGCCATCGGCGTGCTGGTCACCCTGCTCGCGATCTTCGTCGACGCCGGGACCTACACCGGTTTCCTCGGCCTCATCGGGGCGGTCTTCGTGCCGATGTTCGCGGTGCTCGCCGCCGACTACTTCCTGCTCGGCGGCGCCAGGCACTGGGACACCTCGGAGACCGCGCCCTCGCGCCCGCTCATGGTGCTCCCTTGGGTGCTGGGCTTCGTGACCTGGTGGATGCTCGCCGCGCTGCCGGGCGCCCCGGAGCTCGCGTGGTGGACCTCGTTCTGGAACGGCGCCCGCGACGCGCTCGGCTTCGTCCCGCGGCCGTGGATGAGCGCGTCCGTCGGCGCGTTCCTCGTCGCGGGTCTCGTCACCCTGGGTCTTGGCGCGCTCCGGCGCCGCTCCTGACGATCGCGGAGGGGCTACGCGCCGCCGGGGCCGCGGAGCACGGCGGTGGACTCGATGCGCAGCAGGCGCTCCTTGGCGGCGGAGCCTCCGGCGTACCCGCCGAGGACGGCCTCGCTCTCGACCACCCGGTGGCACGGCACGATGACGCACACCGGGTTGCTGCCCAGCGCGTTGCCGACCGCGCGCAGCGCGCGCGGCCTGCCGATCCGCTCGGCGATCTCCAGGTAGGTCGTCACCGTCCCGTACGGCACCGCGAGCATCATCTGCAGCACGGTCCTGGAGAACTGGGTGGCCAGGCGCAGGTCGACGGCGATCGTGAAGGCGCGGAGCCTGGCGGAGAAGTAGGCGTCGAGCTCCCGGCGGACCGGGTCGAGCCGCCGGGCGTCCGGCCCGATGAACGTGCCGACCTCCCTGCTGATCCGCTCGAAGACGACGTTCTCGTCCTCGTAGCTGCAGGCCACCACACCCCTGCCCGTCACGGCCAGGGTGAGGCGCCCCAGCGGGCCGTCGAGCGTGCCGAACGCGATGTCGGGATGGCTCGTGCCGACGTAGTCGGGCGAGGTCACCCGTAGCAATGCATCGATGTCGCCGGATGACATGGCCCCACCCTTTCGTATCCAGGTGTGTGGTGACCGCAGAGTATCGGACGGATCGCCCGGCCAGTGGCAACACGTGCGGGACGAAAGTGCCAAGATCAGACCGGTCGAGACGGCACTATGGGTGTGTGGTGGACTACACGGCCGACAGTGACGGGGGCATCGGCCGCGAGGTCGTCGCCGCGGCGCCCAACGCGATCGTCGCCATCGATCGCGAGCAGACGGTTCTCGCCTGGAATCCCGCGGCCGAGCGCCTTTTCGGCTGGTCGGCGAAGGAGATGGTCGGACGCCGGGTGCCGGTGGTCCCCGAGGAGCTGACGGCCGAGCACAACGCGGTCCTGGAGAAGGTCCGCACCGGCGGCCAGGTCTCGCTGAGGACCAAGCGGTTCCGCCGCGACGGCAGCCTGCTCGACGTGCGGGTCGACACCGCCGCGCTGTCCGCGCCCGACGGCGCCCTCCTCGGCTACGTCAGCGTCTACCACCTGGCCCAGGACGACGAGACCGCCAACGACCGCAACGCCCGCCGGGCACAGCTCGTCCGCAGGCTCACCGACGTGGTCGCCGACATCAACGCCGAGCTGGAGCTGCCCGCCGTTCTCGACCGGATCGCGGCCAGCCTCGCCGACCTGACCGGGGCCGACGCGGGCGGGTTCGTGATGATCGAGGGTGACCGGCTCCGCCTCGTGGCCTGTCACAACCTCCCCGGCTCGATGCGCGACTCGACCGCGGACCTCCGCACCAGCCTGGTCGGCAAGCTGCTGCGCGAGGGCAGGACCGTCCTGCTGGAGACCGGCGACCAGGACCGGCTCGACCAGCTGATCTGGTCGCGGCTGCCCGGCCTGCACACCATCGCGCTCGGCCTCGCGGCCATGGGCGGGCGGTCGTACGGCGCGCTGTACGCCCTGTTCGCCAAGCGCAAGGCGGGCCACCTGGAGCTGGAGCTGCTGGAGCTCCTCGCCGGTCACGCGGGCATCGCCGTGGGCAACGCGATGGCCTACCAGGAGGCCGTACGGCAGCGCGCCCACGAGCGGGCGGTGTTCGACGCCAGCGCCGACGGCATCGCGGTCCTCGACGGCGCGGGCCGGGTCGTCCAGTGGAACCCGGCCGCCAGCGAGCTGACCGGCTTCCACGCGGCCGAGGTGATCGGCGGGCCGCCGCCGTTCCAGCTGCCGGCGCCGGGGGACAGGTGCGGCATCCAGCTGCCCTCGGGCACCTGGCTGGACGTGCTCTGCGCGGAGATCGTGGAGACGGGCGAGACCGTGGTCGACTTCCGCGACGTCACCCGCGCGAAGGAGCTGGAGGAGGCCAAGGACCTCTTCCTCGCCACCACCAGCCACGAGCTGCGCACGCCGATCACCGTGGTCCGGGGCTTCGCCAGCACGCTCGACAGCCGCTGGGACAGCATGGCCGACGCCGAGCGCCGGGCCGCCGTGCGCACCATCGCCGAGCGGGCCCGCTCCCTGGGCCAGCTCATGGACCACCTGCTGCTGGGCTCGCGCGCGGGGGCGGGCGAGCTCACGCTCAGGATCGAGAGCTTCGACCTGGCCGAGCTGGTCAGGGGCGCCACGCTGGGCCTGCCGATCCTGTCGGACCTGCACCGGGTCGAGGTCGACGTCCCCGGCGACCTGCCCCGGGTCTCCGGCGACGCGCTGGCCACCGACATCCTGCTGGCCCAGCTGCTGGAGAACGCCTTCAAGTACTCACCGGACGGTGGCCTGATCAGGGTCGAGGCATGGGTGGACGGCGACCGGGTGGTGCTGGTGGTGGACGACGAGGGCGTCGGTATCGCCCACGCCAGCAGGGAGCGCGTCTTCGAGCGCTTCGTCCAGGCCGACAGCGGTGACCGCCGCAGGTTCGGCGGGGTCGGCCTCGGCCTCTACATCGTGCGGAGCCTCGCGCGGGCCCAGGGAGGGGAGGTCTCGGCGCATCCGCGCCCCTCGGGCGGCACCCGGATGAGACTGGCCCTCCGTATCGCCGACACGCCAGGCGCCCTTACCTGATCGACACGCCGAACCGGTAACGAGTCGGTAACGGATGTGCTGATCTATTGTCGAATGTGCACAAGCTGTAATTGGCGCGCGGTTTCCAAGACTATCTAACGGGGCATTTCGGTCGTACTGGGGTGAGTTCCTCAGGGGGGAACAGGCATACGGGGAGGTGAGTGCGTCGAGCGTCGTTCTGTTGCCGTATGCACCGTCCAGCGTCGCTGTCGCACGCCAGCGCCTCTGCTCTGACCTGCAGGAACGGGGTGTGTACGAGACCGCCATCGACGACGCGGTGCTCGTGGTCAGCGAGCTGCTGAGCAACGCGCTGCGTCACGCCCACCCGTTGCCGTCGGGACAGATCAGAGTGTCGTGGCTCTGGACCGAGGAGCATGTCGAAGTCGCTGTGAGTGACGGTGGCGCCGCCACCGAACCGCGGGCGGGACGCCCGACGCTCTCCTCCCTGGGAGGGCGGGGCCTTGGAATCGTCGAGTATCTGGCGTCCACGTGGGGTGTCAGGCATGAGGGGGACATCACCACGGTGTGGGCGGTGGTCACGGCGGTCGACACGGTAGGTAACGGCCACGTTTCCACCCCCGAACCCGCTCTCAGGGAATGCGGATAACCCTCTTCAGGGATTTCGTCCCGCTTCATACGTCTTCATACGTCATGAAGCGGGACGAAATCATCGCGCATGAATCGATCATCGCGCATGAGCCGGGGCGCGATCTTTCCTCCGGTGGCCGGCACTCCGCCGGTGCGGGAACGCCCCGCCCTCACCCCCCGGCGAGCGCCGGGCGGTGCAGCACCGCCTTCTCCGCGGCCGTCCAGGCCGTCGAGACGAGGAGATAGATCCCCGCCGCGAGCGGCAGCACCGCGGCGACCAGGACGGTCCCGTACGGCAGCAGGGGCAGCATCCGGCGCAGCGCCGCGGGCTGGACGTCCTCGCTCATCGTGCGCCGCGTCCGGCGGGACGTGATCCACGCCACGGCGAGGAGCAGCAGGAAGAGCCCGGCGAAGACCAGGGTCGGGCCGCTGATCAGCCCGAACCCGGCCACCGTGCCCGCGAACTGCTGGCCGAGCGGCACCCCGAAAAGACCGTGGGTGAGGAGCGCGTTGGCCTGCCCGGCGATCGTCGAGGAGATGAACACCTGGTACGTCACCATGAGGAACGGCATCTGCGCCACGGACGGCAGGCACCCGGCCAGCGGTGAGGTCTTCTCCCTGGCGTAGAGGGCGGCCAGCTCCCGCTGGAGCCGCTCGGGGTCGCGGCCGTGACGCTTCCTGAGCCGCTGGATCTCCGGCGCGAGGCGGACCCTGGCCCGCTCGCCCCTGGCCTGCGTGACGCTGAGCGGGAGCAGCAGCAGCCGGACGAGGACGGTGAACACGACGATCGCCGGAGCGGTGGAGCCCAGCGGTCCGGCGAGCGCGGCGATGAGGCCGGCGACGAACGCGATGACGGGGTCGAACATGGAAGGGGCCCTTCTGAGCGGAGTGGAAACGGCGCAGAAGGCGCCCGCGAACCGCGAGGTCCTTCCCGGACGCGTACGCGCGGCGCGCGACGCACGGCCGCCGGGGGTGCCTCCGGGACGCGGTGACGACGCGGTGACGACGCGGTGATCACGTGCGTACGGGGCATGCCGGTGACGTGCGCGCGGGGCACGCGACGGCGTACACGCTCAGGGGGTGAGCGCGCACCGGCCGGTCACGTGCGAGGGAACGCGCGGGAACGCGCGGGAGGACGCGGGGATCGCGAGAGGTCGCCGAGGACGTGTCGCGGGGTTACGCGGGCGCCGGGCCCGCGGAGGGTGCTCTGGGCCGGGACCTCCCGGCCGCGTCGGGGTCGAGCTGCCGGACGAACATCGTCCGCCTGGCCCGGTCGCGCCTGGACATCGGCGACCGTGACTCCGTACCCGAGGTGACCGGCGCCGGGCGCAGCGCCCAGGCGAGCAGGAGCACGCCCAGCCCGACCACGGCGGCGGCCGTCAGGACACCGCCGCCGTCGAACATCCAGACCGCCAGGGTCTGGGCGGCGAGCAGCAGGTTCACTTCTTGAACTTGGCCACCGCGGTGACCAGCGCGACGACCACGAAGGCCACCACGGCCAGGACGAGCGCGAACTTCAGCAGCCCGAAGAGCGCGGGCAGCACGAACCCGAACACCACGTATAGCGCGAGCAGGACGCCCAGAACCCCCAGCACGATACGACTCATGTGATCCACCGTACGCGGGGCGGGGCGAGGGCGGGCGCCCGATCGTAACGATGGTCATAACGATCGAGCGCTTCTTACGGACCGGTGACACGACTTAGGCATCGTCCCTTCGCGGGCCTACCGTGGGGGCCATGAGCGCGCGGATTCTGGTGGTCGACGACGATTCGATGGTGGCCGAGGTCGTGGCCCGCTATTTGGAACGTGACGGTCACGTGGTCGAGTGCGTCGGGGACGGCGCCGAGGCGCTCAGACGCGCGCTGGCCAACCCGCCCGACCTGATGGTGCTCGACCTGATGCTCCCCAAGATGGACGGGCTCCAGGTCTGCAGGAAGCTCAGGGAGCGGTGGCCGGTTCCGGTGATCATGCTGACCGCGCTCGGCGACGAGATGGACAGGGTCGTCGGCCTGGAGACCGGCGCCGACGACTACGTCACGAAGCCCTTCAGCCCCCGGGAGCTGGCGCTGCGCGTGCAGTCCGTGCTGCGGCGGGCGCGCGGGGCCTCCCTGCCGACCGGCACCGGCGTGCTCAGGGACGGAGAGCTCGCGGTCGACGTCGGCGCCCACGAGGTACGGCTCCGCGGTGACGAGATCATGCTGACCGCCCGCGAGTTCGACCTCCTCGCCCACCTGATGCGCAACCCCCGCCAGGCCTTCAGCCGTTCCGCCCTGCTCGACCAGGTCTGGGGCTGGTCCTTCGGCGACTCGTCCACGGTGACCGTCCACGTCCGCCGCCTCCGCGAGAAGATCGAGCCCGACCCGACCGACCCCCGGCGCATCGTTACCGTGTGGGGCGTCGGCTACCGCTACGAGCCGCTGGCGGAGCCGTGATCCCCGAGATGCTGCTGATCGTCGCGGTCACCGCGGGGCTCGGCCTGCTGGTCGCGCTGGCCGGGCTGGGCGCGATGCGGCTGCTGCGCGAGCGGTCGATCGGCGTGATGCTCGCGGTGGTCGTCGTGGTGACCGTCACGGCGACGGTCGGCGGCATGGTGGCACTCACCCTGAAAATGATCATCGAGGGGACGTCGAGGAACATCGTGCTCAGCGTGGTCGTCGTGGGCGGCCTGGTCGGGCTGGGCGTCGCGACGGTCCTCTCGCGCCGGGTCGTGGCGGCCAGCCGGAGACTCGTCGACGCCGTGCACGCCGTACCGGCCTCGGGGGAGTTCACGCCCCCCGGGGGGCTGCCCGCGGAGCTCGGCACGATCGCCGGGAGCCTGGACCGGGCCTACCGGCGGCTGCGCCTCGGCCACGAGCGCGAGCGGGCCCTGGAGAGCGCCCGCCGCGAGCTCGTCGCCTGGGTCAGCCACGACCTGCGCACCCCGCTCGCGGGCATGCGGGCCATGGCCGAGGCACTGGAGGACGGGGTGGTCGCCGATCCGGAGACCGTCGGCCGCTACCACCGGCAGATCCGCCTGGAGGTGGACCGGCTGTCGGGCATGGTCGACGACCTGTTCGAGCTGTCCAGGATCCACGCGGGGACGCTGCGCCTGTCGCGCGGCCCGATCGGCCTCGGCGACCTGGTCGCCGACGCGCTGGCCGGGGCTGAGGAACTGGCCAGGGGCAAGGGGGTACGGCTGGCCGGAGAGGTCGATCCGGTGGTCCCCGTCCAGGCCGACGCGGCCCACCTCTCCCGGGCGCTGCGCAACCTGGTCGTCAACGCGATCAGGCACACCCCGGGCGACGGCGTGGTCGTGGTCCGCGCCTCGGTCGAGGACGGTACCGCCTGCCTGTCCGTCGCCGACGGCTGCGGCGGCATCCCGGCCGACGACCTGCCCCGCGTCTTCGACGTCGCCTTCCGCGGCGAGACGGCCCGTACCCCCAGCGCCTACGGGGCCGGGGCGGGCCTCGGCCTGGCGATCGCGCGCGGCATCGTCGAGGCCCACGAGGGGGCGATCGGCGTCGTCAACTCCGGCCCCGGCTGCCGCTTCGAGATCCGCCTGCCGCTCTCCGCCTGAGCGATCCGCCCCTGGGTCCGGGTTCGGTCCGGCCCGGTCCTGCTCGGCCCGGCTTGATCTGGCGTGGCCTGGGCCGGTCCGGCACGGCCCGAGCGGACGGACGTCGGCGAGCGCGGGAAACGGTGAGGCGGGTGCCCGGCGGGCGCGGGGAAGGGGGTTCCCGATGGGCTCAGGGAACGTGAGGTGGGGGCCCGGCAGACGGGTGGCACACGAGGTGGATGCCCGATGAGCAGCGCAGGGGGTGGCTCCCCGGTGAGCTCAGGGAACGCGAGGTGGGCCCGGTGGGCGGGGGGAGGACCGGGCGATCAGTTCGTGCCGTTGCCGTTGCCGTTGGAACCGGTGTTGTTGGCGGCGGTGCCGTTGGTGGTCGGCGCGGGTGTGACGTGGCCCGGGGTGCCCTGCGGGCCCTCGGGCCGCACGGAGACCATGAGGGTCATCTGCGCGCACTCGCCGCCCTCGGTGTCGGGCTCGACGTGCTGGCAGGAGGTCAGCCTCCTGGTGGTGCCGAGGGACTCCACCATCGCCCGGAACGTCGGGCACGGCCAGCGCCACATGCAACTGCGGCAGCGCAGGATCGGATGCGCCGCGTCGCTGGTGATGCCGCCCGCGTCGCGCGGCTGGTGCAGGTCGAGCAGCCTGACGCCGAGCGTGGCGAAGTCGAGGAGCTCCTCGCGCGCTCCTTCGAGGAAGTCGAGGTCCTCGGTCGACAGGCGGGTCCTGATCGGGACGTATCCCTCGTGGTTCACCAGGCCGCGCAGTGAACTCGCCGCGTCGCGCCACGAGGTGGCCTTGTCGGTACGAGTGATCATGGACTCCAGGTGCTCCCGGAGCCGCTGTCGCTGGAGATCCTCGGGTAGGTCGGTGTTCATGGATGCGTTCGAGCCCGTTTCCTGTAACTCAACGGCCGCCACTGACGTAGCGCAGCGACGATCGGGAGGCGCCGGGTCTCCTCCCCTTTCCGGCCAAGCCGGTGTTGCTTAGTGTCAAGCTTCGCGCACTCAGGGTTTCCGTGAGGCGGAAACGGGGGACAAAGGGCGGACGACTCGGGTTGTTCAAGAGAACGTGACCCGCGGCTCTCGCGCCGCTAGTGTGCCCGCTGTGGAGCTAAAAGTCTCAACTCGATCTCATGCCGGGCACACCGTCGTGACCATCGTTGGCGAAATCGACCTATATACCGCGCCTCGCCTGCAGGCCGAGTTCACCCGGCTGCTTGGGCAGAGCCAGACCATGCTCGTCGTCCTCGACATGTCCGCCGTGGAGTTCTGTGACTCCACCGGCATGAACGTGCTGCTCTCCGCGCTCAAGCGACTGCGCGAGCGGGGTGGCACGCTGGAGGTGGCGGCGCCCCGGCCGGCCGTACGCAAGATCCTGCAGGTCACCGGCCTCGACTCCGTCTTCGTTGTCCACGAGACGCTGCCGGAGAAGCTGCTGACCTCCGAATCCCAAGGATGACGTTCTCCTCACGGCTGATGCCCGGGGTCCCCACACTGGAGGTGTTCGATGACCGGCACGGCGGCGATCATTCCCGCCAAGGATGAGGGCGACAGGATCGGGGCCACCGTGGCCGCGGTCCTGGCGCTGCCCGGCGTCGACCTCGTCGTGGTCGTCGACGACGGCTCCGTCGACCAGACGGGGCGGGCGGCCAAGGCCGCCGGGGCCCGCGTCGTGCGGCACAGCCACAACCGGGGAAAGGCCGCCGCCATGGAGAGCGGCGCCCACGCCGTGCGCCTGCTCGACGGCGAGGAGCCCCGGCACCTGCTGTTCCTCGACGCCGACCTGGGCGAGACCGCCCGTACGGCCGCGCCGCTCATCGAGCCGGTCGCGGCGGGCGAGACCGACATGACGATCGCCGTCTTCGTCACCCGCGTGAAGCTGGGCGGCCACGGGTTCGTCGTGAGGCTCGCACGCGAGGGCGTCGAGCGCGCCACCGGCTGGACGCCCGCCCAGCCGCTCAACGGGCAGCGTTGCCTGACCCGGGCGGCCTTCGAGGCGGCCCGGCCACTGGCGCGCGGCTTCGGAGTGGAGACCGGTCTCACGATCGACCTGCTCAGGAAGGGCTTTCGGGTGCGTGAGGTCCCGGTCGAGATGGCACACCGGGCCACCGGCACCGACTGGAAGGCCCAGGTCCATCGGGCCAGGCAGTTCCGCGACGTCGCCCGCGCCCTGCTGGCCCGCCGCTGACCGGACGGCCGAACCCGGGTACCGGGCAGCGGGCCGGGCGGTTCCGCGACGTCGCCCGCGCCCCACTGACCCGGGCTGCCCGACCCGGCACCGCACCGGGCACCGTGCCGGGTGTGCTGGAATTTGCGGGTGACTCGGGATGCGTCGGTCGTCGACGAGAGGCGGAGTCCCGCCGGTGATACGCCGCGGGGGCTCGACGTCGCCGCGTTCGGAGCGATGGGGCTCTCGGTGGCGACCACGGTCCTGATCGGGCTGCTGGGCCCCTCGGCCATGGTCCCGAGGTTGCCCGGACCCTCCTGGCACCCTCCGTACTCGCTGGACGCCCACCCCGGTGTCCATCTGGTCATCGCCATGGGGGCCGTCGCGATCGTGCTGGGCGGGCTCGGCCTCGCCGCCGCGCTCAGGTCCCGGTGGCGGCCCGACCCGCGCCGGCTGCTCGCGGCCGGTTGCGCCGTGGCGGGCCTGCTCGCCTTCCTGCCGCCCTCCGGCTCGGCCGACCACCTCAACTACGCCGCGTACGGCCGCCTGGTCACGCTCGGCCAGGACCCGTACGCGATCACCCCGGCCGCCCTGCCCGGTGACCCGGTCACCGGCGCGGTGGAGGAGTGGGCCGGTGTGACCAGCGTCTACGGCCCGGTCGCCACCGCCGTACAGGCACTGGCGAGTCTCGTGGGCGGCGACTCGGTCAGGCTGACGGTCTTCGCGATGGCCCTCGTCAACGCGGCGGCGTTCGTCGGTACGGCGCTGCTGCTGCACCGTTTCGCCCGGGGGAACGCGGATCTCCAGCGGCGGGCGGCGCTGCTGTGGACGGTCAATCCGCTGATGATCTACCACCTGGCCGCCGGGATGCACGTCGACACCCTCGCCATCGCCTGCATGGTCGCCGCGCTCACGGTTCGCGGGGCCGCCTCGGGGCCGCTGCTCGGGGTGGGCATCGGGGTGAAGCTCAACGCCGGGCTCGTCGCCCTCGGACCGGCGTGGGAGCTGCGCCGCTCGCCCGGCAGGCTCGCCGTGGTGGCGGGGACCGCGACGGCCACCGTGGTGGCGATCTACGCCGTCGCCGGGCCGCACGTGCTCGACCAGGTGAGCGCCGCCAGCAAGAAGGTCTCCCTCGCCACGCCCTGGCAGCTCGTCAAGGCAGGGCTCCAGTCGATCTTCGGTCCGGGCGCCTACTCGGCCTGGATCCAGATCGGGTCCCTGCTCCTGCTGGCCTGCCTGGCCTGGCTGGTGCTGCGGGCGCTGGGGACGCCGAGAACGCCGGGGACGCTGGGGGTGCCGGGTGCGCCGGGGGTGCCGGGGGTGCCGGGAGCACCGCCCGCCGACACCGCGCCCGCGGTCGCCGCCGCGATGGTGGTCGCCTGGCTGTTCGCCGCGCCGTACGCGCTGCCCTGGTACGACGGGCTGGCCTTCGCGCTGCTGGCCCTGGCGTCCTGGCCCGCGCTGGAGGCGTTCATGGTGGCCAGGGTCGTCGTGCTGTCGCTGGGCTACCTCCCGGCCAGGGAGGTGCCGCGGCCCGACGACCTGCTCTGGACGAAGACCCTGCTCAGGGAGACGGTGGTGCCGTGGACGCTGCTGGCACTGACGGTCGCCCTGGCGTGGTGGGCGGCGAGAGCCGGACGGCGCGCACGCAGGCGGCCAGCGTCAGCGGCACCGCGACCGTGAGCGCCATGGCCGGGATCGCGATGCCCGAGTCGTTCATCAGGAACCCGATCAGCGCGCAGGCCAGCGCCCCGAGCAGTCCGGCGCGCAGCGCGGGCGCGAGCGCGTAGGCCCGGCCCAGGGCCGACGCGCCCCACCGCGACGGGCGGTCGAGCACCAGGAACAGGAACGCCAGCGCGACCAGCGTGAGCAGCGACAGCGACCAGTTGCCGACCGTGACCCCGATCATCGCGGCGAACTTGCGGCCGACCACGGTCCAGGCCTCCCCGTCCAGCACCTGCTGCACGAAGGAGCCCAGGTGGGTGCGCCGGTCGGCGGGCCGCAGCCAGTCGACCACCGCTATGGCGCCGATCAGCAGGCCGCCCGCGAGGCCGACAAGGACCAGCCTCACCGGCGAGACCCGCCCGCCGGACAGCAGGATCAGGAAGACCGCGACCCCGACCAGGAACGCCGGGACCCCGCCGAAGTCGGCGCCCCACGCGGGCCAGCCGTCGACGAACACCGCCAGCCCCCCGTACGCCGCGCACACCGCGAGCGCGAGCGCCCGCCGCCCGCGCGAGATCAGCCACTGGGCGATCCCGGCGAGGGCGAGGATCGTGCCGGCGGAGTAGACGGCGAAGGCGATGTTGCTGAAACCGTAGAAGCGCCCGCCGGTGACCGGCTCGTAGCCGGTGACCGCGTTCACCTGCAGCGCCGAGCCGGTCATCACGTCGGCCAGCAGCGCCACCGAGGTGACGGCGGCGACCACCGTCAGCGGGCCGAGCGGGTGCGCCCGCCACGGCCCGGCGAGCGCCACCCCGGCGATCGCGCAGGCGAGGCCGAGGATGGTGACGATCACCCAGACCATCGGCGCGGGCAGGCTCCACCAGGGGACCAGCTGCGCCAGGAAGGTGGACACCGCGATCGCCCCGCTGACCACGGCGACGACCCGGACGGCCGTCAGGGCGCGGGAGCCGCCCCAGCCCCGGCGGATCGCGACGGCGGCGAGCAGGTAGAACAGGATCTGCACCGCCACGAACACCGCGAAGAACGGCCCCCTCACCTCGCGCAGCACCTGGCTCGCCAGGTCGTCGTCGGCCAGCTTCCCGGCCGTCGCCGCGACCGGCTCCCCGCTCGGCGCGTCGCCCAGCCAGGCGCGTCCCACGACCCCGTTGGGGGCCTTCAGGCCCAGCAGGCCGATCGCGGTGGCGGTCAGGTCGGTGTTCGTGACCAGGCCGTCCTGGCGGGTGGAGGCGGCGGTGAGGTAGCCGCGCGCGTACGTCCCCCCGGTGGGGGACGGGCCCCGGGCGATCGCCACGTGCAGGTGGGGTACCGCCGAGGTGTCGGCCAGGCCCGCGACCAGGACCGTGGTCGCCGTCGCGGGTGACGTGGCCAGGCGGCCGAGGACCGCGCCCACCACACGGTCGGCCCCGGCCACGGCCTCCCGCCGGGCCTGGACGGTCATCCCGTCCGGGAAGCCGTTCGCGGCGTCGGCCGGGGTGCTGTCCGGGGTGCCGGTCGGAGTGCTGGCCGGGCCGGGGGCGCCGACGGTCCAGGCGCGGGTGAGGTCACCGGCCTCGACCACGATCAGCCCGTACGGGGACAGGTCGCCCAGTTGCTCGACGCTCGCCGCGTATTTTCCGATTTTTCCGGACTTGTTGGCGGCGGCGAGGGCGGCTCCCGGCCCGACGGCGGCCACCTTCAGGCCCGCGCCGGTCGCGAGCTCGCCCAGCTGCCCGAGAACCGGCCGGTAGGAGGTGGCGGCGTTGAAAGCGGACAGCTCGGCCCAGCCGGGCACGCCCGCCTCGCCGCCGGGGGCCGTCTCCGGCGCGCGGGGGGACTCGCAGCCCGTGCCGGGCGCGCCCGCGCGCTGGCCCGCCGAGACCGTGAGCCAGCCCGCCACCGGGCAGGTGATCCCCCGCTCGGGCGGCGGGACCGCCCGGGTGGACATGGACGCGGACCCGCCCTCGCCCACCAGTTTCCACAGGTTCGGGGTCCGCTCCCGGTCCAGGTCACTCCACTCCAGGCCGGGTATCCCGACGATCACGACCTTCGCGGGAAGCGCCCGCGCCGGGCCGCCCGCCGTACCGGCACCGGAGGCGCCTGTCGTACCGGCATCGGAGGCGTCCGTCGTACCGGCACCGCCTGTCGTACCGGCATCGGCACCGGCCGTCGCACCGGCACCGGAGGCGTCCGTCGCGGTGGCAACGGAGGCACCTGGAACGCCCGGAGCGCCGGAGGCGGCGGAGGCCTTCGAGGCGCCCGGGACGCCGAGGAGCACACAGAGCCCGGCCAGCAGCGCGGTCAGCAGCAGGGCCGACAGCGAGGCCGACAGCGGGGCCTGCGGCGGGGACGCGACGGCCGGGGCGGTCCTGGCGGCCCGGTGGGGCGCCGGTCGCGTCGCGGTCCCCCCTGCGGCCGGTCGCGTCGCGGTCCTCCCGGTGGCCGGGCGCGCGGGCCCGTGACCGCGGTGTGTCGAAGCCATCCGGTTCCCCTGTCCGTATCCGTCGGGCGGCCGTTTCCCCGGCCCCACGGTAACCGGCCCCACGACATGGCCGACCCCACGGTAACCTGCCTGCTCGTGAGGACTGGCGAGGTGACCACGACCGAGCGGCGCCCCCGGACATGGCTGTCGTGGCTGGTGTGGCTGCCCGCGTTGCTGCTCGTCGCCGCCGCGGTGTCCCCGCTGGTGCTCCAATGGCTGGGCAACGTGGACGACCAGCGCTTGGTCGACCTGGACGTTTACCGTACCGGCGGGGCGGCGATCCTGGAGGGCCGGTCCGTCTACGGGTTCGTCACCCCCGCGCCGCAGCTGCTGCCCTTCACCTACCCACCCGTGGCGGCGCTGCTCGCCACCCCGCTGGCGGCGATGTCCTGGACGGCGGCCCAGTGGGTGTGGACCGCGTTGATCTTCCTGACGCTGGCGGTCGCCGTCCGGCTCTCCTTCCGCGCCGCGCTCGGCGGCGCGGGCACCGCACCGGGCACGCCTGACGGGGGCCCGGTCTCACCGCACGCCGTTACCGGTACGCCCGCTGAAGAGTCCGGTACGCCCGCCGGAGAGGCGAATGCCGTTCCCGGTACGCCGGTCGAAAAGGCGGATGCCCTTGCCAGTACGCCCGCCGAAGCGGCGCACGCCGTTTCCCGTACGTCCGCCGGGGGCGCGGCGCGGGCGGAGGGGGCGTCCGGGGGCGTACGCGCCCGGCTGTCCGGGGCGATCGGGTCCGGTGAGGCGGGTGGGGCGGGCGGGGCGGTCCGCCTGTGGGCGCCCCTGCTGTTCGCCGCCCTGATGATCGCGTGCACCTACCTGATGCCGATCAGGGACCAGGTCCGCTTCGGCCAGGTGGACATCCTGCTCGTCGCGCTCTGCCTGGCCGACTGCGTGGCCCGGCGTCCGGTGTGGCCGCGCGGCATGCTGATCGGCCTCGCCACCGCCGTCAAGCTCACCCCGGGTGTCTTCCTGATCTACCTCCTCATCGCCGGTTTCGGGCCCGGCGCGAGGCGGGAGCAGCGCGGGACCTTCCTCGTGGCCGCGCTCACCGCGGCGCTGCTGACCCTGCTGCCGTTCCTGGTGATCCCGGCGGACGCCGCCGACTTCTGGTTCCGCGCGCTGCTCGACCCCGAGCGGCTCGGTGCCAACGCCGCGACCACCAACCAGTCGATGCGCGGCATGCTCATCCGGCTCTACCTGCCCGACGCGCTGACGAGCCTGCTCTGGGTGGCGCTGGTCGCCGTGGTCGCCTGGTACGGCTTCCGGTACGCCCGCAGGGCCCTGCTCGACGGGCACCTCGTGGCGGGGGTCGCCCTGGTCGGGCTGATGGCCGTGCTGCTGTCGCCGGTCGCCTGGATCCATCACCTGGCCTGGGTGGTCGTGGTGCTCGGCGCGCTGGCCGGTGACGGGCGCGACCCGGTCAGGCTCCGGGTGGCCGCCGGGGTCTGGCTCTACTACGTGCTGCCGATCCCCTGGTGGGGAGTGACGATCAAGGCCGTGGAGATCCCGGTGCTCAGTCCCGTACTGGGCAAGATCGTGCAGAACGGGTTCGGCCTGGGCGCGCTGGCCCTGGTCTGGCTGCTGGGGGTCTGGCTGCCCAGGCGGAGAGAGGCGTTCCGGGCGCTCCCCTGACGGCCCGGACCGTCTTCGTGCTCGCTCCCGTGACGATCTCCGACGATCTCGCTCCCTCGACGATTTCCCGGCGTTCTCCAGGTGGTTCCGGTCGCCTCCCCGGTGGGATACGGCCTCGGATGCGAAGCGGCCGGAAGGGCGGCGGCCCCGGGCGTGACGTGGCCCGCGAGGGGATGATCGAAAGAAAACAGCCTCTGACGTGGTACGACTTCGAGTGATCGGTTCGAGGTCAGTCGCGTCAGTATGTAATCCTCCGCACATTTTCTGACAGTCGCCGGATAACCTGGGTCCATGTCGAAACTCGCTTACCTGGGACCGGAGGGGACCTTCACCGAGGAAGCCCTGCGCATCCTGGCGCCTGAGGCAGAGCGCCTGCCGAGCCCGAACGTCACCGCGGCCCTGGAGGCCGTCCGGCGCGGCGAGGCCGACGGAGCCGTCGTCCCGATGGAGAACTCGCTCGAAGGCGCCATCACCACGACCCTTGACGAGCTCGCCCGGGGTGAGTCGCTGCTCATCACCGCCGAGCTGCTGCTCCCCGTCGAGTTCTCGCTCCTGGCGCGTCCCGGCACCGAGGTCGGCCACATCAAGAGGGTCTTCTCCCACCCGGCGGCCATCACCCAGTGCCGCAACTTCATCGCCCGCGAGCTGCCCGACGCCGTGGTGGTCGCCGCACCGTCGACCGCCGCCGCGGCGCAGGAGGTCGCGCTTCCCGGCTCGCCGTACGACGCGGCCATCGCCGCGCGCATCGCCGGTGAGCACTACGGCCTGGTCGAGCTCGCGGCCAGGATCGGCGACCGCACCGACACCGTCACCCGGTTCGTCCAGGTGTCGCGTCCCGGCCCGCTGCCCGAGCCGACGGGTGCCGACCGCACCTCGCTGGTCGTCTTCCTCGCCGACGACCACCCGGGCGCGCTGCAGGAGATGCTGACCGAGTTCTCCGTCCGCGGCGTCAACCTCTCCCGCATCGAGTCGCGGCCCACCGGCGACGGCATCGGCCGCTACTTCTTCCACTTCGAGTTCGAGGGCCACGCCGCCGACGCCCGTGTGGGAGAGGCGATCTCTGGTCTGCACCGCATCTCCGCCAGGGTGCGCTTCCTGGGCAGCTACCCGCGCGCCGACGGCCTCTTCCCGCAGATCAAGCGCGGCACGAACGACGGCGACTTCGCCGACGCCGCCGGCTGGCTCAGCAGGGTCCGCACCGGCCAGGTCTGATCGTCACCCGCCCCCCGCTCCTCGTACGGCGCCGGCCCGAGCCCGCGGAGGGCGTCCCGCCGGGCGAGAACGGGCGGGGGCCGGCCGAGGTCGGTCGGGACCGGACGGGGAACGGATGCCGCGTGGGCGGGCCGGGGTCGGCCGGGACCGGACAGGTAACGGATGCCGCGTGGGCGGGCCGGTTAATCCGGGCGCGGACGCTCGCCGTACATCGGTAGCCTTGTGGCTGTGATTGACCTGCGTACCCTTCGTGAGGATCCCGACCGGCTACGGGCGTCGCAGCGTGCCCGCGGTGAGGACGACTCTGTCGTCGACACGCTGCTCGACCTCGACGGGCGGCGGCGTGGCGCGCTGAGCCGCTTCGAGACGCTCCGCGCCGAGCAGAAGACCGTCGGCAAGTCGGTCTCCCGCGCCTCAGGGGAGGAGAAGGCCACCCTGCTGGAGCGGGCGAAGGACCTCTCCTCGCAGGTCAAGTCCGCCGAGGCCGAGGCGGAGACGCTCGGCGGCGAGCTCGACGAGCTGCTCTACACGGTGCCCAACCTCGTGGAGGAGGGGGCTCCCGCCGGTGGCGAGGACGACTACGTCGTGCTGGAGGAGATCGGCGAGAAGCCGTCCTTCGGCTTCGAGCCCAAGGACCACCTGGTGCTGGGCGAGCTGCTCGGCGCGATCGACATGGAGCGCGGCGCGAAGGTCTCTGGCTCGCGGTTCTTCTTCCTGAAGGGTGTCGGCGCGCGGCTGCAGCTCGGGCTCCTCAACATGGCCATGCAGCAGGCGATCGAGGCGGGCTTCGTCCCGATGATCACGCCCGTGCTGGTCAAGCCGGAGTCGATGAAGGGCACCGGTTTCCTCGGCGCCCACGCCAGCGAGGTCTACCACCTGCCCGACGACGACCTGTTCCTGGTCGGCACGAGCGAGGTGCCGATGGCGGCCTACCACGGTGACGAGATCCTGGACGGCTCCGCGCTCCCGCACCGCTACGCCGGATGGTCCTCGTGCTTCCGCCGCGAGGCGGGCTCGTACGGCAAGGACACGCGGGGCATCATCCGGGTCCACCAGTTCGACAAGGTCGAGATGTTCTCCTACGTGCGCCCCGAGGAGGCGCACGCCGAGCACCTGCGCCTGCTCGACTGGGAGAAGGAGATGCTGGCCAAGGTCGAGCTCCCCTACCGGGTGATCGACACCGCGGCCGGAGACCTGGGGTCCTCGGCCGCGCGGAAGTTCGACTGCGAGGCGTGGGTGCCCAGCCAGGGCCGCTACCGCGAGCTCACCTCGACCTCCAACTGCACCGACTTCCAGGCCCGCCGCCTCGGCGTCCGCTTCCGCGACTCCGGCGGCAAGCCCCAGCACGTGGCCACCCTGAACGGCACGCTGGCCACCACCCGCTGGATCGTCGCCATCCTGGAGAACCACCAGCAGGCCGACGGCTCCGTCGTGCTCCCCAAGGCCCTGCGCCCGTACGTCGGCCTCGACGTCCTCGAACCCGTCAAATAGGCCCGCGTCCTCGAACTCGTCAAGTAGGCCCCGCCGCGCGGCGGGGCCTACCCGCGTTCACACCGGATGTTCCGACGCCTCCTCCGCTCGCGCCGCGCCCGCCCAGCCGACCAGGACGGACCCCCCGATCCCGATCCCGCCGACGAGCCAGGCGAGGAACCCGGCCGTCGGATAGTCGTCGATGGTGCCCGCCTCCCATCCGGTGAAGAGCATCCACATCGCGAACGGCGTGCAGCAGGCGATGGTGACCAGCGCCGGCCAGGTCAGCGCCGGCGATCCGCCGCGTGTGACGGCGTGCCACGGCCATGCCGGACATGAAGCCGAGCAGGCCGACGAAGAGGACGACGCGGTGCTCCGTCCTCAGGTCGACGCCCGGCGCGTCGAGCGGGATCGCCGCGTCCGGGGAGAGGCCCCCGTCGAGCGGGCCCATCCGCCGCCAGTTTCCCCGCGCGTCCCGTACGGCGGCAGGAGGGGCTCTCGCGAACGTTCCATGGCCGGGTGGATCCGCCGCTGTGAGGCCGGGTTCGGGGGCGGCGGCATTCGTGACCGGGGTGTGTCCTGGAACCCGAAGGCCCCGCGCGTCCCGGCACCGGGTGGATCACGCCCGTCGATGGCGCCCGGCACGTCCACAGTCGCGCGGAAAGGCGGGAAGCGGCCGGGGGCGTTCAAAGACCGTCCCCGTGCCGGCCGAAGCCCTCAGGATCGCTCTCAGCGACGGGGAGGGGCCGGACCGCCACGCGGCCACTCCTGGGAAGTCCCCCGGGGGTCCTGGCGCCCCGGTTACCCCG
Organism: Streptosporangium heterodermiicola; assembly: GCF_051390675.1. Classification (NCBI taxonomy): domain Bacteria; kingdom Bacillati; phylum Actinomycetota; class Actinomycetes; order Streptosporangiales; family Streptosporangiaceae; genus Streptosporangium; species Streptosporangium heterodermiicola. The sequence continues at coordinate 419,024 of NZ_JBPJSR010000003.1, forward strand.
GGTGCCCGGGTGTTCCGGAAGGTGTCCAGGAAGGTGCCGCACGGAAGGTGTCCAGGAAGATGTTCAGGAAACGGAAAGGCGGGGTTCGCCAGAAGCGAACCCCGCCTTCCCGTTCAACCAAGAGGTCTATGCGTCAGACGGCGCGGACCTGCGAGGCCTGCGGGCCCTTCTGGCCCTGGGTGATCTCGAACTCGACCCGCTGGCCGTCTTCGAGGCTACGGTAGCCGTTGCCCTGGATCTCGGAGAAGTGCACGAACACGTCCGGTGCACCGCCGTCCGGTGCGATGAAGCCGAAGCCCTTTTCAGCGTTGAACCACTTGACGGTTCCCTGAGCCATTAAAGCTCTCCCTCAGGATTTGAAACTTTGGGATTCACACCTCATGAACCCCATGTGTCGTACAGCGGGCCCCGGGGTGGCTCAGTCAAACTGGTTTTCACAACGGGATTCAGCTAATACAACGCCATCACATCTAACACTATCCGGCGCGGGCGTGTTCCCGCCATGAGGAAGATTCCTCGGACCGGATCCCTGGGGCCGACACGCCGACCATCACAGTGCAGACTGGGACGTGTTATGCAAAGCCCCAGGCTGGTCGCCACCGACCTCGACGGCACCGCTCTGCGCTCGGACGGCACCGTCTCCCCCCGTACGGCCGCCGCTTTTGCGCTTGTGGAGAACGCCGGGGCCACGCTGGTCTTCGTGACCGGCAGGCCACCTCGCTGGATGCACATGGTCGCGGGAGCCGTGCGCCATCGGGGGCTGGCCATATGCGCCAACGGAGCCCTCGTCTACGACCTGCACAGTGAGCGGATCGTCAAATCCCACCTCATCCACCCGGACGTGCTTGAAGAGGTGGTGAGACGTCTTCGCGAAAAGGTTCCGGACCTCGCGTTCTCTGTGGAATACGAGGGCGGATTCGCCCACGAATCGGACTTCCGTCTCGGAGGATGGGACAGTAAGGCAGTCGCCGGACTCCGTGTCGGAACGGACACACTCACCTCGCGGCCCTGCGCCAAACTTCTGGCACTGCATCCCAGAATGGATCCCGACATCCTTCAGGCGGCGGTCTGCGGACTGGTCGGCGACCTGGTCACCCCCACCCATTCCAGCGGCCGGGCACTGATCGAGATGAGCGCGCACGGAGTGACGAAGGCCTCGGCACTGTCCCACCTGGCCACGACGCTCGGCATCGCGGCCGAGGAGGTGGTCGCCTTCGGTGACATGCCCAACGATCTTCCGATGCTGCGGTGGGCCGGCGTCTCGTACGCCGTCGCCAACGCCCACCCGGAGGTGCTGGCCGCGGTCGATCACGTGACCGCGGCCAACAACGACGACGGGGTCGCCGGGGTCCTTGAGGAGCTCTACGGATCGTGACGGGCTTCACGAGCCGTACGAAGGCCCGGTGAAGGCTGCGCGAGCCCTGTGGAAGCCCGGTGAAGGCTCGGCGATCGGAAGCCGTCGCGGCTCCCGATCGCGCCGTCGCGGGCCGATGTCCCCGCGGGTAACCGATGCCCTTACAGGTAGGGGCCCGCGTTGCCGCCCGGGGGGCCCTCCTGCTGCTGGAGGGACATGCCGCCGGGCAGCGCCCTGCGCATGTTCTCCAGCTGGGCGCGAGCCGCCATCTGCTGGGCGAACAACGTGGTCTGTATGCCGTGGAACAGCCCTTCGAGCCAGCCGACCAGCTGGGCGTGGGCGATCCGGAGCTCCGCCTCGCTGGGCGGGGTGCCGTTGACGTCCTCGGTGAAGGGCAGCGAGAGTCGTTCCAGCTCCTCGACCAGCTCCGGTGCCAGACCGTCTTCGAGCTCCTTGATGGAGCTCTGATGGATCTCCTTGAGCCGCTTGCGGCTGGCCTCGTCCAGCGGGGCCGCCCGGACCTCCTCGAGGAGCTGGCGGATCATGCTGCCGATGCGCATCACCTTGGCGGGCTGCTCGACGAGGTCGGCGATCGACCGGGTCTCGCCCTCCTCCTCGCCCTGGGAGCCCTGGGGACCCACGACCACGATGTGCGGAGTGCTCTCCTCAGCGTTCATAACCTCAACTTACTAGCAGGATTTTCCCGATGTGTTCTCCGGACTCCAGGATGCGGTGGGCCTCCGCCGCGTTGCTCATCGGCACCCGGGCGTGCACCACGGGCCGGATCGCCCCGGCGTCGAGCAGGGGCCAGACGTTGTCCACGACGCCGCGCACGATGGCCCCCTTCTCGTCGACGGGCCGGGCGCGCAGCGTGGTGCCGTGCACCGAGGCCCGCTTCGCGAGCAGGGCTCCCAGGTTCAGCTCGCCCTTCGTGCCGCCCTGCAGGCCGATCACGACCAGCCGGCCGCCCGTCTTGAGAACCTTGACGTTCCCCGCGAGGTACTTGCCGCCCATGATGTCGAGGACCACGTCGGCCTTGACCTTCTCCGAGAAGTCCTCCCGCCGGTAGTCGATCCCCTCGTCGGCGCCCAGCTCCAGGCAGCGGGCGATCTTCTCGGGGGACCCGGCGGTGACGACCACGCGCGAGCCGAACGCCTTCGCCAGCTGTACGGCCATCGTGCCGATCCCGCTGGCGCCGCCGTGCACGAGGAGGGTCTCGCCCTTCCGCAGGCGCGCGGTCATGAAGACGTTGGACCAGACCGTGCAGGCCACCTCGGGCAGCCCGGCGGCCTCGACCAGGTCGACGCCCTCCGGCACCCGCATGACCTGCTGCCAGGGAACGGCGACCTTCTCCGCGTACCCGCCGCCGCTGAGCAGCGCGCACACCCGGTCACCCGGCGCGAACCCCTCGACGTCCGATCCCACCGCCTCGACCACGCCGGAACACTCCATGCCCGGGTACGGGGAGGCGCCGGGGGGCGGGTCGTAGAAGCCCTGGCGCTGCAGCGTGTCGGCCCTGTTGACCGCGGAGGCGGCCACGTCGATGATGACTTCGCCGCGTTCGGGAAGCGGGTCGGGGACCTCCCGCCACGTCAGCACTTCCGGTCCACCTGGTTTATCGATCACGATGGCGCGCATGTGAGCAAAGGTATCCGCTGAGCCCCAACTTGGTGGTTGCTCACGTTGACAGGAACACAGGGCGTTAACCTGCTATGTGTTTGCTGCCCTTTTATGCCCATCCCGAGGGGGAACACGGTGGCAAGACACGATCGTGAGGAATCTCTCGAGGAACAGCTCGCGTGGCTCGACGCCATCAAGGAGCAGGAGGAGGAGGCGCCCGCCCTGGCGGTGAAGGCCACCGCGGTGGACGACGCCGTCGTCTCGCCGTACCCGAAGGACCCCTGGAGTCTGGTCCCGAACGAGCCCGACGCGACGTCCTCGCCGCTGTTCCGCGCGGCCGTCGACTCGGCACACCCGGTCACCGACACTCCGGTGGAGGACGCCGACGCGGCCGACTGGATGGAGGCCTCCGACACGGTGAGCTCCTTCACCGTGCCCGCTCCGGCGTCCGGCAAGCAGGACAACGACGGCTTCCTCGCGCCACTGAAGCCCCTGCCGCGCCAGGAGTCCGCCGACACCGGCGACTACGGTCACGCCGACTTCACCGAGCCGCACCTCCGCACCCCGTTCGCGGCGCCCGCGCAGGAGCCGTCGCGCGGGCTGTTCGAGCAACCCCAGCGTCCGGCGGAGCCGGCCGCCCCGGCCGAGGCCGCCGACGCGGAGCCGCCCAAGCCGTCGTCCTCGGACACCGAGCGGTTCACCTTCGGAAGCACCGACTCCGACCGCTTCTCCTTCGGGAGCGGTGGCACGCGGTCCGCCTCGGGGGGCCAGGACTTCTCCTCGACCAGCGGAGACTTCTCCGCCGGAAGCGCCGGAACCGCCGAGGCCGAACGGTCCACGTCCGGCACGTCCGGCGCGTCCGAGGGGGGCGACCGCTTCCCCGCCGCCGGTGCCGAGCACGACCGCGACCGTACGATCTTCGAACCCTTCGAGTCCACCGTGACGTCGGTGGTGAAGGAGCCGCCCAGGCAGGCACCCGAACGCTTCGAACCCGCCCCCGAGCGCTTCGAGCCTGTCTCGGACCGCTTCGAACCCGTTCCGGCGCCCGTCCCCCCGTCCGAGCCCAAGCCCGACCCCGCCGACTCGTTCCGGGCCCCCGAATCCTTCGGCACCGACAGGCCGGAAGCGGCCGCGGCGCCGGAGCGTCCCGCCACCTCGGGTGCGTTCGGTTCGGAGACCGCCTCCGGTGCCTCTGGTTCCTCTGGCTCCCGCGGCTCCTTCGGCTCGGAGCGTTCCAGCTCGGCTCCGCCTCCTACCGGTCCCTCCGGTTCTTCCGGTTTCACCTTCTCCGGTCCCACGGCCTTCGCGCCGGGACGGGACGCGCCCCCCGCCCCCGAGCGGGACTCGTCCCAGGAACGCGCGGAACGGGAGAACCCCTTCGCGCCGGGACGGGACGCGGCCGAACCTGTGCGGGAGCCGTACCAGGCACGCCGCCGCCAGACGGCTCCGGCATCCGCCTTCGGCGCACCGGCCAGGCAGCAGCCTCCGGGCACGGTTCCCCGGCAGTCCGCCGACAGCCTGGACCCGGAGTCGCTGCTGAGGGGCCGTCGCAACGCGCCCGCCGGGGGCTGGCGGAAGCTGGTCTACAAGGCGTCGGCCGGGCTGATCAAGCCCGGCGAGTCCCCGGAGGTCCGCCGCCGCAGGGAGCTGGTCGGCCGCGCACGCACACCGGTGGCCACCGGCCACCACCGCGTCGCCGTACTCAGCCTCAAGGGCGGTGTCGGCAAGACCACGACCACGGTCGGCCTCGGCGCCACCCTGGCGCAGGTACGCGGCGACCGGGTCATCGCGGTCGACGCCAACCCCGACCGGGGCACCCTGTCGGACAAGGTCGAGCTCGAAACCTCCGCGACCGTCCGCGACCTGCTCAACGAGCGGCAGCAGATCAAGAGGTACGTCGACATCCGGGCCTTCACCTCCCAGGCCCCGTCGCGCCTGGAGATCCTCGCCTCCGACCGTGACCCGTCGGTGTCCGAGGCCTTCAGCGCGGCCGACTACCAGTCGGTCTCCCAGGTGCTGGAGAACTTCTACTCGATCTGCATCACCGACTGCGGCACCGGCCTGCTCCACTCGGCCATGTCCGGCGTGCTCGGACTGGCCGACCAGCTCGTCCTGGTCAGCTCCCCCTCCGTGGACGGCGCCCGCGCCGCCTCGGCGACCCTCGACTGGCTGGAGGCCCACCACTACGAGGAGCTCGTCCGCTCCGCGACGGTGGTGCTGTGCAGCGTCCGCCCGCGCTCGAAGTCGACCGTCGACCTCGACCGCCTGGAAGCCCACTTCGCGGCCCGCTGCCGCGCCGTCATCCGCGTCCCCTACGACCCTCATCTTGAGGAGGGCGCGGAGATCGACCTGGAAAGGCTGCAGCCCGCCACCCGCGAGTCCTACCTCCGCCTGGCCGCCTCGGTCGGCGACGGCTTCGCGGGCCCCCAGCCCTGACCCACACCGGGCGGGCGCCTTGTCCCCGAACTTGGAGACGAGGCGCCCGCCGGGTCCGGGCACGCCCGGGTCAATGAGAGACTAGGGTGCAATCTGACACGTTCTCCGGACGTGTCACCAGGAGAGCTCGCCTAGTGGACGATGGCGGCGGTCTTGAAAACCGCTAGGCCGGGTGACCGGTCTCGTGGGTTCGAATCCCACGCTCTCCGCCGAGCACCAGAAACGGCGTCTGACCAGGGACTTCCCTCGGATCGGGCGCCGTTGATCGTTTCCGGGGTGCGCAGCCGTATGCCGCTCTGAGCGGCCACATGTCGCTGGTCGTGGGATATCTGTGGGATGAAACCGGTCACGTTCGCCCAGCTCAGCCAGGCAAAAAGAGAGGGCCTCGGGATGACCGAGACCCTCTCACCGTAACCGGTGAACTCACGCCGCCAGCGCATCCTCAATCCTCTGGTTGGCGATCTCCGCGCCACCGTCGATGCACTTGGCGTAGACCTTGAGAAGCACGTCCACCCCGTGCCCCGCCCGCTCTGCCACGTCAGGGGCCGCCACCCCGGCATTGAGCCACAGGGACACCGCCGCGTGCCGCAGGTCGTAGGGTCGGGCAGCCAGGGGTGAGACCTGCTGTTCCGGAGCCAGGGCGAAGGCCCGCGCCGCCTTCCACACCTCGCAGTAGGTCCCGATAGAGATCACGCCACCGCGAGAGCTACGGAACAGCCGGCCGTCCTCGTGGACGCCGAACTCCTCGATGTGCTCGCGCAGGATGGCCACCAGCTCAGGCGGGATCGGCACGGGACGGCCCTCGTCCTCGGCCCGGTGCTTGAGCCCGCGATCATCGTGGGCCTCACCGCTGTCGGTCCACTTCTTGTTCGTCTGCGGCTTGGACTTGGCCAGGATGAGCCGCCCCCAGCCCGTCGCGGGAAGGTGGCAGTCCTGTTTGCGGAGCCCGAGCGCTTCGGCCGGGCGGACACCGGCGAAGTACAGGCAGGCGAAGAAGCCCCGCAGGTGCCGGCCACGGTCGAGACGGCTCACGTAGGTCACCGCCGTGAGCAGTTCGCGCGCCTGGACCGGGTTGACCACCACGCGCCGATCAACGACCTCCCGGATCTTCGGGGGCTTCCACGCCTTCACCTTGTCGATCGGGTTGGAGGGCAGTTCCTCCAGGTCCACCGCGTATTGGAGAGCGTTGTAGAAGACCGACCGCTTACGGGCGATCGTGGTAGCCGCAGCGGCTCCACCGTCGAGCCGGAGCGTCAACGCGTCCAAGCCGAGCCGTACATTCCGGACCTTGTTCAGGTCGGCGATGTGGAGCGAGTGCCGTTCGAGCCAGGCGAGAGCCGTACGGATGACCTCCGGTCGTACGAGTTGCCGAGCGGCAGGAGGAAGGGCGTACTGCCGGAGAGCCTCCCGGAGGACCAGCGGATCGGGTCTCCCCGGCGCGTCCTCGTTGACCAGAGCAGGCGTCACGGTCGCCAGGGCATCGGTGAGACTGTCGCGGGTCTTCGCTGCCGCGTGGGGCCATTTCATGTCCACGTACGCCATGACGAACCCGAACCAGTTCACCGCGCTTTTAACGGCCAGCATGGAGAGCGGAAGTCCGGTCTCCTCGTCGAATGCCTCACCGCGCTTGGCCGCCTGCCGGAGATCGGACTGGAAGTTCTCGGCCAATGCCTTTGTGCGAAAGGTTCGTGACTTACGGCGACGTCCGACAGCCCACCGCAACTCGTACGACGGTGCCTTACTGGACTGGTTCCGCCTGATATCCCAGACCTTGATGTCGTACGAGGTTTTCACGCCGCCTCCCGAAGGGTCTCAAGCCAGGCGGTGAATTCGCTGCGGTAGATACGGATCTCGCCGTTCGGGAGCTTGAGACCCTGCGGAGCATGGCCGATCTCCCGCCACCGGTAGAAGGTGCGCCGAGACACCCCGCCGAGTTCGTCGAGGACTTCCGGAACGGTCATGAGCTGGTCGCGGTTCTTGCTCACGCTGCCTCCCGAATCTCGACTGTCGAAACGTTCTGTCCGTCTGCTCTGTCTTGGAGTTCGGCTAGGCGTGCTTTGGTGCGGTGGCGGTCGGCGACCCCACGTAGCAGCCGTTTGGGCAACGGGGTGCGGTTGGGGTCCTTGGAGGAGACCGGCCGCCAGACGTAGCGGTGGGAGTCGGTCACGGTCTCGTCGGGCAGGCCGAGCATGTCGAGGACCCAGGCCCGGCGGTCGGCCTTGTGTTCGCGCAGGGTCTTGTTCGACCACTTGCGGGAGACCAGGACGCGTCGGCCGGCGTAGCCGAGGTGTTCGGCCTTGTGCGCCTTGCCTTTGCACCGGCCTGGCAGCATGCCCGCTTTGGCGCACTTGGGCTGCACGCCGTACCGCAACCAGTTCGGGCAGGTGGCCGAGCACGGTTCGTAGCGCAGCGCCTCAACCATCCGGGTGGCGTGGTCACGGCGTGCGGGGTTCTCGGTGGTGGGGTCGTCGGGGTCGAGGGGGTCGCCCAGGCTCTTGGTCAGGTACTTGGTCAAGTAGCCGATGCGCTTGTGCGCGTCCGGCGATCCGGCGACGAGGCCCTGAACATCGACCTGAGCACCGAAGCGCACCACGTGCAACGGTTCAGCCTCGTCGTCCTGGTCGAGCTGGTCGAGTGCCTCGTCCCAGGTGGGCAGCAGTTCCCCGGTGACGGGGTCGAGGTAGTCGCCTGCCTGTCCGTCCGGGTAGGTCGCGCCGTCGCCCAGGTCGGCCCGTGGCGCCCAGATAGGCAAGTGGTCGCCGTCGAAGCGGACCTCAGTGACCGATGGCCACCACACTTGGTGGTAGGTCGCGGCGGCAATCGCCTTGATCTCCGCACGCGGCATGGTCCCGCGGATTGCCATGTGCAGATGCGGGGCGAGCCGCTTCTGAGGTTCAACGGTGGCGAAGTACTGCACGTCATAGCCAGCGACCCGTCGGAGGTTCTGCACGAACCGGTCGACGAGCTTGGAGAAGTGCAGCGCGTCACGGGCCGCGCGCGCGTAGTCGTAGGTGCTCGGATCGGCCGGCACGCCCAGCCCTGAGCGGATCTTGCCGTAGGAGGGCAGGGTGAGGGTGACGAACAGCGACGGCCGGTAGACCTTGCCATCGGGGGCGATGAAGGTCCGGCCGAGGGTGGTGTCCTGCTTGGCCCGCTTGGGCAGGTCCGGCGCATCCTGGCGGCGCCTGGTCGAACGCGAGCGCTTGGGAGCCGTCCGCCCGCCCAGGACGTTACCTCGCATCCCGGCGGCATTGATCTCCGCGTCGATGCCCGCGATGGCCTCGTCCCAGTCGGCGACCTCTTCGCCGTTCCTCTCGGCCTCGTCGCGCTTGGCTTCCACGTCGGCCCGGAACTCGATCAGCCATTTCTGATCGTCGGTGGAGGGGTGGGGTTCGGCGACGGGTTCATGGTCCAAGTGCCAGCCTTCCCGGCACTGGGCACGGCGCAGCTGCTGATTGCGTTTGGCGCACGGCGGACACTTGGCCTCTTGGGTCGTCCCACAAGGGATGTCGAACGGTTCGCTCTGACCGGTATGGGTGTCGATGCGGCGCATCTCGATGGGGCGGATGCACACCCCGTTGAGTTTGGCGACCTCGATGGCCACGTCCAGGGCGACGGGCAGGGTGTCACGGACGAGCCGGGGAAGGGTGCGATCAGCGCCGTTCGGTGGAACATCGATTGCGAGGGTGGAGGAAGAGGTGGGGGCGTCGTTCACATGTCCTCCTCTCGGTCGAGCACGTCGGCAGTGAACCGGTAGGCGTCGCTGTAGGGGTCACGGTGCAGCCGGATGTTGACCAGGTCGGAGAGCACCAGCTCAAAGCGCGGCGGGGAGTCGGACAGGTTGCCGAGGAGGCGGAAGGGAATCGTGTCGATCTCGGCGAGGGTGCCCTGAATGATGATCTTCATCAGGCCGCCCCGTCCATTTCGATCGGCAGGGTGTCGCCGGTGACCAGGGCCGCCATGTCTTTGATGTCGGCATCGGAGACATAGGCCGCGCGGACCCGGATCGGATCGGGCGAGGTCTCCAAGCGGACGTAGGCGACGCCCGCGCCCTGCTCGGGGATCGGGGAGATGTGATCGGCCAGCGCTCCCCTGTCGCGTGCGCCGTCACCGAGGACCATGTCCACCTGTTCCGATTCATCCAGACGGAGCGCGATCTTGTCGGGGAACAGGTTGCGGATGTTCATGACCTCCTTGCGCGGGTCCTGGAGGGCGGCCATCACGCCGAACCCGACCGCACGGCCTTGGGTGGTGAGCGTCGCCAGGGCAGCCGAGATACGCAGCTTGAGGCCCTTGTCGGACTGGTAGGCGGTCAGGAACGCCACCTCATCGACGAGCACCAGGACGAACGGGTCATCGAGGGTAGGGGTATGGGAGCGCTGGAGTCCGGAGTAGCGATCGGCCCGCTCCTGCATGATCTTCACGGCCGCTTCCAGCAGATCAGCGCACGCGGCTGGATCAGCGGCGTACCGATCTCCGAAGATCTCGCGACCGTAGGACAGCTCCATCCGCTTGGGATCCAGCGCCCACACCTGCGCGACACCGGCCCGGACCGCCGGGAGCAGACCACGGATGGCCGACCACAGGAACGAGCCCTTGCCCGCGCCTGTCGCGCCCGCGATCAGCACATGCGTGCCGTGCACCTTGAGCAGGTACGGGCAGCCGTTCTCACACGTGCCGATCTCGACCGGCCCCACTGAGGCGACCACCGGGAGCGGAACCGCCGGCAGCGGGACGGCCAGCGGGTCACGCCGGGGAAAGGTCAGTTGCAGACAACCGGCTCGCACGATGGCCACCCGGCAGGAGGAGGCGCCGAAGCCGTGGGCGAGGTGGTCGATGCGGTCGGACCAGTCCTTGACCGCCTGCCCGCTGATCATCTTCACCGTGACCACGTCGGCCCAGGAGGTGCAGCGGATGCGGATGAGGTGGGGCAGGTAGTCGCGGCCTTGGAGGTGACGGCCGAGCCCGGAGATGATCATCACTGGTTGCCAGTGACGGCGGTAGATCCACACCAGGCGCCACCAGGCCAGCAGTCGCCAACCCACCCAGCGGTTGAACGAGGCCCGATCGAAGAACGGCCACGGAGCCAGCAGCGAGACGGGAACGACGAGCAGGACCAGGGCGAGACGCCAGCCGTACAGGAGGACGAGCACGACCGGAGCAGCAGCCAGCACCACGGCGACCGGGTGACGCCAGAGGAGCCGGATCACGCCAAGCAGCAGCCGCCATAGGAAGATGGTGATGGTGAGGATGGCCGGGGTACGGACCACGGCCGGACGGAACACTACGGCGGTATCGGGGGTCGTCGTGACGAGGGTGCGTGCCTCGTCACCGGGCAGTTTTTTGAACATTAGGCTGGAGCCTCTTCCTTGAATTCGCGTGAGAGGGAGAACCGAGGGGCCGCCGGAATGCCAGTTCCAGCGGCCCCGCTTCCATGTCAGGCCGCGACCTCATCCAGGCCCGGCAGCATCGGAGTAGCCGCCTGGTCGGCATGGAGGCGCTCGCAGGCGGCGAGGTAGCGCGCGGCGGCATCGGCGATCTGCCGGGCGAGGTTCACGTCCTGCTTAGTGACCGGCCCACCGCCCGTGGTGGAGATCAATATCTGCGCTTCGGTGGTGGACAGGTGCAGGCACGGCCGATCCCCCTGGCCGTGCAGCACCATGACCGAGAGGTTCGGGGTGTGGAAGGAGACATTGAGCCGGGTCAGACCCTCACGGATCGACGCGGTGACGTAGGTGTAAGGCGAGTGCTCATTCATGCCGCGATCTCCTTACCGGCCGAAGCCTTGGCCGCACCCGAGCCGGATCGGGGAGCGCGCATCGCGGTTGCCCGCAGGGACCAGGCCAGGCGACCGGTCTTCTCGGCGACGTAGGCGGTGGCGGTCATGCCGTCGAACTCCACCGGGACGAACGGCATGCCTGGCAGCGGAGGCGGGGGCACCGGCTGAACCGGGGACAAGATCTTGACCGCCACCGTCTTCTGTCCGGCCTTGAGGGTGGGATCAGCGTCCATGACGGCGACCTGCCAGACGAGTTCGCCGGTGGTCTTGTCCTTGGCGTAGACGGTGCGTCCGCCGGTCGAGGCGGTGAAGTCCTTGACCTGCTCGACCTCGCCGACCACATAGCAGCCGTGCGGGAAGACCTGGTCGAAGCTGACGGGGATGGGGCCTTGGATGGCCATGATGTTCACCTTTCGTCTACCCCTCTAGACAGTTACGGCCGACCCGCAAGGAAGGATGTCTAGGGGGCTATGCATGAAAGGTAATGTGGCTCACGCAAACTGTCTAGGGGGGTGGACGAAAGTATCTAGGAGAACTTCCAGAAGATCGCGCTAGCGTCGTCATGTACCTTGCTGCGCGGCCATCGGGAAGCGTCAAGGTCGGCGTGCTCGGCGTGGCGAACCTGCCTGATCAACTCATCCGGCCCGGCGTCGTCAAGGGTATCGAGGGTCTGTCGCCAGCTGGCCAGGGCGAAGCGGTCGACGAGGCGGGAGGCGCCGTCACTGAGCAGTGCGGCGGCTCGTACCCGCTTGATGGAGATGCTTCCGGTCAGTGCCTGGTCGGCGGCGAGAGGGTCGACGCTGGCGACCCAGAATCCTCCGTCGACGTTGCGGTGTCCGCGCATGGCCGTCACGTAGTCGCTCCGGGCTTGTACGTGCGCTGCGGTTCCGGCCAAGGCCGTGTTCAGCGGGCCGCGGTAACGCTCCCCGGTCAGGGCTTCCCGGTCGTCGCAGACCACCAGCGGTTCCGCGCCGAAGATGTCGAGCAGCAGGAGTGAGTCCGCCAGCACCAGCCACTCCAACGTGTTAGTCGTGCGGCGGAGCATGACGACGGTGGCCGAAGGGGAGCCCGCGTGTGCCAGGTCGCAGGTGAAGTCATGCAGCGAGGCGACGGTCTTGATGCCCTCGGCGAGAAGTTGGGTCAAGGTGCCGGTGCTCTGCGTCATGGCCGCCAGGAGGGTGGAACCCAGGGTATGGGCGTACCAGGCGACTCCATGCGAGCAACCGATCTTCAGCCCCGCCGGGGTTCCGGCCCCGTCCAGCAGGATCGCCGCTTCCGGGGTCGCGCCGACGAAGTCCTCATTGGGCTGGTCTGGGTGAGCGGGTTCGGTGGCGAAGCCGAGGGGCACGTCAGTCTTCCTCGTGCCGGTAGAGAGGGCTGGCCAACTGCGTACGGACCGGCTCCCCCGTGGTGGGGTCGTATTCGACGGCGACCACGGTGGAGAAACGCTTGTCGCCGACCTGGCCCCAGATGGTGGCGATCTCGGAGGCGAGCAGGTCGATGACGCCGAGCGAGCCGTTGGGGTGAATGCCGGCGATGGCCAGGAAGGTGCCCTTGCCGTCAGGCCGGGGGAGACGGCCGAGGTAGGCCGAGTCAGTCGGCTGCGGTGGGTCGACCTGACTGCCGGAACGGTAGGCGACATCGGTCCGGGTGTCGCGCAGCAGCCAGCCGAGGTCGTCGCGTTCCCATCTGATCACGGGATCGGTGTCGTAGGCGGCGCGCATCGCCTCCGCCATCCGAGGGCCGCAGATGACGAGCAGGCCAGGCCGGTTGAGGTCGACCTGTCCGTCCGCCGAGACGTTGTCGGAGGCCACGGTCAGGCCGAAGGAGTGGGCGAGGTCTTCCAACCGCTTGCCCGAGCGCATGTCGTCCAGGGCGAGCATGGGGCGGTTGCGCTCCGGATCGAGTCGCAGCGGGGTCACCACGGTCACCGCCCCCATGCCGAGGAACGCGCCCTCCGGGGCCGGTCCGGTGTGTTTGATCTGGTGGATACGGCCACGGGAGAGCCCGGCCTGCTCGGCGATCTGCGCGTACGAGACACCCTGGGCATGCAGTTCTTGGATGACTCGGCGGCGGAGCCGGGCGAGTTCGGTGACCTCCTGCTGGGCGGTGTTGAGCCGTTCGGTAGCGACCCGGATCAACTGGTACGGGTCGTCGATGGCGGCTATGCGCTCAAGGTCACTCGGTGGCACGGTTGTTTCCCCTCGGTGATACTCCACCGAGTCTAGACCCCTAGACGATATGCCGTCGATCGTCCTCGGAAGTGCCGGTGCGAGCCTTTCACCGGTTATCGGGTGCGTGGCGCGAATCGCGGACCGTCGCCTTGGCACTCCCCGTGTCATCGCGCTCGCCCTGCCAGCAACGCCGTCCACAACTCCAACGCCTCGCGCTCGCGGCCCCGAGGACTCTCGGCGATGACAAGGGCTGCTTCTTGCCTGGTGGTCCGCCGGATGTAGAACTGTCCTCCCGAAGAGCACAGCTCGTAGATGAGTGACCGACAGTGGCATGTCCAGTTGATGACTCGGCGTCGTTCGCCGGGACGCGGCTTCGTCCAGGACACCGGCGTGTGACCAGCCTGTGGCCGCCGCGCATGCGGAGCCAGGCAATCACTCACCGCCTGGTCGCTTTCGAGGGCTTGACGTCCAGGGCAGCCCATACGATGCGGCCTTTGTAGTCTCCGGCCACCCCCCAGTCCGCTGCCAACTTAGTGACCAGGTTCAGACCTCTGCCGTCTTCCTCATCCTCCTGAGGGGGGAGCAGGCGCGGCAGCGACGGGCCGCCCTGGTCCAGGACGCCGACCCAGAGCCTGTCGCCGTCGACATGGACGGAGACGGTGAAGCTTCCGCCGAACCGACCGCTTGCGGAATGTCGGATCGCGTTGGTGGCCAGTTCACTGATGATCAGTTCGGCGTCCTCGGTTATCGGCCATGTTCTGAGGAGGGTGGTGATGAACCGTCGAGCTTCGGCGATGGCCACCGGGGAGCCGGGGAAGGTACGGGACATGCGCCAGGACGGCATAGCAAGCTCCGATGTCTAGGGGGCTATACATCCATGCCGTCAGCGTATGAGCGAACCTAGCAGTCCTTCAAGTTATTCGACTTATAAATAAGTCAATCAGCCCAACCGGGCAGCCAACTCCTGATACTCGATCCCGATCTGCCCGAGAAGATCCCGTAACCTCTCGCCATACACGGCCGCCGCCGCGAACGCCTCGAAGGTCTCCACATGCGTAGCCAGCTCACCCGGCCCGCTCAACGTGAGATCACCGGTCAGGCTCTCGACCACGCTCACCGCACCGTCGTAGATCGTGAACCCATGCAGCGGGAGAGCCGGAGCCTCCACCGACCACGGCACCACCCCGAGACCGACATGCGGAAGCGTCGAGACCTGAACCAGCCGATCAAGCTGAGCCCGCATCAGCGTCGGCGACCCCGGCCATGTCCGAACCGCGCCCTCCGTCAGCACGAAGGAGAATTCACGCTCCGACTCGAACAGGACAGCTTGCGCTTCCACTCGGACCGCCGCAGCCCTGGCCGCGTCCTCGTCATCGACATCCCGACCGAAGGCCAGCGCAAGCCGCGCGTACTCCGCCGTCTGCAACAGCGCCGGAATCATGCCCGACTGAAACGACACCACCCGACGAGCCGACCGCAGCCGGGCCGCGTTCGCCGACTCCCTGCCGGCCAAGCCACCCTTGAGACGGGACACTTCATCGCGCAGCCGCGCAAGCAGAGCATCCAGCTCCTCACGACCCGCCTCGTTCAGGCCCAGCGCCTCAACGAGCCGATCGACCGTATCCGGCGTGGGAAGGAGCTGCCCCGTCTCGATCTGAGAGACCGTCGGCTGACTCACCCCAGCACGCAGCGCGAGTTCCTTGCCCGTCAGACCGGCGTCCTTACGCAGCCGACGCAGCAACCCACCCAGCACCCGAAGCCGATCCCGACGATCCTCCACACCCAGCGTTCTACCAGCCCCCCGCGAGAGGAACGCCACCCATCCCGGATCACTGCCGAATTGTTCCCATAGGTATCAAGCGGCGGCGCGGCGCGCCGCCGTACCCCCGGCCCTCCGCCCGCCCGCCGTCCGGGCGTGCGGCCTGGGGGCCGGTCCCGGACGGCGGCGGGACACCGGGCCGGGCGCCATACGCCGACCGTGCCGTACCAACCGGACGCTCCGACCGAGGTTGCCGCGCCGCCGCACAGATGCAGCCCTCACGATCGCCACAATGTGGTTGGTCGCCGCACATGGCTGGGGCGATCGACGATCCGTGCTTCGTTCCTCAGCACGGCTCACCGAACCAGATAGTTGCGGCCTGCCTGGGAGCTGCAGGGACTATAGTCAATCGGGCCTATCAATTGTGAGTATCTCATGGCTCTTCACCACATACCCATCTGGGTACCGAAGAGTCCAATGGATACTTTGCAAGCTGACTTCTTCGACCGCTCCTCCGCGCGTGTTCAGCTTGCACTCACCCGATATAGCCGCCTCTCCCTCCATGTCATCCTCAACGCCTCCCTCAATATTAAAAAAGGCCGTGAACGAGACGGCGAAGATGTAGGCAATATCAGTGCGAAAGTACGAAGGAACAACTCCTCGAAGTTTCACACGAACCCGAAGGTCAATTGCCATGGAGCTGTAAGCAAAAGCCTTTTCTGCTTGTGCCGCAATCAGGATCCTGCTGTCAGCCTTCGAAATTTCATCGGAGTCGACGGAAGCTTCGGGGGCGAAGGACTGCATAGCCTCCTCTAGAGTCGAGAAGACACGCAAGCGTCCGTTCTTTACAACTACCTCCGATGCAAGATTATCGGCGAGGCCGTTTTTGGGCTTGCGGTCCCGGTAGAATGCCGTGTCTCCCGTCACAAAAACAACCCGATAATCTTCAGCCAGCGATACGCAAGCCTCCCAAAGCAGAGAATCCTTCATCTGCTGATTCTTCGGACTGTTGGGCGGAGTATCGTTGTTTACGCGCTCCAGAGCTTGCTTAGCCTCAGCAAGACTCATAGCTGGATAAATCGTCTGGCTAGCGATTCCGGACAGACGGCCACGGATGGCTACCTCAATGCTTTCCTCGGTTAGGGTGACTATGCCAGCAGCGATCGAATCCCCGGTGATCGTGTTTATTTCAGAGGTGACTTCTTTGAGCTTTTGGAGCAGTTCTCGCGCCATTCTGGTGCGATGCTTATCCAGCTCCGTGTTCAAAACCTCTGGAATAGCTAACCTCAGCGAGAGATTACGCTTAAGTGTCGATAAGAACGTTACTCCGATCGGACTCCCAAGCCACTTAAGCCTGATCCACTCGTTACAGTCGATCACAACACATGTATTGTCAGACGCAGCTTCCACTGGTGTCACAACGGTCATCGTAGTGCACCCACATGGCGGATTAAAACAGCCTGCGTCGGCTCGATAAGGCTTTTTTGTGATTCATGTGAGACCATTTGACCCATAATCGTGTTAAGGGAATCGATTGAGTGCGCCACAACAAGGAGTGGGCACTGACAGACTGAAAAGCCTGCCCGCTGAATTAAGCCAATGGCCAAGTGATCACCATGAATCTCGGGCATCGTATCTAATTTGGGAGACCGCGCATTTCTTTACTGCTCCGAAGACTAGTTCGGCGACACTCCGTCAGTCGCTGCCGGAACTGCTCCAACCCTTCAGGGCGAACAAGAGGGTCGTCTGCTGCGCGACTTATCAACGCTGTGGTGAGATCATCCACTCGTCGGAAGAGACTAAGTTGTTTCGCCAGCCGTCCTAAAGTCTTCTTCGCATCCACGAGAGCGAAGCGCTCGGTCTCCCAGCACGCTCTCACTGCCTGTTCCTGCTGCCGCCGAACCTCAGATACGGACTTACTCTTAGCCGCCAGAACTCGCGCCTGTTCGGCGTAGGCCTCTTCAAGCCCCTTGTCTCCGCGACCCCGATCTATCTTGGGCATAGGGAATTGGCGACCCAGTTCAGCTTGAACAAGTGCATTAATGACGTCAGAAAGCAGACCATCCGCTGCCGCACGTAACAATGCTTCGGCTTCGTCGATAGATGCGGGCCTACCCAGAGATTGAAGAACGGCAGCTAGGAGAACTGGCTCCAATAGCATGCTTTCGAAAGAGCGCCGCGGCCATATATGGAGATGAGGGTGAGTTTCCGTATAGCGTGCAAGGTCAGCGCTGCTCATCAAGTCCCGGTCAATAAGACAAAGCCATGGCAAGTCACCAGGGCCGTCCTCCAGGAATCGATAATGGACAAGTACCCGTTGGCGATCTCCTGCCACCCCAACGTGAAGGCGCTCGATCTCTTCAGGGAAGAGCTGGTTGAGGCGCTTCTGGTCATGGTCACCTTCGACAACCAGTCGACCGGACTTAAGGACTAAGTCCGCTTGCTCGACACCGAAATGGCGAATTACATCAAGCATCGAAGACGGGTCCGTGACGCGCGATACCTGGCTGTCTCCAGTGCGTATTTCATAGATTTGAGACGGGAGGGATGATGCCACGATCTTGAGGGAGTGCGTTACAAGGATGATCTGTGTACGTGAGGCGACCTGGCGAAGTGCCCGCAGGAATGCCGCTTGAAGGGTGGCATGCAGGTGTAGTTCCGGCTCATCCAATAGCAGCAGAGCTTCGCCGTTGGCTGCCTCGTACAGCGTACACAGCAATCCGAGGAGCCCTAATTCGCCACTTGACAGCCCGCTTAGGTCATGTCGGTAGCCATCCTTCAACTCGACCTCGATACAACCGCTGGTGAAGCCCTCCGTGAAGCGCGGCAGCAGAAGGCGCTTCTCGGTGACGTTCAGGAAGACTCGGGCCAAGTTCTCGTAGTCATTCGCACTACTGCCAGCCCGCTGAGAGCTGAGCGACCGGTAGTCGAGCATCATGAGTGCTTCGGTCAAACTGTCCAATCCCGCAAATGATGATGCCCCATGCAGAGCATCGCTGTCAGGTTTTCGGATGCGGTTGCCGCTCATGGAGATTACGCGCGGGAAGCCGTGGGCCGATCGAAAGGCTGGAGCGAAGAGCGTCTCTGCGAGAGGGGATCCCGAGTAGATGACCTGGCCGGCGGTATCGATGACCGCCGTTCGATGATCAAGCTCTTGTCGAGGAAGTGGGCGCCCATGTATGGAGCGGTGAAATAGATCGGCCTGTTCGAACTCTCGATCGGTGACAGTGAACGTCATCGAGAGCTCTGCTCGCTCTTGGCCCAGCCTCACAAGCGCCGATTTGGGCAATCGAGGAGGCGATATGATCGCCGACAGAAGCTCTATGGCTTCCAGCATGCTGGACTTGCCGGACCCGTTCGCTCCAGCGAGGACCACATAATTTGGAGCATCCAGCCCATCCAACTGCGCGTATCGGATTGAGCGGAAGTCCCTCACCTTCACAGTTGACAGACGCATGACTCAACCTCCAAAAATCGGTCCTCGCAGGATACCCCTACATGGCAGGGTCGCCGCAATAAAAATACCGCTGGAGACAGACAACGGGGCGAAAATACCAATTGTCCCAAGAGTGGGGGGTTCCGTCCTCTGAGCAAGCCGCAGTGATCTTGATGACCATGATGCGGACACTCGCTCCAGGCTGTAAGGGCGCACTGTAGTCCACCGCAGTTCAGGGCCGTTCGTGACGGCCTACAGACGCCCTGGCCTACATTGATGGTGGCGTGTTCAGTCTCGTGGGATATTCACGGGATGATCTTCTGTAGCCATGGCTAGCAAGGATGCTTTCGCCCTGGTGAGAGGCCCTGTCGCTGCATGGAACCTAGCCCTCTTGAAAACCGCTAGGCCGGGTGACCGGTCTCGTGGGTTCGAATCCCACGCTCTCCGCCACCTGTGGAAACCCCGGCTCCCGCCTCGACGCCGATCGTCGAAGCGGGCCGGACGGGAACACGGCGCCATGATCTCGCTTCCCGGGATCTTCTCCGCTCCGGGATGAGCGTGATCACCTTCTCTGCCGCGTCGCCGAGGACGGCCTGGCCGAGGACGGCCTGACGGAGCCATCGTTCGCACGACAGGAAGAGCGGCTTTCAGACTCGCTCGATCTGGATGGCGAGGACGCCCAAGGCCTCCTTTCCGGGTTGTGGATGCGGCGGATGCCGGCGAGCTGTTCCTCGCGTGGGGAATCGGGGTTGACGTTGGCCGGGCCCTCGGCGTCGAGCATCTCATCGAAGCCGGTGTAGCGGGCTGCCCGGACGACACGGGTGAGGCATTCATCGGTGCCGCAGGCGAAGCGGATGTATTGACCTGCGGCGAGGTCGCGCAGGTTGGCGTACTGGACGCGAACCTCGATCGTCTTGCGGCCGGAGGCGACCAGGTCGAAGTAACGTCGGTACAGGTTCATGTGCCGGGCGCGCGGCGGGCTTGTCGGGGTGACGCTGCGAGTGCTCATCAGGCGGTTCACTTCCAGGGTCGTGTAGGAGCGGTAGAAGTGTTTCGGGTTGGACAGCATGAGCCGGACCAGCCAGACCATCGCGTCCACGTAGTCATCGATGCCGCCGTTCCACTCGGTCGCGTTCAGCATCCAGGGTTGAGTACCCGGTGGCGGCGGGACCTTGTTGTCCCGGATCAGGGACTTCGACAATTTGGCCCCGGTGTCGGTCAGCACCATCGGCGTGAAGATCCTGGGTGGCGAGTGGATGCCGCGCAGGGCGGCGAAGGTCGCATCGACGAGCTGGCACCCGGGTGCCCAGTCTCCGCCCTTGACCATGACGTTCAGGATCGCGGGCTCGGCCGCCAGGACCCTTTGTACGGTAGGTGGCGCCCTTCTCGGTTTGCTTCGATTTCCCAGGCTCACGTTTAACGGTTTTCCGCCCATTATGGTCAATACCTGCCAGAATAGCGTTTGTGAAACGGGATAACGCTACGGAGCTTGTCGAACTCGCCCTAACCAATCAGGTCGCGGGGCAGGACACGTGGCCGCTGGAGGTCATTGACAAGATCTATGTCTTCGGCTCGTACGCGCGCGGGGCTCTGGAGCCTCATGATGTTGATCTTTTCATCGAGAATACATCGGGAAGCAGGCGTTGGGCGCACCACGTGATCAACTCAATATCGCGTGGGAGCAGTCCCTACTCGATCATTCGCCAAGGTTTGCTTGGAAGAAGGCGTGGTTGTCAGCTGGTCTTCGATTACGACATCCAATCGGACAACGAAGCGGTCCTGCTATGGCAGCAAGGTGAACCGCTTGAGACGGCGTTGGGACGGCTGCGAGCAATCGAGGTAGATCCCGCGGCCGGACGTGCTCCACGGGAAGCCATGCTGCGTGAGTTCGAGGGCCTCGACAGATACATCCCGCTCTACCATCGTGAGCAACTCGTCGCCGCCGTAACCGCTGGAGCGATCTCTATCGAGCGACTCACACTCGACAGCGCAGAGCCCGATCCCGATCGTGATGTCGACCTCGGCATACGTCTCCGGTGGAAAGATGCCAGCCCACTCCAACGAGCCGCCAGGGCAGTCTTGGCGTACTGGAGAAGCCGCGGTATCGATCCAAAAGGCGGTCATCTACATGGGCGAGACATCGAATCCAAGGACACTCCCTACTTTGCGGGTTTCCAACTCAGATACCTTCAGAGTCTCCCCCACTGCTTCACGGACTTCGGTGGGGTGGAGTGGATCGAAATCCCTCACCCGACGAAAAGTAAGCCACTTGAGGCGCTCTGCATCGTGCCAGGGGACAACTTACAGCTTTTGAAACACGGCTGGCCGTTTTAGCTCCATCCTTCAATGGGGGTTGCGATGCAGGCCGGTTCAAGCGGGTTCAGGATGGACTGTGTGCCCTCTGACCTGTATTGAATCGCCCGTAACAGCCCTAGGGCGATCTTTTGATCTGTGGGTTCCGGGTTCGAGTTTCCTTTAAAGGGCGATGACATGCCTTCGGCAGCCGCGAGGGCCGGACCTCGGCATGTCTTCGATCACCCGAAAAGCCTCTTGACGACCGCGTCGACGGCCGCCCGTTCGATGTCCGGAAGCACATATGTGTAGGTGTTCATGGTCAGCCTGGTCTGGTGGACACCTCCGCGACGCGGGAACGGCGCCGCCACCAGCTCACCTGCTCGTGATACATGACACGGCGGACGTAACCCTCGATGGCCGCAGGGTCGCGCAGGTTGCGCCACTTCACCGCCGTCTTCGTCAACGCCGACTGCATCAGGTCCTCGGCGGCGTGCCGGTCGCCGGTCAGCAAGTACGCGGTACGGAACAGCGCCCCTGATCGATCGATGACGAACTCCCGGAAGTCCGCCTCAAATCCTGGATCCACCTGTCCTCCTCGCGATGTCACCAAGCAAGGACGCGGACAGGGCGCCGGTCTATGCCGGCATGGCCGAACCGATCCGGGTCAAGGGCCACATGCGCGGCTTGGGTCCACAGCCCACAGCCCACAGCCCACCCGGAGTTCGAACGCGGATCAGGGGCCCTCTTCTCGCGTCAGGGAGGAGGGCTCTTTTCGATTTCCGTAGAACCCCGGGTCGTGTTCGCTCCCAGCCTGCCGCCTCTCACTCGTCGCCCCGGAGCGTTGGAGTCATCGCCGTCGACCAAGCCCGGCACCAGAATGTCCCCCCGCCGGATCGCAGGCTCAGTTCCTGCCGGCCTCCCGCGCCACACGCTCCAGCCTGTCCCGGTAGCCCTCCCACCACGCCTGGTCGGCTGGCGCCATGTTGTCGTTGTCCTTCTTCAGTCCGACGACTCCGTCGAGGAGCTCCCGGACGATGTCGGCGTGCCCGGCATGCCGGTTCGTCTCGGCGATCATGTGTATCAGGATCAGGTGCAGCGTCACCTGGCTCCGATCATCCGGCCACCACGGCACCCGGCCGACCGCGTCCAGTGTCAATGCCTCGATCGTCGCGTCCGAGTGCGCCCACACCCGGTGGTACAGCCCGACGATCTCTTCGCGCGACTCGTCCGCGGTCGCCCACATGTCCGCGTTGGGTTCGGCCTCGTCCTCGAACCAGGGAAGCGGCTCGGCGGACGGCCGCCCGAAAGTGTCGCCGAAGTATCCCAGCTCAACGCTGGCCACGTGTTTGACCAGCCCCAGCAGGTTGGTGCCGGTCGGTGTCAGCGGGCGGCGGACGTCGTACTCCGAGAGCCCGTCAAGCTTCCACAGCAGGGCTTCACGGGCGGTCCGCAGGTAGCGGTGCAGGTCCGACTTCGGATCTGATTCGGTCATAGCGGACATTGTTCCACCGCGGGATCGCCGATGCCCTCATCCCCGAGGAGCGCGACCCGCTCCGAGAGCTGCTCGTCCGCTTCACCGGGGCGATCCAGGTATCCCGGACGCCGGTGACCTTCTGCCCGAGCTTCATCGGTGTGTTCTTCTGCACCTGATACGTAAAGATGAAATATCCAACTAAGATTGGGATTCAGTGCCTGCCGAGTATGTTATGAGCCATGACTGAAGCCCTCGGGGAAGCCGGTGCATTGCTGGGAATTCTGGCAGGTATTGGCATATGGGTAGCGGCCATATATGCCTTTGTCCGCCTTGTTCGATGGATCCTCGCCCCCCGCCCCGCCGGGCCCCAGGTGCACGAGGTGCCGCCGGACCCGGCCTGGCAGTCGCGCCCGCGTCCCGGCGACATCTGGTGGGCCGGCGTGCCGTTCGCCGAC
The DNA here is from genome assembly GCF_051390675.1 of Streptosporangium heterodermiicola. Lineage (NCBI taxonomy): Bacteria > Bacillati > Actinomycetota > Actinomycetes > Streptosporangiales > Streptosporangiaceae > Streptosporangium > Streptosporangium heterodermiicola. The sequence continues at coordinate 441,806 of NZ_JBPJSR010000003.1, forward strand.
GGCTCGGGGGGAAAGGTCAGGCCATGCCTGGTGATTCGCACCCATCCGGCGGGTGTGGAGGTTCTGAAAATTACCAGTCAGGACAAATCACATCGGATGAACTGCGTCAGCATCCCCACCGCCCACTGGGACCGGCGTGCGCGAAAGGACAGCTGGCTCGATCTCGACGCCCCGTACTTCATCGACGATCACGATTTCCGGCGGCGCGCCGGAACATGCGACGACGGGACCTGGTCGCTGGTGAGACGCCGGCACCGGACGGGCTGGGTCCACTCTCCCGGGCGTCGATGACGTCCCATTCGATTCCCGTCCCGCCGGTACGGTGTGCCGATGGCGGACATCTACGAGCTCGTGCTGTCGGTGGACGTTCGTGCCGACATCACCGACGACGAGCTCGCCGAGCTGCGGTGGCATGTGGGGCAGGGGCCACGACCTGGGCGACTGCCGATCGGCACTGACAGATACGTGGAGGCCCATCCACTCGGTGATCCCGACGACCCCGACTGCGAGTGGGAGGACGCGGAGGTGGAGCCCGTGTTCGCGCGACGCGGTGCCGCCTGGCGCGTGGGGGGCGCGCTCGTCGCCGAGCTGGCCGCGCGGGAGCGATCGGACGGCTGGGCGCTGACGGTACGCCAGGAGTTCCATCCCGACGACTTCTACCGGCTCCGGACGCTGCTGGACTGGCTCGGCCGGTACTCGCTCGACGCGCATACCGATGGTGTCGAATCCTTCGTCGGCTACCTGCGCTTCCATGAGAGCACCGAGATCGCGCCACTCGTTCTCCTGAACGGGCGGATTCGCGTGCCGGAGGACATCGAGTCGCATACCCCGCACTGGAGGGACACCGAGTCGTGACCGGCCCGGCCCGTGGCCGGTTTTCAGGGGCGGGCCGCGGCGTACAGGATGTCGCGCATCTCGGGCAGCGACTCCTGGTCCTCCCGCCAGATCAGCCGCAGGCTGAGATCCGGAAGCGGGAGATCGAGCTGGACCAGAGCGCCGGAGCGGAGGCCGTCGGCGACCGCGAACCGGGGAAGCAACGGGATCCCGAGTCCGTGCTCCGCCCACGCGCATCACCGGGACGCCTCCGACCTCGATCCGTTCGGGGCCGGAGTCGAGGATCCTGTTCCCGGCCATCCAGAACGAGCACTCGGGGACGTTGACCAGGAGCCACTCGTGCCTGAGGCCGCCGGGGGTCGGCGCGGTCCGGGCGGCGAGCGGGTGGGCGGGTGCCGTACGACGGCCTCGAAGGTCCTGAGCTGGTGTAGCTCTCTCACCCCTCGTCCCGGGAGTCGACTCGAACATGACCCCGCCGAACTCATCCGCGCCGGCGTCGGCGGACCTCCGTCCGAGGGGGCGTGCCCGCGCGCCGGCCGGCATCTCGCCGGGCTACTTCATGGTGTTGCTGGACATGACCGTGCTGTCGGTCGCCGAGCCCGATCGTTCCCTTCTCAGCCGCGCCACGGCGGAGGATCGCCCGGCGTGAAATGGGACTGTGGCCGGGTCCGGAGGGTGGTGGCGGCCTGGAGGAGGACGGCGGCCGGAACGCGAGGGCCGGCTTTCAGGATGATCGTGGCGTCGTCGCGGTCGATCACGTAGGCGGTACCCGTGTCGGCGACCCGCCGCCATGTCCGGGTGCTCACCGGCTCGTACGCGGAGTCCTCGCCGGGCGGGTCCACCCGGGAGCGGACGGTCACGGCGATGGTGGAGGCATCGCGCTCGGCGGGGGTGGCGGCGCGGTGCAGTCCCGATGGGCGCAGGAGATAGCGCAGGTCGCCGGGACGGGCGGAGCGGCGCTCGACCGTGTAGGCGGGCAGGTCGGGAGCGAGCAGCGGGATTCCCAGATCGGGGAGGCGGGGGTGTGGTCCCGCCAGCGGTATCGGCGGAGGGCCGCCCACGGCCATCAGCGGCAGCTGCCACCACCACCGGGATCCTCCCGTCGTGGTGAACAGGGCGGTCAGCCCGTACGCCAGGGTCGAGGCGACGAAGACGGTGACGAGCACGTTTTCGATGATCTGCGAGGCGACCGTGCCGAGGACGGCCCAGAGGGCGACGCCCACGATCGGGGCGGGCAGGGCGACGTGCCAGGCGGGCCGCACGCGCAGCGCCCACAGCAGCGGCCAGGCCAGGACCAGCAGGGACGGTACGGTCCCCGCGGCGATACCCATCCCCTGGCCGAGGCGGCCCCAGCCGTCGGTGTCGCCCGTGCCGTCGTACGGGACGACGGCCAGCCCGGAGAGGATGACGGCCCCGGCGAGCGGCGGAAGAACGAGGCCGACGAGCGCGGCGGCCAGCGTACGGCGAACAGCCGAAGGTGCCGTGAAGCGCTTGCCGGTGGAACGCACGGGATCAAGGATGACATGTGGGGCGATACTCGGCCGCCCGCCGCCCGCCGCCCGCCGCCCGCCGCCCGCCGCCCGCCGCCCGCCGCCCGCCGCCCGCCGCCCGCCGCCCGCCGACTCCGGCGCCGCCCGCCGCCCGGTATGGTTCGCCGTCCGTTCGGCTAGCGGATCTGGTCCTCCTCGTACGGGTCCCCGTCGGTCGGCCCGAGCGGGAGGTCCTCCGGCCAGTCGTGATCGGGAGGTGGCTGCGGTGGCCTGCGCAGATCCACCCGGCCGATCTCCGCCTGGACGTGTGTCATGTCGGCGAACGCGGAATCCAGGGCGGGAATCGCCGACTCCACGCGGATGCGCGCCTGATTGCGGTGATGCCTGGGGTCGCCTCCCTGCCAGGAGGCGACCAGCCGGCCGTCGGGCAGGCTCACCACGCGCTCCCGCAGGTGCCGCGCGACCTTCGCCGCGTTCTCCAGCAGGTTCGCCAGGTAGCAGGCCTGAAGATAAGCCTTGTCCGCCTCGTCGAACTCTCCGTGGCGGCTGTCCGGGCTCGAAGCGTCGGAGCCCTCCAGTGCCCGCCGAACGGCCCGCATGGCTTCTTCCAACTCGTCCAGGTCCACAAGGCTCCCCGATGTGAGAGGACGGGCCCGAACCGGGTGTGCCTGACGCCGCCCGGCCCCGCGAGGCATCTCCTTCCTGGATCTGTACCCCGGCTCACGACCGATCGTCAGACGTATATGAATTGTCCCCGCGCGGCCTTGACCCGAGTGGTTTCGAACACGTCTCCAGGTCTCAATGGGGTCCCCGTCGCGTTTCCGAAAGCCGGTCGCCGACGCTCGCCGATTTTCGCCCGTGTGAGTCGTGACTGAGTCAAACTTCGAATCATGGCCCTATCGATGAAGCGGCTACGGCAGGATCTCGCCATCGCGGTGATGCGAGCGGCCAGGGCGGCGAACAGGAGCCGGATGGTCCGCAAACTGCTGCGCGGCCGTAGTGTCCGGCGCTTTCCCCTGGTCAACCGGCTTTATCACACGGTGTTCCGATTGGGCGTCACCACCGGGAATCGCGATGCCGAGGTGCGTTACCGGGGTGTCGTGCTGACCGGCCCGGTGTGGGACGCCACGATCATGCCCTCGATCTCGGCGGGATACTACGAGGAATTCGAGGTCGGCGTCTTCGAGGAATTGGCCTCGGTCAGTCGTTCGATACTCGACGTCGGGGCGAACATCGGTGTCTACGCCTGCACCGGTGGGGCGCGCCTTTCGCGGGACGGCAGGTTGATCGCCTTCGAGCCGGTGCCGGAGAACGTCGCCTACCTGAGACGCAACGTGGAGCGCAACGACCTGACCGGCCGCGTGACAGTGGAGCCGGTGGCCGTGGGGGCGTCGCCCGGTGAGCTGACCGTGCACCTGTCGGGCGAGCAGTCCGGCAAGCACTCGGCCGCGGCGGCGAACGTCGGGACGTCCACGGGCGCGATCACCATGCCGATGACGTCGATCGACGCCTATCTCGCCGACAATCGCCTCGGCCCACCCGACATCATCAAGATCGATGTCGAGGGTTACGAGGGCTTCGTGCTGCGGGGCGCGGTCCAGGCACTGAACGCCTCGCCGACACTGCTGTTCGAGCTGCACCCCGAGCTCCAGGCCAACTGCGGCTGCGACACGAGCGAGCTGCTCGACCTCGTCTTCGCCCGCTATCCCTGGGTCTTCCTGGTGGACGAGCTGGACAACGTGCTGCGGCCGTGTACGCGAGCCGGCCTCGACAGCCCTGGCGCGATCGGCCTCTACCGCTCCAACCTCGTGGCGATCGGCCGCCGGGAGCACCGGGACGCGGTACGGCGGTGGCACGACCTCGGCTGAGCGCCGCCGTGTCCGGCTCGACCTCCCGCCCGACCCTGCCGGAACCGGTCTCCGTCATTCAAGATCACGTACTGACACGGGCGGGTGGCGGCGAACCGGCCGGTCCCGATGTTCGTCGGCGAGGGTGGGCGACTACTTCATGGCGGCGATCTGGATCAGGTTGCCGCAGGTGTCGTCGAAGACGGCGGTGACCACCGGGCCGAAGTCGGTCGCGTCCTGGGTGAACTCGACGCCCAGCCCCTTGAGCCGCTCGACCTCGGCGTACACGTCGTCAACGGCGAACTGGGTGAACGGGATGCCGTCGGTGACCAGGGCCTTCTTGAACGGGCCCGCGGCCGGGTGGCCATCCGGCTCCAGCAGCAGCTCGACACCGTCCGGGTTGGCGGGGGAGACCACGGTGAGCCATCGGGCCTCGCCGAGGGGCACGTCGGTCTTCTTGATGAACCCCAGCTTCTCGGTGTAGAAGGCCAGTGCCTTGGCCTGGTCGTCGACGAGCACGCTGGTGATGTTGACGCGGATCACGGATTCGGTTCCTCTCGGTCGATGGGCCACCGCTCGACGATCGAGCGCAGCGGGCTCGTGTCGATGTGGTGGAACTTGTACCGGCCCTGCCGCCGGGTGTGCACCAGGCCGGCCTGTTCGAGCACCGCGAGGTGCTGCGAGATGGCCTGGCGCGAGGAGGCCAGGCCGTGCTTCATGGTCAGTCGGCCGCAGATCTCGAAGAGCGTCTGACCGTCCTTGTCGGTCAGCTCGTCCAGGATGACGCGTCGCGTCGCATCGCCGATGGCCTTGAACAGGTCGGGGTCTCCTTCCATGGGCACAGTTATAGGCAAGTCGCCACTTGCCTGTCAAGGGGAGGAAGGCCACCTGGACCCCTGCCGGTGATGGAACGGCCTCCCCGGAAGCTCCGGAACGCGCGCGGAACCGGTCTTGGCCCGCCTTGCTCGGCGGCCACGGAGCCCGCCGTCCGACGGAGGAAATCTGCTCGTCCCGTCGCCGTCACCGCAGGACGAGCTGAGCGGACCAGGGCCAGGACGCGGAAAGAAGCGTCAGGGTTGCACCTTGTCCAGCATAATGTCCTAGTGAACCGTTATGTGTCGTATGTCCTGTGTGCAGCTTTGATTATGCCGATGATTACCGGGTGCGGCCTTGTCGACCGCATCGCGGGGAGGAAACAGTACGGCGTCCCAAATGGAGTCATGGAACCCACCATCAAAGCGGGCAGTAAGGTGACGGCGACCCAGACCGGGGGGCGATACGTTCCGAAGTTCGGTGACGTGATCCTTTTCGAGACCCCCAGGACGTGGGGCGGAACCGGCATCCGCATCTCGCGAGTCATCGGTGTTCCAGGGATTGCCGTGCGATGTTGTGATGGTCAAGGACGGATGACCCTGAACGGGCAACCCCTGCGGGAGTCCTACATCAAGGAGCCTCCCGCCTCGCGTCTTGTCTTCGGCCCCGTGACCGTTCCCGAGGGGCGTGTGTGGGTGCAAGGAGACAACCGGCATATTTCTATTGATTCGCGCTCCCGGTTTCTTGAACTCGGCGGCCAGAACCAGGATGATTCCATGATCTCTGTGTCTAGCGTCGTCGGGATTGTCGACCTTTCCGCCGTTGAGTGAAAACCACGGGAATCAGTGGATGATCGAACCGTACGGATCCAAACAGCCGGGTCTTCGGTGACCGGCCAGGCGACCGGTTCCAATTCCGAGACATCGTTCACAACGTCTCGTCGGACCACGAGTTCGGGAGACGTCGGCGGGTCGGGTTCGCTCCGGTGGGTTTGCGGGGCGAGGCCATACGTCATGACGGCCCCCGCGGCGGCGTGGTTCTCCGAAGGAACCGCAGCGATCGATCGACGATCCGATGCCCGGCTCCTCGACGCCCGTTCGCCGACCACCGCGCGGGAAACCGGATGGTTTCTCGTCGAAGGGGAGATCCGGGGCATCCGGTCAACCCGCCGCGCCACCTGACCTACGGCGCGTCTTCGGTGACCGGGACCCGGTTGCCCATCCCGCGGGGCATCAGCAGGAACACCTTGGACGACAGGCGGTCCATGTCCCCGCCTCTGCCGAACACCAGGCCGGCGGCGAAGTCGACGAACTGTTTCGCCTCGTCGTCCGGCAGCGCGGTGAGGTCCATCACCACCGGCACGCCGGTACGGAAGAAGTGCCCGACGTAGATCGCTTCGTTGTAGTTCTGGGGACGTAGTGTTTTGACCACCGGACAAGTCTCCACCGTCCGTCACACCCGTCAAGATGTCTTCCGAAGCGTGGGTGGCACCTCACCACCGCGCTCGCCACCGGGGGGAATCACCGTGCGCGTCGTCATACCGCTGTTCGACCGGTTCACCGCGCTCGACGCGGTCGGCCCGTACGAGGTGCTCAGGTTCCTGCCGGGTGCCGAGGTCGTGTTCGCGGCCGCCGAGGCCGGGCCGGTACGGAACGACGCCGGGTCCCTGGTGCTCACCGCGAGCGAGGCGTTCGCCGACGTCGACTCGTGTGACGTGCTGCTCGTCCCGGGAGGTCCGGGGAGCCGGGCGATGCTCGACGACGACGTGCTTCTCGGCTGGATCCGCCGGATGGACGGGACGAGCACGTGGACGACCTCGGTGTGCACCGGATCGTTGCTGCTGGGGGCGGCGGGGTTGCTCACCGGGCTCTCGGCGACGACCCACTGGGGCGCGGTCGACGTGCTGGAGTCGTTCGGGGCCACCTACACCGCCGAACGCGTGGTGTTCCAAGGGAAGGTCGTGACCGCCGCCGGGGTGTCCTCCGGCATCGACATGGCGCTCGCCCTCGCGGGACGCATCGCCGGTCAGACCACGGCCGAGGCGATCCAGCTCGTCATCGAGTACGACCCGCGACCGCCGTTCGACGCCGGATCCCCCGCCAAGGCGCCGCAGGCCGCGAAGGACCTGCTCGCGGAGAGAATCCGCTGATCTCACGGGATACGGTCTTCACGGGGTCACGGTCTTCACGAGGTACGGTCTCACGAGGCACAGGGCCGTGCGGCCCGTGAGCCCCCGAACCCGCCCGCGCTCCTGGGAGTGATCGTGTGACCGAGCCCGGCAAGGTCCTCTATGTCATCGTGTGCGCGGCCGGTGCCGCCCGCGACGTCGGCCGTCTCGTCGCCCTCGCCCAGGACGAGGGCTGGATCGTCCAGATCGTCGCCACCCCGTCCGCCCTGGACTTCGTCGACGTCCCCACCCTGGAACGACAGACCGGACGCCCCGTCCGCAGCCGCTACCGCACGCCGGACGAACCCAAGCCCCCCAGAGCCGACGCGATCATCGTCGCCCCCGCCACCTACAACACCGTCAACAAGTTCGCCCAGGGCATCACCGACACCTACGCCCTCGGCCTCCTCGCCGAAGCCCCCGGTCTCGGCATCCCCGTGGTCGTCCTGCCCTTCGTCAACGACGCCCTCGCCACGCGTGTGCCGTTCCGCCGGAGCGTCGAGAGCCTCCGGGCCGAGGGAGTCCGCGTCCTGGCGGGTCCTGGTTCGTACGGGTCCAAAGCCGAGTCCGGGTCCGAGCCCGAGTCCGGCCTGGCCGCTGCGGAAGGCGGAAGCCGGGAGAACGCCCCCTGGGCCCTCGCTCTCAAGGAGCTCTCCAGGGGATAGGTCCATGGGATGCGCGGCGACCGGAGTCGAGCCCTGTTCCGCCGGTCCCGTGCCGAGGGGCGCCCGATCGCCGTCCTCGCCGTGCCGGGGACCGGTCACGGTGAAGGTGGTGGCCGTGGCGGTGGGAGGTCGCGCGCCTGCTGGCCAAGCTGTCCGCCTTTCGCGGCGAACACCGCGATCTGGTGCGCGGCGGGGTCACCCAGGAGGTGGCGGCTGCGATGAAGCCGCTGGAGCGAGTGCTCGCCGGCAGCGAGAGCGCCGTCACCGCGAGGGTCGAGGCGCTTGAGCGGTACGCGGCCCACATCGCCGTCCGGGTGATCGTCCGCCGTGCGGCCCGGCGAGCCGGGGGCCGGGGGTCAGCCGAACAGGCAGTGGGCGGCCGTCGCGTCGTCGTGGGTTTTCGCCCGGGGCCAGCGGGAGCCGTCGGGATCGGTCCGCTCCGCCTCGCGGACCCGGCGGATCAGCTCGCCGGGGCCGGACCGTTCGAGGGTGTCGAGGGCCTCGCGCCAGGTGGCCAGCCCGAACCGGTCGACGAGCCGGGAGGCCCCGTCGCTGAGCAGCGCGACCGCCCGTACCCGGTCGGCGGGGAGCGTGCCGGTGAGCGCCTGCTCGGCGGTGAGCGGGTCGACGGCGGCGATCCAGAAGCCGCCCTCGCGGTTGCGGTGGTCCCGCATGGTCTCCACGTACTCCCGGCGCGCGGTGACGTGCTCGGCACTTCCGTTGGCGAGGCCGTCCAGGACCGACCGGTGCGCCCTGCCGACCCGATCCACCCGGTCGTCGCAGACGACCGTCGGCTCCGCCTGGCCGGTCACGTCCAGGACGAGGACGGAGTCCGCCAGGACGAGGAAGTCCAGGTCGCCCGCCGTACGGCGGACCATGACCACCGTGGCGGACGGCGATCCGGGATGGGTGAGGTCGCAGACGAAGTCGTGGAGGGAGGCGACGGCCTTTATGCCGTTCGCGAGTATCTCCGTGAGCGTTCCGGTGTCCTGCGTCATGCCCGCGAGGAGGGTCGAGCCCAGGGAGCGGACGTACCAGCCGACGCCGTGATCGCACCCGGACTCCGCGCCCGCCGGGGTGCCCGCGCCGTCGAGGAGGACGAAGGCGTCCGGGGTCGCGCCGAAGAAGTCCTCGTTGCCGTCGTTGCCCGCGGTGTTTCCGGTGTTCTCAATGTTCCCGGTGTCCGCGGTGTTTCCGGTGTCCGCGTTCTGCCTGCCGGGTGCCGCTTCGGTGGCGAAGGTGATGCGCATCGGTTCGGAGCTCCTCGTACTGGACGGGCTCGCGCCGGACGGGCGTGCACGCTTCCCTCACGAGTTCCCCCGATGGAACGGCGTATTCCCACGCGTTCCCCGCCCGGACGCTCCTCACGGTGTGTTCCCGCAGCGGGTGTACCGGGCACCGCCGGTCCGGACACACCGGGGTACGGGACAAGCGGGGCACGGGCAGGCGGGCACGGACGAGCGGGACGTGGGGCGCTGGGAGGCGAGGCGATCGGGGCGCCGGGACGACCCTTCGGCGGGAGGGTTCCGGCCTTCGGTAAGTCAGGCCTTCAGTAAGAGGGCTCCGAAATGGACTCCGCTCGATAGACGTCCATCGGCCCCTCGTCGTCCTCGTCCACCCCCACCTTCCTCAGCAGCAAAGTCCGGCTGCCGATTTTCAGGGAACGTTCGCCGTTGATCTCCGTGGACGCGAACACCGTGACCGCGTGACCGTGCATATCGCGCACCTGGTCGTATTCTGGTCCGTCAGGAATTTCTAGCTTGATGCGCCTCGTCTGGAATGTCACTCTCCCAGTGTGAAAGCCACGGCCCCGAAAATCGATCGTGCGCGTGACGATATTTGGCATCATTTTCGACGGGAAAGGTATGGGTGCCGACGCCTTCCCCGGGCAGGGTCCTCGCGTACGGTGACGGAGCCCACCGGGAGGCCACCGGGCGTGGGCCGTACGCGGGTCACCATCGGACGGCATCGGTGGCGCGCCTCCCCGGTCGAACCGCCGTCCGGGCCTCGCGAGGTCCGTAGGTCCGTTGGTCCATAGGTTCGTTGGTCCATAGGTTCGTACGTCACCGGGACCGGGGAACGCTAGGGCAGGGGGTCGATCCCGATGTTCTGGTCGTACTGGACGAGCTCCGCCCCGCGATCGGTGAGGATGGGCCATCTGGTGACGCGGGCACACCAGACGACGTGTCCGGCCGTGATGTCGCGCGATCCGTCGAGGATCTCCGCGATGTCCCCCACCTTCCCGTGGGTGAAGTCGTCGATCTTCACGCCGGGTGTCGTGACGAGCTCGAACAGCTCCTCCTGGGTGGAGAGCGGGGAGATGGACAGGACGGCCGCGAGGCTGGTCGCCGGGACGCATATCCCGCCGCCACGGTAGAGACACATGGCGGTGACGCTCCGGGAGTATTCGGTCTTCGCCACCGCGATGTCGACCAGCGCGCTCACGTCGAGCACTCGACCAGGAAGCATGGCTCAGCGCCTCCGGAAACGGCGGATGCCGATCTGGCCCCACTCCGCCTCGGAGAGCTGGTCGACCCCGAGGGAGTCGGCCGCCGTGTCGAGGTCTTCGCGATGCAGGTTCCAGCGGTGCATCAGGGTGATCACGTGGGGTTTGTTGCCGATCTCTCGCTGGACGGCCGCGTGGATCACGTCGGCGACCCGGTTTCCGGTCAGTCGCGCCTTGCGAGAAAGCGCCTCATAATCCGCTTTATCCAGCTCTATGGTGATAGCTGTATCGGAATCCGGGGTGCTGATTGACCTTTGTCCTTCTCTGAGCTGGAGATGGGCCAGCCACAGCGGAACCGGTTCCGATTCTTGCCTGGCGCCATCGTGATCATTCGATGATGGTTTTTCCGATCCTGTGCCGTCTCGCCATGCCGGCATGGAGTGGGCCATGCGTTCGACAGTAGCTGTGAATTGCGAATTATGGCAGCACTTCTGGGCCAAAGGTCATCACCCCGGGAACCCCGGCGGCTGGGTGGCGGGATCGCCGGGAACACCGGAATCCGCAGGATCGGTGGGCACCGAGGGATCGGTGGGCACCGAGGGATCGGCGGGAGGGGCGGAAGTGGGAGCGGAGGTGGGCGCGGAGGTGGGGGTGACCGCTCCGCAGAATCCCATGGCCCGCCGCTGCTGGGCTATCTGGTCGACCGGGCTCTGGTACGTGAGCCGTTCCTCGGGTGAGGGCTCGTACCGCCACGTGTCGCCCTCGAAGGCGAAGTCGAAGTCCGTCGCGTCGTCGAGCCGGGTCGCCTGGACCCTGGCGCTGTCGCCGGTGATCGTGACGGTGCCGATGGTGAGCGGGGAGTTCGGCAGGGGCGGGGGGCAGATCTCGAACAGCCTCACGTACTCCTCCCGCGCGATCAGCCCCTGCGCCTCGGTGGTCCACAGGTCCCAGAAGTCGCCGTACGACCCGCTGCTGTAGGCGTCGAGCGCCGGTTGGACGGCCTGGCGGACCGAGAGCTCCGAGTGCTCGCCGCGCGTCGGAGTCGCCGTGCTCGGCGGCGACGAGGGAGGGTTGAACACCATGAAGACGGTGACGACGGCCCCGATGGCCACGCCGACGGCCATGACGACCATCGCGGCCAGTCCTCGCCTCGTCTCGCCCCGCGACGGCCGGCCGTACTGCGGCGGATAGCCCACGTGCGGTCTCCGGGGGACTGGCAAGAGCGGATGAAAGTGATCATAACGCCCGTGGCTCTCGGCTGACCACGGTCATCGCGTACCCGTAAGGGGAACGACATAATGCGCGCGTGATTCAAACGATCGGTACGGCCGCCGCCGTCTTCGCCGGTACCAACGTGGACGACATCATCATTCTGACGGTGCTCTTCCTGGCGTCCGGAGCGGGGGGTGTTCCCCGCCCCTGGCAGATCGTCGTGGGCCAGTACGCGGGCATCGCCGCGCTGGTGGCCGTCTCGGCGGCGGCGGCCCTCGGGCTCGCGGTGGTGCCGGACCGCTGGGTGGGACTGCTCGGCCTGGTGCCGTTCGGCATGGGAGTGTGGGGGCTGGTCAAGGCCTGGCGAGCTCGGCGGGCCCGGCGGGCCGGGAAGGACGGCGACGAGGCGCCCCGGGTCGCCTCGGGGGTGCTCTCGATCGCGGGGGTGACCGTCGCGAACGGGGCCGACAACATCTCCGTCTACACCCCGATGTTCCGCACGATCGGCCTGGCGTCCAGCGTCGTCACGGTGGTCGTGTTCGCGGTGCTCGTCGCGGTCTGGTGCGCGGCGGCCTCCTGGCTCGGGTCGCACAGGAAGGTCATCGCCCTGGTGGAGCGGACGGGGGCGTGGCTGGTGCCCGTGGTGTTCATGGTCATCGGCGCCGTCATCGTGGCGGAGTCGATATTTAGATAAATATCGACAAATCGCCCGAATCTAGGGCAAACGTACGGGGAAATTACCTGCCATGCGAGAACATTTGCGCTTCTACCAGCAGCGATGGTTCAAGGCGTGGATCGCCCTGATCGCTCTGTCCTTCTCGCTCATCGCCATGATGCAGGCGGCCGGTAACCAGGCGCTCCTGCCCGCGGCCTTCTTCTACGGAGCCGCGGCCGGGCCCCTCGCCCTCCTGCTCGCCATCCACGACCGGATCCACATCGCCACCAGCGTGCCGCCCATGACGCTGCTGGGCATGTTCCTGTTCGGCGGGGGTGTCGCCCTCCTGCTCGGCGGCTACTTCGACGCGCTCCTCATCTCCGGGAAGAACAGCACCTCGATCCTGCGGGTCGGCTGGATCGAGGAACCCGCGAAACTCGTCCCGCCCCTCGCGGTCGCGCTCACCGGCCGGCACCTCACCAAGGCCGCGGGGGTCGCGCTCGGCCTCTCCTGCGCGACCGGGTTCGCGATCATGGAGTCGATGGCCTACGCCTGGAAGAGCCTCGCCAACCACGACGGCGCCATGGGCGCGGGTACGGTCCTTCTCCTACGCGGTCTCAGCACCCCCTTCAGCCACCTCGTCTGGACCGGCCTGGTCTGCGCGGTGGCCTTCGGCGCCTGGCAGGTCAGGGGCCGCGCGGTCGTGACCCTGCCCGTCGTCGCCGCCTTCGTCGTGGCGGCCACGCTCCACTCGCTCAGCGACGGCCTGCTCGTCCTGGACATCCCCTGGCCGGTCAGGCTGCTCTTCCTCGCCGTCGCCGCGGCGAGCTACTGGCTGTTCCACCGCGCCACCCGAGACCTGAAACCGGCGCCGACCCCGGCACCTGAGCCGTCCCACGCCTGACCTCCGGGCACCGGAGCCGTCCCGCGAGCGTCACAGCCGTGCCAGCAGCCACCGTGGCCCGGTGACCTCGGCGCCCAGTGCCGTGACCCGCTCGCGCAGCCCCCGGTCGGCGGTGACGACCAGGACGCGCTCCCAGAGGCGGGCGTCCCGTACGGCCTGGACGACGGCGTCGTCCCCGCTCCCCGGTGCGGCGATCACGGAGACGCCGGGCGCGGGGGCGGTGTCGCGGGCGGCGCCCTCGACGACCGCGGTCAGCCGGGGGAACCAGCGGGCCAGCACCGGGACGCGGCCGGGCGCGGTCAACCGGCCGTCGGCGGCACGCGCGCCGACCTCGGCGAGCAGCTTGGCCGCCGCCCCCGCGCGGTCCCGCCACCAGCCGTGTTCGGCGCGGGCGCCCACGATGTTGGCGACGTCGAGGACGACGAGGGAGGGGGCGAGCGCGAGGCCGACGACCGGCCAGGTCGCGGCGAAACCGGGGTGGAGGGTCCTGGCGGTGATCTCCCCGGCGGGAATCCAGCGCAGGTCGTCGCTCTCCGCGTTGGCGGGGACCGCGCGCAGCAGCTCGGTGGCCTCGGCGATCACCGTCTCGAAGGACCAGCCGCCGTGGTCGTCGAGGTAGACCCCCTGGACCCGCAGGCCGGTGCCGTCCAGCGCGGCCTCCTCGAAGGCCTCGCGCAGGGCGGTGTCGACCGCGTCCTCGTGGCTGTCGCGGGCACCGCCCGGCAGTCCCCAGGTGCCGCCGTGGTGGCTCCACACGGCGCGCTTCTGCATCAGGACGCGAGGCTCGCCCGTGGCGTCGTGGTTGACGGCGAGCAGACCGGCCGCGCCGTACACGCCCCAGTGCCGGTGCCCGAGATCGCACCGAGCCCACCCGTCCCCGTCCCCGGCCGTCATGGACCAATGATGCATCAGGCCACGGACGCGTACTCCCGCCCCCCGGGCCACCGGGAAGACGCGGCCGGGCGGTGACGGCCACGACGTACGTGCCGGTCCTCTCCCCGCTCATCCTTCTCACCACTCTCGTCGTGCGCGACTACGACGAGGCCCTCGACCTCTACCTCGGTGGCCTCGGCTTCCGGCTCCTGGAGGACACGCCGCTGGGTGACCGTCCGCCCACGCGGGGCCCGGGAGACGGCATGCTCCTCGCCCGCGCCGACGGCCCCGAACGGGAGGCCAGGATCGGGGACCGGACCGGCGGCGGGGTCGGCCTGTTCCCGCACACGGACGACTTCGCCCGCGACTACGGGCGGCTGCCGGCGGCGGGCGTCGTCTTCGAGGGGCCCCGCGCAGCGAGCCCTACGGCGAGGTCGTCGTCTTCCAGGACCTGCACGGCAACCGCTGGGACCTGTTCCAGCCCGCCGGCGTCTCACCGGCGTACGGCTGAGCCCGAGCCGCCCCGGTTCCGCGACCCTTCAAGCCGGTGACGGCCCGGCGGAGCGCGGAACGAACGTCCCGGTTTCCCGTTCCCCGGAGGGCCTCCCTCAGTTCCCGCCCTTGCTGAAGTGCTGGTAGTCCTTGATTCCGGACCAGTAACCGCCCCACTCCCAGCCCTTCTGCCGGAAGGCCCTGACCACGCGGTCGCCCGGGTTGATCACCCCGGGAGCCCGGACGGGTCGCTTGAAGAACTTGGCGGCGTTCTTGTGGGAGCCCGTGCCGTTGGCGTAGATGTACGGGTTCTCGCGCGGGTTGATGTCGATGGCCAGGCCGTAGGCGTGCTTGGACCAGCTGCTCGACCCCTCCGCGGGGCGGCAGTTGAAGGCCGAGGTGTTGTCGGCGTCGATCGAGGCGTAGTCGTCGGCCTTGTAGGCGTCGACGAGCCGCATCTTGTAGATGGGCCAGCGCCAGTCGTACAGACGGTGGAAGACGGAGACGACGTCGTCGGCCGCGGCCTTGTTCACGACCAGCTCGCCGGTGTGCGGCTTGTCGTCGAAGCCCCAGTAGGTCATCGTGATCAGCCGCAGGTCGCTCACCGGGACCGGGCAGCCGGGCCGCCACGAGTGTTCGAGCCGTTCGCGGGGGACCCGGGAGACCTTCGCGGAGAACTCCGGCGGGCCCGTCGGGGTCGGCGACGTGGTGGCGGACGGTCCGGTCGTCGGCGTCACGACGGTCGGCTCCGGGGCGGCCACATCCGTGGCGGGCTCCGGGGCGGCCACGTCGGTGGCGGCCTCGGGGGCGGACGAGGGCGCCGAGATCGGCGCCGAGGTGGCCGGAGGCGCGGCCGGGGCGGGCTGGGGGGCGGCCGTGCCGCACGAGGCCGCCGCCAGGCAGCCGGCGGCCGTCGCGAGCGCGGCCCGCGTACGGATCATGAATCTGGAGCCTGACACGCGTCGCCTCCTCAGAAAACAGATCCTCAGGAAACGGATCCTCGGAAAAGCGGACAAAAGCGACAAAAAGCTATTGTAATTGATCGACTATCGGAGGTGGGTGGCGGCCGCCAAGGCGATCCACTCGTGCGCGATCACGGATTCCGGCGGCCAGGGCGTGCCGTTGACCACGGCCACCAGCTCCCAGTATCGCCCGGCGCGCGGGTCGTGCTCCGCGTAGTCCCGTACGACCGACTCCGGGGTGCGCCTCTGCGCCCCGGCGAGGGTCGCGACGAGCTCGGTCACGAGGGGCGCGGCGGCCTCCGACCCCGGGGGCACCCCGTCCCGCGCCGCGGCCAGCGCCCTCTCCGTGACCAGGGTGTTGGCCTCGTGCCAGGCCGCCACGTCGATCCCGTCGGCCTTCTCCCAGAAGTCGTCGCTCATCTCGCGCAGCGAGGCGCGGAAGCCCTCGTCGGCGAGCAGCTCGGTCAGCTCCAGCCAGGCGTCGAGCTGCTCGATGCCCGGCTCGTCGGGCAGGTCGGGCACCATGGCCGCGCGCAGGCCGCCGAGCCACTCCTGCCTGGCGGCGTTCGCGCCCGCGACGTCGTCGACGAACTCGTTCACCAGCGCCACCGTCTCCGCCGCGCCGAGCCGCCCGAGGGCGTTGAGGCGCCGCAGGTCGTCGTCGGCGGGTTCGTCCCGCTCCAGGGTGGCCCTGAGCACCGCCCGGGTCCGCTGCAGCGCCCTGATCTGCGTCTCCACCGTACGGAGGTGCAGGGACAGCACCTCGCCCAGGTCGCGGTCGCCGAGCGACCTGATGGTCGCGAGGTCGACGCCGATCTCGCGCAGCGTCCTGACGAGCTCAAGCCGCCCGCGGTCCTCGTCGCCGTAGAGGCGGTAGCCGCTCCGGGTGCGGCCGCGCTCGGGGAGCACCCCTGTGTCGGAGTAGAAGCGGATCGTCTTCACCGGCAGCCCGGAGAGCCTGGCGAGCTGTCCGATCGTGTAGCTCATGACCCCGATTATTCCGTTGAGTCTCCAGTAACGGGAGACTTTAGTTTGACGGGCATGCCAAACATGCCGAACGCGTCGAGCGCGTCGTCGAAGAAGAAGGTCAGCCGGGTCGCCAAACTGCAGCTCCCGGCCGGTGAGGCGGGCCCCGCCGCCGTGGGCAAGGACCTGGGCCCGCTGGGCCTGAACCTCATGGAGTTCTGCCGCCGGTACAACGAGGCCACCCAGGACCGGCGGGGATTCGTCGTCCCCGTCGTCGTCACCGTGTTCGAGGACCGTTCGTTCGAGCTGACGATCAAGATGCCCACCACGGCCTCGCTGATCCGCAGGGTCACCGGCCTGGACCGGGGCGGCCCTCGTCCGGGACACCAGGCGGCGGGCGTGATCACCCGCGCGCAGCTGAGGGAGGTCGCCAGGACCAAGCTGCCCGACCTCAACACCGCCGACCTGGACCAGGCGGAGAGGATCGTGGCCGGCACCGCGCGCTCGATGGGGCTGACCGTCCGGGACTAGCCCGTATGTCCCCGTACGTGCCCATGTGGCTTACAGCCCGGTTCGTACATTCCTTGGGGAGGCTTTTCATCGAAACGTATCGCGCCTGTGTTCGAACCCGCGCTACAGTCATGGGCACGGGATCGAACACGGGTTCGGGCTGACGTTCTCGCAGGTGAGGGGTGTGCCATGGCGATGCTCGCGGTGCCGCCGACGGTGTGCCCCCCGTCAGCCGGGTCTCCGGTGGAGCGCCGCGCGACACGCCGTAGCACTTTCTACGGAATTCTAAGCCGGCCGCTATATCCCGTCATAAAGTCCGAGAGCGTGGACCCCGTGCGCAATCCCTACGCTCCCGGTGCCGGACAGCGCCCCCCAGAGCTCGCCGGCCGCGACCGCGAGCTGCAGCAGTTCGAGATCGTTCTCGAACGAGTGGCCCGTGGGCGCCCCGAGCGCAGCATGGTGGTCACCGGGCTGCGCGGCGTGGGCAAGACCGTTCTGCTCAACACCTTCAAGTCGATGGCCATGCAGCGGCTGTGGGGCACCGGCAAGATCGAGGCCAGGCCCGACCAGTCGATCCGGCGCCCGGTGGCCGCCGCCCTGCACATGGCGGTGCGGGAGCTCGCCCCGAGGCACCGGGCGCCCGAGCGCATCGAGGAGTTCCTCGGCGTGCTCAAGGCGTTCGCGATGCGCGACCCGTCCGCGGCCAAGGGCACCTCGCACTGGTCGCCCGCGATCGACGTGCCCGCGGGGCGGGGGCGCGCCGACTCCGGAGACCTGGAGATCGACCTCACCGAGCTGTTCGTCGACGCCGCCGCGGTCGCCACCGACCTGGGTGTCGGCATCGCGCTGTTCATCGACGAGATGCAGGACGTGCAGGCCCCCGACGTCTCGGCGCTCTGCGCGGCCTGCCACGAGCTCTCCCAGAGCGGCGGCCCGCTGATCGTGGTCGGCGCGGGCCTGCCGCACCTGCCCAGCGTGCTGTCGGCCAGCAAGAGCTACTCCGAGCGGCTCTTCCGCTACGCCAGGATCGATCGTCTCGACCGCGAGGCGGCCGACCTGGCGCTCATCGCCCCCGCCGAGAGCGAGGGCGTGGAGTTCACCCAGGACGCCCTCGACGCCCTCTACGTCGCCGCCGACGGCTACCCCTACTTCGTCCAGGCGTACGGCAAGGTCGCCTGGGACCTGGCGCTGCGCAGCCCGATCACCGCCGACGACATCAGGGTCTCCGCGCCGGAGGCCGAGGAGGAGCTCGCGGTCGGCTTCTTCGGCAGCCGCTACGAGCGGGCCACCCCCGCCGAGCGCGACTACATGCACGCCATGGCAGCCATCGGCGACGAGCCCGTCGCCACCGCCGAGGTGGCCGAGGGGCTCGGCCGCAAGCCGTCGAGCCTCTCCCCGGCTCGCGACAGCCTCATCAAGAAGGGCCTGATCTACAGCGCCGAACGCGGGCTGATCGCGTTCACCGTGCCGCACTTCGGAAAGTTCCTGCGGGCACAACCGGTCTGACTGAACATTTGTTCGATATGATGCGCGGGAGCCCCTAGCCCTCTATATGGCTCTCTAGTGGGGAAGCTAGAGAGCCATATAGAGCTCAATCGTGCTGCCCTGAGGTGTCCTAGCGGAATCTAGGGTTCTCTAGTGTCCAGCCGATATCGGCAGAGATTCGGCGAGACCCCCGGCCTCCACCGGCTGCCCGTCGGAGCCGACCATCGCGACCCGCACCGCCGGGTGCCGCCCGCTCAGATAGACCGCGAAGACCACGTCGACGGGGTCGCCCGCGTGGCTGCTGCCCGGATAGACGAAGAACCGCCAGCACAGCTCCCGCCAGCTGTCGACCGGCTCCTTGCTCGACAGCATCCCCTCGTGCGAGCGCCAGACCGTGCTCGACCGCAGCCGTCCGAGCGCGGTGGCCGGGTCGAGGCGGCGCTGCTCACAGGGGGCCCGATAGCGGAGCCTGGCGACCGTCTCCTCGATCTCCGGCGAGAGCGTGGCGAGCACCAGCAGCCCGGCGAGCACGGCCGGCGCGTGCGTCCACGTCAGGTTCGCCATCGCCGCCCAGCCGGGGACCTCCGGTGTCCAGACCAGTCCCAGGGACATCGCCGTCAGCACCATGGTGCGGCCCAGCGACCGCCGTCCCACCGGGAGCGCGCTCACCTCGCCGAAGCAGCCGCAGCCCGCGTCCGGGCGACGGCGCCGCAGCTCCCACAGGACGTAGGTGGAGACC
Source organism: Streptosporangium heterodermiicola (assembly GCF_051390675.1). NCBI lineage: Bacteria > Bacillati > Actinomycetota > Actinomycetes > Streptosporangiales > Streptosporangiaceae > Streptosporangium > Streptosporangium heterodermiicola. Next base: position 460,866 of record NZ_JBPJSR010000003.1, read on the forward strand.
GCGAAGAACCCGCCGATCCCCCACCGGAAGAACGGATGGCCGGTCAGCAGCAGCCCGCTCGCCAGGAACAGCTCGCCGAGCGCGCAGCCCAGCATCGCGGGCGCGCGCCAGCGCTCGGGCACCAGCACGGCCGGTCCCAGCCTGCTCAGCATGCCCGGCTCGGCCTCGCGTGCGACCGTCCAGATCTTCGCGACCGTACCAGCGGCCAGTAGCAGGAACACGACCGGCAACTGCGCGGCGGCGATCGTCGTCAGCATCTGTTCACCCCATTCCAAGCCGGGCGTTGAAGCACCCGGTGGTCAGGTCACCGCCGAGTTCCACGAAGGAGCTCGGGGACAGTTCCAGGATCCGGCCGCGCGGCGAGGTACCGCACTCCAGACACCGGTCGCAGAAGCGGCCGGCCAGGCAGCCGCACGCCACGATCGGCAGGACCGAGGTGCGTCCGGCGCACACGTTGCGCACGTTGAGCATCGACCCCAGCGCCAGGTAGGGGAGACCGGCGCAGGACACCCCGGTGTCGTCGCACGCCGTGTCGGCCCGTTCCAGCATGGGGTAGGCGACCCCCTGCTCCCCGCAGTCGAAGGTGTCCGACCAGGTGGCCGTGCCCGAGATCCGCGACTGCACGCCGACGTAACCGGGGGGCGGCGGCGGCACCGCCGTCCACCGGTAGGGCGGCTGCGAGGTCGCGGGCAGCCGCGCCAGCGCCGTGCCGTCCTCGCGGACCCCGATGGCGTCGAACAGGTAGCCGGGCTCGAACTGCGGATGCCTGACCCGCAGCCGCCCGGAGGACCGGTAGGGGATGACGATCGTGCGCCGCCCGCGGTGCGGCCCGCAGTACAGCTCCACGGTGTGGTCCTTGCCCTCGGAACCGATCGACTGGATCACCCCGGTGATCCTGGTGATGTCCGCCCAGATCCGGTCCACGACCCGGCCGGCCCGCAGCGCCTTGATGATCACGTTGGAGCCGTGGGGGAGATCGGCGGGGTTGACGGTCTCCCCGCGCCAGGCGGTCGCCCACGGTGCGATGACGAGCCGTTCCTCGTCGCCGGTCGGGGTGTCGATGACGATCAGGTGCGGGCTGACGTCGAGGATCGTGCCGCTGACCGCGTGGAAGGGCTCGCCTTCCGAGGGGAGGGGGCCCGGCTCCTGGACGGTCCGGCCAAGCGCGGCGGCCGCCAGCGTACGGCGGCGATCGGCGCTGCGATAGGGCATCGTCGCTCCCCAATTCTGCGAGGTGTCGCGGCCAGCGTCACACGCTTCGCGGAATCCCGCTGTCCGCTCCACCAATAATCACGGCAGGTGTCCAACCGCGTACTAAAGTTCCCCTCTCTGGTAGAACGCATTGGTGTCCGCCCGATGACAAACCGCTATCTAATGCTTCTTGCGTGCTCCATCGCCCATCGAAGCTGATCTTTACCGTTGATGGGATGAAATATAGATTTCGGTTCAGCCGCAGTATGGGTTCCGGCTGCGATTCTGGCCACCATACGCACCTGGAGCACAGGCTGGTGATCACGGTGGCCGGCGGAACCGACGAGGAGTTCCGCGAGTATGTCGTTGCTCGCGGCCCGGCGCTGCTGCGTGCCGCCCACCGGCTCACCGGGCACCCGAGCGACGCCGAGGACCTGCTGCAGGCGGCGCTGGTGAAGACCTACCTCGCCTGGGACCGCATCCAGGACCGCACCGCCCTGGACTGCTACGTACGCCGGGCGATGGTCAACATCAACATCTCCTGGTGGCGGCGGCGCAAGCTGGAGGAGTATCCGTCGGGCGAGCTCCCCGAGCCGGTCGTCGCGAGCGCCCAGCACCTTCCCGAACGCGTCGAGCAGGCCCTCGACCGGCTGCCCGTCCGGATGCGGACCGCCGTCGTCCTGCGCTACTACGAGGACATGACCGAGCCGGAGATCGCCAAGGCCCTGGGCATCAGCGTCGGGACGGTCAAGAGCACGGTCTCCCGGGGAATGGCCAAACTCCGGGGCGACCTCACCGCCGAACCACGACACCTGGAGCCGCAGGTCTGAGGCGGCCGGCTTTCGCCGGTTCATGGGCGCTTTGCCCACTCACTCGTCGGGAATCTCCGTGGGTTCGCCCGTACGAAATCTCTGCCCGTACGAAATCTCCGAGGGTTCGCCTGTACGGAACCTCTGCCGGCTTGCCTGCGGAATCCCTGTCGGTTCGCCTGTGCGGAACCTCTGCGGGCCGCTCATGGGTCTCGTAAGGACCCGCGTACTCGCGGGGGCTCGCACAGAACTCGTGTGAAACCTTCGCAGCACCGGTTACGGGGGCTTGCGCGGAACTCGCGTGAAACCTTCGCGGCACCGGTCGTGAGACCTCACACCGGTCGCGGGACCTCGTACCGGATGGGCGCGTCACTCGGACGGGATGAGCGCCTTCTCCTCCGGCCGGAGGCCCTCCGCTCCCGCGGTGGCGCACGGTCGTACGGCGTCGCGGATGGTCCTCAGGGTGCCGAGGAAGGTGTCGAGCTCCGCGGGAGGGAGGAGCCCGGTGAACCAGGTGTCGATGTCGATCAGGTGTTGCGGGAGCACGCTGCCGAGCCGGTCGGTGCCGGCCTCGGTGATGGCCGCGTAGGAGGCCCGGCGGTCGGTGGGGCACGCCTGCCTCGTGACCAGCCCCTCGCGCTCCAGCCGGTCGACGACCCGGGTCGTCCCGCTCGTGGACAGACCCGTCTGCGCGGCCAGGTCGCTCATGCGCAGCCGCCGCTGTGGCGAGCGCGCCAGCCTTATCAACGTCTCGAAGTCGATCTCTGACAGCTTCGCGGCGGCGAAGGACTCCTGCGTCTTCGCTGAGATACCGGCGTAGACCTCGGCAAGGAGGCCCATCGCCGTCAGCCGGGAGTCGTCGAAGTGGTTCACGCTCACACCCTACCGGACAGTAGTTGACGAGAGGAATATTCCTCGTGTAGAAATCTGTTGACGCAAGCATCCACTCAGCAAGCATCTCTTCGGGAGCAGAAAAATGACCACTCGGACCTGGGAGAACCTTCAGATCCCCGCCCCGGGCACCTATGCTCTGGACGTCGCCCACACCCAGATCGGCTTCGTCGTCAAGCACATGATGGTGAGCAAGGTTCGCGGTCACTTCAACGAGTTCGCCGGCACCGTCACCATCGCCGAGAACCCCCTGGACTCCTCCGCGCAGCTCACGATCAAGGCCGCGAGCATCACCACCGGCGCTCCCGACCGCGACGGCCACCTGCGCAGCGACGACTTCCTCTCCGCCGACAAGTTCCCGGAGCTGACCTTCCGCAGCACCCGCGTCCTCGGCCACTCCGGTGACGAGTTCACCCTCGTCGGCGACCTCACCATCCGCGACGTCACCAAGCCGGTCGAGCTCACCGTCGAGTACGGCGGCGCCGGCACCAACCCGTGGGGCCAGGACGTCTGGGGCTACTCGATCAAGACCGAGATCGACCGCGAGGAGTTCGGCCTGACCTGGAACCAGGCGCTGGAGACCGGCGGCGTCCTGGTCGGCAAGAAGATCAAGATTGAGATCGAGGGCGAGGCCAACCCGGCCGCCTGATCTCCGATCTCCGTGACCACCCGAGGTCTCTCCCGTCTCACCGGACGGTGAGGGGCCTCAATGGTGTTCACTTGTTGAGATGTAGCGTCTCGCGAACTGGGAATCCACAGGATTTCCACCTTGCTCAGCTGCGGACTCCCCAGTTTGTCCACAGGGTCGGGGAGAGTTATCCACCACTTGTGGATAACTCTCCCCCAACTCTTGCCCGAGACGCGGTCGTCAACCGCTTTGCCGCCTTGCCTGATGGCCGGTACTCTGTGCTGAGCCGAACGGCAACCAGGAGGCTTCGCCTAGTCAGGTCTATGGCGCCGCACTGCTAATGCGGTTTGGGTTTACCGCCCATCCGGGGTTCAAATCCCCGAGCCTCCGCACTGAGCTGCTCGTTCCCCGACGTTAGGGTCGCCGGGGAACGAGCAGTTTTTCGTTGGGTGAGCGGTTGGGTGAGCAGTTCGCCTCACTCGCCCCACAACGCCGCTCCCATGCGGGCTGTCGCGTCCCGCACCTGAGGGGCCGCCACGTGGGTGTACTTCTCCGTCGTCGTCACCCGCGTGTGCCCGAGGATCTCTTGTACGACGCGGATGTGCACCCCCTGCTCGATCAACAGGGTTCCGGCCGTGTGCCTGGCGTCGTGCAGGCGCCCGTCGCGGACTCCCGCGATCTTGAGGAGCCGCTTCCACTCCTTCCAGTCCTCCGTACGGCTCTCCGGCGTCCCGTCCGGTCTCGGGAACAGGAGATCGTGATCCTGCCAGGCGTCACCCACCATGAGCCGCTCAAGGTCCTGCGTCTCGTGGTGCGCCCGCAGGACGGGCAGCAGCTCCGGCGGGCACTGGAGCGTGAGCTTCCGCTTGCCCTTGCGGGGACGGAAGACGATGCCCCCGCCCGTCCGCCGGGGACAGGATCGCGCGTGCTCCCCGCAGTTTTTTCCACAGGGCCTTTTCGGGCACCCGTGCTTGCGGTTCTTGCAGTCGGCCGAGCAGTCCGGGGTGTGGACGTGGATTCTGCACGGCGTCTTGCAGGGCGGCTTGTGCCACTTCGCTCCACAGGCGTGCGGGTTCTCACACCCATGCTGGAAATTGGCCTGCTGGACCTGGAACCACGCCCGGATCACCCCGGTCTCCAGGTCGATGTACGACCAGCGGAGCCCGAGCGCCTCGCCCTGCCTGATGCCCAGGGCGAGGGCGACCGACCACCGCGCGGCATTGCGGCGCCCTTCGGCCGCCTTCAGGATGCGCCTGGCCTCCTCCCTGGTGAAAGCCTCGATCTCCGTCTCGGCCGCGGCCGGCGCGTCGATGAGGGTCGCCACGTTGCGGTTGAGCTTCTCCCGGCGTACGGCCACGCTCAGCGCGCGGGAGAGGATCCGGTGGACCTTGAGGACCGTGCTCGGGGAACGACCCTTCAGGTGCATCTGGCTGTAAGCCTTGTCCAGGTGCTCGGGAAGCAGTCGGTTGAGGCGGTGCTGCCCCAGCAGGGGGATGATCCACACGCGGGTCTTGGACCGGTAGTCGTCGAGGGTGCGGGGCGCCATCTTCCCCGACGCCACCAGCCTTGTGCAGATGGTGTCGAGGTAGAACGCCATCCATTCGGCCAGCGTCGGCACCCGGCTCGTCTGCGCGAGCCTTCCCGCCTCGCGATCGGCCTCGAATTCCTTCACCTTCTTCCTGAGCTTCTGTTCTGACTTCGACTTGCAATGGCGCCGGTCGAGCGAGCCGTCGTCCTTGATTCCCATGGTCACGAAGCCGTGCCAATAACCGTCGGACTCGCTGAAGAAGACCGACGATTCTCCGTTCGCCGTTCTGGTGCCCTTATCGGGGCGGGTCATTTCGATCACCTTCCTCTTGTTCTGCCTGCAGGCGGTGGACGTAGGAGCGGAGGGTGGAGGCGGGGATCTTGCGGCTCCGCCCGATGCGGACGGACTGGATCTCGTTCTTGGCGAGGAGTTCATAGAGCTTCGTCCTGCTGATCCTGAGAGCTTCGGCGGCTTCGGGGATCGTGTAGAGGAACGGGGGCGGGGGTGTGGTCTTCGTCGTGAATCCCTCCTTTCGGGAGGGCACCGAATCCAAGAAAGAACGTCGTACGTTTGCGGTGAGACGATGAACGTAGGTCGTCGAGAGAATTCGGATGCCCTCCATGAAGCGGCTACGTTGAGTGATCGTCTAACGTCTTGTCCAATCCCGCGTCCACGTCCCTTACGTGCAGACACGCGCGAGACATTGAACAATTAGACGATCACGAAGAGTCAACCTCCGGACTACGCCACCGTCCCCGGCTGACCTGTCTGACCACCCCTTGCGTGTCGAGCTGGTTGAGTCGCCAGTACACCCACGGACGACTCATGCCGGTCGCCTCCATGAGCCGGGGAACGCTCACTCCCTCCTCGGGAGCGTCGTGCAGGGCTGCCAGGAGAGCCCCCTCCGAGACCTCCTGAGCGGTTTTGCGGTCATGCTGTCGTTCGGTCTCTCGCGACTCCTCCACCATGCTGTCCGGCCCGTCTTCGACGGCGGTCACGGACACCGGATCGAGGACGGGCCGGCGGGGCGCGTGCTTGCCCGCCGCATGCCGTATGGTCTCGTCCTCCATCAGGTAGGTGCGGGCACGGCGCGGGAGGTCGTGCTCGGGTGCGCTGACCAGGAACTTGCCGGGGGCGTCGAGCGCGTCGGCGTGCCAACCGGCCTTGTGCATGCCCTGCCCGAGGATCAGGTCCACGTCACGGCGTTCCCGCACCCGGAAGGAGATCCGCACGTCCATCTGGGAACGGACGGCACCGCTGCCCATGGCCTTCTGCGAGGGGCGCTGAGTGGCGGCTATGAGCGTGGTCGCGGGGGCGCGTCCACGCCGGGCGATGGAGTCGGCATAGCGCACCGCTCCGGGAGCGTCCTCGACGAGTTCGGCGTACTCGTCGACGAGCAGGATTAACGCGGGCGCCTCCGCCGAAGGCTCCCAGGTGCGTTCCCCGCGCTGGGCGAGTGTCGCCGCGCGCCCGTCGAGGATGGCCACGGCGTCCCGAAGAAGCGTCTCCGCCTCTCGCGGGGTGGTGGCGAGCCTGTCGAGGCAGGAGACCCACGGCAACAACTCCATGCCGCGCTTGAGGTCGATGCCCCACACGATCACATCGGGGCAGGCGGAGAGGTTGCCCAGGATGACGTTGACTCCACCGCTCTTGCCCGACCCGGCGACACCCCCGACGAGGGCGTGACGTCGGAGCAGGGAGACGCGGGCGGGACTGCCGTCCTCGAAGACGCCCAACTCGATCGGTTGGGTGATGGAGGTGACCGAGGAGCCCGGCCATCCGATGGCATCGGCGTGCGGATCGGTTTCGATGATCCGCAGCTCCAGCCGGTTGGCACGTTCGGGGATCGGCTGGATACGGGCGGCTCCCCTGCGGGTGCCGAGACCCGACTCGATGGCGGGGAGCCTCCCGATCGCATCCTCCACGGTCTGCCCGCGAGCCAGCGCGATCCGGGCGCGCCACCCCCACAGGTCCACCACGGCGGACTGGATGCGGGAACCGGCCAGGCCGACCGCCTCCGAGATCTCCGGCCAGGCGTCCAAGGCGCGTTCCACGCGGACACGGGCGCGCCTGCGACGGTGTGCCCACCACGGGACGGCGAGGACGAACCCACCGATCCCGAGAACCGCCGGGAGCGGCGAGGTGAACGGGCCGACGACCGTGGCCGCGGCCAGCCATCCCCCTATCAGCAGGACGATGACGGCGGCATAGCCGCGTTCGGCGCCTCGGGTCAGGTTGACCCATCGGCCGAACAGGGCCAGCGTTCCCGCGAAGCCGCCGGTGAGGATCAGGACGGTGGGCCACCACGTCGGGTAGGAAGTGTGCAGGACCACTCCGCCCGTGAGCGCCAGCAGCACGGTGTTGAGCGGGGCGAGTTCGGAGCGGTAACGCCAGAACCAGCGTCCGGCGACCACCAGCGCCACGGACCCGAAGTCCATGTCGTCGTTGAGGAGCATCATCGGTTCCACACCGGACCTGCGGAGCCGGCGGGCGTTGCGCTGGATTCGATGCCTGGAGATAGGGCGCCTTCTCATCGAGCGTCACCGTCGCTCAGCTCGTCACGCAGATACCAGAGTGGGTCGGTCTCGCCGTCGTGGTGAGCGGCGAGGGTGGCGCGGGCGGCGGCGACCAGGTTCGCCCGCTTGTGGCGAGCGGTGGCGAGGTTGGCACGGAGCCGAACGACCTCCGCGGCCAGCTTTAGCGTGTCATCCATGGCGGTCTCGACAAGCTGCCGGATGCCGCTCGGGAACAGGCCGGCGGTGAAGAAGGCGGTGAGGATCTGGCGGGCGGTGCGGTTGCGGGTGATGACCTCCTGAAGATCACGGTCGGGGTAGGGGTGGATGTGGGGCACTGGACATCCCTCCTTCGGTCGGGGGATCGGGTCAGGAACCGGTGAACCAGCTCAGGGCGGCACTCACCAGGCGGCGGATGTCGGGGGCGAGGGTGGTCGCGGCCAGGAAGAAGCCGAGCAGCAGGCAGACGAGCGCCTGCCACAGGCGCAGTCCCAGGTGACGCCAGGCGACGAAAGCGACCGCGCCCAGGAACAGGACCAGGGGAATCGACACCGTCAAAGAGGTCTCACCTCCTCTCACGTTGTGCGATGGGGAGAAGCGGGGGATCAGAAGCCGTCGTGGAGGGCCTTGCGGCGGTGCCAGCGGGCACGCGCCCGGCACTTGTGGCATCGGGCGGTGCCGGGGTCGGTCAGGGCACCGCACAGGCAACGGCGGGCGAACGGGGTCAGGGGAGTGCGCAACGGTTTCACCTCCTCACGTCTCAGTAGCCGGTACTTCGGCGGTAGCGGGCATGCACCCCGAGCAGTCGCCGCGTGGCGGCTTCGGTGTGGGTGCGGGGCGGGTGGGCCATGCTCATCCGGCGGTCCTCGACGCGGATGCTGACGGTCAGCATCACGAACGCCACCAGCACGGCACCGGTCAGGAACAGGGCGAGGAACACGATGAACAGGGGGACGTCCACGGTTCACGCCCCTGAGGGAAGGCCGGGAACGGTCGTGCCCGAGCGGGATGTCGTCGTGCGGACCTTGGGCCGGTTCACCAGGAAGTTCACCGGCACGCGGAGTTCGTTGACGAGCCGTGTGCGCTGAATCGGGGCGGTACGAGTCATAGAACATCCCTCCTCTCGTCGGGTCGGGCTCTAAAAACAACGTCCAACGTAGTACGTTGACGACTGTACGTTCAACGTACTACGTTCTGTCAAGAGTTCCCGAGTCGGGAAAACACATAAGGCTCTAGGGGCCTGGCAGGGCCCTGGTTGGGAGACCGGATGGTGGAGATCAAGGCTCCTGTGTCCCGCTGGAAGCAGGTCGCCGACTATCTGCGGGAACAGATCCTCACCGGAGCGTTCCCCTCCGGGCAGCTCCTGCCGTCCGAGCAACAACTCGCCGACGAGTTCGGCCTGTCACGCCCCACCATCCGCCAGGCCATCAACGAGCTGAAGAGCGAGGGCCTGGTCGAGGTCAAGCGCCCCCGCGGCACCTTCGTCCGCTCGCCGTACGCACGCCCCGCTCACACCGAGGAACGGGGTCTGACACGTGGCGCGGACGGTCGCTATGCCGAAGCCGGCGACATCGTCTGGCGTGACCTGGGAGAGCCGACCTTCTACCGGGAAGACGCCACTGTGGCGCACGCCGACCTTCTCGGCGTCCTCGCGGGGGAGCCCATGCTCGTCCGGGCTACCGTCCAGATCGCGGGCGACGCACGACGTTCCCACAAGCTGGCCATGCCCTTCAGCGTCGCGGCGAAGACGCCGTGGGCCGACGACCCGAGGCTGCCCGAACCTGTCACGCTGTACGCCCACTTCGAGACGAGCACGAAGGGTGTGCGCTGGACCGAACACGTACGCGCCCGGATGCCCATGCCAGACGAGGTGACGGCACTCAGCCTCCTGCCCGGCACACCTCTGCTGCACGTCACCAGGATCACCCACGCTGACAGAACACCTGTGATCATGGAGGAGATCGTCGTGCGCGGTGACACGCTGGAAGTCGCCTACCCGCTGCCTGTTCTCAAGACCCGAACCGCGAAATAGGCCAGGCGGGAACCGCACGACGATTCGGTTCCCGCCTGACCTACGACGGCGCGGGGAAGGCCCGGCTCACCTCGGTTGGCTGAAAACCGAGGCGAACAACCTTCCCCGCGCCTGCTCTACTGAGCCTCGCCTCGCAAGAGACGTTCCCAGAGCTCCTGTGCCTTGTGAAAGGCCATGCGGTGTGTCTCCTCGACGACGTGGCCGTCAGCCAAACGCACCGTGCGCCGGATGAACGCCTGCGCGTTGACGCGACAGAGTTCGTAGCTCACGCTTCTGCACGCGCACGTGTAGTCGACCACGCCCACAGGCTGCGGAGTCAGCCACTTCAGGGGCTCATGATCCGGTTGTCGAGGCGCGGGGTGCACGCTGAGACAGGGCACCTCTTCGAGCCTTCTCACGCCGCGCATCCCGTCCCCTTTCCCTCTGCTTCCGCCTGGGCGGAGAGCAGTACGAGAGCCTGAGCGAGCAACGCGGCCGTCTCCGGCGTGACGCGCCCCAGTTCCACGAACCCGGCACCGAACACGTTCACGTCGGCCCGGAGATAGGGCATCGACTCGGACAGTTCCAGCGCGTCCAAGGAGTCCTTGAGGCTGCTCACCGCGTGTTGCGCACGAGCCCATGCCCTGACGTAGCCCTTGCCTTCCTCCAGGATGAAGGCAGGATCTCCCTCGGCCCAGGGGGTAGGTTGCTCATCCTTCACGAGGTGCCGCCTTCCCCGCGAACAGCGTGCAGCCGATGACGTCGCGCGATGTCGAACTCACACCACACGGCCTTGCCTTGCGCGGTCAGCCTCACGCCCCAGCGGTCGGTGCATCCCTCCACCAGGAGAAGACCGCGCCCGTCCATCTCCATGGGGCTCGGCGTCTTGACCACAGGGATGCTGGCCGAATCTCCGTCCCGGACCTCAAGGCGCAACGTCCCCGCCGCGTAGGCGAGGAGAAGGGAAACGGGTTCCTCGCCATGGGTGTGCTGTACGGCGTTGGTGACCAGCTCAGACGCGACGAGTTCAACCGGTTCGACGATCTGAGGAAGCTGCCACCTGTCCAGGACGGCCCGTACCCATGCACGCGCACGCCTGACCCCTCGTGGAACGGGCGGGATGGCGATTGCCCTAGAAAGGTAATCATCGGGCATTTCCGGCATACGGATCTTCTGTGATTCGTCAGCCAACTCGTCCCCGCGGAGAAGATTTCTTCGCCACAGCACGGTCCCACCTCCCTTCTCAGCCAGAAGAGACGCGCATCCTGTGCTCGTCCTGTCTGATAGGGAGTCTGTCTGTTACCTTCGGACCAGCCCATGAACCACCGATGCATCACCAGTGCACCGGTAGTGCACCTCCCTTCCCCCACTCAGGGAGCTGTTGTCCGTGGAAGTCGTAGAGCAATGGACCGGTCAGCTCGCAGGTGCTCTTCAGAGAGCGCTCCGGTTGACGAACGAGGGCTTCGCCGGCGAACTCGGCACCGCGGTTCGGACGGTGGCCAAATGGAATGCGGAGCCGGAACTCGTCCCGACAGTGGAGATTCAGCGAGCCCTGGACACCTTGCTCTACCGGTCTCCGGAGGACACGAAAGCACGATTCGCCTTACTCGCTTCTGCTGAGCCGATCGCTTCGGAAGAGATTCCGCCGTCCGCAAACGTGGGCAGCACCGCGTCGATGGAAGCGGAAAGACGGCTCGCGAGCGACAAGAACGTCAATGCCGCACTGGAGTGGCTGGACAAACGAGCGGGTTGGAGCCACGGTCGCAGCCGAAGAACAGTCGCTGAGCAGCTCGCGAAAATCGATCCCCGCGACCTTCAGGACCGGGCTCATCGGCGCGTCCTCGTCAGCAGAGAGCAGATCGCGAGTGCGCTTTCGGAATATTACGCCGACGGCTTCGGCGAGCATCAGCCGTACAGCGCACAGGCGGATGGCGGAGTTGCCGCGACCAGCGTGCTGGTCAGGAAACAGTGGCTTGATCTGAAGCTGGATCTCGCCAGCCGCGATCGACTTCGACTGGCCGACACCAACGAAGCGGTCGTACCCGCTGTGATCGACGAAGTCGGTGCGGACGCGGCGGCTCGGCGCCTGGCGGAGGCTCTGGCGACCAACGCCCGCATCATCAACACTCCGCTCTACAGGCTGACCGGTATCGACGTGTCCCCTGAGGCGATCGAGGGATCCGTAGGCATCACGGATTTCGTGAGCTACGCCCTCACGATGGACCTCCTGGAGGGGGAGCTCATTGACGCCATCGCGGAAGGCAGGGCCGTAGCTCCCGGCAACCTGCCGTTGCGCGATCGCTACCTGCCCAACGTGAACGTCGTACTCGGCTTGGATTGGCGCCTGTGCGCCGGCGGAACCTTGGCCCTGTTCGCGGTTGCCCGCCCCAGCAGCCGGGTGCGCCGCGGTGCACCCGACTACCTCCTGTTGATCCAGGAACGTTCCGGCCATGTGCTGAATGCGGCCCGTCGACTGGCCGTGATCCCCAAGGCATTCCATGAGCCGCTCGTCGACTACGCAGAAGACGTGCAGATCGAGAGGACTCTGGAGCGCGAGATGGAGGAAGAGCTTTTCGGGAGAGACGACGTCGACTCCACCGAGGGGGGCCTGCTCGACGCTGACCCGATGCACCCGAGCCGGCTGTCAGAGCCGATGAGATGGCTGCACGATCATACGAAGAGCTCACACTGGCGGATGGAGTGCACGGGGTTCGGACTCAACCTGGTGAGCGGAAACTTCGAGTTCGCGAGCCTCATCGTCATAGAGGACGAGGAGTGGTGGACGCGGTACGGAGGACTCATAAGAGCCAACTGGGAGTCGAGCAGCCTGAGGCGTTATTCCACTCTGGACCGCTCCGTGCTCAGGTCGCTGATTCTCGACCCTGCCTGGAGCAACGAAGGGCTGTTTGCCCTGACGCATGGCCTGCGACGTCTGGCAGACATCGGTGGTCAGCGGGTAAATATTCCAATTATAGAGTAGGGGCTGTAACAGTTATGGCTGATAACTGGTACACGGGTAATGCAAACGACGACGCAGAGGAGAACCGGGGGTGGATCCTCGGGCACTTCATGGATCCAGACACGGGAGGCGTCCGTAAGACCGAAGATCTTGAGGTGAAGTGGGGAATTCACACCGCAGGCCAGCAGCGGCCAGAGTGGACTTCTGGTGACAACCGGACCACATTGCTGGTCCTTGTACAAGGCCGCTTTAGGCTTGATCTTACGGTTGGCAGCTTGGCTCTGAGTAGGCAAGGTGACTATGTCGTGTGGGGCCCAGGTATCGACCATTCGTGGCAAGCTGAAGAAGTATCAACCGTGATCACGGTGCGATGGCCTTCTTGCGAAGTTTAATTCGATCATCTAGAAGGAAGTGGGAAGAATGATTATAGAGAAGCGACGTAACCCCTATGATTACGCTAACCCGGTAAAAGATAGCAGAATTTTTGCTGGCCGCGGAGCTGAATTAAGCAAAGTCTCCTACATGCTCGATCAGATAGATCTAACACGCCCTTCATCTTATCTGGCCATAGTCGGAGAGCGTGCTTCCGGTAAGACCAGCCTTTTGAATATGATTAATATCATGGCTATACACAAAGAGATTCTTCCTGTGCGGATCGACTTAGTTCCTGGGGATGGTGAGCCCGTAACATTTTTTAGTAAATTGTTCGAAGAGTTAGTTAGCGCTGCCGCTGAAAAGGGGCGTATGAGTACGATCTCCGGCACCCCTATCACTGCCCGAACTATCCGGCGCATAATTAGCGGAGAATTTCAGGATGAGCACTTTCCCCTAGAATTCCCAGAGAGCTTAAATCAAGCTGCGCATGGCGGCCGGATCTCAGAGAGTGCTCTAAGAGCAGATTTAAGCTACCTTGCGAGTCGAATCGCAAGGCCAATATTGTTCCTTATCGATGAAGCGCAAGAGCTTGCCACAAATGAGGCAACCCTTTCCATTATGCGTACCATCGGTATGCGAGTGAATGGTTATGGATTTATTCTAGCGGCGACAGCTGATTTAGTCGAGAAAATCAATTCTGTTTTCTCTCCAATTATACGCCAATTTCAGGTTATGAAAGTCGAGAGATTTACGGAAAGCTCAGAAGTGCGTGAGTGCATTGAGAGCCCTCTGGCAACCTTAGGATTTAATTTCGATGATTCGTTCGAGAATGATGACGAGCAACTATTTGATCTAATGCGACTTACCGACGGAAATCCCTATGAGATTCAATTACTCTGCCATACGATGTTTACGCGTTGGCAGGAAGGAAAGACTGCAAAAATGCAAATAACAACAGAGGCGCTCGAAGGTGTTCGAGCCCTACTTGAAAGTCATCAAGGGACTCAAAGCAGGCCTCTCATCGGTAAATCCCACAAGCTCCCTGCACGGCGTCTATCTGCACTCAATCTTTTATGCTCAGCTATTGGAGCTGCAACATATGAAGACATTTGGTTCATCAATAATATTTCTCTTGTTCCCGAATTCAGTCGCGATGAATTGTCGGAACACTTGGACGGCTTGATCTTTGATGGCTTCATAGAAATACTTCCCGATGGTTACATAAACTTCACAGGTGATCAATTTGATCGCATTTATATCAAAGTGCTAAGCAGGTCACTTCTAGCTAGAGCTGAGAAGAGCCATGCCCTTAGCACCAACAGCATGCACTTCTTGTTGACTTACTATTTGGAAGTATTTATTCATTCCCTAAAGATTAATAATGCTTCTTGTTTGGAAACCTGTTGTCCTATGATGGAGCAGGACGACGTGCTATCAGCTATCAGTGCTTTGTCTGCTCTTGACCCAGGAATTGAAAGAATCCCTGGCGTTGTTGTGTTCTTACATGGAGCTATTGTAGATGCGGGAATTCCGCGTGAGCTTGAATTAACAACGATTCAGTGCCAATACAAAGGCGAAGTCGCCACAAGATGGCTCTTTAAGCGTACTGATGACCCATTTGACTTGGATGAAGATACCCGTTTTAGGACTGTCTGTAGAAGATTAGAGGAACTAGGCGGTAGCCTTACCTTGCAGGCTTCAACTCTCCCTATCGATTCATTTCAAGAGTTATTATCTTGGGCTAAATCTGTACTATCAAAAACCAATTTAGAGCATATGGCTAAGCATCATATAACAGCTGGCTACAACGCATACGAGAAAAGTGAATATAGTTTATCTTTAGAGCATATGCATAGAGCTCAGTGGCTCACGCCCACGTGGAGGGGGGCAAACAACCTAGCCTATATGGCGATGACTGCCGGATCTTTTAGCGATGCGTTAATTTATGCTGAAGAAGCTATAGAATTAGGGTCAGATGCCGATTCGCTATCTCTTAGCTGGTACAATAAAGCGATGGCGCTCCTAGCCTCTGAGCGAGCTATCGATGCCAAAGAAGCGCTACTTGAAGCGCAGCGCAAAGCGGCGGAAGTCAACGAATCTGAATTAAATTTCGGTTATTTAGTAGTTCCGAAGATCGTTGACAAGTCAATTGTATTGCGAGAAGTCAGCAATGCAAATCTTGCGTCTTCTATCACGAACAGTGCTGAAATAATAGAGCTTTCTATACGAATCCCGTCGTTGCTCGACGGCATAAGGCTAGTTTTCGACTAAAACCCCATGATCAAAAGGATTGAATCCTTTCGGCCATCGAGTTTGATCATCCATGGTTGCTCCAGATAGTCTAGCTCTGTCTAATTTTGCCGAGCTCAAGTCAGTGCCTTTTAATCGGGCCCTACGGAGATCGGCTCCACTCAAATCTGCATTTGATAATATTGCCTTGCTTAGATCAGCCTCGCTTAAATCGATTTTTTCTAAGCGTGCGCGGACTAAGCGTGCTTGTGCTAGATGCACTCCTTTTAACGTAATGCCAGAAAAGTTAATTCCTTCAGGCCAGTCTCTTCTGGTAATCACAAATAAGGCCGCCTTAACGTCGCGATTAAACTCAGGATATTGGTTTTGCTCGCAACTCTCTCGAATGAATTCTGTGAGAATTTCACAGACTCGACTACCCTCGGACCTCTCCTGCTGTGCAATTCGATCTAGCGAGTAAATGCCGCCCAACCTTACGGCCGTAGAATTAACATTGGAGAGTTGTTCTACGGCTTTTGAAAAAGTGTCAGTCAGTGCGCTTTGAAAGCTAATTACTTGCTGCCGTCGATTAATTATCATCTGATTCCATGCGGTGAGCGCTCCAGCTAGAAGCAAAATCCCACCGATCGCCTGTAATATCGAACCCCGAATATTGGACTCGGCGGATATTGCTTCGACTGGCTTTAGCTTAGATGCGACAGGCGACATGTTGAGTATTTTGGTCGGCAGCGTACCGAATGTTGCAATTATAGCTGCGGCTAGCGCAAGGGAAAGACTGGCCACTATAAGCCAAGTGGCAAATTTTCCTATTTTATGCTTCACGACTTCACAGTTCCAGTGCTAGCGTGCTTATGAGGCTGGCTTGTTTGGAGGCTGGATTGTTTGGCTATCTATCCACAATAGCTTTTCACGGCTACCGTAAGTCAGAGAAGTAGCGACAAGCTTGAACCGGTCATCCATTGAAAATTTTCTACGCAGGTGTTCCTCTACCAAAGGTAAGAGGTCACGATTCGTCGTCATCGTGACCTCCCACTCCTGGACCTCTTCGAGAAGGTCTTCCCACCAGCGCAGAGAACGGACCGGGCCAGCGATGTGTACCTCTGCCACGAGTCTCGCTTGAAGGATGCTCCGGGCAAGCGCATCGGCCTCCTGGGCACTCTCTGCCATCGTGAAGGCGCGTACGTACTCCGCCATCGGTCCCGTTCCTTTGGTGTCCGAGGAGAAAGATCGTCGAGCGCCTCAACCCTAGTCTGCGGGATTCGTCCTCGTCAGAGGATGCGGAGAGGTGAGCAATCAGATGAGCAGTTCGTGCACGTACACCGGTGCCCGCTGACGTACGGCTTCTCAGCTCAGGACGTCTACGGACACCGGTGCACGCTACATCTGGTCACTGCTAATGCGGTTTGGGTTTACCGCCCATCCGGGGTTCAAATCCCCGAGCCTCCGCAGATCAGAGGCCCTCTCCCGAGTCTTGGGAGAGGGCCTTTTTGATCTCTGAACCCTGTCAGGGTTGCAGTTCTCACGTGTCGCCCCAGAGGGCAGCTCTTATGCGGGTGCTCGCGTCCCGCATCAACGCGCCGGTCACGTGGGTGTAGTGCTCGGTGGTGGTCACCCGCGCGCGGCCGAGGATTTCCGTACGACGCGGATATGCACGCCTTGTTCCAACAAGGAGGGGGCCGGCCATGTGACGCGCGTTGTGGAGTCGTGCGTCACGAACGCCTGCCCGCTTCGGCAGTGCTTTCCACGGCTTGTAGTCCTCATTCTGTTCCATCGGCCTGTCGTGCCGGGTGGTGAACGCGAGATCGTATTCTTCCCACAGATCTCCCGCCTCTTCCCGTTCGGCCGCCTGTGTGTCGCGCTGAGCTCGCAGAGTCAGTCGATCCGGATGATCACCTTTCCGAAAGGCCTGCTGTCGAGGTAGTAGCTGAAGGCCTCGTGTGTGGCGGCGAAGCCGAATACGCGGTCGATGACCGGCCGCAGGCGGTGTGCGCTGATCGCCTGGTTCATGGCCTCATGATCAGCGCGGTTGCCGACGAAGATTCGTCTGATGGTCGCGAGGGTGGATCCGTAGGCTTCGCCGGAGATCTCGATGTGGGACCTGGGTCCTCCGGCCGGATCGGACACCGCGAGCAGCACGATCTGCCCGTAGAGGGCCGCGGCTCTGACCGATTGCTCGATGGTGGCGGGCCCGCTGGTCTCGACGATGAGATCCGCTCCTCGCCCCTCGGTGAGCTCGCGCACCGCCTGTCCCCATTCGGGGGTGTCGACGTAGTCGATGACGTGGTCCGCGCCGAGTTCCTTGAGCTTGCCGGCTTTGGTCTCGCCGGAAGTGGTGGAGATGACGCGGCAGCCCAGCATTTTCGCGAACTGGAGGGCGAAGAGGGAAACGCTTCCGGTGCCGAGGGTGAGCACGGTCTGTCCGGGGCGGAGGGGTTCGCCGCCGACGATCGAGTTCCACGCGGTCACGCCGGCGCAGGGCAGGGTCGCCGCCTCCTCCCAGCTCAGATGGTCCGGCACGTGGACCGCCCACTGCTGATCGAGGAGCACGTACTCGGTCAGCATGCCGTCCAGGGTGCAGCCGAACTGGTCGAGGAACTCGGGCCTCAGCCTGCCGTCGTGCCACCGGGGCCAGTAGCCGCCGACGATCCGGTCGCCCACCTTGAAACGGGTCACTTCCTCGCCGACGGCGACGACCTCGCCGGCTCCGTCGCTGAGCGGGACGACGCCGGGCACCGACGGCAGGGGGTACCGCTCGTGGAGGATGAGCGCGTCGCGCCGGTTGAGTGAGACCGCGTGGACGCGGACAAGGATGTCGGTCGGTGTGGGCGTCGGTATCGGTTCCTCACGCGGCACGATCCCGTCGAGGCGGCCGGGCTTCTCCAGACGGTAGGAACGCGTGGTCGTCCGGCCTCGTGCCGTCTGGGCGTTCATCCCTCGATGAACTGGTAGTCGGTCCGGATCCGGCCGTCCTCGCCGAGGACGAGGATCTCAAGTCCGACGCCCGCCGGTTCACCACCGCCCGTCGGCACCATCTCCCAGTTGAACTTGACGACGTCGGCGAGACGTTCGGCGTTGTCCCGCGGCCTGAAGAGGAACTCCCCGGGCGCGACGAACTCCTCGTACGAGCGAGTGACCCTGACGTCGAGTGCCTCATGTCCGCGAGCTTCGAGGATCGAGGTGAGGCCCAGTGCCGCGGCCGTCTCCCGGATCCCCTGTGGTGGCTGGAGTATCTGGACACCGTCCTCGGTCCACAACCCGGCGACGGCCTTGCGGCGCAGCTCGGCGTCCGGCTCGTTCCAGACCGCCACGTAGCGGCCGACCAGCTCCCTGACATCGATCACAGCTTCTCCCTCGTCGTGACGTGTTCGTGAACGCCGCCGATCCTGACCGCGACGCCGTGGCCCGGCAATTCCCTGGAGGGAATGGCCATACGCCGCTCATCGCGTTAGACAGGGGCCGGTGACCATCACTTCGGAACGCGGCGGGTTCGCCGGTGTCCTGCGCGAGTGGCGGGGACGCCGCGGCGTCAGCCAGCTGGACCTCGCCCTGCGTGCCGGGACCACGCAACGGCACGTCAGCTTCATCGAGAGCGGGCGGTCGATCCCCGGCAGGGCCATGGTCGTACGGCTCGCCGAGTCGCTGGAGATGCCGCTTCGGGAACGGAACACGCTGCTGCTGGCCGCGGGCTACGCTCCCGCCTACCCGGAAACCCGGTTCGACGACCCCGAGCTCGAACCGGTCCGCACCGCGCTGGAGAGTGTCCTGCGAGGGCACCACCCGTATCCCGCGGTGATCGTCGATCGGCGCGGCGATCTCGTCTCGGCCAACGACGCGTTCCGGGCGCTGACCGGGGGCGTGGCGTCCCGTCTCCTCACGCCGCCCGTCAACGTGCCCCGCCTGTTGCTGGATCCTCAGGGAATGGCGCCGAGGATCGTCAACCTGGACGTATGGGCCTGGCACGTGATCGACCACCTCCGGCGGGAAGCGGCTCGCAATCCCGATGACCGGCTTGAGGCGCTGGTCACCGAGCTCACGAGACTCGTACCCGACCGCCCCCGGCAACCGGGACCGGATCACCTCGGCTTCGCGGTCCCGCTGCGGCTTCGCCTCGGCGACGGCGAGCTTCGGTTCCTGACCACGCTGACCCACTTCGGGACCGCGGTCGACGTCACCGTCGCGGAACTGCGGATGGAGGCATTCCTTCCGGCCGACGCGGCGACCGCTTCCGCCCTCGCCGGACTCGGGCGGACCTCACCTTCCACCGGGCTTCGGCCAGGCGAACCTGCTTCCACTGAGAGTGGAGCCGCGGGGCTCCACAGGAAACCGTGACAAGCACACCGATCAGAAGGGCGATGCCCACGGCTTCACGCTGCCGCCAACCGCTGGTGAGCGCAAGCGGTGTTCGCGGATGACCGCTGTGTGACCCGCCGGGAGAATGAACGGAGGGAGCGGCAATTCGGCGATCAAGAAATCATCGTGTTCCGCCGAGAGGCTATGAAGTCGTCGAACTCGGCCTGTTGTCCGCCACTGAAAGCACGCCGGGGGAGGAAGCCGGTGAACTGCCTGTTCACGAAGAACAGCCAGAACTCGGGGCCGGTCACGATCCGTCCGAACAGCGACCATCGCATCGTGGTCGTGGCCTGGTCGGTATGGCACTCGTATCCGTCGCCGGTCAAGCGGAGGGTGGTCGGGACGCAGAGATGGGCGAGCCGCCGCCTGCCGGTACGTCGGATCGACCAGGTCAGCACGAGCGGGAAGGCGACCGCCCCCACGAGCATGGCGACACCCGTGGATGTGGAGCCGATCAGGACGCAGCCGAGCCCCGACGCGATCAGGACCGACGGCAACGCCAGGTAGGCGATCTTGAGCTGCTGCCTGATTCCCTGCCCGAGTGCTCGCGCCACTTCATCGAGGGTGGGCTCGTAGCTGACCGCGACGTCCAACCTGCCGCCTTCGTTCGTGTGGCAACACATCATTCAGGGCCCCGCACGGACGCGCAACGAGCTTCTCCACAGGGCCACATCGGGGAGGGAGGTTCACGGCTGGGTGGTGAGTTGCCCCAGTATCGAGCGGACCGGGGTGGCCGGGCGCTGGAGGAGGTTCTCAAGCTCAGGGCCGGTGGTGGAGAACTCCCCGCGGCGCGTGGCGTGGAACATGCCGAGCAGCAGGTTCGCCTGGTCCGCGGGGACACCGTGGCCGATCATCGTGGCCGTCCACGCCGTGTCGTCGGCGACGACGCGGCGGATGGTGCGCCCGGTGAGTTCGGTGACGATTCCGGCGATGTCCGCGAGGTCGAGCGCGTCCGGTGCGGTCAGTGGCGGGGTCGGGCCATCGAACCGGCCCTCGTCGGCGAGGATGATCGCTGCCGCTTCGGCGAGGTCGGCGTGCGCGGTCCAGGACACGGGTCCGTCGGCCGGTGCGACGAGTTCGCCGGTTTCGAGTGCCCGGCCGAGCAGGTGCCGGACGGTGTCGGCGTAGAACCCGTTCCGCAGCGCCGTGAACGGTGTGCCCGTCTTCGACAGGTAGCGCTCGGTGACGGCGTGGTCGGGCATCGGCGCGAAGACCGAATCCTCGGCGGCGCCCTGGTGGCTGGTGTAGAGGACGCGCCTGGCGCCGGCATCGCGAGCGGCGTCGATCGCCGCGGTGTGCTGGGCGACCGCCGCCTCGCCCGTCCGGTCGGTCGAGACGATGAGCACCTGCGTGGCGCCCTCGAACGCGTCGGCGAGGGAGTCGGGGTCGGTGAAGTCGCCGCGTCGTACGCGTACCCCGCGTGCGGCCAGGTCGCCGGCGCGGCCGGTGTCGCGGACGCTCACGCCGACCCGGTCCGCAGGGACCCGGTCGAGCAGCCGATCGACGATCTGGGAGCCGAGCCAGCCGGTACCGCCGGTAACGATGATCATGATTTGCCCTCCCCTGATAACGATGGAACGAGATAGATGCTATCAGTGTTAGCAACGACGATAGCAAGAGTGCGTTATCGTTGGACGCATGGCAGAGGCTAGGCCGGACAGCGCCGGCAGGCACAGGACGCGGGCGAACATCGTGGAGTGTGCCGCGCGGCTCCTGCGTGAGCAGGGCGCGAGCGCGGTCACCACCCGCGCGGTCGCGCAGGCGGCCGGCATGCAGGCGCCGACCATCTACCGGTTCTTCGAGGACAAGGACGCCCTGCTCGACGCCGTCGCCGAGCACGTCTTCGCCACCTACGTCGCCGGGAAGTCCTTCGCCGAGGACAGCGGTGACCCGGTCGCGGACCTGCGGGCGGGGTGGGACACGCATATCGGCTTCGGTCTCGCCAACGCGGCGCTGTTCGGGCTCCTCGTCGCCCCCGGCCGCGGGGCCCGTTCACCGGCGGCGGCCGCGGGCCTGGAGGTTCTGCGCGGCCGGGTGCACCGTGTCGCGGCGACAGGCCGGCTCCGGGTCCCGGAAAGGCGCGCCGTCGAGCTCATCCACGCCGCCGGCACCGGCGCCGTGCTCACCCTGCTCGCCACCCCGCCGGAACACCGGGACCTCGACCTCGCCGACGCGATGTACGAGGCGGTGACGCGATCGATCCTCACCGACGTGCCGACGCTTCCCGCGGACAGCGCGGCCGCGGCGGCTGTCGCGTTCCGGGCCGTCACCCCGAAGCTGACAGTGCTCACCGGCGCCGAGCGCGCCCTGCTGTCGGAGTGGCTGGACCGGGTCGGCGACGGCTCAACCGACCCCGATGCCGCGGCCGGCCCCGGCTGAGATCGCGATCAGGTGCCGTCCAGGGGTGACCGCGTCCGCGAGAGGTGTTCTCCGGCTCTGCGGTCCCGCCGCCCGTCACGGCGACGGCGTCGACGGCGTCGACGGCGTGCCGAGGTGAGCCGTACCCGGTGCCGCGTCGTTTCTCGTGATCTCCCGCGGCCCCGGTTTCACGCGTCGAAGGCATCCGGCACACTGACTGGCATGACGATCGCCCCCCAATCCCTGGCGCCACGAACTCTCGCCGCCAGGCGTTACCGTTGTGTAGCCTTCGTTATCGACAGCCTGATCTTTTACATGGCGACATCGCCGATCTATCCACTGCTTGTGGAAGACTTCGAGATATCCGAAGAACAGGCCCTCGTCAGCTATCTCAACCCGTACGCGGGGAATCCCAACTGGCCGATCGAGATCGCGGTCACCGTCCTGTTCGCCGTCTACTTCTGGCTGCAGCACGCGCTGTGGGGCCAGACGCTCGGCAAGCGCATTTACCGCCTGAAGGTGGTGTCCAGCACGACCGGAGAAACACCGGGCCTCCGCCATGCGGGAATCCGTGCCCTTGTCCATCCCGCTCTTATGGCGACGCCGTATTCCGGAGTGCTGATCCATCTGATCGACGCGCTGTGGATATTCGTCGGACCGAGGCGTCGATGCCTGCACGACGTGATTTCCGGAACCGTCGTGGTCGACCTCAGTGACCCCGGCAGGAAAGGTTCAGGAAGAATCGGTTTCCTGTTCAGCGTGGGCATCACCCTCACCCTTCTCACCGCCCTCGTGTTGTTCGTCTCCCTGGTGATACCGAAGTAGCCCACCATGTCGACTGGAGCGCGGTAGCCGGGACGGGTGCCCGGCTCGCAGTCGTCGAGGGGAGTCCTGTGATTCGCACCAGTCTGATCGTCGTCTACACCGATCGGCTCGACGCCTGCCACGCCTTCTACGCCGGGCTCGGCCTCACCTTCGCCAAGGAGCGGCACGGCGCCGGCCCCGAACACTACGCCGCCCTCCTCGACGGCACCGTGTTCGAGCTCTACCCCGCCGGCGGTCGCCGCCCAGCCACCGGAAGTCTGCGCCTCGGTCTCACCGTCCCGGCCGGCTCCACCGCCCAGGGTTTCGCGCCCGGGCGGCACGTTCTCACCGACCCTGACGGCCGCGTCGTCGACCTGCATGTCACTTAGGAGGCCCTCGCCCGGCAGGCGACACCCGTAGCGACCACGTGCTTCAACGGCGTTGCCGCGTGCAGGAACGAACGAAGAGGCCCGCGGCGGCGATGAGCAGGAAGACCAGCGCGATGTCCAAGGGATTCACCATGCGCGTCCCTCTGCCCCGCGGTCGCGAAGCCATCCGCTCCGACCACAGGAATCTGCCCGCGGTGAGAGAGCCGTCCGAGGGGTGTCTACACGTGATGCCGGGGCCGTCGTTCGTGCCGGGGCGGGTTCGTCACCGGGGCGTCATTCCCGCGGCATCCCGGTCAGGACGAACTCGTACTCGACCTGGTCGATCGGGTTGCCGTCACCGAAGTCGTGTCCGCGGACCGCGCCCGACTCGGTGAAGCCGCTCTTGGCGTAGAAGCGGCGTGACCGGGGCGTGTCGCGCAGCGTCCACAGGTGCACCCGGCCGAAGCCGTCCTCGCGCAGCCTGCGCAGGGTCGCGGTCATCAGGGCGTCCGCGCTGCCGGTACCCCATCTGTCCGGGTGGCCGTAGAAGCCGAAGATCTCGGCCGATCCCGGACGGGTCGGGGAGGAGCCGAAGTAGGAGAAGTTCAGGGGACGCTCGTCCAGCGCGGCGAGCAGGACGGTGTCCTGGCCCTTGGCGAGCACGTCGTGCCACTTCCCGCGCCGGTGTCGTACCGCCTCGGCCCAGAACTCCGGGGCGAAGAAGCCCGAGTAGGCCGCCTTCCAGGACTCCGCGTGGATCTCGCCCAGGACATCCCCGTGTTCGGCGGAAGCCTGAAAGATCGCGAAGTTCTTGGTCACAGGGTCACACTACGGGGGATGAGGGACAGGGGGCATCGGCCGGGCAGCCACCGCCTGAGCCGGTTCGCGGTGAATCGGCCTGTACGCCGTTGGAGGGCGCGTGCTCGTTCGCTCGGCTCCGACAGCCGCCGATCTTGACGCTGCGCCACGGTGATGCCAGCATCCGGTCACCATGGCAATCGACTCCTCTGATCCGAACGAGCGGAACTACAGGCCTCTGGCCTTCATTCTCGTCTTGTTCAGCTCGATCCTCATGGTCATGCCGATCGGGACAGTGGTCCGGGTGATTGATTCCGGGTCGCGGGATCTGTTCGTCCCGGCGTTCGTGCCGCCGCTGATCCTGGTCGGGTTGCCCGCGCCGGGGGCTCTCGTCGGAGCCTTCACGAGGTTCCGGGGACCCGGTGGCAGATTCTTCGGGATCACATTGGGGATCTTCGTCGCCGGCGTGATCCTGATGGCACTGCTCGTTTTCTGGGTTTTCTCCGTCGTCGACTGATCCGCCTCAGGGTCTCGACCCGCCGAGGGCGGCAAGGGTGCCGATTTCGGCTGTGGGCCCATGCGCCGACACATTTGAACCTCCCGATCCGGAACGGCGAGGAGACATCGGGAACCGACATCGGGAACCGCCCGGGCCGATGCCGCCCGGTGAGTTTTTCCGGTCACGGCGTCGGGCGGTGGGGCCGTCGCGGAACGCGGGACGGCGCGCGCCCGGAGTGGGGCGCGCGCCGTCGTGCGTCGTGCGTCGTGCGTCGAGTGGAGATGTCTGGAGATGTCAGGAGATGGTCAGTGTGCCGTTCGTGTTACGGGCGCAGGTGACGACCGTGCGGGGTGCGGCGGTGAGGGCGCCGGTCAGGCACTGGCCGAGGACGACGTGGCCCGCGGCGTTGGGGTGCCACGCTTCCTGGCAGGTCTGGAAGTAGGTGACGCAGGTGTTCGCCGCCTTCTGGACGCGGATCTTGTCCCAGCCGGACAGGCTGTTGACGACGTTGCCGTTCGGCGACTCCTGCACCCGGACCGGTGTGGCGAGCGCGTTCCCCGGGCTGCCGGGGTTCTCGCAGAGCCGGGCTC
Source organism: Streptosporangium heterodermiicola (assembly GCF_051390675.1). NCBI lineage: Bacteria > Bacillati > Actinomycetota > Actinomycetes > Streptosporangiales > Streptosporangiaceae > Streptosporangium > Streptosporangium heterodermiicola. The sequence continues at coordinate 485,788 of NZ_JBPJSR010000003.1, forward strand.
CGTCGAAGGCCTTCTGGACGTCCAGCACGCGCAGGTTGGCCGCCGGACGCTCGGCCGCCAGCGTGTTGTAGGCGTTCCTGACGAGGTTGCCGAGGTTCTGGGAGAACACGTGCCCGGGGGCGAGGCTCGCGCGGTGGATCGGGCAGCCTGCGGCGTACCGCTCGGCGCCGAGGTCGCGGAACTTGTCGCGCGTGTCGGTGCGGTTGTCCTCGTCCCGGTACTGCGGGGCGACGTCGAGCGGCAGCGGGTTGGTGTAGTTCTGCAGGACCACCTGGTGCACGCCGTCGGCGTCGACCTGGGCGAGGGTGTCGAGGATCTGGCGCAGGGCGGCGGTGGTCTCGGTGGTGGCGGCGGCCACCTCGGCGTCGGAGGCCAGGTCGGAGACGGTGCAGGGCTCCTGCGGCACGTCGCCGCCCAGGTAGGCCCAGAACTCCCACCAGCCCGTCCAGGCGTCGGCGATGAAGCGGTTGGCGCACAACGTGGCCACGTCGCCGAAGGTGAACTGGCTGTTGTTGGAGCCGAGGCCGATGAGGACGACGTCGATGTCGTGGGTCTGGGCGACGGCGCGCAGCTGGTCGAGCTGCGAGGCGACGGAGCGGCCGTTGGGGCGGGCGCTGGAGGCGTTCGCGATGTCGGAGGGCCGGCCGCCGGAGCACGAGAGGTTGAAGCGGTCCTGGATGCCGGGGAGCGACGCCTTGAAGAACGAGGCGTTCGCCGACCGGTGGCAGAAGTAGGCGTTGCTGTTCGCCGCCGACCAGCCGGGGAAGCCCTGTGCCGTTCCGGAGGTGTCGACGACGGGTTGGTAGTCTCCCGCGCCCTCCCCGCTGATGAAACTGTCGCCGAGTGCGACGGCGGCGGTGGGCAGGGCCGCCTGCGCCGCTCCGCCCTGGATGACCTGGACGCCGACAGCGCCCACCAGGAGCGCGACCATCGCGGCCGCACGCCGGAGAACCCTCACAACTGCCCCATTTCCTACTAAAGGACCATGAAATAATGACTGCCTAGATCACAACATGCCGCGTCGGTGGCGTCAAGATTTCCATGAGCCCGGCTCGTGTTTTTTTCAGGAGTTCAGGAGATCACGTATCGGCCCGATTGCCAACCACTCATTTGCTTGTTCGGAGGGTGTGCGGTGATCGGCCGGACCGGGCCGGACCGGGCTGGACCGGAGCACGCGGACCTGCGCACCGGCGGCTCACCGGTCGGCGACGACCGCTTTCGCGCGGTGTACAAGCCGTGCCGATGCCCCTGCCCGGCACGCGGACCCGGTACGCGGAAGAGCCCCGCCTCCACGAAGGGGACGGGTGCTCTCGCGCGTACGGGTTACGGGCGCGTTACGGGTCAGGGGGCCTTCGTCCGCGTCGGGACGGGGGTCGGCCTCAGGATGGGCCTCACCGTGGGGTGAGGGCCGGCGCGGGCGACGCGACGAGTGCGCCGACGATGCCCGGCACGATCGCGGTCATCCGGGTGACATCGTGCTCCGTGTCGTCGCCCGCCTCCGGGGCGAACATCCCGCCGAGCGTGGTCTCGTACCCCGGGGCAGGACGGGGCGGGACGGCACCGAGCCGGAGGCCGGTGCGGACGGCGACCGCTGCGGGAGGTCGCCGTCCGCACGCGACGGCTGGGCCCGCGACGACCGCCGCGGGGAGGTCGCCACCGGTTGGTGATCACGATTTCGTACGTGCCGGCGGTGCGCGACGCCCCTACGGTCGCGCCTTGTCACGGCACCGTGATCTAGGTCTCATACGGGAGAGGGCTGAACGTCCGGTCACCGCCGCGCTGTGGTGATCATGGTTCCTCCCGAAGGGCCGGGCCGGGGAGACCGGCTACCGAGATCGTGCCATCGGCTCGGATAGGCGCCGTATATGTCACGTATACGCGGCTGACCGCGAGACCGGATCGTCGCGTTCGCGTTCGATGCCGAGGCCCCGCCTCCCGGGAAGCGGGTCGGCTGGACGGGCGGAGAGGACGGTCAGCCGGCCGGGGCGGCGCCGAGCCGGTCGAGGTGGTCGCGTACCACTCCGGCCTTGCGGTGCCTTAGGTCCTCGAAGAGGGCCAGGGCGGCCTCAAGATGGGCGACCGCCTCCCCGGTGCGCTCCAGCGAGGCCCGCGCGAGGCCGAGCGCCTCGTGCGCCTCCGCCCGCAGCAGGGTGTCACCGGTCCGGGTGGCGAGGGAGAGGGCGCGCTCCCCGCACGACGCCGCCTCCTCGCGGGCGCCCATGTCGTGGTGCAGCGCGCTCATGCTGACCAGGATCTGGGCGATGTCCCGGTCACCGCAACTCGTCTCGCTGATCTCCAGGGAGGTCAGGTAGTGGCTCATGGCCTGGGGGAGGCGCCCGGCGAGGTGGTGGGCCTCACCCAGGTTGCTGTGCAGCAGGGCGGTGAAGTGGTGGGCGTCCGCCAGGTGCGCTGCCAGGGAACCGGCCTCCTCCAGCCACCGGATCGCCTCCTCCGGGCGGTGGGCGTTGACGCACACGGCGGCGAGGTTCAGCAGGGCCGTGGCCGCTCCCAGGGTGTCCCCGAGCCGGAGCCGGAGCCGGTGCGCGCGGTGACAGGCGGAGACGGCGCGCTCCGTGTCGCCCAGCAGGCTGTGCACGATGGCGAGCCGGCCCGTGACCATGGCCTCGCCCGCGGGGTCTCCGGCCGTCGCGGCGGCCTCCGCCGCGACGGTGTAGAGGTCGGCCCACTGTCTCGCGTGGTGGCGCCGGTTCAGCCACCCGAACATGGCCGCCGCGATCCGCCAGGCGAGTGCCGGATGCGATTCCGCCGCTCGCCGTACCGCGGCGTCGAGGTTCGCGGCCTCCGCGTCGAACCAGGCCAGGGCCGACGCCGCGTCGGCGAACCCCACGGGCCGGGTCGGGGAGTCGAAGTTGGGCCGTTCCTTCGGCCGGAGGACCCGGTCGGCCGCGTTGGCGGCGTCGCGGTACCAGGTGAGCAGCGCGGTCACGCCTCGCTCCCGCTCGCCCGCGTCCTCCTCGGCGAGGCATCGCTCACGGGCGTAGATCCTCACCAGGTCGTGCATCGCGTAGTGGTCACCGGAGACGGGCGCGAGCAGGTGGACGGACACGAGCTGGTCGAGCAGCCCCCGTGTCTCGTCGGCCGTCGTGCCCGACAGGACCGCGGCGACGGCGAGTGACGGCTCGGGGCCGGGATGCAGCCCGAGCAGCCGGAACATCCGGCGGACCGGTTCGCCCAGCGGGCGGAGCGAGGCGCGCAGGACCGCCCGGATCGATACCTCGTGCTCGTCGACGGCGAGCCTGTCCAGGCGTACGCGCTCGTCGGTCATCTCCGCGACCAGCGCGGGCAGGGCCGAGTCGTACGCCGACATCTCCAGGCGGGAGGCCGCGATCCGGAGGGCGAGGGGGATGCGGTCGCACAACTCGGCGAGCTCTTCCGCGCCGGGGACGTCGCTCGTGACGTCGCTCGTGACGTCGCTCGTGACGTCGCCTATGACGCTGTCCGTGATGCCTCGTGTGACACCGTCCGGGGCGTCGTTCGTGGCACTGCCCATGATGCCGTCTGTGCCGCTGTTCGTGGCAGTGCTCGTGGCAGTGCCCGAGACAGTGCCACGAGCAGTGCCCGTGGGGCCGCTCGTGGTGCTTCTCGTCCGGGTGAGCCGGTCTTTGAGCAGGGCGACGGCGTCGGCCACCGGCAGCGGGCCGAGCGGGATCCGCGGGACGCCGTGCGTGGTGGCGAGCCCGTCCAGGCGGAGCCGGCTGGTGATAAGGGTCAGGCCCGGCGCGGCCCCGGGGAGCAGCGCGCGCGCCTGCGCGGCCGAGGCGGCGTTGTCGAGCACGATCAGCATCCGCCGGTCGGCCACCAGCGACCGGAACACGGCGGCCCGCTCCTCGGTGTCGGCGGGGATCCGCCACGACGGGACGTCCAGGGTGCGCAGGAAACGCTCCAGCACCAGGCCCGCGTCCAGCGGCCTGCCGACCCCGAACCCGCTCAGGTCCACGAAGAACTGCCCGTCGACGAACAGGTGACGCGTGAGGTGGGCCCACCGGACCACCAGGGCCGTCTTGCCCACTCCCGGTGGTCCCACGACGGCGACGACCCGGGCCTCCTCGCCGGTCCCCGCCGCGATCTCGTCCAGGTGCGCGAGCTCACCGTCGCGCCCCACGAACCCGAGCGGCCTCGCCGGTAGCTGGGCGGGCACCACCCGGTGGCCGGACACGGGCGGACGCGCCGAACTGGCACGGGCGTCCGCCTGGGGCGGCCGGATCCCGGCCGTGTCCCAGGGCGGCCGGATCCCGGCCGTGTCCCACAGCCGTGGGTCGGCGGTGAGGATGGCCCTCTCCATCGCGCGCAGTTCCCTGTTGGGCTCCAGTCCCAGTTCGTCCGCGAGGATCCCGCGCGCCCGCCGGTAGGCCTCCAGGGCCTCCGCCTGGCGGCCGGACCGGTAGAGCGCGAGCATCAGGTGCGACCACAGCCGCTCGCGGAAGGCGTTCCGGTTCACCAGCGCCGTCAGCTCGGCCACCAGGGAGGCGTCCCGCCCCAGGCGCAGGTCCGCCTCTATCCGCCGCTCAAGGGCCACCATGCGCCATTCCTCCAGGCGGGACCGCTCCTCGCGCAGGGCGGACTCGGCGGGCAGGTCGCAGAACGGGGACCCCTGCCACAGCTCCAGCGCCTCGCCGAGCGACCGCCGGGCTCCGGTGGCGTCGTCCGCCGCCAGGGCCGTCTGCCCGTCGTGGACGAGCTCGACGAAACGGCAGGCGTCGACCTCGCCGCAGTCGGCGTCGAGCCGGTACCCGGCGCGGCCCTCGCGCAGGATCCGGTCGGCCCCCAGGACCACGCGCAGGCCGCGCGCGTAGAGCCGGATGTTCGCCTCCGCGGAGGGCGGGGGCGCGGATCCCCACAGCGCGTCTACCAGGTGGTCGACGGAGACGAAGCCGTGCGGGTGGCCGAGCAGCACCGCGAGGAGCAGCCGTTGCTTGGGCGGCCCCAGCGCCGGGGAGGCGTCGCCCGACCGGACGCGCAACGGGCCCAGAACCTTGAACTGCACAATCACGCTCCTTCCGCGCGCCGCGTACGGCCCCGCCGCGGACGGCCGCCGCGACGGCGCTTCCCGGCGTCGGCGGCGCGGGATCACGCGGGTACGGCTACCGCGCCCTCGGCGAGTGCTGCGCCGGCGACCGAACTCAGGTGGTGATCATGGGCCAAAGCGTAGACCAAACCACGGCGGCCGGCGGGTCATCCCGAGTGGCGGCCGGAGCGGCTTCCGGGGCGCCGCAGCTCGAAGGGTCAACGAGCTCGAAAGCTCGAAGGTTCGAAGGCCCTCTCCGGGAGGGTCACACGAGGCCCCGGCGGCTCGCCTGGGCGCCCGCCTGGAAGCGGGTCTCGGCGTTCAGCTCGTCCAGGAGGTGGCGCAGGCGGCGGCGGAGGCTGCGCGGGCTGGTACCGAGCTGGCGGGCGATGGCGTCGTCCTTGAGCCCGGTCGAGAGCAGCGTCAGGAGCCGCCGGTCCTCCGGGTCGAGCTCCGCCCACTCCTTCTCCCCGTCCCGGCAGGGCTCCCCGTCCCGGCAGGGCTCCTCGTCCCGGCGGGGTTCGCCGGCGGGCTCCGGAGCGCCGTCACGGGACGCGGGCTGCGGGTAGATGGGAAGCGCCTCCCGCCACATGCGCTCGAACAGCTCGACCAGGGCCACCACCATGGTGGACCCCTTGATCAGCACGCCGCGCGTCAGCGGCAGGTCCATGTGCAGCGGCATGACCGCCTGCCGCCGGTCGACGAGCGCCATCTTGAACGGCAGTTCGGGCAGGACCCGCGCCTCCTCGCCCGCCTTGACCAGGCTGCCCACCTCGTCGAGCGCCCCCGCGTGGTCGAACGCCTCGGGCACGTAGATGGTCCGGTAGCGGACGCCCTCGCGGAGCAGGCCGGTCTGCACCGGGTTGTGATAGTCCAGCACGTACGGAGGCCGGTCGAAGGTCAGCACCTCCTCCTTGGCCTCCTGCTGCAGCCGGACGTACGACCTGGCCTGCTCCTCCGGCCCCGCCAGGACCTCGAACTGGCCGCCCTCCTCCAGGTCCTGACCGGCGGTGCGGAAGGTCTCCTCCAGCTGGTCGGCGGTGTCGGTGAGCCGGTCGAGGTTGGTCTGCATGCCGCGTACCAGCGAGCGGATGGCGGTCCCCGGGTTCGTCGCGGTCCAGCGGGGCGACCGTCCCCACAGGCGGCTGACCAGGCCCTTGGCGCGGAGCCTGGTCAGCGACGTCTGGATGCGCCCCGAGCTCTCCCCGCTCCTCATGACGAGCTCCCGCACCGTGATGCCGGGACAGGCGAGCACCTCTCGGTAGATCCGCTCGTCGAACGCGCTGATCCCCACGACCGCCAGCGCCGGACCGTCATCAAGCATGCCTACGAGCTTGGCCATTTTCGGCAGTTGCCGCAATAGGCCACACGAACCTCCTTGTCACCAAAATTCGCATACCGTTAGAAATCGGGATGTGCTTCAGAGAACCGTCCTTATCGGCAGTGTGGTAACGGCCCTGACAGCGGCCGCCACGCCGGTCCAGGCGACCCCCACCCCAGCCCCCACCCCCAAGGCCTCGGCTTCCTCCTCCCAGGCCGTGCAGGCCGCCCCCGCGAAGGCCGGACCGCCCAAGACGATCACTCTCATCACCGGCGACAAGGTCACGCTCCGCTCGCTCCCCAACAGGCAGACCCAGCTCGACGTCAAGCCGGGACCCGGCCGGGAGAAGATCAACTTTGTGCACCGCCGGGCCGGGGAAGGGCTCAGCATCGTCCCCGTGGACGCGATGCCCCTTCTGGCCGCGGGCAGGCTGGACCCCCGGCTGTTCGACGTCACCCGGCTCGCCGAGCTCGGCTACGACGACGCCGCCAGCCCGGCGCTCCCGCTCATCGTGACGTACTCCGGCCAGACCGACGTCGCCACGCTGCGCGTCGCGGGCGGGCGCCCGCTGCCCGCGGTCAACGGCGTCGCCCAGAGCGAGCCCCGAGCCGCCGCGGGCACGCTCTGGAAGTCGCTGTCAGGGCAAACGCCAGGGCAAACGTCCGGGCAGGCGTCCGGGCAGGCCAGGGCGGCGTCCGAACCCGAGAAGATCTGGCTGGACGGCAAGGCCAGGCTCTCCCTCGACGTCAGCGTCCCGCACATCGGCGCGCCCAGGGCCTGGGAGGCCGGTTACACCGGCAAGGACGTCACCGTCGCGGTGCTCGACAGCGGCTACGACCCCGACCACCCCGACCTGCGGGGCCTGGTCACCAAGACCGAGAACTTCACCGCCGAGCCCGACGTCCGCGACCTCAACGGCCACGGCACCCACGTCGCCTCCACGATCGCCGGATCCGGCGCCGCCTCCGGCGGCAGGTACAAGGGCGTCGCCCCCGGCGCGAAGCTGCTGATCGGCAAGGTCTGTCAGCAGGACGGAAACTGCCCGGACTCCGGCATCATCGAGGCCATGACCTGGGCGGCGGAGAACGGCGCCCGCGTCGCCAACCTCAGCCTCGGCGGCCCCGACATCCCCGGTGTCGACCCGCTTGAGCAGGCCGTCAACACGCTCTCGGAGCGGTACGGCACGCTGTTCGTCATCGCGTCGGGCAACGACGGCCCCCAGACGCTCGGCTCGCCGAGCAGCGCGGACCGCGCGCTCTCGGTCGGCGCCTCCTACCGCGACGCCGACACGGTCACCCAGTTCAGCAGCACCGGGCCGCGCGTCGGCGACGCCGCGGTCAAGCCCGACCTGATCGCGCCGGGCGCGGGCATCGTCGCGGCCAGGGCCGGGGGCACCTCGGCGGACGACTCGTACACGGAGATGAGCGGCACGTCCATGGCGACCCCGCACGTGACGGGAGCGGCGGCGATCGTCGCCGGACGGCACCCCGAGTGGAAGGCCGGCCAGATCAAGGCGGCGCTGATGGCCTCCACCGCGCCCGGCGACGAGCTCGGCGCCTACGTCCAGGGCTCCGGCCGCGTGGACGTCGCCCGCGCCGTCGGCCAGCAGGTCACGGCCGAGCCCGCCTCGCTGAGCCTGGGAGAGATCGAGCTGCCCGCCTCCGCGCCCAGGAAGGGCACGCTCACCTACCGCAACGACGGCGACGCCGCCGTACGGCTGGACCTGAGCGTGAAGGCCAAAAACGGTCAGGGCGAGACGGTGACGCCGTTCGAGCTCGGCGCCACCACGGTGGAGATCCCCGCGCACGGCACCGCGCGGGTCGAGGTGACCGCCGAGCCGGGCGCGATCGGCATGTACAGCGGCACGGTCATCGCCGCCAACGCCGAGGTCTCCGTGCGTACCGGCATCGGCATGCGGGTCGAGCCGGAGAAGCGCGGCCTCAAGCTGGCCTTCACCGGCTCGGACGGGCGGCCCGCGCGGAACTCCTTCGCCGGGTTGATCGACCTCGACACCAAGGAGCAGGTCAACTACGACATCTCCGGCGGCACGCTGGACCTCAGGCTGCGGAAGGGAAGCCGTTACACGATCGTCGCCCTCATGCTCGACCACGACGGCACCCTGGTGATGTCCGCGGAGCCGGAGTTCACCCTCGACGCCGACCGCACCGTCACCGCCGACGCCCGCAAGGCCAGGCCGGTGGACGTACGCACCGAGGAGCCGACCGCGCGACTGGCCATCGGCATGCTCGGCATGATCCAGCTCGCCGACGGCGTCCAGCCGATGGGCGTGGACGTCGAGCTGGCGGACAGGTGGGGCGCGGACCGGATCGAGGGCATCAGGGCCATCCCCACGACCCGTACCGTGAGCAAGAACTTCGCCTACTATCGCTGGACGCAGTGGGCCAAGCCGAAGGGCGACGGCACCTACGACGACAGCCCGTACTTCTACCACCTGATGAAGGCCGAGCCGCGCATCCCCGCCGACCCCGGCTACCGCCCGCGCGGCCGAGACCTCGCCAAGGTCACCTCCACGTACGCCACCCAGAACGACGCCAAGTTCGGCGAGCACTTCGCCCTGCCCGTGCTGTACGGGACGGAACTGGCCTGGATGCCGTACGGCGACGTGTCCCACTTCCCCCTCCCGTTCCGGCGGACCGAGTACTACACGCCCGGCGACACCGGCTGGTACCCGTCCTTCATCCAGTACAAGGCCCTGGACGTCTGGGACAACATCGACCAGTTCTTCTTCGGCGAGACCACCGTCTACCGCGCCGGTCAGAAGATCTCCGACCGCTGGAACAACGGCGTCTTCGCGGCCGGGTTCCTGCCCGGCGGGGACTACTCCAGGCGCGAGGACGACATGCTCCAGTTCGCCACCGGGCTGTTCGAGGACAGCGTGCCCGAACGCAACTCCTACGGCGAGTACACCGCCCCGCGGGCCAAGCTCTACCGCGACGGCGAGGAGATCTACAGCGACACCTACCTGCCCGGCGTCATCGAGGTGCCCGCCGACAAGAAGGAGAGCGAGTACCGGCTCGCCGTGACCGCCGACCGCGACCCGGCCATGACCAAGTTCTCCACGAAGGTCAGTGCCGAATGGCGGTTCAGGTCCAAGACCCCCGAGAAGGGCAGGCTGTCGACGCTTCCGCTGATGGTCGTCAGGATGAGCCCGGAGCTGGACGACCGCAACCGCGCGGGCACGGGCCACACGCGCGTCCCGCTGCGGATCCAGCGCCAGGCGGGCTCACCCGACCTGAAGGTGAGCAGGCTCTCCGCGGAGATCTCCTACGACGACGGCCGCACCTGGTGGCCCACACTGGTGCTTCCGACCGGCAAGGGGACCTGGTCCGCCGAGACCTGGAATCCGGCCGGCACGCGCGGCAAGTTCGCCTCGCTGCGCGTGAAGGCCGTCGACACCGGCGGCAACGCCTTCACCGAGACCGTCATCAGGGCGTACGGGATCAGGTGAGCCCCGGGTAACCCGGGTGAGCCGACGGGACCCCGCCGCGTCCTCCGGACGCGGCGGGGTTCTCGCCGTGTCCGACGGGTTCGAGGACGGCCGCCGGAACACGGCGGCGGCGCGGGGGGTCTCCGGAGGGGCTGAACGGCTCAGTGTCGCGGGATGCCCAGGGTGACGAGCAGGTCCTCGTGAAGCTGGAACCACACGGTGTGGTAGGACTCCATGTCGTCCGACACGTAGTCCAGCGCCCCGGACCTGGCACGGGTGAGCGCGGTGGTGAGCCTGGCCCGATACCGCCGGAACCGGAGCATCGACGCGAACAGGTCCGCGCAGGCGCCGTCGGCACGCCGGTCGAGGTCCGCGAACCGGTCCAGGAGCCGTGAGTCGTAGGCGGGGTCGGTGTGGTCGTTCGGCACCGCGACGCCGTCGACGGATCGCAGCTGCCACGCCGTGCAGAGATCGAGCAGCTCCGGATTGAGCACGAGGAAGCCGTCGTACGCCCTGGACACCGTGGCCCGGGTGCCCGCCGCGTCCAGCTCGGCGGAGATCCGTTCGGCGTCCGCGGCGACACCGGCCTCGGTGAGCCCCCACCCGCCGAAGTCACCCGAGGCGTGCGTGACGAGGCCGGCCACCGCGAGGTCGATCAGCTCGGACTCGACGTCGGCCTCGGGAAGCCCCACCGTCCGGGCCACGCGGGGGAGGCCGGCGAACCCGATGCAGCGAAGCGCATGGAGCGTCAACAGGTCGACACTGGTCGAATGGGGCGGCTTCGGCACGCCGATATGCTACATGGATGGCCTGGATTCACCCGGTTTCCGCAGAGGTCGAGGAGACCGCGAGCGTCCTCGGCGGCAAGGGGTACGGCCTCGTCGTGCTGCGACGTCTCGGCGTGCCGGTCCCCCCGGGGTTCGTCATCGGCACCGCCGCGTGCCGCGCCTTCCTCCGCGACGGGGAGCTTCCCGGCGGCCTCGACGCCGAGCTGGCGGCCGCCGTCTCCGATCTCGAAGCCGCCACGCGACGGCGCCTTGGCGGGCCCGACCTGCCACTGACGGTGTCGGTCCGCTCGGGCGGCGGCGTGTCGATGCCCGGCATGATGAACACGATCCTCAACCTCGGTCTCACCGCCGAGACCACGGCGGGGCTGGCGGCCGAGACCGGCGACCCGCGGTTCGCGCTCGACTCCCGCCTGCGGTTCCTGTCCGGCTTCGCCTCGGCGGTCCTCGGCACGGAACCGGAACGCCTGGAAGCCGTCGCACGCGAGGCGGCCGAGCGCGCCGCCGGGAACGCCGGAGACGCCGGGGACGCCGGGAACAGGGCTGGGAACGCCGGGAACAGGGCTGGGAACGCCGGGAACAGGGCCGGAAACGAGGCCGGGAGCGAGTTCGGGAGCGAGGAGACGCGCCTCGCGTACGCGATCCGGGGAGTCGAGGACTTCATCCGCGAACGAGCCGGCGCACCGGTGCCGGACGACGCGATGGGGCAGCTGGAGCCGGCCGTCAGGGCCGTGTTCTCGTCCTGGGACACGCCGCGCGCCAGGACCTACCGCGAGCTGCACGACATCCCGCACGAGCTCGGCACGGCCGTCGTCGTGCAGGCCATGGTGTTCGGGAACCGCGACGACCACAGCGGCACCGGTGTCGCGTTCAGCCGCGACCCCAACACCGGCGAGAGGGTCCCGTTCGGTGAGGTCCTCTTCGGCCGCCAGGGCGAGGACGTCGTCTCCGGGAGGTCGGTGACCCGGCCGCTGGCCGAGCTGGCCGAACGGGAGCCGGTCGTGTGGGCCGGTCTCCTGGAGGCCATGGGCCGGATCGAGGGGCACTACCGCGACACCTGCTACGTGGAGTTCACCTTCGAGGCGGGCGAGCTGTGGATCCTGCAGGTGCGGCCCGGCAACCTCGTCGGGCGTGCCGCCGTCCGCGTCGCGGTGGACCTGGCCGACGAGGGCGTCATCGGCCGTGGCGAGGCGCTGCTCCGGGTCTCCCCGCACCATCTTCGCCACGCTCGTACGCCCAGGGTCGAGACGGCCGACGCGGGTGACGTCCTCACCCGGGGGCTGGGCGCCTGCCCGGGGGTCGCGGTCGGCAGGGTGGCGACCACCGCCGACAGGGCGGCGCGGATGGCCGCCGACGGCCCGGTCATCCTGGTGCGCCCGCACACCTCCCCGCTCGACATGCACGGCCTGGCCGCCGCCGTGGGGGTCGTCACCGCCAGTGGCGGACCGGCCAGCCACGCCGCCGTCGTCGCGAGGGCGATGGGCAAACCCGCCGTCGTGGGGGCCGCGGACCTCACGGTCGACGTCGCCGCCGCCCGCGTGCGAGCCGGTGGGCGCGCCTTCCCCGAAGGCACGCTCATCACCATCGACGGGACCGGCGGAGAGGTCCTCGTCGGCAGTCACCGCGTAGCCACGGCCACGACCGACTCCCACCTGCACCGCCTGCTCGCATGGGCCGACGAGGTCTCGGGCGACGCCTCGGACCGCGACGAGATGGAACGCCTCATGGCGGCCCGCGCGGTCCTGCCCGCCTGAGAAGACCCAGTCTGAGACGACTCGATCTGAGAGGACCCGATCTGAGACGACCCGGGGCTGACGGGGGCCTTCCCGTCCTGTTCCAGGTGTTCCATGCGTTCCGCGTGTTCCGCGTGTTCCGCGTCAAAGGGCGAGGCGTGCCTCCCCGCGCCTACCGCGCGTCCCATGACTCCCGTGACTTCCGGCGGGGGCTCGCCGGGTGGCCTCCGGGGGCAGGGCTCACGCCGCCAGCGGTCCCCGGAGACGCGACACCTGCTCGGCGTACTGGCGGCGGCCGACGGTTCTCCACAGCAGCCGGGCGAAGAGCGGCAACTTGCCGAGGAAGAACCCGCGCTCCTCCTGGTCGGCCTCCTCCAGGATCGCGCCCATCGAGATCAGCAGCTTCTTCTTGGGGATCTGTTCCACCGCGCGTGCGCCGACGGCCTCCCACTCCGCGACCGACATGTGCTCGGCGACGAGCGCCAGCACGTACCGCTCCTCGTCGTCCAGATGCTCGACCAGGGCGGTGCGGTGCTCCTCCATCGCGATCGCGAGTTTCTCGCCGGCTCCCTTCGAGGCGGTGAGCCGCCACTCGGGCAGCACCTCGGCGATCCGGGTCAGGGTCTCGGAGATCCGGTCGTGCTGCTCCTCCATCCGTACCACCATGTCCTTCTCCAGACGGACCCGCGACAGCAGGAGCGGCCACACCAGCTCGTCCTCGGCGCTGTGGTGGTGGTGCAGGCCCTCGGCGTAGTCGAGGTAGTGCTCGGCGATCTCGGCCGCGCGAGCCGTGTCGCCTTCGGGCACCGCCCGGACGAACCTGGGCATCAAACCGGACTCTCGCCGGAAGACACGGTGGACTACCACCATCTCGTGGGTGTACGGGCGGTCTGTGACATTCATCGCAAGCATCTTTCGTCCTTTGCCAGGGGCGGCGGACCCAGTCTGCGAGAACCGTCTTGGAACCGACTTGCCGTGCTCTTGGAAGGGGCTGGCGCCCGGCCGCCGGGCCGTGCGCCCGCGACGGCACGGCCACCGGGGTGATCTCCGGGTTCCGTCCCGGACAGATCACCCCGGTGGCCGTGCCGACCGGTTACGGCCGTGCCGTCATCGGGCCTCGTGGCGGTGCGGGCCGGTGCCGTACGGATTCCGTGTCCGTGTCCGTTTCCGCTTTCGCGAGGTCGTGCCCGTATCGAAGCGGCGTGCGCCCTGTCCCGCGCGGGTCAAGGAAGCACGCCGCCTGGCCACGCGCTACACGCATCCAACGCTTCCCGACACCTGGAGAACGTCGACGGCGCTGACCGGACCGGGGAGACAGAAAGGTCCGGGGACGCCGACGGGAGCGACGGGAAAGCTGACAGGCACGATCGGAAGGACGACAGGGGCGACGGCGCACACGGAAACGACCAGAGGACCGCCCAAGGCGCAATCCGGAGGGCTGGGCGGAGCCACGAGCGTCCCCGGTCCCGGAGGTCCTGCCGGGCCCGCAGGCCCTGCGGGTCCCGCGGGTCCTGCCGGTCCCGCCGGGCCGTCCGCTCCCGGAGGTCCCGCGAATCCGTCCGCTCCCGCCGGTCCTGCCGGTCCTGCTGGTCCGGAAGATCCTGCCGGTCCTACCCCGTTCGCTCCTGCCGGGCCTGCCGGTCCGGGGGGCCCCGCTGGTCCGGGAGGTCCTGCCGGTCCTGCCGGGCCTGCCGGTCCTACCCCGTTCGCTCCTGCCGGGCCTGCTGGTCCGGGAGGCCCCGCCGGTCCCGCTGGTCCGGCGGGGCCTGCCAGTCCCACTCCGTTCGCTCCCGCGGGTCCTGCTGGTCCAGGAGGCCCCGCCGGTCCCGCGGGTCCGGGGGGCCCTGCCGGTCCGGGAGGTCCCGCTGGTCCCGCGGGCCCTGCCGGACCGGCGGTGGTCCCGGTAGGAGTTCCGGTGGGCGTTCTGGTGGGCGCGACGGGCACACGGACAGGGACGGCGATCACCGCGTCATCGTCGTCGTCATCCCGGTCTCGGTCCCGCGCCCTGTCCCGGTCCCGGTCGTCGTTCCTGCCGCATCCGCCCCCGCCCCCGCCGCCTCCGCCTCCGCCGCGACCACCGGGGCAGTCGCAGTTACGGGCCCCGCCGGGGCATCGGCAGGGCCGGCACGGGCGGAGAAGCGGCTTCTCGCCGGGGTGCGCGGAATGTTGAAGGCGGGCCTTGCCGCCGGCCCCCCCGGTGTCGCCGTAGGGGGTGAGGTCGAGAAGGTTCGTCCCCCCGGCGGCGTTCGCCGGCACCTGGTTCGACGACACCATGAGGATGCCGGCCATCGCCGCGATGGCCAGAGCGCCGGCGCGCTTACCGGAAAGAGACGGCGCCCATCTGCTACTACGAGGAAGCACGTTATTTCCCCATATCATTGCTAATTCCGAAAAAACTCGGATCTGTCATTCGGTCACGGAAGTGACGCGGACAGGAGATACCCGAGGCTTATGCGGATAACGCGCCGCCATAGTTGAGGAAGAGCAAATAAACAGTGTTGTGAAAGAAAACCTGTGCCTCATCTATGATTTGGTAGTATTTGTAATGATTATTCATCCATGGTGTTCAAGGGGTGATTTCAAATAACCCACGGAAGAGGGGATGGGTCACAGGGGAAGGGTGAGTCGATGTGTGCCGTACCGGTGTGCACCGGTACGGCACATGCGTTTTCTTCTCCGGCTCGACGGCACCCGCTCCGGCACCGGGGTGATCGGCCGCTCTTCGTTCTCGTGCCGTACCGGACCCGCCGGATCTCGGTGACCGGTCCCCGTCTCGGCGGCGTACCGTCTCCTGCGCCTCGTTCCCGGGTCAGGCTCGGCCTCGTCGCTCGGCCTGGTCCTCGTCCTCTCGCGTCTTGTCACGGCTGGGACGGGAAGTCGCCCGTCGGGCTCACTTCTCGCGAACGATGATCTCCGGGAACGACGGGTCTTCCTGGAGTTCCCTCATCATCCGCTCGGAACGGGTGAGGCGCTCACGTCCGGCGGGTGCCGCGTTGTCACCCCTGCGTCCGCGGTAGCGGTCGTAGGGACGATCCTGGTAACGCTGCGACCTGCCCCGCCACCTGTCGGAGGGCCTCGGCTCGTGCCCGCGGTGCTGGCGGCGGGAGGGGTCGGGGCGGCCGGAGAACCGGTCGCCGGAAGTGCTGTCGGCATTCAGCTGTGAGATCGAGCCGAGCATCCGGTCCTGCCCGATGGTGGCGCCTGCCGGTACCTGGTTCGACGTCATGAGGATGCCGGCGACTGCCGCGATGGCGAGGACGCCCACCTGCCTGCCGGAGTTCGCCCCCGGTGTCCGTTCGCTCTTTCGAGGAAGCACGTTATTTCCCCATCTCATTTCTGGTTCCGAAAACATCTGATATCCCTCACTGCCCCATAAGTGACAGCAGGTAGGAGATACCCCTCGGACCATGAGATAGCGCATTGAAACGGTTGCGGCAGAGCAAATAAATGACGCCGTGAAGAATAATGAGATCTTATCTATTGCTATTTGCTGTTTTGTCGTAGTTATTCGTGTGGTGAGAGGTGGGGGCATCCGGAATCTCACCGGGCCGGATCACGCCAGGAGCGTGACGGCCCAGCGCCACCCCCTCGGGACAAGCGGCCCTCAGGACGAACGCCTCCGGTACGAGAGCAGGCTCCCGGAAAAGGGGCGAGCCCTTCCTCCCGGAAAGGGAGGAAGGGCTCGCGGAGAGGGTTGAGGGAGAAGGCTCGCCGACGTCACAGATAGACGCGGATGTCGGCCCGGAGCGGGCGCGACAGGCGCACGGTGATGAACTCGTTGTTGTCGGGCTTGCCCGGGGTACGGCCGGAGGAGGACGGGAAGTTGTTGTCGTCCAGCACGCCCAGGGTCCGGTCGTCGAGGATCACGACGTCCTCGATGGTCTGGAACGGGAAGCGGAAGGTCTCCCCGAACCCGCCCAGGCCGCGCGGGTTGGCCAGGTCGAGCAGGTCGGCGACGAGGGTCTTGCGCAGGTCCGCGTGGCGGGTGTCCACCATGTAGATGCGCTTGGTCTTGGCCGCGTCCCCCTGGAGGTTGTCGCGCTCGATGACGAGGAACCGGTACCGGTCGACCGCGATCATGTCGCCGATCGCGTTGTCGGGGCTCTCCAGCGTGTAGGTCCAGCGCTTGCCGGTGTAGGCCCGCCGGCGCAGGTCGAACTCGTTCATCCGCAGCGTCCCGGCGGTGTCGCCGGTCACGGTGCCTTCGAGCAGCGGGTACAACGTGCGGCCGTCGACCGAGCGCGCCATGCCCTCGAAGCCCTTGCTCCGCCCCAGGTTCGGCTGCTCGCCGTTGAGAGAGGGGTTCTCCGGGGCCTTCACACCGGGCAGCGGGATCGGGGCGTCGAGCAGCCTGCCCGACGAGGAGAAGTGCAGCAGGAACGGGCCGAACTCGTCCCCGATCCAGTAGGTGCCGTCGATGGTCCGTACGATCGACTCCACGTCGAAGTCGGCGCCGGTCAGCTTCCGGTCCGGCCGGGTCAGCGGCCAGGTGACGCGCCTGTCGGGGTCGCTCAGGTTGAACCCGCCCAGCACCGACACCTTCTCGCGGCGGAAGTCGGGCTTCACCCGGTGCACCCGCAGCAGGAAGTCGGCACTGTTGTCCTTGGCGCCGAAGCCGTTGTCGGACAGCACGTCGAAGGTGCCGTCGTGCCGCCGCACGATGCCGCTGAAGCCCTGCACCGGCTGCCCGGCGAACGGCGGGGTCACCCCGTTGACGGGAGCCGTGCCGAGCTTGGACCCCGACGGCTCGCTGCCGGGAACGAAGGTCAGCGCGGGCAGGGAGGCGAACCCGGTGAGCGTGGCGCGCCCGAACCCGGGGTGACCGGAGCCGGGGTGACCGGAACCCGGCCGCTGTGAATCCGTCTGCTGTGCGTCCGCCTGCTGGGTCCCGGCGCCGTCGGAGGTGGGCTGCCCGGGGTCGGCCACCGCCGGTGCGGACACCGCCAGTGCCAGCACGGCCGCGCCGATGGTGATCGTCATACGTCGTCTCATGGCGGCACGCTAGGGAGCCCGCGTGAACGGCCGGTGTTGCGCTGCGGGCCGTACAGCGAAAACAAGATGCGGACCGTACTAAATGCTGGAAGGAGGTGGCCGGAAAGCGGTGCGCCGGAGACAGATGAAAAGGGATGCAACAGAACGTGTCCCTGAAGCGTCCTTGGATGCGTGGAGTTCGCCGATTTCGTCGCCGCACGGCCAGAGCGCTGTACCGGTACGGCTACGTACTCACCGGGAACGCCGAGGACGCCGCCGACCTGACACGGGAGGCCCTCACGCGTCCGGGGGACGCGTGGCCGAGAGTGCGGAGGAGGGAGGATCCGGAAGGGCACGTCCGTACGACCGAGGAGGCGCAGGTCCGTACGCCGGCCAGGGCGGCGAGGTCCGCGCCCGAGCCGGTCGGGGACCTGGTGGTGACGATCGGCAGGAAGCGCCGGCGGCGCAGGCGCGCGCGGGCGCGGTCGGCGCTCGCGGTCGCGGTCGCGGGGGTGATCGCGGTGGTCGGGGACACCCTCCCCAGCAGGGGCGGAGAGGGTGTGAGCATGACCCCGGCGGCACCATCGGGCGACACGGGCGACACGGGCGACGCTGGCGAGGAGACCGGGCAGCCGTTCCAGAACGGGCCGGGAAGGGTGTGGACCCCGGAGGAGACCGCGCGGATCGAGATCCGGCCCGTCGAGGAGGTCTGGCCCGCGGCGGTCTCCACGATCCGGCGAGAGGACCGTCGAGGAGTGCGAGACGGTCGACGCCCCAAGCCTTCCCCGCCCGTCGGGCGCGGCCGTTCCCACCGGCGAGGCCACCGTGTGCACGAGGAGGGAAGCGGGCGGTGGCGAGGAGTTCACAGAAAAGTTCACGAAGGAGTTCACAGAGGAGTTCGCGGTGGTGAATCTTCTCGCCGTACCCTCAACGAAATAAAGTTCCGGACATGAGAACTTTCGCCAACATCACCGAGTTCAAGACCGCCGTCGGGGAGCACCTCGGCTATACCGAGTGGCGCGAGGTCACCCAGGAGCAGGTCAACCTGTTCGCCGACGCGACCGGCGACCACCAGTGGATACACGTGGACGTGGAACGGGCGAAGCAGGGGCCGTTCGGCGCCACCATCGCCCACGGATACCTGAGCCTGTCGCTGCTGCCCTCCCTGATGTCGGAACTGATCCAGGTGGGCGGCCTGGCCATGGGCATCAACTACGGGCTCAACAAGGTCCGCTTCCCCTCGCCGATCCCGGTCGGCGCGCGGATCCGCGCCGGAGCCGAGCTCGTCGATCTCAAGGGCACCCCCTCGGGCTACCTGTCGAACGTCCGCATGACCGTGGAGATCGAGGACGCGAAGAAACCGGCCTGCGTCGCGGAGACCCTCTCCCTGTACGTCCCCGCTGAAAACCCCTGACCGGGAACTCGTACGTCTCCGGGGAGGTCACCTGACCGGGGTTCCTACGGGACCGCCTTGCAGGGTTCCCACGGAAGACTCCTGACCAGGACGCGTCACTTCCCAACGGAGCGCCTTCGGGCTGGAAACGGAGCGCCTTCGGGTCGGAAGGGGCGCTTCCCGGCGGGGAGCCTCCGAGCGAGGACGGATCACCTCTCGGTGGAGAGCTCCTGGGCCAGGATCGCGGCCTGAACGCGACTGCGAAGACCCAGCTTGTTCAGCAACCGGCTGACATGGGTCTTCGTCGTCGCCTCCGCCATGTCCAGCTCCGCGGAGATCTCCGCGTTCGACAGGCCACGCCCGATGCAGGCCAGCACCTCACGCTCGCGCGGGGTGAGACCGCCGACCTCGTACGACCTGCGCTCGGGCACCGACGCGCCGAAGGCGGAGATCAGCCGCCGGGTGACCGCGGGCGCGATGAGCCCCTCGCCCCTGGCCACCACCCGTACCGCGTCCACCAGGGCGTCGGCGTCGGTGTTCTTGAGCAGGAACCCGGCGGCTCCGGCCCGCAGTGCCCCGAAGACGTACTCGTCGAGGTCGAACGTGGTCAGGATCAGCACGTCGGTGATCCCGCTCAGCTCGCGCGTCGCGGAGATCCCGTCCAGCTTCGGCATCCGGATGTCCATCAGGACCACATCGGGACGGAGGTCGAGGGCCATCGCGACGGCCTGCTCCCCGTTGGCCGCCTGGCCGACGACCTCGACGTCCTCGTGGCCGTCGAGGATGAGGACGATCCCGGCGCGGACCGCCGCGTGGTCGTCGGCGACGAGAACTCGGATGGTCATGCGATCTCCCGGGCGAACGGTCGGCTGGTCACGCGATCCCCCGGCTGGACATCCAGGCCGGTCACGTGATCCCCAGGCCGGACGTTCGGTCCGGTCACGCGGTTCCCCGGCTGGGCATCTGGTCCAGTCACGCGATTCCCCGGCTGGACGTCCAGGCCGGTCACGTGATCCCCTGGCTGGGCATCCGGTCCGGTCACGCGATCTCCCGGGTGGGCAGTTCGGCGTGGACGCGCCAGCCGTCGTCGTGCGGACCGGCCTCGAAGACCCCGCCGACGAGGGCCGTACGCTCCCGCATGCCGATGATCCCCGCACCCGCCCCGGGAAGCCCTCGCCCCGCGCCGTCGATCGGGTTGTCCACGGTCAGCGTGACCAGCCCCGGCCGGTAGCCGATCACCACGTCGGCGTCCTTGCCGCCGTGCTTGAGCGCGTTGGTCAGCGACTCCTGGACGATCCGGTAACCGGCCAGGTCGACCGAGGCGGGCAGCTCCCTGGCCTCGCCGTCCACGCGCATCCGGACGTCGAGCCCAGCCTCCCCCGCCCGCTCGGCCAGCTCCCCGGCCTCGGCCAGCCGCCGCCTGATCGCCTCCGGCTCCTCGCCGTCCTGCCGGAGCAGCCCGATCATGGCGCGCATCTCCGCCATGCCCTCGACGCTGTTCTCCCTGATGGACGCCAGCACCTCCCGTACGGCCCGCGCGTCCAGGTCCCTGCGGGAGAGGACGGCGGTGGACTGGATGGCGATCGCGCTGAAGTGGTTGGCGATCATGTCGTGCAGCTCCCGCGCCATCCGGGTCCGCTCGGCCTGCACAGCCGCCACCCGGTCCAGTTCCGCCAGCCGCGCCACCTGCTCGGCCCTCGCGCGCTCGGACAGCGCCTGGTCCTGCAGCTGCCGCGTGAGCATGGCGGTGAAGACGGGGGTCACCCCGACCAGGCCGCCCTGGACGAGGAAGATGGCGGCGGCCGACCAGTGCCTGAAGAGGGCCCCCGCGATCACGCCCGCCACGACGGCGATCACCGAGGTGATGCCGAGCATCCACCTGCCCAGCGCCCGCGGACCGTACCTGACCCCCGCGTAGAGGTTGTCCGTGACGATCAGGATCGTGCCCAGGGACGGGCCCATCGCGAAGTCGCCGAGGAAGGCCACGACCCCCAGCCCCAGCGAGAGCAGCGGCCTGCTCCGCCGTACCGCGACCCCCGCGCACGCGACCGCCAGCGGCCCGGCGAACAGCGGGGCGGAGGCCCACCGATGCTGGTAGGCGCCCGCGGCGAGCAGGAGGAGACCGCTGACGAAGCACGCCGCGGCCCACAGCGCGTCTCGTCTCATGCCTCCCATCTCACCACCCCGACACGGCCCGCGAGTCCGGCGCGGGACGGGTCACCCGTACACACAAGGATGTATCCGGCTCACAGGCATCTCATCAGCGCCGACGATGTCTCTCACGGAGAACGTCTCCCAAGGAGAGCCGTCGACGCCGGGAGCAGGGGTGGACTCACCAGCGATCCCAGTGCGTGACCTCCTCCATCGGCACCCTGCGCGCGGGCTTGAAGTCGGTCCCGATCGTGTAGGCCAGCGGGACGAACGCCACCTGCATCACCCTCTCGTACGGGATGCCGAGCACCCCGGCCGCCTCCCGTTCCAGGCGGAGCGGCCCCAGCCAGGCCGTACCCAGTGACCTGGCCCGCGCGGCCAGCATGAAGCTCCAGACGGCGGGCATGATCGAACCGAAGGTGTTGGCCTGCTCGTGCACGCTCGCTCCCTCGGTACGCCCCGTGATGCACGGGACGAGGAACGCCGGGACCTCGTGGATGTGCCGGTACAGATGATCCGCCCCCTCCCACACCCGCTCCATCGAGCCCGGGAACGCGTACGCCCGCCGCGCGTCCTCCTCCGGTATCGGGGTCCCGGGCAGGTTCATCCCCTCCCGCCACAGCGCCGCGATCCGCTCCCGTTGCTCCCGCTCGGTGACCACGACGAAGTGCCAGCGCTGGCGGTTGCGCCCGGTCGGAGCCTGTACGGCGAGCCTGAGGCACTCCTCGACGAGCTCACGGGGGACGGGCCGGGTGAGGTCCAGCCGCCTGCGCACGGCCCTGGTCGTGGAGAGCACGTCATCGGGGGTCATCCGGCCTCCTCATGGATTTCGACATGCATCGAATTGTGTGACCGGCTTCGATGGTTGTCAAAGTCTCGAAGTCCTCGGTTAGGATCGGCCCATGCGAGCCCTCCACCACCCGGACGTGGCCTCCGTCACACTCCCCGGCATGCTCAACGCCCTCGCCGACGAGGTCCGCCTCTCGGTCGTCCGCCAGCTCGCCGAGGCCGGAGGCGTGGTCTGCGGCCAGTTCGACGTCCCCGTGAGCATGTCGACCCTCTCCCACCACCTGAAGGTCCTCCGCGAGGCCGGCCTCCTCCGCGTCACCCCGGAAGGCAGCTTCCGCCGCCACGAGCTCCGCCTCGCCGAGATGGAGATCCGCTTCCCCGGCGTCCTCACCTCGATCCTCCAGGCCGCCTGACCCGCCGCCCCTCTCACGTCCTGCCGGATCCCCGTCCCCACCGAGGAACCCGGCGCCGCCGGGCGGATCAGAGAGCGATCGTTTAACCGATTCGAGGCATCGCCCAAAACCCGCTATGCTTGCTTACGCAGCGAGCGGCCGTAGCTCAATGGATAGAGCATCTGACTACGGATCAGAAGGTTGGGGTTTCGAGTACCTCCGGCCGCACAGCAGGTCAAAGGCTCTCCGGGTGATCCCGGAGGGCCTTTTTCGTGCCTGTACAGCAGCGAAATACAGCAACGGGGTCTGACGGCCGCCACTGATCGAGTGTCCTGGGTCTGCTCCGCGTGAGAGGCGTTCGTCGTCGAAGGGGGGAGCACGTGACCGGGATCCGCGTCCTCTCGTTCACGGCTTGGCGAGAAGGTCGCTATGTCGGCCTGGCGGAGGTCCTCACTTCCCTCGGTACCTTGATCGAGGACTATCGCTGGCGATTGATCATCGACCGGCTCGTCTCTGCGGAGCTTGAATCGATCACCGAGGCCACGGCGAACTCGCTGGTGACCACGAGTCGTCTTATCGACCTGTTCAGCGGGGAGGGCCAGCTCATCGATGGAGAGCTGGTGGGCTATGGCGACAGTCCGTCGGTGCCGGAGGTGAGGATCCGAGCATTCGACAGCGGCCATTGGGATGTGCAGACAGGCAGCCCTGAACTGTTGGAGAAGATCATCATGCTCTATCCCGACGCTCACGAACTTCCCAAGTGGTGAATCCGCGAAACTCACCACGAAGGCCTCCTAGGAGAATTCTGAGAGGCCTTCGTCGGTCGGTCTGTGTGGGCGATTGCTCCTAGTGGTCGCTTTCCTCGGTGTCGAGACTGGCATTCAAACGATCCAGTGCCTTCCGGGTCTCGGGTGATGGGATCTGCGTGTAGACGTCCATGGTCATCGAGATTTGCGAGTGCCGCAGGATGCGCATCGCCACCCGAGGGTGGACGTCGAGGGCGGCCAGGAGCGATGCGCAGGTGTGCCTGGTGTCGTGGACGCGGATGCGTGGGACACCCGCCTTGCGGCATTGAACCTCGAAAGATCGGTTGAAGTTGCGCGGCTCGATCGGTGTGCCGTTCCTCGTGGTGAAGACGAGATCGGAGTCCTTCCACTTCGCTCCGGCCGCCTTGCGGGCCTCCTCCTGAGCTCGCTGGCGGTGTCTGAGCGCGGTGATGCACAGGCCGAGCAGCGGAAGCGATGCGGTGGAGTCGTCGGTCTTGGTCGTCTCGCGATGGAGGAGTTTCCCCCTGACGCGGTTGAGCTGCCGAGAGATCCACACTTGTTCTCCACCGAGGTCGACGCAGTCCCAGGCAAGCCCGAGCACCTCGCCTCGCCGCAGGCCCAGAACGAGGATCAGCACGTAGGCCGCGTAGAGCGGGTCATCCTCCGCCCGCAGGTGTTCAAGGAACCTCCGCGCCTCATCGACATCCCATGCCACGTGTTGACGCTTCTTCTTGGTCTTGCTCGGGTTGGGCAGGGTGGTCAACGCCGCGACGTTCTTGGAGATCAGCTCTTCCCGGATGGCGTTGCCGAGCGCGGAACGCAGAACACGGCGAATCCCCGCGATCGTGCTCCGAGACGGATACCCCTTGCAGCACTTTCCGATGGCGCAGCATCGCCGCTTGGCCTCCGCCCGCCGGTGATCCTTCTTCTGGTCACAGCAGGTGCAGAGGGTGGCCAGCGCGTTCAGCCATGTCTGTACCTCGCGGACCGTGAGCTTGTCGAGCCGCTTCTTGCCCAAGCCGGGGACGATGTAGAGCCGCACCAGCGGCTCGTAGGCCACGTAGGTCGTCGGCTCAAGGTTGGGCTCGACCACCTCGGCGAGCCAGCGCGTCAGGTAGGCGGCGAGCGTGGGGTGCTTGGTCGGCACCGGCCCCTTGCTCGCCAGCTCGTGGAGCTTGAGCCACTTCTCGTGGGTCTCCTCACGGGTCTTGCCGTAAGCCCATTTGCGAGTCTTCTTGCCCTCTGGCGTGACGACCCAGACGTAGCCGGCCCAACCATCCTTGTACGGGAAGACCGAGCCTTCACCGTTCGAGCGCTTGCCCATCAGGCGGCCTCCTCGCAGAGCCGGGTCACGTAGTCGTTGAATGCGGATTCCGGGATGCGGCGGCACCGCTCGCCGACCATGACAGAGCCGAGTTCTCCGGAACGGATGATCTTGTAGAGGGTCCACCGGCTGACCTTGAGCTTGGCCATCACCTCGGGGACCGTGAGCATGTCGTCGGCGTTCATCGGCCACCTCCGCCGTCCGCCGAGACGGGTAAGGGCGTGCCGGTCAGTGCCGAGAGAAGGAGCACGTCGCCGATGGACAGGCCCTTGCCTGCGTACTCCCAGTTGGTGATGACGATGACGGTGTCCTCGTCGAAGAGGGGCAGGCGTCCGGTGGTGGTCTCTTCGGTGCGGGCGAAGTCGCGGCGTTCGTCGCGGATGGAGCCGATGGTGATGGAGTAGTGGCGGGAGCGGGTGGAGAAGTGGCCGCGGAAGCCCAGCATGTGGGACCAGTGGGCAAGGCGAAGGTCGGCCAACTCGTCCAGGGCGCCCAGGCGCTGGCATTCGGCGATGAGGCGGCGGGGATGGTCGCGGAGGTTGAAGGCGGTCAGGTCGTCGAGGGGGTTGATGCGTCGGTCGAGGGTGCCGACGCATTCGGCGGCTTTGGTGGCGTACTTGGCGATGTAGCCGGCCACGGCCTGGTCGGAGAGTTCGCCGTCCATGGTGATCTGGCGGACGTCGAGCTGTCGGCCCCAGCGCAGGATGCGCGCGGGTTCGTCGCCTGCCGCGGGAACGGTCACGGTCACCGCTCGAACGGCGTGTTGTATGGCGTGCGTCAGCATCTCTGCCGTCGCCCAGGCTGGAGGCGGTGCGCCGGGTCCGTCCGGCCCGTCGAGGCGGATGACGGCGTGAAAGTGGACGACGCCGCGCTTCTGGTACTCGGCGACTTTGGCGAAGGAGATTGTCAGGCGTTCACGGAGCTCCCGCAGGGTCAGACCGGCCGTCTTGGCGACGCGTCGCCGCAGGGCGTCGGTGAAGCGCTGCCAGAGCTTCGGGGAGACGGCGTTGAACAGCACCGATCCCGTGTACTCGTAGCAGTCCGGGCAGAGCGGCTCGCCGAGACACGATTCGTCGGCGCCGTGTCGGGCGGTGCAGGACATGACGCGCCCGTGCGGGCAGGTCTGCGCGTCGCGGCGGGCGTGGCAGGGCAGGGTCTTGCCGTTCTTCTCTCGCCGGGTGTGGACGACTCCGAATGACGGGGCGGTCAGGGTGATGAACAGGCATGGGTGCGTGGTGACCGTGGTCGGGACGCCCTTGCCTCCGACCAGGCCCGCGCGGATCAGCTGGTAGGTGTCGGCGCGGTAGACCTCGGCGCAGGCCGGGCAGCGGGAGGTGCGGCGGGTCTTGCACGGCAGGTGCAGGACACCTTCGGGTTCGGTGGCGGTGGTGTAGCGGTGCAGGAGCCGGCCGGTGGCGCGGTCGACGTGCAGGACGCGTCCCCGCATGTGGATGGGCTGGCGACAGCCGCCGGTGGCGCGGAGTCGGGCGGCCCATCGGGGGTACTTCGGATCGTTCAGGCGGGTAATCATGCCTGCGATCGCATGCGTGTCGGGGCGTGTTGTGGGCAAGATGGTCTCCTCCTTTCACTCGTTGGGTGAGGGGGGATGGCCCCCGACCTGGCAGGCGTCTTGGCGGATGTACGGCCAGGCCGGGGGCGCCGACGCTTTCAGCAGAAGCCGAGACCGTCGCAGGACTCGCAGGTGATGCCGTGGCTGTCGAGGCCGGTGGCGCCGCAGTCGCAGCACCGCCACCGTTTGGGCGCGATCAGCGCGGGCGGTTCCTGCTCGCCGTTGTGCTGGATGGTCGGTGGGGTGTCAGGCGGCATGGGCGGAGTTGGGTTCGACGCAGCCGATGTAACTGGTCTCGGCGTCGTACCGGGCGCGCCGGTGGGCCAGGACGGCGAGTGCCCCGTAGCGGACCGGGCCGAAGTTGATGCCGGTGCGGTAGTGGCTGTATGAGGCGTCCTCGGCGTCGACCTCGGTGCCCAGGAGGGTGGCGATCCGGTCGACCTCGGCGGTCATCTCAGCGTCGGTTCCCCGCGCGGGGAAGCACAGGGCGCTCACCTCGTGAGGAATGGGGAGCTCGGGGTTGGCCTCCAGGAAGGTGGCCAGGTCCCGCAGACCGGTGATCATTGCGGTGCGCTTGTCGGTGGTGGTCACGATGGTTCTCCTTTCGGTTCAGGCGGGTTCGGAGGTGGTGCGCAGGGTGCGCAGCAGGTCAGAGGCGAGTTGGTTGGACACGCCCAGGCGGGCGCGTAGGGTGTCGCGGCTGATCGGCTTGCCTTGGGTGTTCTGGTACTCGGTGGCCACGCGGCGGGCGTAGTCGACGAGCTCGGAGGACGGCCCGTCCGCGGTCCCGACCTGGTCGTCCTTGTCGTCCTGGGTGGCGGGGACGAGCGCGGGCACC
The DNA here is from genome assembly GCF_051390675.1 of Streptosporangium heterodermiicola. Taxonomy (NCBI): domain Bacteria; kingdom Bacillati; phylum Actinomycetota; class Actinomycetes; order Streptosporangiales; family Streptosporangiaceae; genus Streptosporangium; species Streptosporangium heterodermiicola. The sequence goes on from NZ_JBPJSR010000003.1 coordinate 512,296, forward strand.
GAGGCCGGCTCGGAGGACAGGGCCGGGGACGGTTCGAGGCGGGGGCCGGAGGCGCGGCGTTCGAGCATGGAGACGGCGATCAGGAACGCGCCCGCCGGGGTGGCGGCGGTGATCCAGCCCCAGACGGAGGCTTCGGCTTGGTGGAGGTTGGCGGACAGGGACAGGACGATGCCGAGGATGAGGACGAGGGTGGGCCAGGAGGCCAGGCCGTCCCGGACGCGTCCGGTCTTTTTGTCGCGCTGGCGTTCGCGGGCGGCCATGACACAGGTGAGATCGACGCACACGGCGACGGCCCAGGCCATCCAGCCGCTTTGCCCGTGTTCGGTGGCGGTGTCGCGGATGTGGGTGAACGAGCCCGCTCCGGCGATCGCGGCCAGGACGATCACCGGCCCGGAGTCGAGCAGGGCGGCGAGCAGGTTTCGCGTCATGGTTCCTCCCTTCAGAAGTCAGTGGGGACAGGGGGTTAGGCGGGGACGTTGACCGGTTGGGCGGCGGTGAGGTCGTCCCAGGACGGGGTGAGGTGGGCGTAGGTCTTGGCGGCGTGTTCGGCGGTGTTCTCGGCGACGTAGAAGGAGCGCGCCCGGTACCACTGGCCGTCCTGGGAGGCGACGATCGCGACGCCGGGGGTTTCGGCGGGGATCGCGCGGGCGGAGACCAGGGCGGCGGGGTCGAGGTCGCCGAGGGTCATGGTCGCGGTTTCGGGGTCGTTGACCCGGTGACAAATGCGTCCCGAGCACTGGGCGCGCAGTGCGGTGACGCCGGGGCCGAGGTCGGAGCCGATGCGCTGGCCGGAGCAGAACAGGTAGATCCCGAACGCGCGGCCGAGCTGTCCGATGCGCAGCAGCGCGGTGGAGGTCCTGGCGATGTCGTCCTTCTCGGACTTGTCGGCCATCAGGTACAGCTCGGCCAGCTCGTCAACGAGCACCACGACCGGAACGAGGCGCACCGCTGCGGGGAGTTGCCAGATGTTACGGGCGCCGGCCATCCGGCACAGGCCCATCCGGTCGATCATCATGCCGATCAGGTCGGCCAGCAGCCGGGTGCACTCGGCGCGTTCGGTGGCCAGCGCGGACAGGCGTGCGGCGTAGGGGGTGAACTCCACGCCGCCCTTGAGGTCGAAGCCGACCAGGGCGACCGGTTGCGGGGCCAGGCCGACGAGCAGGGCGTTGGCGAGGTTGGACTTGCCGGACTGGGTGGCTCCGGCATTGATCCAGTGCGGCACGGTCCGGAAGTCGATCACCCAGGGTTTGCCGGTCTCCAGCCGTCCCACGGTGACCTTGAGCAGGTCGGTGGAGGGCGGCAGGTGGTCGACCTGGACGAGGGGGTCGCGGATGGTGGTGTTGATGACGAGGCGTCCGGGGCGGGGTGAGGAGACGCGGACGGCGTGCACGCCCCAGGAGTGGGCGAGGCGTTCGGCGGCCTGGGCGTAGTCATCGGGGATCTGGCCTTCCAGCAGGTGCAGGGTGGCGCGCCAGCCGTGCCGGGTGGGCATAGGCAGCCACATCCAGGGTTTGGTGTCGACGGCGACCCGGCGAAAGCGGCGCCGTACCTTGACGGTGCCGGTGGAGACGAGGGCGCCGGGGGTGAGGGTGAAGGCCCAGCGCGCCCGCTTCTTCGTCAGCCCGCAACCGAGGGCGACCTTGCGCCAGGTGGCGCGGACGCTGAGTGCGGTGAGCGAGTAGGCGGCGATCAGCCAGAACGACCGGCGATGAAAGCGCCGCCACGCCCACGCAGCGATTGCGATGCAGGCCATGACGATGAGGGCGAGCCTCAGGGAGTCAGGCACTCTGGTCTCCTGCGGGGATGCCGGAGACGGGGACGATGGGGGTGGCCTTGTAGCTGATGCCCCATCGCGAGGCGCCGTTCTGCGGGATCTCCCAGACGTAGCCGACCATCGCGGTCGGCACGACGTCCTGGCCGGGGGCGATTGGGGGTTGTCCGGAGGTTCCGACCTTGACCAGTTCGATCCGGCCCAACTCGTCTTCGGCGAGCAGGACGGATTCGTAGATCTTGTTGCCCTCCTTGTCGGTCTTGATCTTGCCGGTGTCCTGGTCGACCACGCGGGGACGGGCGGCCTTGACGCAGGTGAAGCGGAGTCGGTGGACATCGACGGGGATCGGGATGTTGCGCATGGATGTACCTCCTTATTTGGCTAGGACAACATAGTCAGCCTAGTTGGCGTGGGTGTCAATGGTCGCGTAGTTGGCTTGGTCGCGCCTTTGTGCTGAACTAGGGAGCACTCACGACAGAAGAGGGGCGATGGTCAAGAACACCGGGCGACCCGGCTATCTGCAGATCGCCGACGACCTGCGCGAGCAGATCCGGCGCGGCACCCTGGCGCCCGGAAATCCGCTGCCGTCCACGACCCAACTCGCCACGACGTACGAGGCGTCGCTGAGCGTGGTGAAACTCGCCGTCGGGGTGCTACGAAACGAAGGGCTGGTCATCGGCCAGCAGGGCAAGGGCGTCTTCGTCCGCGACGACGCCGCCCCGGCTTTGCCGCCGGCTGCGGAGGAGTTGGCCGAGATGCGGGCCACGCTGCGGGATCTGTCGCAGCGCCTGGAACGGGTGGAGTCGAAGTTGGCCGAGCGCGAGTAGTTCGCCGCTCATCCGCGCACGTGGCAGCCGGTGACCCGCCGCGCCAAGCCCGCCGCCCGGGTCGGAGGAACGCCCCCCAAGGACATCCGCCGGTCTTCTTGGCGCATGCCGACCATGACGAGCACGTAGCCGACCAGCACGGCCGCCCCGAGGACGAGGCCGATGATCAGCGGGATCGTGGTCACGTCCAGCTCACCCCCGCCTCGGCGAGGTTGCGCGGACGGCCGGCCGGGCGCCTGCTCTGACCGCGCCGCTTGCTCGTCCGGCGCTTGGCCGCCTGCCCCTGACGCCGGATCCACCGGTCCCGGGCCAGGCACTTACGGCATGCGATCCGCCCCTCCTCCAGGGCCGCGCCGCACACGCAGGCGGGCGTCTCGTCGATCGGCCGAATGTCGTTGATCACTGTGTCTCTCCTCTCGATCGCTGCTGTTGCTGCCTTGCGATATCGAGAGTGCGACAGAGAGGTAGGACGAGATCACTACAGGATGGGACATGTTCAGGACGTCCGGTCTACGATTGCCACGTCCCTGGACGTCCCTTCTTACGGGCAGGTGAGATGGCGAACGAGCGGTTGCGCACGGCATTGCTGGAGCGGGGAACGACGATCGCCGAACTGGCCGAAGCCATCGAGGTGGACGCCAAGACCGTGGAGCGGTGGATCACCCAAAGCCGCACCCCCTACCGCAAGCACCGCTTCGCCGTCGCCAAGTACCTCGATGCCGAAGAGGCCTACCTGTGGCCCAACGCTCTGACGCCCAAACAGGCCGCCGCGGTTTCGGAGACCGAGATCGTCACCGTCTACCCGCACCGCTGGGCCGTACCCCGGGACGCCTGGGGACGTCTGTTCTCCGCCGCCAAGCAAGAGATCAATGTGCTGGTCTACAGCGGCACCTTCATCTCCCAGGACACCGGCCTCATGCGCCTGTTCGCCGACAAGGCCAAGGCGGGCGTACGGGTGCGCATCCTGCTCGGCGACCCCGACTCACCCGAGGTCGCCCAGCGCGGCGCCGACGAGGGCATCGGCGACGGCCTGGCCGCGCAGATCAGGACGGCACTGGTGATGTATCGGCCGCTGCGCCAGGTCGAAGGGGTGGAGATCCGGCTGCATCGCACGGTGCTGTACAACTCCATCTACCGCGGTGACGACCAGCTTCTGGCCAACACCCACCTGTACGGCATGCCCGCCGGAGACGCACCCGTCCTGCACCTGCGCAAGGTGGTGGGCGGCGGCATGGTCTCCACCTACCTCGACAGCTTCGAAGCCGTCTGGGCCGGAGCCACCCCGGTAGAGTCCTGACCCATGGCCCGCCGGATCGACTTCTACGACGACCCCTCCGCGCCCGCACCCAACAGCCTCGTCCCCTCGGTCAACGTCGTCGTCACCAACAACGCCGGGGACATCCTGATGATCCACCGCACCGACAACGACAACTGGGCCGTACCCGGCGGAGCCATCGACCTCGGCGAATCCCTCCCAGCCGCGGCCATCCGCGAGACGCTGGAGGAGACCGGCATCACGTGCGAGATCACCGGCATCGTCGGCACCTACACCGATCCCAGGCACGTCATCCTCTACACCAGCGACGGCGAAGCCCGACAAGAGTTCTCCATCGTCCTCACCGGCCGCCCACTCTCCGGCGAACCGACGCCGAGCGACGAGTCCCGCGAAGTGAGGTGGGTACCGCGCGAGGAGGTCGACTCACTGACGATGGACCGCTCGATGCGCCTGCGGATCGGCCACTACCTAGCCGGCACCACCGGGCCGTACATCGGCTAGCGCGACCTGGACCGCCCGCACCGCCGAGGTGATACACGGCGTCGCGTTGGCGATCGACCGGCTCACCAGATGCTCAGGACCGTAGCGGGAATGGATCTCCGCCAGCCGCACATCGACCTCCAGGGGAAGCCCGTCCGGGCTGGTGGTCATGTCGCAGTAGGTCAGCGCCTCCACCAGCTCCGGACGCTCCCGGTCGAACTCCTCGTTCAGCACGTCCAGCAGGCCGCGTTCGGTGGCCTCATAGACCGCGCACGAGTGATGCGCCACCAACCGGACGAGCTTGTCATCGGCCTGATGCACCTCGCGCAGGTAACGGGCACCGTCGAGCGGATGGAACCCGGTGTCGACCAGCGGCGGCGCGTACCCGATGTCATGCAACCAGGCCGAAGCGGTCAGCAGGTCGGACTCCTGGCCGAGGATCGGCGCCAGCGACTCGGCACGCGCGGCCACCCCTTGGGTGTGCGCCCATCGGCGCGGCAACGGCTGCTCCAGCAGCTCTTTGGCCAGGTCACGTGCCCACTCAGCTTGTCCCATGCGGTTCACGATAGACGCCGTCCCCCGAGGCGAATCCAGTACGCGAGCCGAGACGTCCCAGGACGTCTCAGTCCGGGAGAGGACGGACAAACCGGCCCTTGCCATGCGCGGTCACGATCAACCCCTCGCGCTCCAGCTCACCCAGGGCATGGCGTACCGTGTTGCGCGAAGCCGCGTACTGCCGCCGAAGCGCGTTCTCACTCGGCAACGCGGCCCCGACAGCTAGGACGCCCCCGCGGATCTGTGTCCGCAGATCCTTTGCGATCACCTGATACCGGTACTCCGCCGCGCCGACCTGTTGCCCCTCCTCCTTCACCACGCGCCCCTTGCCGGGCATCGTGACGATCAGCCCCTCGCTCTCCAGCATGGCCAGGCCACGACGGACGGTCGTGCGGGCCACATGAAACTCCGCGACAAGGGCCGCCTCGGAGGGCAGGGCGCCGCCGGCCGGATACTCGCCAGAGGTGATCTTTTCGCGAAGCCGGTCGGCGATCTGGGGATAGACCAGCCCGCCGGTCAGCCACCTGCTCGTCTCAGAGATCATCGACTCAGGCGCGGTACGCGTCGGCGATCTTGCTCAGATCCACGGTCAGCGGCTCCTGCTCACCTTGACGCCAGCCTTCCCGGGCCGCGGTGGAGATCCGCTTGGCCGCACTCGCCAGACGCAGCGAGGAGGTCCGCTCGTCGAGCTGGTCGCCCCAATAGAACCAGTGGAACGCCGTCTGGACATAGACCCGGCGAGTCCGGAAGTGCCGGTCGACGACCTCCAGGCAGGGCTGTCCGGTGTTGTCGACGATCAGGACGGTGGTGATCTCCAGCGAGGACAGCTGCTCGCGCAGCAGGGTCAGTAGCTCCTGTTGGTGGGCGCGCTGTCTTTCTCGGGCGGTGGTCATGGATGTGCTCCTGTCAGCGTGAAGGGCGTGGCCCCTTGGGTGGGAGCCCGTGCCGACGAGCTTCGTCTTCCGGGGCCAGAGATCGACACCGCAACTTAGGGACGTCTAGGGACGTCTTATGTTAACGTCGCAGGCACTGACCGTGCCACGGGAGGTGCCACCCCATGAACGAGAACCTGCGCCACGCCCTCATCCGAGCGCGGCTCCAACCCCTCGACGTCGCCACCCACCTGACCGTCGACCCCAAAACCGTCACCCGCTGGCTGGCCGGCCGCATCCCCCACCCCCGCCACCGCCTGGCCGTCGCCGACCTCCTCGAAGTCGACGAAAACGACCTGTGGCCCGACAGCATCCGCCACCGCTCAGGGCTCACCCACGAACTCAAGGCCGTCTACCCCCACCGATGGGCAGTGCCGGCGGACACCTGGCGCACGTTCTTCGCGTCCGCCACCACCAACATCGACATCCTCGTCTACAGCGGCCTGTTCCTCGCCGAAGACTCAGGACTCCTGCGCATCCTCACCGACCGAGCACACGCCGGGGTACGCGTACGCATCCTGCTCGGCGACCCCAACAGCCCGCACGTGACAACCCGCGGCACCGAGGAAGGCATCGGCGGCGACGTCATGGCCAGCCGAGTCAGAAACGCCCACGCCCTCTACCGGCCACTCCAAGACGTCGAAGGAGTCGAACTCCGGCTACACCGCACGGTGCTCTACAACTCCATCTACCGCGCCGACAACGAACTCCTGATCAACCTGCACGCCTACGGCACCCGAGCCCCCGAAGCGCCCGTCATCTACCTGACCCACACCGAAGCCAACAGCACCGCAACGACCTACCTGACCAGCTTCGAACACGTCTGGACCAGCGCCGGACCTGCAGGCCGGAGGTTCTGACAGACGGTCCCGCCAAGATCGAAAGAAACTTATCTGTTCGTCTTCAAGGCGCGCGCCGCCTGCGGCGTCCCGCGCGCGTCGGGCGGTCGCTGGCCGCGCTGCGGCTCTTCGGCCGGTCACGGCCCGCGCCGCCAACGCCATAGGTCACTTGAGTTCATCGGCAGACGGGTGCTCTACTCCCGTCCCACACAGCGTCGAGTTCTCGGAGCTTTTCCGGCGGTTTGAACTTGACAGGAATGTCATTCTTGCATCTCGCAGAAATTGGCCTCTTAAATCAACCTAGATCTAGACATGGCTAGAATAGGCTGTCGACACAAACCAGGGCCACTCCTGGCTTAATTGAATTCACAGGTGAAGTTCACATTCCCACGAAGCCCGAAGCGGCATAAATAACCCTAGAGTGGGCGCCCACACCTGGAGCACTGAAGCAATATTAAGTACGTCTGCCACGTACGTCAGTCCTTGTATCCTAACATTCTTAAACAAGCGCCGAACCCCCCGCGCAATAGCCTACGAGCAGGCCCACTCCGTCGGCGTCGTAGGCACTTCACCAACGACACCTAGGATCGATAGCTGCGATCTCGTCCAGAAATTGTCGTTTGTGAGCTATCATCACCCCATGCTTGGATACCCCGGGACGGATCATGACTGAGGCACTCGAGTCTGGCCAGGTGGATCCAACGAACCACCGAGACCGCCGCTGGACAGTGGTCGACCTCTTCAGCGGAGCAGGTGGCATGAGCTACGGATTCCATGCCCATACTGGCTTTCGTGTCGCGGCGGCAGTGGATGCACAAAGAAGCAAGCCCAGTAGAGGTTCACTGGACTGCAACGAAACTTACCGTCAGAACATTGGCGTTAAGCCTCTTGACATTGATCTCCAAGCCGTAACCCCAATCGAACTTGCACAGACAGTCCGTCGAGCGGGAAACCTACGCCGGCCAACGGTATTAGTTGCATGCCCGCCTTGTACCGGATTTTCGAGAACGCTTCCCCGGAACCACCGTGAAGACGATCCTCGCAATGCCCTTGTTGGCAAGGTTGCAGAATTCACAGCACAGTTGCAGCCCAAAATTGTGATCGTGGAGAATGCTCGCGAATTACTTAAAGGATCCTTCCGTCTACATGCAGAAGTATTAAGCGCACGACTACAGGAACTAGGATACAAGGTACACTCCCACATTTACCGCTTTGATCGATTCGGGCTCCCCCAGCGCCGCGAAAGATCAATCATGATTGCTGCCAGTGCAGACGTACGCCTGCGGCATCTTGATGAACTATGGGACGGATGGCGGGTAAACCCCAAAGCTCTGACGGTACGTAGAGCGATTTGGGATCTACCTGAAGTTCAAGTTGGCGTCCCTGACAGTGAAGACGCGGATCACGTGAGCACATCCGTTACGCCCGAAGTTCTTCAACGGATAAGAGCGATTCCCGTTGACGGCGGCTCATGGCTCAGTCTCTTTAAGGATCCAGAAACCGAGAGACTGGCGACGCCAGCTATGCGAAAGTCGGTCGCTAATAACTCCCAACATCATTTCAGTGATGTCTATGGCCGCATGGCGTGGGACTCGCCCGCCCCCGTAATTAAGCGAGAGTGCAGCCACGTGGGGAATGGGCGCTACACGCACCCCCAGCAAGACCGCCTTTGTACAGTTAGAGAGATGGCTCTCCTGCAAGGCTTCCCGGCTAGCTATTCTTTCAAGGAGTCGGCCAAGCAAAATGCATATAGACATGTGGGAGACGCAGTCCCTCCCCTGATAAGTTATCAGCTTGCTTGGCTCTGTTCTTGGATGCTTGGGGGTCGACGTCCTACCCCACAAGAATTCGTTCTTTCTGGAACTACACTACGGATAGATGACGTCACCTCTACACAAACAAGATAAAAGGAAAACGTTAACCGATAACGTAATCTATGAGGCGGTGGGAAGATTAGATGGCAACTTTCCGAGCTCGGGCGCGAGCGGTCGACATGCTGGGGCGACAGCAGATCGCTGGCATTCCCACTGCCATCAATGAGCTCTTCAAGAATGCGCATGATGCGTATGCTGAGAATGTGATCGGCGACTATTTCCGGCACGACCGTTTGCTCGTAATACGAGACGACGGATACGGGATGACGGTGGGCGAATTCATTGAGAAATGGTTGACCGTCGGAACCGAGAGCAAGATGTCAGGCGGCATGCCGCCTCCTCCAGGAAAGCCGCAGCGACCAGTCCTAGGAGAGAAGGGAATCGGGCGCCTAGCCGTCGCCGCAATTGGCCCACAGGTGGTCGTACTTTCCCGTAGCGCAAAAGAACATCGAATTTTGATCGCACTAGTCAACTGGACGATGTTCACTGCCCCCGGCATTGACTTGGATGAAGTCACCATTCCGATGGTGACAATCCCGGCCGATACCTCACCTAAAAGCCAGAACATAGAGCAGCTCGTCGGCGAATTGCGAGCCAATCTCGAAAGAGTCCGAAAGAAGATTCCCAAGTCGATCTACGACACTGTGGCGGCACAGTGCACCTCATTGCTGGAAATTGACCCGGGCAAGATTTATAGACGACTGCAGGGGCCATCGCTTACTTCGGGTCCAGGTACTCACTTCTGGATTACACCGACAGATGAGATGCTCGCTCATGACATTAGTCAAAATCCGAAGGATGAACTTTCACCTCCGCCGCTGCTTCAGATGCTGGTTGGTTTCAGCGAAACTTTGCTGCCAGGAAATCCCCCACCCCCCATGCTCGCACGTTTTTATGATCATAGATCAAGCGAGATAGCAATCGACATGATCGGAGATTCCGAGTTCTTCACCCCTGAAGACTTTGAAATCGCCGATCATCAGATTGTCGGATCCTTCGATAAATTCGGTCAGTTCAGCGGTACGGTGTCGGTCTATCGTGAGCCCGCCCAAAGCCATATAGTTTCCTGGCCAAATGTTCGAGGCAACGAAACACAATGCGGGCCATTCAGTCTGCGACTCGCATACATTCAGGGCGAGAAGAGGGCCACACGTCTCAGCCCTGAAGAATTTAATCTGACTCTACGCAAGCTGAGCCGAGTAGGCGGCCTCTACGTATACAGAGACCGAGTCCGCGTACTTCCATACGGAAAACATGATTTCGACTGGCTAGATATCGAAAGAGAGCGCAGTAAGAGCGCCTCCGATTACTTTTGGTCTTATCGGCGGATGTTTGGCGTCATCAGCATCGATAGCAAGATCAATAATCAGCTTCAGGAAAAGGCAGGCCGGGAAGGCTTTCGAGCCAACGCCGCTTATCGCGAGTTGAGGGATATACTCCAAAACTTTCTTGTTCAGACTGCAAGGGATTTCTTTCGTGAAGACAGCCCAGATGACACTTGGCGCACGATAAAAGTCGAGCTCGAGCGTGAGGCTGCTGCCAGGAAACGCCACGATCAATTGTCGAAGCAACGACGCGCTGAATTCCGTCGTACGCTTTCGGCTGCCGAGCAGAAGCTCGACCAGGGCAGGCCTGAACACGAGATCGGACAGATTCTAAGTCGACTTGAGTCAGCGCTAGCTGACGCGACGTCTGATTCAGATCTGAGCAGAGCTTCAGAAAAGGTCATTGCCGCAGAAAACGCTGCGCAACGCGCACTTTCGGATTTGCGCGTCAATTACCGGGTGACACGCCCAAGGGGGCTAGCTCTTTCGAAGGGAGCCGCGCTGGACTGGGAGGCCTACCAGCGCGAATTTGAGGCCCTGGAGCATGAACTCCTTACTAGCACGCGATTGGAAATCGCTCGACGCAGCGCTACCGCTGCTCAGCGGATGGGTACCGCCCTCAACCGGCGACGACGGCTCGAAGCAGGCATCAAAGAACGATCGGAACATGCTCAATCCTCTATAAATCAGCATGGCTCCGAGGTGAGTCAAAAGTTCGAGCACCTGAGGACACAAGTAGAAGCTCAAACCACCGGCGCCAAGCTTTCTCTGGACAGAGAGATAGAAAAAGTATTTGTCGTCTTGGCATCGACAAATACCGATGATCTTGATGATCAAAGAATAATAGACCTCCGAGCGAGCCTTGAAGACCAGCTTGATCAAAGCGTCAATGAGCAGCTCCGCTTACTGCAGGCTTTGTCGGATAAGCTGTCCCTGATCATGGAACAGGGGCCATCCTTGGGACAGGCCGACATCGTAGATGTTATCGGTAGCCTAGAGCAGGAAGTATTCTCTTTGCGCGACCGTGCGGATGAAGACCTCGAACTCGCACAACTGGGTTTGGCTCTTCAGGTCATCAATCACGAGTTTTCTTCCAGTATTCGGGCTGTGCGGGGAAATCTTCGCCGGCTTAGAGCGTGGGCTGACGCCAACAAAAGCCTACGTTCAGTGTATTCCGACCTCCGTGCAAGCTTCGAACATCTTGACGCCTATTTGAGGCTGTTCACTCCTCTCAACAAGCGCCTTTATAGGCGGGACACCATAATGAGTGGCGGCGATGTAGAGAATTTCGTCCGCGACCTGTTTCAAGAACGTCTTTTGAGTGAAAACATCTCACTTGATGCAACAGTGGCATTCAGAAAGGCCCGAGTGAGGGCATACCCCTCCACTTTGTATCCCGTTTTCGTTAATCTAGTTGACAACGCCATATTCTGGTTGTCTCGCCAATCGCCGCCGCGTCAGATCGTATTGGATCACGCGAATGGGTCTTGGTCCGTCGAGGACAACGGGCCTGGAATCCCAACGAGGGACCAGCAGCGAATATTCGAACTGGGATTCTCACGCAAGCCCAACGGCCGAGGTATGGGCCTGCATATCAGCAGAGATGTTCTTCGTAAAGAGGGTTGGGGTCTTGAGCTATCCACATCTCGCCTTGGAGGAGCATGCTTCGTCCTACGCGAACCTACCGCGAGCGAGATTTCAGAGTCAGATGACGAAGAGATCGCAGACGAGCCCGCTCTCGAATAGCTGATTTCCGAACTCTCTCCTACAATCGGGATCGGCTGTCTATAATCATCCAGTCGGGGCTATACCAGAACCCGGATGGGAGATCGTTGAAGTGACGGAGACGGTTGCCTCTCATCGACACCACGTTGAGTCCGCCGAGAGCTATGATGATCTCTGTATCCGTGCTGCTCAGGAGTTCCTTCACACGATTGTGGTCGTAGATGACCGCGCGACGTATGGGGGTGGCGACGAGATAGCTCCCCTCGTAGCTCCGGAGAGCGGTGCTCTCGACGAAGATCCGAGCGAGGTGCAAGAGTCGGTCGAGATAGGCAGCGGCGCGTCACTGGACGTTGGAGCTCTCACAGATGCGAGTGCGGACCTAGGCCTAACTTGCGCCGTGCTGCGCCCAACGCGCGAGGAACAGCACGATGGAACCCTCGACAAGAGATTGGTTAAAGCGGCTCAGCGGGCTGACGTTCTTGTCCTGGATTGGCAGCTCAACGATGAGCCCCGTGGCCAAGCTGCTCTACGGCTTCTAGCTGATGTCGTGAAGGATGATGAGAAGGGTAGAAGCAGGCTCCGCCTTGTTTGTATCTATACTAGCGAGCCCGATCTAAATGGCGTCTACGATGCGCTAAAGCAGGCACTTGACTCCAAGGTGAAGCAGCATTCCGATGTTGATGACCCAATGCGATGGCTTGATTGCGGCTATATGCGTGTCGTCATCTATGCCAAGGCTGGTGGGGCCGGATCAGCCATGAGTACAACGGCAGTGGAAGTCTATGACCTGCCGAATACCTTGGTAAAAGAGTTCAGCCGGCTGACTGCAGGCTTGGTAAGCAATGTTGCAGTAGCTTCGCTAGCTGCGATCAGACAGGGTGCTCATCGACTTCTAACGCGGTTCGAACCCCGCCTAGATCCCGCGTTTCTTTCGCATCGATTCTTCGAAGGCGGACCAGAGAGCGAGGAGTTGTTAGTAAGACTCGTCGCTGACGAAATCAAGTCCGTACTAGATGGTGCGGATGTTAGGCGGTGGGCCGAATCAACTGCCGTTCGCATGTGGGCAGATAGCAACCTGCCGGATCAGGTCGATGTCACCTCGAAGCCTACAAAGGTACGATTCGTCAGTAAGGAAGATCTGACAAGCGCTCTACTTGATTCGGGGCCAGATAGAAGTTTCCGTGTCAGCAACCTCAAAAAATCTGGGGATATTTTCGATCTCGGAAGCGATCTAAAACCAAGCATAACAAGCATCCTTGCAACAACTGGATCAATAGCTGAAGAACTCGATTATGATTTCGCCAGACTGACCTGTCTCGCCCGTAACGATCCTTCACCTTTCCCACATAACCGTACGCCAGTGCTTTCGGAAGGGACGATCGTTAAGATTAGAGATGGCAGTGAATATTCCTATTTGTTGTGCGCGATGCCTCTGTGTGACAGTGTCAGAGTTGGGGCTGGACGGGCTTTTCCCTTTGTTCCTCTCAAGTCAGTCGAATCTACAAAACGGTATAATCTGGTCGCCCTAAGCCCTGAAGGCAAGCGTCTCTATCTGGCTTTTTCGCCTAATAATCACTACGACATCGCTCGATACACATTTTTCGGTGGCGCCGGTCAGGTCGTCACTGCGCAGCGACGAGCCGTAAAGGGACGAGACCACTTCGTCTTCTACGATAAGAATCATAAAGCATTTATTTGGGTAGCAGAACTCCGCTTTCAGCACGCCCACCGAAAGCTTCACGACTTGGGGTTTGCCGCAAGTCGCGTCGGACTAGATGAGTCGCATTTCCTTCGCATGGCGAAGGATAAGTAGAACACATCTGATCTAGAGAGATCGATTTCGGTTCTTGGCCTGTGGAATTCGTGGTATCGAGCGCTCAATCGAGCCCCCGGCGGAGAGGCTGGGGTAGTCGACTGCCGCGCCGCTTCCGGTGCTCGGGCCTGACGGCCCTGCGCTCCGGGTCGGCTTGCCACCGGATAAGTCGGTTGATCATGGAAGGGCACGATAAGAGCACACGAGACCGAGAAACAGTCACAGGGGACATCAAAGCCTCCAGCAATCCCGGCGCGGTTCAACAGGGCAGGCATCGGTGGCGCCGACAGATCACCACGATCCCCGCCCCGGATGTCGGCGGCAGGCCTGACCTGATCGGCCGCCATTTCCAGCCCGGCCCTGACGGGATCAGCGCTCGCTGGTGCGGCGACATCACGTATATCGCCACGAATGAGGGCTGGCTGTATCTGGCCACGGTCATCGACATCGCCTCCCGCCGGGTGATCGGCTGGGCCACCGCTGACCACCTGCGCACCCAGCTGGTCGCCGACGCCTTGCAGCACGCGTGGCGCGACCGCCGCCCGCACGGGCCGGTAATTCTTCACTCCGATCGCGGTTGCCAATACGTCAGTACCGCCTACGCCCAGCTCGCCGACCGGCTCGGTATCCGGCTGTCGGTCGGCCGCCGGGGCCAATGCTGGGACAACGCGGTGGCCGAGTCGTTCTTCGCCACGATCAAAGGCGACCTGCTCGACGAACACCGCTGGCCGACCCGGGCCGCCGCCCACAGCGCGATCTTCGAATACATCGAGAGCTGGTACAACCTGCACCGTCTGCACAGCAGTCTTGACTACCGTAGTCCCGCCGAGTTCGAGGCCGCAGGCGCAGCCTAATCGCCACAACAGCGGTGTCCGTCAAGCGGAGCAAGCTCATCTAAGACTGACCAGCGGAAATACATTTTCGTTGGTGTCTTCGATCGAAGCGAAGACATCTGAGGTGGCCCGCATCTGTGGTCGCTAACTTATCACCGTCGACCACGATGATGACTCGTGGCGGACGCGGGGTGATGCTGACCGAGGCGTACGACAGAGTCTCGTTTGAAATCACTTCCGAACTAAACCACAGCCTGCCGACAGTCAATCCATCGATACAATACATACCTAGTTGGGTAGGTGGCTGACCTATCTATCAATAGTGCGGATATGAGGGCCTCGCGGCGCGCGGGTTCCGCGAATCAAATCTGTGCGATCCGCTTGCTGGCCGCGATCTACCAGACATAGCCTGTGCGTCTCGTCGCTTCTGAGAACATCGCCCAATATTCTGCGCAAGACCGTGGCGTACTTCTTGAGAAATGAAATAGGGCCTAGGTGTCGCGCCAAGGCCCTATTTCATACGGTTATCAGTCAGACAAAAGGCGTCTGTGCCTGGCGACGCCCTCCGGCGTCAACGACCTATACCCCTGACCTGGCTGGGCCTACGTTCATCAGGCCGTGCCATGCAACTTGTCGATCAGTTCGATGGAGGCACGTGTCTTGAGAAGTCGCCAGACGTGCATGGATGTCCAGCGGCTTCGTCCCAGCGGGGTCTGGATGCCCTGCTCGTTGAGTACCCTTGCAATGCTGGGCGTTCCCATTCCAGCCATGCGCATGCGAACGACCCGCTCACGGACATCCCCTGGGCAGAGCGGGGGCCGCCCACGCCTCCCACTCACTTCGACCGCCTAAAGAAGGACAGCAATGCGCGGAAGATCTGCATAGCGCGTTTTCCCCGGGCCTCATCGCTGCTGAAAACGGCAATCAGTGCCATCGAGACAATAGCGACTGCGGCTAGCGCGATAACGCAAGCCAGGGCGATGGCTACATACGTGGTTCCAGCGATGTTCAGAACCATGGAAAGAATTTCTCGCACCTTAGTGCTCCCGAAATATTGAGCGGGAGGCTCATTTCCACCCGCAGGCGAACTCGACTAAGACCGCCTGAGGGCATACACGTACGCCGCAGGTCAGTCTAGATAGTGAGCAGCTGTACGGGATTATCGGGAGCTGGTGTGTTGAGCGCAGACAACGGCTAGCTTCCCGAACAGTGGCGTAGCATCTGACAGCTCGGAAGCGTGACCGGAGAAGGCTATGGCTTGTGACTTCTGGACAGCTTTACGGATACCAATCAGGACCGGGATCGGAAGGACGCGTGATGCGACTTCGATGATGAGATCGACCAGCCACTGAGGAATTTTGCGTCGTTTGCCAACTCGGCGAACGACGCCTTCGGAATTTTTCGCCTTTCCGCTGCGCCTGATTAGGCCACGCCGAATTGCGTGACCATAGAGCTGGCAAAGAGCAACTGGGTCTCGAATCTCTCCCGACCTAAAAGCGGCTAGAAATCTTTCGGTTTTACTTGATCCGGGATCTGTTTTGACAAGCGCCGTGAGGATGGACGTAACATCAACGTCCTTAAGGCCTTCGAACATGATCTTCGTCTCGAGCCTGAGACTGCCTTGGGCCCAGCCCGCCCATCGCTCTCTGTAGTCAGTCTCGGACGAGAACCAAATCGTGAGAGGCGCCATTTCGGGTAAAAGCGGAGAAGAGTCCCCACTATCCCAGCCAGGTGGAGGACCGTCTCCGCAAGCAGCCCAAAGCTGCCAGTCAGATTCGTGGTCGGCCAGCATGATCACCTCCCAGGCGCCGACGATGGAGTGACGGTACACCCAGCCGCAAGCCCTTACGCTTATTCACTCCTGGAGTTCGGCCACTCCTGTCATTGGCGCTGTGCAGAAGGTCCTGATGTGTCTACTGAACCGGGGCAAATCCACCTTTTGGTTCCTTGATCGTTGGGGCTTCTTGCCAACACCCTTGCTAACAGGGCGTCTCCCTACTCGCCGACGGCATCCGCGAAGACGTCGGCCGCGGAGGCTTCCGCCGCTCGGATCACGTGAGCGTAGACGCGGAGCGTGATGGACGGACGGATCGGCATGGCCGAGTCGAGCGGCGACGACGTGGACCGGGACGCCGGCCAGGAGCAGGGTTTCCTACCACCAGAACGGGAGGTTGGTTCGGCGGTCCTGCACGTCGTCGTAAACCGCTCGCAGCCATGGCTGACGAACCTCCGGCAGTCGTGCCAGCGCGTCCAGGAACATTTCCCGGTCGAGCCGGAACGGGCCGAACGGCAGTGGCGGTGGAGGGTCATCGCGGTAGACGCCGTCGGGTAGCCCGCCCGACGCGGGGCGGAGCCGCCGATTGCGGCTGAAGGCCATGTACGTCCACACATCGGCATCCAGCGGCACCGCTGCCTCCGTGCTGGACGACCATGTCTCCCCGGTCTGCGGGTGCCTTGGAACCAAGGCGATGTCCGTGACCGTGGCGGGTAGGCCAGGCCCGGCCATAGCCAGGCTCCTCGTCGGAGGCTCGGCCGGGAGCAGGACATCGAGCGCCGGACGGAACGCGTCGGCGACAGGGCCGTTGGGAACCACGACCCGTGCACCGCCCGACGCGGTCAGCAGGTGGGCCAGTGCCACCGAGACCGTCGCCTCCCACACCGGGCTCCAGGCCCCGATCGGGTCAACCGGCGGTCTCTCCGGCTGCTCTCGCAGTTCCTCCCAGCTGAGCACTCGGTGGGCGGGCGCGTCGACGTCGAGCAGACGTACGGCGCGCGGGTCCAGCCACACCACCTGCCAGTACCCGCAGTCGTCGATGAGGGTGGCCACGGCATGATTGCACTGCGCGCACGCCAAGTTGGGGCCATTTCTGCTGTCCAGACCGCAGCAGAGGCCGTCGCATCGTTCCGGAATCAGAACGGTTCCGCGGACGTCGCCCAGCGCGACCGCGACCGCTCCCGGCGGCCCGTACGACAGGGCGAAGACCGGCGCGTACACACCGCGGGCCTCTGCCTCTTCCGCGCCGATCTCCTCCCACCGCCGCCACGGCGGCCCGGAGGGTTCCGGGTCCACCGCGTAGGTCCCAGGCTCCATGAGCACGGGAAGTAGTTCGTGGCCGTACTTCCGATGGGCGTGGGCGGGGAGCGTGACCTGCGACATAGGCAAGGTCAACGAGGCGTCACAGCCCGCACACGTGAACACGATCATGCGCCCTCCCACGTCATGGTGCTCGGATCATCTTGGCTCAGAGCCGATCTTGAGGGAATCGCTCGACGCCGATTCGGCGAAAGGCCACATCGCGCCTCACGAGGAATGAGGAATGCTGTACAGCAGTCGATACAGCAACACCGCCTTACAGGATCGCCCTCCACCGACCCACAACCACCACCTGAGCAGGGCGAGACGCCGCTGACGAGGCATCTGCCTTTCCCTACGGATCAGAAGGTTGGGGTTTCGAGTACCTCCGGCCGCACAGTGCGAAGGCCCAGGCCATCATCACGATGACCTGGGCTTTTTCGTGTTCTGGATCAGGTGTGGATGTTCGGCCGTGTCCGGCTGTCGTCGGCTGTCTCCGGCTGGTCTTTCCCGATGGGTTCCCGCGGTCCGGGGCGCGGAACGTCACCGATCCGGCGCGTGGCGATCTCGTCGTGACCCACGAGGCACTTCTCGTAGGTGCGATACCTGTCGATCCGCTACAGCGAGCGCCTGGCCGACACCGGCGTGGTCGCTGCCGTGGGCAGCCGAGGCGACTCCTGCGACAACCTCCTGGCCGAATCCTTCAACGGCCTGTTCAAAGCCGAGCTGATCCGCCGCCACGGCCCCTGGAAGAACATGGACGACGTCGAGCTGGCGACACCGGAACACCTCGACCGGCTCAACCACCGCCGCCCTCACACCGCCTGCGGCAACATCCCGCCCGCAGAGTACGAAGCGACCCATTACCGTCACCGACAAGCCGCACTCACCGCGGCAGAAACCAAGTAGCCAAGTCTCCACGGAACCCGGCGCGGTTCACGTTCCACACAGTTGGCCCCGAAACTGGGTCGCCAAAGGTGGTGCGGGCGGGACGGATGCGGAAGAATGCCTCGATGGCTGTTGAGTACGCCCAAAGTGACCAGTTCCGTGGTGCCCGCATCCACCTGTGCGACCTTGCCGGTCTTGAGATCCGCGATTGCGAGGTCAGCGGCCTGAAGATCGTCGACTGCTATGGGGGCGACGTCTACCTCGGTGGCGCCTTCGAGCGTCTCGTCGTCAACGACGTCGACGTGACCGCCTACGTCGAGGCCGAGCTCGACCGGCGCCACCCCACGCGGGTGCTGGCGCGTGAGGCCGCGTCCCCCGACGACTACCGGGCTGCTTGGGATGCCATCGAGACGCAATGGGAGGCGACGCTCGACCGCGCCAGGCTCCTGCCCGAGGCCAAGCTGTACGAGCAGGTCAACGGTGAGTGGTCGTTCGTCGAGACCCAACGGCACCTGCTGATGGCCGGTGATGCCTGGCTCGGCAATGCCGTGCTGGAGGAGGAGGCGCCGTACCATCCGCTGGGCTTCCCTCACGGCGGGATGCCGCCCGACGCGACGGCGAAGCTCGGTTTCACCCTCGAAGCCACCCCGACGCTCGACGAGGTGCTCGCGCCGCGGCTCGCCCGCATGGCCACGATGCGGCGTGTCGTCGACGGGCTCACCGAGGCCGAGCTCGATCGGGTGTGCGGTCGCAAGCCGGCGGACCCGTATCCCGACCAGGAGTACGTCGTGCGCCGCTGCCTCAAGGTGGTGCTGAAGGAGGAGGCCGAGCATCACCGTTACGCGGTGCGCGACCTCGCCGTGCTTGAGGCCGGTGCCTGAACCGGCGCCGACCCGGCCGGAGATGACCTCCAGCCGCATTGCGTACTGCCAGGACGGTCATCTAACGGTCACGTCGACTACGAGACCACGCTGAAGCGCCCAATTCAGCAACCACCACTGTCCTTCGGGAGCACCCCGCTTCGAGTGGCTCGACTACCTGTGCACGGGCTGGTTCGATCGGCTGACGTTCTGGCCCTGGTGTTCGTCGGCTTGACCCGCGACCACGGCGGCCCGTTCAGCGACAACCTGTGAAGCACTAGGAAGGCCGTCATGACAGCCTCTAGATGCTCAAGATCATTCTGATTTGTTCGTTCCGTTGTCATGGTGGAGCGAGGCGGAGGATCTGGTCGCGGACGGGGTCGTCCAGGTCGGCCTGGAGCAGGCCGTTGTTGACGGCGGGGGCGCAGTTCATCGAGATGTTCACCGCGGCGGCGGGTCCTTGTGGATAGTCGAATATGAGCCGGATGCCGCGTTGAGGGGCGCCTCCGAGCCCTTGGCAGGTGTTCTCGCTCGGCACGGTGTCCAGGGAGTTCAGCATCGCGGCCAGCGCGCGGGCGATGTCCCTGTTGTGCCGTTTGCGGTAGGGCGGCCTCACGTACGTGGCGTCCCTGCACACGGTGAGGCGGCCGGGGCGTCCGGGAACCATCAGCTCGTCCTGGCCTCGGCGGTCGCCGGGGCCCCGGCAGGGGTCCTCCGGTGGTACGGGCCGCCAGATGCCGTCCTCGTAGGCGGTGGTGATGGCGGGCCCGACGTACGAGTTGCTGCTGGCGGTGCCGTTGGTGATCCTCCCGCAGCGGTTGACCTCCTCGGCGCCGCCCACCCACAGGGCGCGGCCGTCGGGGTAGGCGAACCGGATGAGGTAGTTGGTCATCGGTCCCCCCATCAGTGTGCATCCGTGGCCCACGTCGGCGTCGGCCACCGGGAGGTAGGCGAGGTCACGGGCCATCGCCGCCGCCTGGTCCGTCAGCGTCCGCGAACCGGCCAGCCGCTCACCACCCGGACGCGTGTTGTCCCCGGGGTAGGCGCAGATGAGAGCCTTCACCGGCGAGCCGGGGACGAGCGACTTCTCCACACCGTCGATGTCGGCGGCGGCCGGCACCCAGCCGCCGATGTCGTCGCTGTCCCAGCGTTGCGGGCAGGTAGCCGGTACGGGCGGTGACTCGCCGACCGCTCCCGAGAGGAACACGGCCGCGCACACCCCGGCCGCCGCGAGGCCGAGACCGATCGACGTGGAAAGTCTCATGGTTCATAGACGTCGCTTCCCGGCCGATCGGTTCGCCTCGCTCATCCCTGTCCGGGTCGCCCACCGTGACACCCTGGGTGATCTTCAAAACAACGCGCCCTGCTCGTGTGGCTCGGGAAAGAAGTACAAGCGCTGCCACGGCAGAGCCGCGACACGAGAACGAGGCATCTGCCCTTGCCCGCGAATCGGGTGGTACGGAGTGGACCAAGGCGCGGGAGTTCGCCTGCGCGAGGAAGAACGAGCGCCTCTGCGATCAAGGCACGTCGGGCTGTCGCGAGTGCCGATGCCGGTTGACGATCCGCCGTGTCCAGCGCATGTACCAGTCCAGGAACGGCACCGGTTCGCTCCAGCCCCCGTGCAGACAGCCCGACGGTTCGACACCCCGCCAGGGGGCCGACGGCCACCAGTACATGTCCTTCACCCACCCCATCTCGGTGAACCAGACGGCGCCGGCGTACTCACCGTTCATGGCGAGCATGCTGATCCACGAGCGTCCATGGCCGCACAGGAACATGGTCCCGGGCGAGGGCTTGTCCATCCACAGGGTGGGGTCTGCTCCGTATCCCGGGTCACCGGGAAGGGCTCCCACGGGTAGGCGGCGACCTCGGGTTCCTCCTGGAAGTACCCGCGCTCCCGTTGGGTCTCTTCCACGATCCAACGCAGGTCGAGCAGGTGACCGGGAGAGACTCCCCGGCCGAATCGCAGCGGGAACGACCGGAACTCGTCGGGAAGCGGCGCGCCGATCACTTCCTCAAGGGCCACAACCTCGGATTCCGGCAGAGGAACAGCCGTCGAGAGTTCAGCGAGCCGGGAGAGTTCAGCGGCCATCTCGTCCAGGCCGATGTCTGATCGCATGACTTCTCCCGCCGAAGGTCTCAACGCGCACAGGCCAACGGCGTCGAAGAGCAGGTGGCCGCGCCCGGCTTTGGGGGCGGCCGTCGAGACCATGTCTCCGTCGGCGAATCGACGGTGGCGGCACGAGCCAGTCCTGCCGATAGCGGCCCGGCCGGCAGTCGTAGGGCCTCGCAGCCGCTCCGGAAGGACCACACGGACTATCCCGGTCACCTCGACCTCGACTTCGTGCTCAACGTCGACCGGCCTGAGAGCACCACGATCGTCGACTGCGTCGCGGGGTACGGCACCACGACGGAGGAGGCCGTGGACCGCGCGATCCGTACCTGGCTCGGCACCACCGGCAGCGCCGTGCTCGAACTACTCGAACAGAACGGCGCCTTCGCCGCTCACTTCTCCTCCGACGACCCCGAGGGGTTCCCGGGCTGGCACGTCATCCACGGCGGCATCATCGGCTGGGGCACCGGGGCCGATCGCGAGGCCGGGCGGACCTGGGCTGCGGACAATGTGCTCCTGCCCTACTTGGCGCCCGTCCTGAGCGGCGGGTTCGAACGCGACAACCTGATCGGCGTCAAGGCGCTCTTCGGCGGCGGCCATGACGCCGACGGCCTGTTCGAGACCGCCGAGGTCCGCGTCGACGGTGTCCACCACGAAACGGCCTCACGCGTGCTGGCCGGTCTCGGCTGGCCCCGGCCGACCGACGGGATGTCCTACACCCGGACGTTCATGCTGCTCGTGCACCGCGAGGACTCCTGATTGGATTCCGGATGTTGGATTCCGGATGGTGGACGGGGCCCAGCCCGTGGTGAGCCGGATCCAGCGGGAACGATTCCGACCAGCCAAGACCATCAAGGTCCGTGGGCTTGTAAGGCTTCGGTTGATGATCGACGGAACGGTGTCGGCCGACGCTTTCCACCTGGCCTGGATCCTGTGGTCGATGTGGCCGCCCGCTCGCAGCCGGTCGACCTTCTTCGATGACGGTTCGCGGATACGCCGACAGCTCTTCGGCCGGTCGCGGCCGGCACCGTCCACGCGCCGACGTCACCACGTGAACGATCTCAGACGAGACAGGAGCGTCACCAGCCACGGCAGGCCACACGGAGGGCGCATCTCTGACGGAACCTTCGTACCGGCTCGGTCCGTCGTTCCGGGAATGCGGACGGGCCGACAATGAGCCCATGGATCTCCAGCACGCGGTGACGCACTACAGGCGCCTGATCAAAGAGACCGGATGGCTGGAGGAGGGGATGGCCTGGACCGTCATCCTGCCCGTCTCGGGGAGACTCTCCGTGCGGGAGGCCGCGACACGCCTGACCGGCGACAGCCGTCCCGAGCTCGGCGAACTCGAACCGGGTTTCTCCGATGTCGTCTCCTTCGGCCGGTCAGGGGAGGCGATGATGCTCTTCGAGGCGGACGGTTTCAGCCACGCCGGACATCCCGAAGCCCTGGAACGGCTCAGCGAGAACGCCCGCGTATGGCATGTGTCCTGGAACCTCACCGGCAGGCGCATGCTCAGTCACGCCGCCCAAGGGAAGGTGCTGGCCGAGATGCTCGATTTCGACCCCGGCTGGCTGCATGGCATCGACCCCGGCTCCTTGCGGGAGGAGGCGGCGATTCTCCGTGGCATCGGCCGGTACAGGCCGCCGACCAGGTACAAGACCAAGGTGATGGCCATGGTGGAACAACGCACCGGAGCACGCCTCGACAAGCTATGGCTCGGGCAACCCCAGCCGGCTCTGTCCCTCGACCGGCCATCCACTGAGCGGGAGGTCGCTTTCCGCGGCAGTGCAGGCTGATCTCCGGCGTCGGCGGGAGGAGGGTGCGGCCCGCGTACGGTCTGAGCACCGGAGCGGACGGCCTGGTCCTGAGCGCGGCGCGGAACATGCGCCACAGAGTTGCCTGGACGAGAAAGTCCCACGTGATGAGCGCTGAGCGAGGGATCACGTCACAGCTCATGAGGGAGGGCGTACGGCAGCCGGTACAGCGACATCGCCTTACAGGATCACCCTTCATCGGCCCGCGACCACTTTTGGAGCGGTGCGGAGGGCGTCGGCGGCGCGGACCAGGAATTTGCAAAGCGGGATGATCAGGTTTTCAAGGAGTCTGGAAACGCCTAACGGAGTGGTCGCATACAAACCGGGGCACGTCACCACAGGGGGAAACAACGCTGTCGGCCGGGGGCAATGTGGCCACCTTCCGTCAGAAGGTCCGGCGTCCGCTGTCAGCGATCCTCAGACGTCCGTGATCTTCAGAAAGGCATCGTCATGCAAATCGAAAAGGCCAAAATCGTTGAGCTCCTCCGGTCCCGCGGTGACAACGCGCTGGCGCAGCAGGCCGACAAGAGCCTGCCTCCGCAGATCGACACCGACCAGCACGCGGATCAGCTGGCCAAGCTCGGTGTGAACCCGCAGGACCTTCTCGGCAAACTCGGCGGCCTCGGTGGCGGTCTGGGTCATTGACCCTGGCGCCAGGGGCGCGGGACGGCTCGGGAGCGTGATTGCTTTTTCATGTGGCCCCGCGTCGACCCGATGCACTTTCGGGCTTCGGGCTGACCCCTGGTCAACGATATGAAGTGAGGATGTCGGAGCCTCCCCTGTGGATCAGAGGGTTGGGGTTTCGAGTACCTCCGTCCGCACAGCACGGAAAAGGTCCTCCGGGATGATCCCGGAGGACCTTTTCCGTGCCCGTACGGCGGCGAAGTGTGGCAACGGGGTCCGGCGGCCACCGTTGATCCGGTGTCTTGGGCCCGCTCCGCGTGAGAGGCGTCCACCGCCGAGGAGGGAGGCACGTTAACCGGGAGGCGCGTGATCGGGATCCGCGTGATCGGGATTCGTGTCTTCTCGTTCGTGGCTTGGCGAGGAGGCCCGTTGCCGGCGACCGTGGCCCGTCGGGTGATCGAGGTGGTGGGTGTGCCGCCGGATCGGGGCCGAGGCCGTGCGGTGTCAGTGGTTCGGTGTCTCGTGCCGGTCGATGTGATCGCGGAACCAGTCGAGTGTGAAGCGGTGTGAGGCGATGCCGTAGGCGAGCGTCGCGCGCTGGTGGGTGGCGAGGTCGCGGTGCTCCTCGGGGATGTTCAGGGTGTCGAGGTGCTTGTCGAGGGACGAGAGCGTCGCGAGGTCGGTCTCGATGCGCGCCGTGATGCGACGGAGCACCGGCAGGCGTTCGGCCGGCTCCAGCAGGCCGAGGAAGTAGAGCCTGGACAGTGCGGCGGTCTCCAGGTCGAGCCCGGCCAGGTCCCCTGTCATCCACTCGTGGAACTCCTGGCGACCGGCCTCGGTCAGGCGGTACACCTTCCGTCCCCGGCCTCCGGCTTCGACGCTGGCGACCTCGATGAACCCCCGTGCGAGCAGGGTGTCCAGCGCGCGTTTGATGCTGCCGGAGCTGGCGCTGTAGAAGAGCGCGACGCCGGCCTCGAATCCCTTGATGAGGTCGTAGAAGGTCTGCGGGGCGATCAGAAGCAGACCGAGGATCACATGGGCCATCGGCCGAGTTTAGACCATTGACTCTCATAGACATGTCTATTAGACATGTCTATGAGACCCCTTGGGGTGATGCTCATGGTCGTGATGGCCGTCGCGAATGCCGACCGACCGCCTCGACCGCCTCGACCGGTGAAAGGCCCGATGGAAGGCGTGGCGGAAGGTGTGGCGCCGAGGAGGCACGTTGAAGGCACGGAGACAGCGCAGGCAACGCAGGCAACGGAGACAGGGAGAACATTCACGTGACATCGCCGCTCGCCACGATCCCCGCTCATGACAATCGCGTTCCCGACGACGTCGACGCACGGCTGACGGGTCTGCTGGAGAGCCTCGTCGCGCGACGGGGCGTGCACCACGCCAACCTCGCCGTCACGAGTGGTGACGGGAAACAGCGCTGGTCCGCCGCCTCGGGACCCGCCGGGGCCGGCGATCGTCCACTGCGTCCCGACACCCCGTTCTTCATCGCGAGCGTCACCAAGCGTTTCATCATCACGCTGGTGCTGCAGGCGCACGAGCGCGGCGAGATCGAGCCGGCCGCGCCGATCGGCGACTACCTGCCGGCGGAGACGATCACGGGGCTCCACGTCCTCGGGGGGATCGACCGGACGTCCGCGATCACGGTGCGCCACCTCGCGAGCCACACGTCCGGGCTGCCCGACTACTTCGAGAAGCGTCGTGAGGGCCCCAGCCTGCGTGAGCACCTCGCCGCCGGTCGGGATGTGGCCTGGACCTTCGAGGACGCGATGCGGATCGCGCGCGAGCAGCAGCGCCCGCACTTCGAGCCGCAGGACCTCGCGGCCGCCCGGCAGAAGGCCCGTTACTCCGACACCGGCTTCCAGCTGCTCATCCGCATCCTGGAGACGGTGACCGGCCGGTCGTTCGCCGAGCTGCTGACCGAACGGATCCTCGGTCCGCTCGGCCTGACGCACACCTGGCTCCCGGGACATCGCCCGCAGGACCCGGCGACCGTGGCGCCCTCACCGCTCCACGCGAGACAGCGCCGCGTGGAACTGCCCTCGATGATCGAGTCCAGCAACGACCTGTTCAGCACCACCGGCGATCTCCTCACCTTCCAGCGGGCGCTGCTCGACGGCGAACTCCTCGGTGACGCCCGCTCGCTGGAAGCGCTCACCGAGCGGCGCAACCGGCTGCGCGATGTCCCCGTCCTCCGGTACGGACTGGGCACCATGTTCTTCAAGGTCGGCCGGCTCATGTCACCGGGGCGCCGCCCTGTCACGCTCGTCGGCCATTCGGGAGTCACCGGGACCTGGCTCTTCCACTGCCCGGAGCTCGACCTGCACCTGGCCGGCACCGTCGACCAGACCAGGGGACAGGCCATTCCCTTCCGGTTCATGGCGCGTTGCCTGTACGCCTGGCGAACGTTTTATCGCGAGCCTTCGCCCCGGTCCAGACGTTCCGTTATCGGATAGCGCCGGATAATTCGGTCGAAGTGAAGTGTGACCAACCGGAATGATGACTTCATGAAGTTCCGCGATGACAGAACTCAGCCGCCCCGCAGGGAGATCCTGGTCGAGTTGCACGCCTCGCTCGGCCGCCGATACCGGCCCGAGGACGTCGCGGACCTGGTGCTTCTGCCGCGGGAGGTCCTGGACGGGAGCGCGGGCTGTGCTCGCGCCGATGTCGAGGCGGCGTGCCGTACGGCGGGGCTGGACCCGGAGCGGTCGGGCTGGACCGTGCCCGTGCCCGCGCCCGGGCGCGGGGTGGCGGTGTTCCGGCCGACGCCCGAGCTGGTGCACGGGGTGGGTATCGCCGACCCGGTCTGGGCCGCCCTGCTCCGGCGGGGGCGTTCAGCGGCAGGCACGTCAAGCCCGAGATGATCGCCGATGTCAGCCACGGGCTGGCCTCCGGGGTGGTCGTCGGCGATCTGCCCGTCCGGGACCACGACCACTAATCCTGTGGCGCCCGCCGGACGACGTCGGGAAGAATGACGGCCGCGACCCTCCGTAGTCCAGCGGTAGAACGCCTGGCTCTTCATCCAGGTGGGCGCCGGTTCGAGCCCGGTCGGCAGTGGCGTGTGTCATGAGCGTGGCCTCGTTGTAGCTCAGTGGTAGAGCTCCCGGCTCGAGACCGGGTGGACGCCGGTTGGAGCCCGGTCGACGAGGCCACCGTTCGCCGGTCCGTCGATGTGACGCCGATGTCACCGGCGACCGGCGGCCCGGGTCCGTATCATCGCGGCATGGTGCTGAACCCGGAGCCACGGATCGGCCGGCGGGTGGTGCTCATGGCCGCCGGGGGGCTGCTCGTCGGCTGCTCCCCGCGGCCCGAGGCCGACAGGGTCCACCTGCGGCTGGCCACCGGGCCGGCGGGGGCGGTGTACCGGCGCATCGGCGGCGCGCTGGCCGAACACATCTCCGAGCAGGTGCCGGGGGCCACGGTGACCACCGTGCCGAGCGGGGCGTCCACCGACAACATCCGGATGCTGCGGGCCGGTGAGGTGCACCTCGGGCTGACGAGCCTGGACGCGCTGATCACGGTCGACGGCAGCGCGCCCGGGGGACTTTCGGCGATCTGCCGGCTCTACGACAGTCACCTGCACCTCGTGGTCATGGCCGGTTCGGAGATCGAGGAGTTCCGGGACCTTGAGGGCAGGCGCGTGTCCCTCGGTGCCCACGACTCGGGCACCGAGTTCACGTCGCTGCGGGTTCTGGAACGCGGCCGGGTGAACGCCGGCGGCCGGTATCTCAGCCAGGCCGAGTCGGCGGCGGCGCTGCGCGACGGCGAGATCGACGCGATGTTCTCCCTGACCGGCGTCCCGACCCCCGCCATCACGGAGCTGGTACGGCGGCACCCGATCCGGCTGATCCCGCTGGACGCGCAGGCGGACGCGCTCTTCACCGCGTTCCCGGGGCCCTACACCCCGGCCATGATCCCCGCGACCGCCTACGCGGGTGTCCCGGCCACCCGTACCGTCGCCGTGCCGAACGTGCTTCTCGTGCGCGACGACCTGCCCGACGACCTGGTCTACGCCATCACCGACACGATCTTCACGCACACCCGCACGATCATCTCCGCCAGCCGCGACGGCGAGGCCGTCCCCGAGGCCGTTCCGGAAGCGTGGCAGATCAACGTGCGGACCGGGATCTCCACCGCGTCGATCCCGCTCCATCCGGGCGCGACCGCCTGGTTCCGCGACCGCAAGCGCTGACCCGGGAAAAGTGGCGACGCGGTGACGGAGCCAAAAGCCTCAGGTCCGTGACGGCGCCGGCGTGCCGGATGGTGATGTCACCTGTGGAACGACCGGCAGTACGACAACCGCGGCGAATCCGTGCCCGGAGCCGTCCGGGCGTGGCAGGCCCTCCTCCAGCCGCAACTCGCCTCCGGCCGCCCCGACCAGGTCGGCGCAGATCGCCAGTCCCAGGCCGGTCCCGGGCACGTTCTGGTGCCGTGGCGACCGCCAGAACCGCCGTAGCGCCTGGGCCCGCTCCGACGCGTCGAGCCCCTGGCCGTCGTCACGGACGACGATCGTGACCACGCCCCCGGCCCCGCCCCTGACCTCGGCCCCGCCCCCGCCCTCGGCCCCGGCGACGTCACCGGGGACGACCTCGGCTGTCACCTCCACCACCCCCGCGTCCGACAGGCGCAACGCGTTGCTGATCAGCTCGTCCAGGACGCTGCCCAGGCCGCCCGGCGGCTCCAGCAGCCGCAGCCCCGGTGGCACGTCGACCGCCAGGGTCTGTCCCGCCGTCGCCGTCAGCGCCTGCCACCGGTTCACCCGGGTCGCCAGCACCGCGTCGAGGTCCACCGGCGACGCCGTCCGTATGCTCTCCATCCGCGCGCTGGCCTGCAACGAGTTCAGCATCCGCTGCATGGCCTTCAGCTCGTCGACGGCCATGTCGTAGACCTGCCGCCCGTCGCCGGACGCGCGCAGATGCGGCTCCAGGCTCTCCACGGCGAGCCGGAGGCTGGTCAGCGGGTTGCGCAACTGGTGCGACGCGTCGGACACGAACGCCCGCTGCCGCTGCACGGCGTTCTCGACCGCGTCCATCATGGTGTTGAACGACTCCGCCAACCGCCGCAGCTCGACCGGGCCGGCCTCGGCGTCCGCCCGGATCGTGAGGTCGCCCCGCGAGATCCGCGAGCTCGCCGCGTCGAGCTCCCGCACCGGCCGCAGCACCCACGCCGACACCGGCCAGGCGACGGCCACCAGCGCGACCAGCGGCAGCAGCCCGAGCCCGGCGAGCTGGGCCCATCGCACGAGGATGCGGTGGCGTGTCCTCGACAGGTCGGAGATCGTCACGACGGTGCCGACGACCTCGCTGTCCCGGCCCACCGGTTCGGCGACCACGAGCGCGGAGTCGTCCCACGGCGCCCATTCCCAGGACGGTTCCGACCTCGCCCCGGCCAGCGCCGCGGTCACGATCCGGGGCAGCGCCGGCTCGGCCCGCGCCGCCTCCTGGTACGCGTCCGCCGGTCCGAGCAGCACCGTGCCCGACACGTCGATCACCGCGGCCGGGATGCCGTACAGCTCGTGGTAGTGCGCCAGCTCCTGCTGGAGCGCCTCGGTCCGCCTGGTCGACAGCGCGGTCTCGGCCAGCGACGCGAACCGGCCGACGTCGTTGAGCCGGTCGACGTACGTCTCCTGCATCTCCCGTTCGGCCACGGTGACGCTGAGCGGCACGCCGAGCGCCGCGACGAGAAGCACCGCGAGGGGTACCAGGACGGCGAGCAGGCGACGGTGCACGGCGCGTCAGCCGATCAGCTCCGGCTGGTCGGCCAGGAGCCGATAGCCGACTCCGTGGATCGTGCGGATGAGCACGGACGGCCCGAGCTTGTGCCGCAGCGCCGCGATGTGGGTGTCCAGGGTGCGGCTCGACGCCTCCCAGGTCGTGGCCCAGATCTGGTCGAGGATGACGTCGCGGCTCACCACGTTCGGTGCCCGCCTGGCCAGCAGCAGGAGCAGCTCGAACTCCTTGCGGGTCAGCGCCAGGGGCGTGCCGCCGACGGTGACCTCGCGGGTGCCGACGCCGATCCGCATCGGGCCGAGGACGAGCGGCTCGTCCGGATGGCTCAGGGAGCGGGCCACCCGGGTGCGCCGCAGGACGGCGTCGATCCTGGCGAGCAGCTCCGGGATGCCGAACGGCTTCACGATGTAGTCGTCCGCGCCGGCGCGCAGGCCGCGGACCCGTTCGTGCTCCTCGGACCGTGCCGTCACGGCGATGACGGCGGTCTCCGGGCGGTCGCGCAGCCTGCGGATCACGTCGAGCCCGTCGCCGTCGGGCAGGCCGAGGTCGACGAGGACCACGTCGGACGGGGCGGCACGCTCGGCCTCCGCGGCGGTGGCGATGCGGTGGACCTCGAATCCCGCCTGGGAGAGGACGGTCACCAATCCCCGCGCCACGCGGTCGTCATCCTCGATGATGGTGATCCGCATACCGGCGGATTGTACGGGCCGGATCGGCGATTGGTCAGCCCTCCCGATATAGGGACTTCTCTGGCATCCGACGCATTCTTGGGATTTCTCTGACACCATTCGCGGCCCCGTCAGCCGAGACTGATGCCGCGCGCCCAAACGCGCGTGCGCCGAGGAGGAGGCCGCGACATGAGAACGACCAGCAGGTACCGGGCCGTCGCGCGGATGGCCGCCGCGATCGGTGTCGTCTCACTCGCCGCGGCCTGCGCCGGCGACGGTGGCGCCGGAGGGGGCGCCACGGGCGGGGGCGCCGGTCCCACGGGGTACCCGGACCAGAACATCACGTTCGTCGTGCCGTTCAGCGCGGGCGGCCCGACGGACACCGTGACCCGCATGATCGCCGAGCCGATGGCCGCCAAGCTCGGCGCCAAGGTCGTCGTCCAGAACGCCGAGGGCGCGGGCGGCACGGTCGGCGCCGGTGAGGTCGCGCGGGCGGAGCCCGACGGCTACACCGTGCTCATGCACCACATCGGCATGTCGACGGCGCCCGCCCTGTACAAGGACCTGGGTTACAAGCCGCTGGAGAACTTCGAGATGGTCGGGCTCGTCACCGAGGTGCCGATGACGATCGTCGCCCGCAAGGACTTCGAGCCCAAGACGCTCCAGGACCTCGTGACCTACGTGAAGGCGAACGCCGGCAAGGTCACGCTGGCCAACGCCGGCATCGGCGCCGCGTCCCACCTGTGCGGCCTGCTGTTCCAGACCGCCGCCGGGGTGAAGCTCCAGGAGGTCCCGTACGAGGGCACCGGCCCCGCGCTGACCGACCTCGTCGGCGGCCAGGTCGACTTCATGTGCGACCAGACGACCAACACCAGCGGCCAGATCTCCGCGGGCGAGGTGAAGGCGTACGCGGTCACCACGCCGGAGCGGGTGAAGAGCCTGCCCGACCTGCCCACCACGACCGAGGCCGGGCTGCCCCAGCTCCAGGTCAGCGTGTGGCACGGTCTCTACGTGCCGAAGGGCACGCCGCCGGAGGTCGTCCAGAAGCTGTCCGAGGCGCTGAAGGTGGCGCTGGCCGACAAGGGGATCGTCGACCAGATGGCCAAGCTCGGCACCGCGCCGGTCCCGGCGGAGGACGCGACCCCGCAGGCGCTCAAGACCAAACTCGAAGAGCAGCTCGCCACCTGGGCGAAGGTCATCGCCGACGCCGGCGTCAAGGCCTCCTGAGGTGGAGCGCCGCCGGTCCCTCCCGGACGTTCTCGCCGGGGGAGTCTTCGTCCTGATCGGTGGCGCGTTCGTGGTGGGGGCGCTCGGCTACGAGCTGGGCACCCCGCTGCGGATGGGCCCCGGCGCCTTCCCGCTGCTGGTCGGCGCGATCGTGGCCGCCCTGGGCCTCGCGATCGTCATCAAGGGGCTCGTCGCGGGCGAGGTGATCGAGTTCGGGCCGGTCCCCTGGCTCGCGGTCGGCCTCATCGTGCTCGCGGTCCTGTTCTTCGGACTCACCGTCCGGGGGCTCGGGTTCGTGCCGGCGTCCGCGGTGACCGCCCTGCTCACCGCGCTGGCCAGTTCGCGCGTGCGGTTGCTCACGGCCGTCGCCGTGGCCGCCGGGCTCACCGTGGCGGGCACGCTCATCTTCGTCGTCGGGCTTCAGCTGCGGGTCCCGCTATGGGGCACGTGGCTGGGGTTCTGACGCGGCATCCGGATTGAGGCATGGAACTTCTCGACAACCTCGCGCTGGGCTTCTCGACCGCCCTCCTTCTCCAGAACGTCCTCTACTGCTTCGTGGGAGTGCTGCTCGGGACGGCGGTCGGCGTGCTGCCCGGCATCGGGCCGACGGCGACGGTGGCGATGCTGCTGCCGATCACGTTCGGCTTCGAGCCGGTGACGGCGCTGATCATGCTGGCCGGCATCTACTACGGCGCGCAGTACGGCGGCTCGACGACCGCGATCCTGATCAACCTGCCCGGTGAGTCGTCGGCGGCGGTCACCGCGCTGGACGGGCACGAGATGGCCAGGCAGGGCCGGGCCGGCGCGGCGCTCGCCGCCGCCGCGATCGGGTCCTTCTTCGCGGGCACGGTGGCCACCGTCGTGCTGGCCGTCGCCGCCCCGCCGCTGGCCCGCGTCGCGCTGAGGTTCGGCCCGGCCGAGTACTTCTCGCTGGTGCTGCTCGGCCTGATCGTGTCGATCGCGCTGGCGCGCGGCACGGCGCTCAAGGCACTGGCGATGATCGCGCTCGGCGTCCTGTTCGGCACGGTCGGCCAGGACATCTACACCGGCACGCCCCGGTTCGTGTTCGGCCAGCGGGAGCTGTACGGCGGCATCGACTTCGTCTCGGTCGCCGTCGGCATGTTCGGGGTGGCCGAGATCCTGCGCAACCTGGAGAACGAGCGGACCCGCACGGCGATCGTCGGCAAGGTGAGGAACCTCTGGCCGACCCGCGAGGACCGGCGCCGGATGGTCGGCCCGATCCTGCGGGGCACCGGTCTCGGCGCCGCGCTCGGCGTCCTGCCCGGCGGCGGTCACGTGCTGGCCTCGTTCACCTCGTACGCCGTCGAGAAGCGGATCTCGAAGCGGCGGGAGGAGTTCGGGCGCGGCGCGATCGAGGGTGTCGCCGGGCCCGAGTCGGCGAACAACGCCGCCGCGCAGACGTCGTTCGTCCCGCTGCTCACCCTGGGGCTGCCCGCCCACCCGGTGATGGCCCTGATGGTCGGCGCGTTCATCGTCCACGGCATCACCCCCGGCCCGAACGTCATCGTCGACGAACCGGCGCTGTTCTGGGGCCTGATCGCGTCGATGTGGATCGGCAACGTGCTGCTCGTGCTGCTGAACCTGCCGCTGATCGGCCTCTGGGTGCGCATGCTGCGCATCCCGTACCAGGTACTGTTCCCGATGATCATCCTGTTCGCCGCGATCGGCACGTACTCCCTGGAGTTCAACGCGTACGACGTCTACGCGATCGTGTTCTTCGGGATCCTGGGCTACGTCCTGATCAAGTGCGGTTGCGAGCCGGCGCCGCTGCTGCTCGGTTTCGTCCTCGGCCCCCTGCTTGAGGAGAACCTGCGGCGGGCGCTCATCATCTCCCGCGGTGACGCGACGGTCTTCCTGACCCGGCCGATCTCCGCGGCGCTCCTCGCTCTGGCCGTGGCGGCGCTCGTCGTCGCCGTCCTCCCGGCGATTCGCAGGCGCCGGGAGGTCGTGTTCACCGAGGAGGAGTAGGGACTCCCCGTCCACGGGGGCCGGGTAAGGGTCCCTGGCGGTGCCCCCACCCTGCCGGGTGGGGGCACCTGCCCAGTCGGTTCTCCTTCACCCCACCGCCGGCAGGGCGAGGTGCTCGCGGAGCGTCGTTCCCTCGTACGCGGTGCGGTAGGCGCCGCGCTCCTGCAGCTCCGGCACGAGCTTGTCGACGATGTCCTCCAGCGACGACGGCACCAGGTGCGGGGTGATGTTGAAACCGTCGACCGCGCGGGTGCGGACGTAGTGCGTCCACTCGTCGGCGATCTGCGACGGCGTGCCCACGAACGAACGGTGCTGGGGCGTGACGCGGCGCACGAGCCGCACGATCGACAGGTTCTCCGCCTCGGCCTGCTCGCGCCACCGGGCGATGAGCGCGAGCTTGCCGGTGCGCCGCTCGATCGGGAGCGTGCCGCGCGACGGGTCGAGCTCCGCCTCGCCGGGCTCGATGTCGGGCAGCGGGCCGTGCGGGTCGTAGGCGGACAGGTCGGTGCCCCAGTACTGCTCCAGGAACGCGATCGCCCGCGCCGGGGAGATCTGCTCGCTCCGCACCCACTCCGCGCGCTCCCTGGCCTCCTCTGGCGTGTCGCCGAGGATCACCGAGGCGCCGGGCAGGATCCGCAGCGAGTCCGGCGAGCGGCCGTGGCGCGCAAGCCTGGCGCGCAGGTCGGCGGCGTAGGCCACGGCCTTGTCGTAGTCGGTGTTGGCGGAGAACACGACGTCGGCGTGCCGTGCCGCGAGCTCGCGCCCGCCGTCCGAGTCACCGGCCTGGAACAGCACCGGGCGGCCCTGCGCGCTGGCCGGTACGGTGGCACGCGCGCGCAGCCGGACCAGGCCGGTGTCCCGCTCGACGTCGCGGATCGCTCCGGGCCGCGCCCAGGACTTGGCCTCGCCCGACTCCGCGACGGCGTCCGGCTCCCAGGACGCCCACAGCGCCTTCGCGGCCTCGACGAACTCGGTGGCCCGCTCGTAGCGCCGCTCGTGCGCGAGCCAGCCGCCATGGCGGAAGTTGGCGCCGGTCCAGGCGTTGTCGGTGGTGACGATGTTCCAGCCCGCCCGCCCGTCGGAGAGCAGGTCGAGGCCGGCCAGGCGGCGCGCGAGGTCCGCCGGGAAGTTGTACGTGGTGTTCTGCGTGGCGACCAGCCCGATGCGCTCGGTGACGGCGGCGAGCGCGGACAGCTGCGTGATCGCGTCGGGGCGTCCGGCGACGTCGAGGTCGTAGACACGGCCCCGGTTCTCGCGGACGCGCAGGCCCTCGCCGAGGAAGAACGCGTCGAAGAGCCCTCGCTCCAGCAGCCGCGCCAGCCCCGTGAAGGTCTCGATGGCGACGTGCGGCGCGGCCGTCGGGCCGGTCCAGATGAGTTGCGGGCCGACCCCGGTGTAGAACACGCCGAGGTGCACCCGGGCGTCCGGGTCGTACGGGGCGCCGGTCGGGCCTGTCGGGCCGGTCGAAGTCGTGGTGGTCATGGTCGTGTCACCTCACGCGGTCGTGCTCGCCGGGGCGGCGAAGCGGTTGGCGGGGCGGGACAGGCCCAGCGTCGAGCGCAGTGTGGCGCCGGGCTCGGGTGTCCGGTGCAGCCCGGCCGCCGCGAGCGCGGGCAGCACCTGCCCGGCGAGCACCGGCAGGTCGACGGCGAGCACCGCCGGGTGCAGGCGCACCCCGTCGACGCCCGGTGCCAGGGAGTGGAGCAGCTCCACGAGCCCGCGTGCGGGACCGGCGTACCGCAGCCGTCCCGAGTCCGGCCACGGAGTGGCCGCGTCCAGGGCGGCGAGCCGCCGTTCCCCGGGCTCGCCGGCGTCGAGGACCACCTCGACCTCGGCGAAGGCGAGCGCCGCGCCGGAGTCCCTGGCCCGGTCGGCCCGCCGGGCGATCGCTCCGGCGTCGGGCCCGCCGACGAGCACGACGTCGGCGAGAGCGTCGATCTCCAGCTCGGCCGGGGCGAGCACGACGACCTGCCCCTGCGGCGGGCGGGGGGTGATGAGCGGCCCGGTCACCGAGAAGGTGGTGCCGGTGAAGTTCACGTGGTGGACGCGGTCAGGGTCGAGGTAGCGGCCGGTGGCGACGTCCCTGATCACCGCGTCGTCCTGCCACGAGTCCCAGAGCAGACGGGCGACGTCGACGACCTCGGCGGCCTCGCGCCGTACGGCGTCGGCGTCCGGCGCGCTCGCCCCGATCGTCGCGAGGTCGTCGGCGTCGTGCGCCGCGCCGACCACCCAGCCCGCGCGGCCCCGGCTGGCGTGGTCGAGGCTCGCCAGCTGGGTGGCGAGGTGGAACGGCTCGGTCGTGGTCACGTGCAGCGTGGGCGCCAGCCCGATCCGGTCTGTCAGCGGCGCGGCGAACGCGGCACGGGTGCCCGCCTCCAGCCGCCCGGCCGCGTCCAGCCCGCGGCTCGGTGGCACCGGCGCGTCGGCGAAGGTCGCCAGCGTGAAGCCCGCGGACTCCGCCGCGCCGACGGCGGCGCGCAGCGCGGCGGCGGTCAGGACGTCCCCCGGCCGGCGGCCGCTGTGGCGCCAGGCGGCCGGGTGGGCGCCGTCCCCGTCCAGGTCGACGGCGAGTGACAGGGTGCGGTGGTCGCTCATCGGTCGGCTCTCCTCTCTCGTGCGACTCTCGTCTCGTACGGCCCTCGTACGGCCCTCGTGCGGTCTTCTCGCGGCCCTCGCGCGGCTCTCGTGCGGCATGTCCCGAGGGTGTGCCGCGATAATTACCTCTATTATTGGTAGGAATAATGTAAAAAGGCAATCCATTCCCGTAGTCACGTGCCGGAGCCCTGGCTCGCCGGTGTCTCCGCCGCGGTCCGGGCGCCGGGAGACGGGCGCTCCGGCCGGCCATGTGGTCCCAGGAGCGAGACGAGCAGCGCGAAGGCGGCGACGCCGGCGCAGGTGAGGACCGCGTGCCAGAAGGCCGGGCGGTGTCCGGACGCGCCCGCGGCGGAGCCGTACAGGTAGATTCCCGACACCGCCGAGATGCAGACCGCGGCCGCGATGCGCTGGGACATCTGCAGGATGCTCCCCGCCACCCCGGCCGCCTCCGCGGGCGCGTGCTGGAGGACCGACGCCTGGAGCGGGGAGATGACGAGCCCCGAGGCGGCGCCCGCGCACATGCCGCACAGTGCCAGCAGGACGGGCAGGTGGGGGCGCGGGGCCAGCAGGCCGACCAGGCCGCTCACGAGCATGAGGCCCGCCGACAGGGCGAGCCCCACCGAGACGGCGTACCGGCCGAACCGGCGCGCCGCGCGCCAGGCCAGCGCGGAACTGACCGTCATCGACAGCGCCGAGGGCAGGGTGACGGCGGCGGCCACGAGGGCCGACAGCCCGAGGCCCTCCTGCAGGAACACGACCAGGACCAGCGAGAACGCCAGCCCTGAGCCGAAGTACCCCATCGCCACCACGGTTCCCGCCGCGAACGGCGCCGACCGCGCCAGCGCCGGATGCACCAGCGGACGGCGTCCCGATCGCGCGTAGTGGTGCTGCCACCGGAAGAACGACACGGCCAGGGCGCCCACGACGGGAATCCAGAGGAGCCCGGCCGCGCCGGTCGGGGGCTGGACGAACGGCAGCATCAGCGACAGGGTCAGGCCGCCCATCAGCAGCAGTCCCACCACGTCGAGGTCGGGGGAGCCCGCCCGCGCTCGCGCGGGAGGCAGGTGGCGCGCCGCGAGCGCCAGCGTGACCACGCCGCACGGCACGGCGAGGAGGAGGACGAGCCGCCATCCGATCTCGGGACCGAAGGCCCCGATGACGGCGCCGCCCAGCGGCGGCCCGAGCCCGCCCGCCACGCCGCCCGTCACCGCGTACAGGCCGAGCGCGCGCGTCCTGGCGTACCCGGTGAACGTGTCCTGCATCGTGCCGATCATCTGGGAGTTGACCAGGCCGCCGCCGAGCCCCTGGAGCAGGCGCGCCGCGACGAGCGCCCAGGGGTGGGGGGACGCCCCGGCCAGCGCGGCGCCCACGGTGAAGATCGCCATTCCCGCGAGGAAGAACGGCCTGCGGCCCCGGACGTCGCCGAGCCGCCCGCCGGGGATGAGGGCGAGGCCGAAGGCCAGGGAGTATCCGGCCACCATCCACTGCACCTGGGTGGCGTCCGCGTGCAGCGAACCGCGCAGCGCCGGTACGGCGACGTTCAGGACGGAGTTGTCGAGCAGCGTGGTGAACCCGCCGAGCGCGCAGACCACCAGTACACGCCGCCCGGCGGCGTCGAAGCCGGTGGTCAAGAGCCCTCCCCGCGACACCTTCCATAATTACCTGTATTTCCAGTAGGGAAACTTAGTATTTATTCGCCCGTCGGGCAACGCGCCGATCATCCGGGTCGGCGGGGCGGGGCGGGGCGGGGGTTGGCGGGGTGCCGCGAGGGCGTCCCGGACCGTCCTCCGGCGTGGCGCGGGGCGGGGGCTAGCGAGGGGCCGCGAGGACGTCTTGGAGCACGTCCTCCAGCGTGACGCGGGCCAGCTCGCGCCGCAGGGTCTCCTCGATGCCCTCGTAGATGCCCCGCATCGCGGGCTGGATGCCGTAACCCACCGTGCACCCCTGGTCCGGGGTGGCGCGGTGCATCGCGAACAGCGGGCCGGGCTCCACCGCCTCGTACACGTCGAGCAGGGTCATCGACTCCAGCTCGCGGGCCAGCGACCAGCCCGCGCCCGCGCCCCGCCGGGACTCCACGAGACCGGCCCTGCGCAGCTCGCCGAGCAGCCGCCTGATCACCACGGGATTGGTGTTCGCGCTGGACGCGATCTGCTCGGAGGTCGCGACCTCGTTGCCCTGGCGCTGGTAGAGGCTGATCCAGGCGAGCGCGTGGGCGGCGATGGTCAACCTGCTGTTGGCGCTCATGAACCCTCTTCTCCCGGTCCCGACGCTGTATGGTACGGCCGCCCAGTCGTAACAGCAAATGTTGCGACCATGAGGTTGTAACTATTAGTGTTACGACCATCGGATGGATCGATCAACGAGGTGAGAAGAATGAACAAGCCGCTCACGGGCAAGGTCGCCCTGGTCACCGGAGGGTCTCGCGGGCTGGGGGCCGCCACCGTACGGCTGCTGGCCGAGCAGGGCGCCGACGTCGCGTTCACCTATGTCAGCTCCGACGAGCGGGCGCGGGCCGTCGTCGACGAGGTGCGCG
Source organism: Streptosporangium heterodermiicola (assembly GCF_051390675.1). NCBI lineage: Bacteria > Bacillati > Actinomycetota > Actinomycetes > Streptosporangiales > Streptosporangiaceae > Streptosporangium > Streptosporangium heterodermiicola. Next base: position 550,677 of record NZ_JBPJSR010000003.1, read on the forward strand.
CCACGGGCGCGAAGGTCGTCGCCCTCAAGTCCGACCAGGCGGACCTGGACGGGGCGCCGGCGTTGATCGACGACGTGGTCGCGCACTTCGGCGGCCTGGACATCCTCGTCAACAACGCGGCGATCTCGGTGAGCCGCAGGGTGGACGACCCGGACGCCGACACCGCCGCGCTGGACCGGATGCACGCCACCAACTACCTCGGCGTGATCGCCGTCATCCGGGCCGCCTCCCGGGTGCTGCGCGCGGACGGCCGCATCATCACGGTGAGTTCCGGGCTGGGCTCCCGGGTCGGGCTCCCGGGCCTCGCCGACTACTCGGCGACCAAGTCGGGGGTCGAGAGATACACCATGGGCGTCGCACGGGACCTCGGGTCCCGGGGCATCACGGCCAACGTCGTGGAGGCCGGACTGATGGAGGGCGGGATGGAGCCGCCGGACCCCGAGACCCTCAAGGTCCTGGTCGGCTCGCTGTCCCTGCAGCGCATGGGCCGTCCCGAGGAGATCGCCGTGTCGATCGCCTTCCTGGCGAGCCCGGCCGCGTCGTACGTCACGGGCGCGGTGCTGGACTCCCACGGCGGCTACAACGCCTGAACCGGTTCGATCCCGTGGGAGCCCGCCCCGGCGCGGTTGGCCTACCGGTGGTCGCGCAGGCGTGCGCGCAGCAGGTTGGGGTCGGTGGCCGTGGTGTAGGCGGCGCTGAGCACATACACGTCATCGCCGCGCAGCGCGACGGAGGTGGGGTTCTGGAGTCCGTCGGCGGCGTCCAGGACGGTGGTGCCGGTGCCGTCGGACCGGACGCGCACGACCTTGTTGGGGCCGTTGAGGGCGGCGAGGATCTCGTCGCCACGGCCGGTGAAGGCGAAGTCGTCGATACCGACCATGCCCGATGCCCTGACCCGCGGTGCTCCCGCGCGGTTTCCCGAGCGGATCGGGATGCGCAGGAGGGTGCCCCGGTCGAGGTTGGTCACCCACAGCGCGCCGCCGTGCACCTTCGCGCCGTTGGCCCCGAGGAAGCCGGCCGGGGCGAGTTCGGGAGCGGTGGACCACGCGACGGGAGTGCCGCCGGTGACGGGGACGGTCCACACGGCGCCGAGCACCGAGTCGGTGATGTAGAGCCGTTTGCCGTGTCCGTCCAGCGCCAGCCCGTTGGGCAGCCCGTTCGCGGGCAGCGCGGCGATGCGCTGAGGGGTCTTTCCCGGGCGCAGTCGCCACAGCCCCGTCAGGTCGGCCGTGCCGGTCGCGTACAGCGTGTACACGGTGCCGTCCGGGGTGTGGACGATGCCGGTGGTCAGGGGGAAACCGAGGACCGGCGTGTCGACCCCGCCGTCGGCGGGTGCGGGCAGCGTCGCCAGGACGCGCGTCTCGCCCCGGGGGGTGACCTGGGCCACCTGGCGACCGGCCGCGAAGGTGACGTTCGCCGTGCCGTCGGGCAGCAGGGCGATGTTCTCCGGCATCTGGCCCGCGGACAGGTCGAAGTGGGTGGCGATCCGCACGTCTGTCAGCGGTCCCCTGGCGGCCGTCGCGTCGGCTGACGCGGCCGGCGCGGTCGGCGTCAGGGCGGCCGCGGCCAGCAGGGCGGCCGACATAGTGATCTTGATGCTTCGCTTGGGCATGGTTCCTTCACTGTTTTCCGGCATGCGGCGGCCGTGGTTCGGCGCCGTGGGCGAGGGGTGTCCTGCGGATCGAGAGGTGTCTCGGAGATCGAGGGCGTCTCGGGAGGGGGGGCGGGCCAGGCGGCTCGGGGCAGGCGGATCGGGGGACGTGGCCTGGGGGAGGCGGTGTGGGTCGGGTGGTGCGGGTCAGGCGGTGTGGGTCGGGTGGTGTGGGTCAGGTGGTTTGGGTTTTGGCGCCGGGGTGTGGCCGGGGTGCTTCTCGCGGTGCGGTGACGTGGGAGAGCAGGGTCAGGGCCGTCGCGGAGGGGGAGCCGGGATCGGCCGTGGCCACCACCAGCGCGGGACCGTCTCCCTGCGGGCTCTGCAGCGTCTGCTGGGTGACCGTCAGCGTCCCGACCAGGGGGTGGCGCATCTCGTAGTCGGCGACATCGCAGGCCAGGACCCGGTGATCGGCCCACATCGCGGCGAACTCCGGGCTGCGCATGGTCAGCTCGCCGATCAGCCCGGCCAGCAGTGGATCGTCCGGGTGCCGCCCGGCCGTCAGGCGCAGGTTGCCCACCACGGCCCTGGCCTTGGCGGGCCAGTCGGTGTACAGGTCACGGGTGTGCGCGTCCAGGAACACCAGCCTGGCCATGTTCGGCCGCCGTCCGGGGACGCCGGGGCCGTCCGGGTCGAGATGACCGGCGAACAGCCCGTGCCCCTGACGGTTCCAGGCCAGGACATCGCTGCGGCGGCCGATCACGATGGCGGGTGTGCTCCCGAGGGCCGCCAGCAGAGCGCCGGTCGCCGGGGTCACGTGTTCGGTACGCGGCCTGCTCGCGGCCCTGTCGCGTCTCGGTGCGCGGGCCAGGGCGTGCAGATGGGCACGCTCTGGCTCGTCCAGGCGCAGGGCGCTCGCTATGGCGTCGAGCACCTCGCGCGAGGCGTTGCGCGACTGGCCCTGCTCCAGGCGGGTGTAGTAGGGCGCGCTGATGCCCGCGAGCATCGCGAGCTCCTCCCGCCGCAGCCCGGGCACCCGGCGCCGCTCGCCGTAGGTCCGCAGCCCGACGTCCTCGGGCCGCAGCAGGCTCCGGCGTGCCTGGAGGAAGTCGGCGAGGTGCCCGTGCTCGTTCATGAGGCCAAGTATGCGTAACGCCGGAGATCCACGCCTCACCCCGCCGGGGTAGGGATCGGCGGGGTGAGGCTCACCCCGCCGATCCCTGCCCCGGCCCGCCGTCACCTGGTCGTGCAGACGGTCCCGTTGAGGGTGAAGACGGCGGGCAGCGTGTTCGGGCCGCTGTAGTTGCCGACGAAGCCGATCGTGGCCGTCGTGCCCGTGGGCAGCGAGCCGTTGCCGGGCTCGTTGACGACCTTGACGTCCTGCCCGTTCTGCGTCCAGACCGCGCCCCAGCCGCTGCCCAGGCTCTGCCAGGTGTTGGGCCAGCCGAAGTTCAGGGTCCAGCCGTTGACCGGCGCGCCGTTGTTGGTGATGTCGATGGCGCCGACGTAGCCGCTGGCCCAGTCGGACTGCTTGGTCAGGCGTACCGAGCACGAGCTGGAGGCGGGCGTGCCGGTCGTGAACGTCAGCGGCGCGGAGGGCGACGACACGCCGCCGCCGCTGTCCCGGGCGATCACGTTGACCGTGTAACGCGTACCCGGCTTCAGGTTGCCCACGGTGAGAGAGGTGCCGGTGGTCTCGCCGATCTGCTCGCTCACGGCTCCGTTCTGGCGGTGGACCTCGTACTTCGCGATCGGACGCACGCCGGTGGGGGCGGCGGGCCAGGAGACGGTGGCGGCCCTGTCCGTCACGGCGGAGGCCACCGGCTGTCCGGGCGTGCCGGGCAGGCCGGTCTGGGCGGAGGCGGGACGCAGGACGATCGTGGTCAGCGAGAGCGGTGGCAGCGTCTGGCCGGTCGCGCTGCCCGCCGTCGACGTGGTGATGCTCGTGGCGCCGTTGGTGTGGGTCAGCACGGTGGGGGCCCCGGACGCCGGGCTGAAGCCCGAGTAGCCGATCGTGACGGGGTAGGACGTGCCGGACGAGGTGTTGATCAGCAGGACGGCCAGGTCGCCGTTGGGGCGGCGCACGGCGTGCGCGGTGACCTTCGCCTCGCCGGTCGCGGCCCGGACGAACCGGTCACCGGGGCGGGCGAACCTGCTCACCATCTGGAGCGCGTAGTACGGCGCGAAGGGCGTGTTCGCCGACGGCTCGCAGACGCTGCCGTCGGACGTGCACACCCCGCTCGACAGCAGGCCGAAGTCGCCGTAGTCGGTGTGTCCCTCGACCTGCGTGACGTTGCCGATGCCGTTGTGGACGTTCCACCAGTCGACCGTGAACACCCCGTTGGCCAGCAGCGTCGAGTAGGCGTCGGCGGCGGCGAGCGCGCCGGGCTGGGTCGTCGTGCCGCCGCTGTTCGACCCGGTGTTGAACTCGGTCATCGCGATGCCGATCCGCTCGGAACCGGCCCCCACGTGTCTCGCGATCTGCTGCCGGGTGAGGTGGATCATGTCGGGAACGTGCGCGGCTTTGTCGAAGGCGCCGGGGTACCAGTGCAGGATCACGAAGTCGATCTTCGAACCGGCGGTCGACAGGACGACGTCGTTCCAGGTCCCGGCGTCGCCGTCGGCGACTATCCCGTCGGGCCAGTTGGCCGGGGTGGTCAGCACCGCGCCGATCTTGATGGTCGGATCGACGGCCTTCATCGCGTCGGAGTAGGCCACGACGTGGCGCGCGTACTCGGCCGGGCTCTTGTCGGGGTGGTCGTCCGCCTCCCAGACGGCGCCGTAGTGGCCGTTGCCGTAGTTCTCGTTGCCGATCTCCCAGTACTTGACGCCGTAGCCCTTGGTGACGTTGGCGTGCCGCACCCAGGCCGCGGCCTCCGCGGCCGTGCCGGTGCCGTAGTTGGCGGTCACCATCGGCTGCGCGCCGGTGCGCCGCACGCCGCGCATGAAGGTGTCGAAGTCGGTGTCGGGAGCGACGTAACCGCCGGGAGCGGTGTGGTCGGCCCAGTGGTAGATGTCGGAGTACGAGCCGCCGGGATAGCGCAGCACCTTCGTACCCGCGTCCTTGAGCAGGTCGGCGGTCTCGTCGGTGCCCAGGCGGGAGTCCCAGATCGCATGGTTGGTGCCGACGCCGGTCTCGGGAACGGAGGCGAGCGCGGCGCGGGCGTTGACGGTCACCGCGACGGTGGCCGCCTCGCCGGCGTGCGCCGTGGGGATGTTCAGGGCGGTCGCCTTCCCCGTGGGGACGTTCAGGGCGGTCGCCGCGACCGGGGCGGCCTCGTCGGCGTGCGCTGTGGGGATGTTCAGGACGGTCAGCGTCAGCAGGACGGCGGACGCGGCCCGTAACAGTGTTCTTGGCATCGGTGCACCTCGCAACGGATAGTGGCGTTCACTCGACACCCCCTCCCTGACCCGGAGGCAACATGATCGTCAGCGGTCGCCTCATATCCGTCAACTCGCGGTGAAACTTTCACGCGGAAGCGGATCCGCGGTTCGCGGACTCCTACCACCGCATCGCGGCCACCGGCGGCTCCATCTCGATCTCCACGGAGAGCGAGCAGAGCGCGGGCCAGGGCTACCCGCCCACCTGGGCCATCCGGGCCCACGGCATCCCGGTCTCGCTCTCGATGGACACCAGCGTCTGGTGGAGCGGCGACCTCTTCTCCGCCATGCGCACGACGCTCGGCGCCGACCGTTCCCGCGAGCACCTGGAGGCTCACGCCAAGGGCGACACCGTCACGCACAGCGGCCTGCGCGCCGACCAGGTCGTCGACTGGGCCACCCGTGGCGGTGCCCGCGCCCTCGGCCGCGACGGCGAGCCCGGCGCCCTGGAGGCAGGCCGCAAGGCCGACATCGTCCTGATCAAGAACGAGCACTCACCGGTCTCGTTCCCGCTGCTCAACCCCTACGGCCACGTCGCGTTCCAGGCGCAGCGCGGGGACGTGCACACCGTCCTGGTCAACGGCCGCGTCGTCAAGCACGAGCACCGCCTGCTCGGCGTCGACCTGGCCGCCGCCCGCCGGAACGTCGAGCGGACCGTCGACCACCTGCGGACCACGATGGGAGAGGCGGAGTGGCTGAAAGGGATGAACCCCGACATCCCCCAGACCACCCTCCTCGACAACCCGTACACCTACACCGACTACCACAGCGACGCGACCCACACCCGCCGGGAGTCCGCCGAGTAGGGCCGGGGCGACTGTCCGGAGGATGGAAGATCAGCCGCGCCTTTTCCGCCGGAAGAACGGAAGGAGGGAGCGCCTCTCGCGAGGCGGTCCGGGAACGGGGGCGGGCCTCTCCTCGGCCGGATGAAGGGCCCGCCAGTCGGCGACGGTCTTCTCCACGTCGATGAGGGGCTGGAAGAGCGGCGGGCCGGACAGGGGTCTCGCGTAGCTCTCGCGGATCCTGTCGTTCATGCCGTCGACGATCGCCCGGGCCTCGGCCTCCGTCCGCGCGCCCATCGCCTCCGCCACGGCCTCTTCGGCCTCCTTGCGCAGCGCGAGCGTCCCCGGTAGCGGGAAGGCCAGATTCTCCTCAAGCATCTTCTGCTTGATCCACCACATCTCGTCGTGCGGCTTCCCCTCGCCGGGGAGGGGCTTGCCCGTGCCCGGCAGGTTGTCGAACTCCCCGCGCTCGGCGGCCTCCCGAATCTGCCGGTCGATCCAGGTCTCGAAGCTGACCCCCGGTGGCTTGCGTTCCGTCATGATCTCACCCCTCATGCCGCGGCCGGCGCCACCTTCGAGGATAACGAGGGACATGCGGTGAGGGATGGACGGGTTCAGGCGGGTTCGGGCGAATTCGGGATGGTTCAGATGGGTTCGGGCGGTGACCAGGGTTTACGCAGGCTTATTTATCCTTTTTTTCGCTCTTGGCCAGCATTTCCAGGACTTTGTCGAGCCGAGCCTTCCTGTTCTCCGGCGTGAGCGCCTGGAGCAGCGGCAGGATCACCAGGTAACGGCCGGTCTTGTCGAGCGCCTCGAACGCCTTCCCTGCCTGCGGGTTCGCGTCGAGCGCCGCCGCGAGGTCGGGGGGCACCGTCGCCGTCTTCTGCGACTCGTAGGCCACCGCCCAGCGCCCGTCCTCCTGCGCCTTGCGCACCTCGGCCAGCCCGGGTTCGCGCATCCGCCCGGCGGCCGTCAGCATCGCGACCTTGTCGACGTTCACCTGCGACCACAGGCTCTTGCGCCGGCGCGGCACGTACTTCTGCAGGTAGTACCGCTCGTCGAGGGGAAGCCGCTGCCCGGAGATCCAGCCGTAGCACAGCCCGACGTCGACCAGCTCGTCGGAGGTGATCGACGGAATGCCGGTCTTCTTCTTGGCCAGCTTGATCCACAGGCCCTCCTGGCGCGTGTGGTGCTCGGCGAGCCAGCCCTCGAACGCCTCGGCGTCCGCGAAGGCGATGATCTCCACTCCGTCGCGCTCATCCATGTGGATCAGGCTATCCCCGCGGGCGGCCCGGTGCCCCGCGAGATCCGCGGCCGGGGCCCCTGGCTCGGACGTGCTTCTCAGACGTGTTTCTTGGACTGGCGGTAGGCGTGCATCTTGGAGCGCGTACCTCCTCGAATCCGTGGCGGGCCAGCCAGCCGACGAACCCGTCGGCCGTGGCGAACTCGTCCGGACCGAACTCCACGTTGACGCTGTTGACGAAGTCCTGCACCAGCGCGAGCCGGCCCGGGGCGGCTGCCTTGTTCCCGGGTTGTCCCTTCACCTCGCCCACTTTAACGGCAACGTTTTTTCACCCGCAGCCCGGCATTCGCTTCGGCGGGAAGGAAATATCGCACGAGCGGGAAAGGAACACCGTACGAGAACGTCGCCGTGAACCGATCAATGGAGATCCATTTTTCGGCCGGGCTGACTCGGCGGTTTACGACTTCCCCTTCCCGCTTTCCCCGGCCGGAACGCGCCATTGCCTTGACGTGGAACAACGCGCGCGAAGTACTGTGGATCACATGCTGATCGTCGTCGCGGGATCGACCGGCCTCATCGGCAGAACAGTGGTCTCCGAGCTCCGCGAGGCGGGTCACGAGGTGCGCAGGCTCGTCCGGCGCGACCCCGTGGCGGAGGACGAGCACGAGTGGGATCCATCGTCGGGCACGATCGCGCGAGAGGCGTTCGACGACGGCGTCGACGCCGTGGTCAACCTGTGCGGCGCGTCGTTCCAGGGCCGCTGGAACGCGGCGCGTAAGCGGTACATCCGCGCCAGCCGCATCGAGCCGGCCAGGACGCTGGCCGAAGCCGTCGCCAAGCACGGCGTCCCCACCCTGCTCAACGCGTCCAGCCTGAGCTTCTACGGCAACACCGGCGACGTCGTCACCGACGAGACGGCGGGCGAGGGCCCCGGTTTCCTCGCCGAGATGGTCGTCGACTGGGAGGCCGCGACCGCCGTGGCGCGCGACGCGGGCAGCCGGGTCGTGCTGCTGCGCACCGGCCTCGTACTGTCGCCCGACGGCGGCCTGCTCAGCCTGCTCAGGCCACCGATCCAGTTCGGGCTGGGCGGGCGGCTCGGCGACGGCAGGCAGTACGTGGCGTGGATCAGCCTGCCGGACGAGATCGCCGCCATCCGTTTCCTCCTGGACAACCCGGACGTCTCGGGACCGGTCAACCTGTGCGCGCCGGAACCCGTGACCAACGACGAGTTCACCAGGGCGCTCGGCCGGGCACTCCGCCGGCCCGTGCTCCTGCCCGTGCCGAAGGCGGTGGTCCGGGCCGTGCTCGGCGAGGCGGCCGACGAGCTGGCGCTCATCAGCCTGCGCGTGGTCCCGCGGGTGCTGTGCGACGCGGGATTCACGTTCCGGCACGCCGACTTCGGCACCGCGCTCGCCGACGTCCTGCGCCCCTCGCTGTCAGGCCGGTGACGAGGACGCCGTCGCGGAGCGACCGCCGTCAGGACGAGGCCGTGGTCCCGGCGAACCGGTAGCGGGTCTGCGCGGGCGGCTCCTTCCCGAACGCGAACACCTTGACGGGCTCGATGCGGAACACGACCGCGGGATGGCCCGCGACCTGGGCGACGTCGTCGACGAGCTCCAGGCTCCAGCTGTTGTGGGCGCCGTACTTCGCGTCGAACGCCTCGACGATCCCCGGCAGGGCCTCGGGAGCGGTGATCTCGGTGGCCATGCCCTCGACGACGACGTCGAGCCCCTTGGTCCAGAGGTTGTTCCCCGTCGTCACCGCGACCTTTCCGCTGTGCTCCAGGTTGCGCATCTTCTGCTCGATCGAGGCGGTGGTGAAGTACACGGCGTCCTCGTGCCACACCGCGACCACCGGTGTCACGTGGGGGCGGCCGTCGGCGCGGACGGTCGTCAGCCAGAACAGCTCGGCCGTCTCCAGCATGTCCAGGGTGTCCCGCCACGAGGTGGGCTCCACCCCCGGCTCGCTGTAACGCACTTCCAGTTCGGCCTCGGGGTAAGTGGTGGGCATCGTTTCTTCCTTTCTGCCGTACGGGGGGGCGGGCGGGGATGATCTCGATCTCGACCTCGCGACACCATGACCGCGGTGACGGGAAATGATGTTCCGGGCACGAGGCTACGACCGCCGTGACGGGCAGACAATGACGTTCCAATAAGGGGTGGCTTTCGTACCGATTAAGACCCGTGGCGATCCGGATTCACTACCCAGGATGAGCAGGGAGTTTCCGAGTTCAATAAGAAATTCTTACTCCGCGCAATAAGCAATCCTTATGGCGCGCTCGTTGTCCCTAAAGGTGTTACCGGCATAACTTAATGGCAGGTAAACGTAGTCGGATGGAACGAAGGGGAAACGGGAGGCCCAGAGCGTGCCTCTTTCCCTCCGGGTCTACCGGCGTCGCGAAACCGATCATGAGGAGGTAACAATTATGGAGGACGTCTGCATTATCGGCGCGGGCTCGTCGGGGATTGCCGCCTGTCAGGTTTTGCACGAGAGGGGCATCGCCTTCGACTGTTATGAAGCCGGCTCCCAGGTTGGCGGCAACTGGCGCTATCTCAACGACAACGGCCTTTCCTCGGGCTACCGGTCGCTGCACATCAACACCTCGCGGAACCTGACGGAATACCGTAGTTATCCCATGCCCGACGACTATCCGGCCTATCCCACCCACTTCCAGATGGCACGTTATTTTGACGACTTCGTCGACCACTTCGGCTTTCGTGACGCGATCGTCTTCCGTACCGAGGTCACCCGCGTGGAGCCGGCCGACGGCGAGGGCTGGACCGTGACCGTGCGCCACCGCGACACCGGTGCCGAGACCAGCCGTCACTACCGCGCGGTGGTGGTGGCCAACGGCCACCACTCGATCCCCCGCTACCCCGAGCCGCCCTTTCCCGGTGTGGACACCTTCACCGGCAGCCAGATCCACTCGCACTACTACAAGGTCCCCGACGAGTACGCCGGCAAGCGGGTGCTCGTGCTCGGCCTCGGCAACTCGGCGTCGGACATCGCGGTGGAGACCTCCGCCGTCTCCGACCGTACGTTCATGGCCATGCGCCGCGGGGGATACGTCTTTCCCAAGTTCATGTTCGGCAAGCCCAGCGACGATCTCATCAGCCCTTTTCTGACCAGGGTGCTGCCGAGGGAGGCGCAGCGGTGGGTCATGTCGGGCCTGCTGCGCCTGACGGTGGGCAAGGTCACCGACTACGGGCTGCCGGCGCCGGGCCACAAGCTGTTCAACTCCCACCCGACGGTCTCCGAGACCCTGCTGGCCCGCCTCGGCCACGGCGACATCACCGTCAAGCCGAACATCACCCGCTTCGACGGCGACACGGTGCACTTCACCGACGGCAGCAGCGAGGCAGTCGACGCGGTCATCTACGGCACCGGCTACAAGATCAGCTTCCCTTTTCTGGACAAGAGGGTGATCGCCCCGACCGACAACGACGTCTCCCTGTTCCACCGGGTGGTCGACCCCAACCACGCCGGCCTGTACTTCGTCGGGCTCTTCCAGCCCCTGGGCGCGACCACGGTGCTGTCCGAGGCCCAGTCCCACTGGGTGGCCGACCTGCTGGAGGGCAGGGCCGCGCTGCCCCCGCCGGAGCAGATGCAGCGGGAGATCGCCGGTTACAAGGCGAGGCTCGCCAAGCGCTACGTGACCTCCAAGCGCCACACCATGCAGGTGGACCACTATCCCTACCTGGCCGAGCTGGACCGCGCGCGGCGCGACGGGGCCCGGCTCGCGCTGGCGGCGTCCAAGGCCGAGGCCAAGGCCGCCGCGAACGAGCGCCCCGACGGCTACAAGCCGGAGGAGGTGTCGATCTGGATCGACGCCGACCCCCAGGCGGTGTGGGACCTCGTCAGCGACGTGACGCGGATGGGGCGGTGGAGTCCCGAATGCCGCCGATGCGTCTGGATCGGCGGCAGGCGCGGGGTCGGGGCGCGCTTCGTCGGGGTGAACCGCCGAGGCTGGGTCGTGTGGGTCACCACCAACGAGGTCGAGGAGGCGGAACTGGGCAAGTCCTTCGCGTTCCGCACCAGGACCAACGGCGTGCGCTGGAGCTACCGGCTGGAGCCGGAGGGCGGGGGCACCCTTCTCACCGAGCGGTGGGACGTCTCCGGGCAGAGCCCCGGGCAGCGCAAGCGCACCGCCTCCTTCGCCAACCTGGCGCTCGGCGGCTACAAGGAGCACACCGAGGAGCTGCGCGACGGCATGCACATGACCCTGGAGCGCATCAAGGCCGCCGCCGAGCAGCAGGCCCTGCCCGCCGAGGTCCTGGAGGAGAAGGTGCCGCAGCACGCGTCCAGGGAGGTATGAAGGGAGCCATGACGATCACCGGTGACGTACCGGACGGCCATCGGTGATGTACGGACGAACAAGCGAAACGCGACACGTGACCTCGGATGAGCGGCCCCGGCCGAGGCGGGGGAGCCGGTGAGACGTCGGCGTCCCCCGCCTCGGCCGGGGCAGGAGGTCTCCACGCTGGAGGTATCCGATGACGGACGAGAACCTGCACTTCACCTCGGTCGACGAGTTCGACACCTGGCTGGAGGCGAACCACCTGACCGCCGGCGAGGTCTGGGTCGCCCTGCCGAAGAAGGGGACCGAGGTGCCCTCGGTCACCAGGTCCCAGGCCCTGGACGTCGCCCTCTGCTACGGCTGGATCGACGGCAAGGCCTTCTCGGGAAACTCGCCGGAGGGCTGGTGGGCCCAGCGCTTCTCACCGCGCCGGGCCCGCAGCCCCTGGTCGCAGATCAATTGCGCCAAGGTCGAGAAGCTCATCGCCACCGGCCGGATGCGCCCGGCCGGGCTCGAACAGATCGAGCTGGCCAAGGCCGACGGCCGCTGGGACGCGGCCTACGCCCCGCCGAGCACCGCGGAGGTCCCCCCCGACCTGCGAGCGGCCCTCGACGCCTCCCCCACCGCGGCGACCGCCTTCGCCGCCCTCAGCAAGAGCAGCGGCTACCAGATCCTGCTCACCATCCAGAAGGCGAAGAAGCCCGAGACCAGGGAACGCAGAATCGCCGCCTACGTCGAACGCCTTGAGGCCGGAGAACCACCCCACGGCTCTCGCAGAAAGTCGTGACACCTTTCACCCACCACAAGGATGGCGAAGTGGTCGCCATCCTTGTGAGTCCCGAAGTAACACTGAAAACACAAGGCGGATAACAGCCTTACTGGCTATACCAGCCTGCTCGTGTAGCCCGCTAGGACAAGGCGATCGTATGCGTCCCGTACTTCGTCAGGCGTTTCTTGCGGTACGGCAAACCCCAGTTCGGCATACCTGGTGATGCGCTGAGTGTCGCCGACGATCATATTGGCGACTCGATTCGCATCCCCGATCGCGTCGATATAGTCCGTCAGTGGCAAGGATGCGGACGCGCACGTGACCTCCACCTCGGGCCACAGCCTCCTGCAGGTCGCGTACGCCCGTCTCTGCTGGTAGGGGCGTGAGACAAGGATGATGGACGAGACGCTTATGCCGTGATCCGCAAGCAACGTACGGGTGAACTCGATGTTCTGTCCCGTGTTGGTCGCTCTCGCCTCGACAAGGATCCTGTCCGCGGGAACACCCAGCTTGACGGCCTCTTCCCGATAGTGAACCGCTTCGCCGCGAGGGAAGCGCTCGATCGTCGTCGGTGCGTTGGCGCCGGTGAAGACGATGAGTGGGAAAAATTCCTTCTTGAAAAGTTCGGCCGCGAAGACCGCTACTCCTAAATCATGGCTCCCGAGCCCGATCCCGATATCGGAACGTCGTGGTTCGTGGTGCATGTTGTGGTAGTCCCACAAGATTTCGAGATCTTCCAGAATGTTTTCAGATAGAGCTTCCATGTCCGGCCTATTCTGGGATCTTGAAGTTGTAAGACCACTCGAAGCGCGTGGCCGCATGGACACCACGAGCGAATTCCACAACCTGTCCGTCCAGCGTGGTGGTCATGCGTCTGAGCACCACCACGGGTTCGCCAACGGGAAGCTGTAGTTCTCGCGCCTCATCAGGTGTTGGCATGCGAGCGTGAAGGGACTCGGTGATGGCGTCCGGCTCGAAGCCCTGGATGGTCAGTACCGCGAAGCCTCCGCCATGGCCTGCGGGTCCTGGAGCGGGATTGACCAGAGGAGTGCCTTCCACGTGGTCAGGGCGATAGAAGCTGGTAAGTGCGTGTGTGGGTACGCCTTCTTCTCTCACCAAGCGCGCTCGCTCGTAAACGGGTGCTCCGACAGGCAGTCCGAGTGCGGCGGCGACCTCGGGATCCGCCTCCACCAGACGAACACGATTGCTCTGATCACCGGGTGCCCAGGCGCGTCCTGAGGCTTCCCTGTCCGCCGCGAAAGCTACGAGGCCGAACTTCCACTTGCTCTTGGCGTACCGCTCCGCACCCAGTCGTTTCATCGCGGGCTGGCGGCGAATCACCGTCCCCCTACGCCGTACCACCGTGACGAGACCCTCGGCTTCGAGAAGGCGGACCGCTTGGCGGATCGTCTTGACGTTGACGGTGAACTCATCCGCGAGTTCCTGGTGCTTGGGCAAGGTGCCGGTCGCGTCCCGTGGGTACGTGCCGTCCTCGATGCGAGAGCGCAGCACGCTGGCCAACTCGCGGTATCCGATGCTCATACGACTCCTCACCTCGGTCGCCGAACAAGGCTGGCGCCCCCTCTGCAGGACCTGATCTTAACGAATAGTGCCACCTCTATTGACAGAAGACTAGCCCCACCCTTCGATAGAGCTAGCACTATTCGTTGACCAGCTATAACGCACCCTTTTAGCTATTTCGCCCTAGATGGGACGAGCCCGGCAGGCGCTCGCAACGCCGTACCGGGCTCTTGATCAGGAAGTGAGTCCCGATCCGTGAACAACCCTAGTGCTCCGGTTATCGACCGGACCATGGTGAGCGGCTGCGGCTGCTTCGCCGACAGCCCGCCGATGCCGATGGGCTGTGCCGACTGCGGGCACGCGCCCTACGCCCACGGCTGCCCAGGTCACATCGCCGATCACGAGTACGAGCAGCCGTCGGGCGAGCTGATCGCCGCGCGCCTGGAGGCTCGGCGTCGTACCGGGCCGGATCGCATGCCCGGTTTCGAGCCGCCCGCCGTCGTGGCTCCCGCCGAGGTGATCCCGCTGGTGCCCGCCCAGCGGCGTGCCGAGCCGACTTCCGTTCCCGACGCGCCGACGCCGCTGCCCCGGCGGGGGGCTCGGCCCTTCCGGCCCCGGGGATCGCGGCCCGCCGCCTTCGCGCCACCTCGGCGCGACGACCGCCGACGTCCCGCTTCCGGCAGTGCGCGCTTGGTCGCCTGTGGTCCTGACGAGGCCAAGGCCGCTCCGTCGACGCCTCGACCGCCCGAGCCGTACGGCGCGGACCAGATTCCTCTTCCCCACCTCATAAGGCGGACCCGCCCGACGCTGCACACGTCCGGACGGGTCCTAGAGCGGACTGCGGAGGTCCGATCCATGGAAGATGCTAGATCTACAACGCCCAAACCGGTCATTCCCGGTTGGCGGGTGATTCTCAGCGACAGGGGGCGGCTGTGGGCCTCCCGCGTCGTGCCGTTCACCGACGCCGAGTCGGACGCGGGCGCGGATCGTACGGTCGACGCCGACACCCTCGACGATCTGCGGGCCGAGGTCGATCGGCACGAGGCCATCGCCCGGGAGGCGTCCGGGCGGGCGACACCGGCGGCGCGGGTGACGCGGGTGACGCGGGTGACGCCGTGAGCGGGCGCCGACCCCGCCCCTCCGGGCAGTATCGCGAAAGCCTGAACCCCGTACCCCGTCGCTCACCTCATCCGTACCGAAGCGTGCCGGGCCGTCCGTACGGGAGCGTGCCGGGATGATCGCCATGAGAGCGGCCCAGGTCGCCGTCATCGTGGGCGCGCCCGAGGAACGCCAGCGCGCCGCGCTTGAACAGACCTTCCCCGAGTGGCACATCGTCCACGACCCCCTCCTGCGCCGCTGGACCGCCCTGCGGCGTCGGCCGCTCACCGACCGGGAGGTGAAGGCGGGCGTCAAATGCATGATCATCCGAGCCTCACCCGAACGGCTGGTCACGGTGCTGGTCCGCCAGGTGCAGATCGCGCTCGGCCTGAGCGCAGGTCACCCGCCCGGCGGCTGAAACGGCGCGGCGGCCCGGGAGCGTTCTCCTCCCGGGCCGCCATGCTTGGGGAGGTCACGCCGCGCGTACGGCGATCCCGGGGTAGTCGAGCGACACACCGCAGATGCTGGCCGGATACCTCGGCATGCTCGATGCCGACTTCGAGGTCACCGAGCCGCCCGAACTCGTCGCGGTGATCCGCGTGCTGGCCGACCGCTACCGGCGGGCGGTTCCGGAGGAAGCACCTCGTGACGCATCGCCGCGCAGCGCGCCCGGCACCGAGTTGCCCGGTGAACCTGGGCGGTCACCGCACTAGCGAGACTCGATGTGGACGAGGCGGCGCCCGAGGCACTCCGAGAACCGGTCGACGAACGTGAGCTCAAGCGACTCCCAGATGTGTGAGCGATGTCGGCGACACGCCGTAGCAGGACCCGTCACAGCGGGCACCTGCTGCTTAACCTGCAGAAACAGGCGTACATCACCGGCGGATCCAGACTGTGAAGGCGGCGTACGTTCTTCGACCGCGATCGCGCGGGTCGCGGCGACGAAGGAGAAGTCATGACCGGCACCTCACCGCACGTCACATCCCTGGCGAACGCGTCACCCGCGTTCGAGAGCGAGCTCGGGTCGGTCACCCTGGTCGACGCCACCGCCCTGCCGATCCTCAGCGGGCTCTCGATCAAGCACGTGGCCCTCGAACCCGGCGCGATCCGCGAGCCGCAGTGGAACGTCAACGCCAACCAGATCGGCTACTGCCTTTCCGGCACGGTCCTGGTGTCGATCCTCGGGAACGCCGACGTCTTCTCCTCGTTCGTCGTCGCCGCGGGTCAGATGTACCACGTCGAGTCCGGCGCGGTTTACCACCTTGAGAACGTCGGTGACGACCGCGCCGAGTTCATTCTGGCGCTGCGCGACGAACGTCCCCGGCACTTCTCGCTGCGCGACAGTTTCAGCGCCATGACCGACGCGGTGCTCGGCAACACCTACGACCTGCCCGCCTCGGCGTTCGCCGCCTTCGACCGGGCTCCGGCCCAGCAGATCGTCCGCCGCACCGGCGCCGCCGACGTCCCGTCCACGGCTGGGCTGCCCAACGCCCACCTGTTCGACATCGAGGGCCAGCACCCGCCGCTGTCGTACGCCTACGGCGACGCCCGCCTCGCCCGCAAGCAGTACTGGGCCGCCCTGGAGGACATCTCCATGTACTCCCTGCGCGTCAAGGAGAGCGGGATGCGCGAACCGCACTGGCATCCCGTCACCGGCGAGATGGGGTACGTCGAGAAGGGGCACGCCCGCATGCGGGTGCTGGACCCCGACGGCACCCTCGACGAGTACCTGCTCGGCCCCGGTGACGTCTACTTCGTGCCAAGCGCCTTCCCGCACCACATCGAGGTCATCGGCGAGGACGAGATCCACTTCCTCATCTTCTTCGACCAGGCGATGCCCGCCGACATCGGTTACCGGGCCACCGCGTCGGCGTTCTCCCGCGAGGTCCTCGCCGCGAGCTTCGGCATGCCCGAGCGCGACCTCCCCCGGTTCCCCTTCACCCCGGTCGACCCGCTCTTCGTCGCCAGGGCCAATCCCTCCGACCCGGTTCGCTGAGGACGTCGCCCGGTGAGTCCGGTCCGGTGGGGCTCGCGGACAAGGTGATGTCCGGGAAACGATGACCATCGCCTAAAGTCGGGCGAATGGCCCCGATCCCCTCGCGGCTGGCCTGGTTGGACGCCCTGCGCGGACCCGCCGCGCTCGCCGTCGCGCTGCACCACTCCGGCTGGACCTTCGTCCCCGATCTCTGGGCCGAGGTGGACGGCAGGATCGACGTCGGCACCTGGGGCGTCTTCGTGTTCTTCCTGGTCAGCGGTTACATCATCCCCGCCTCCCTGGAGCGGCGCGGTGACCTGCGGGCCTTCTGGATCGGCCGCGCCTTCCGCCTCCTCCCCCTGCTGCTCGCCGCGCTCGGCCTGGCGCTCCTTCTCGCGTACGCCGGGGCGTTCGTCCTCCACCCGGGCCTGAGCGTGCGGCCCCTGCCCCTGGTCGTCCTCGGGAACGTGACGATGCTGCAGGAGTTGCTCGGCGTGCCCGCCGTCATCGACGTGATGTGGACGCTCTCGTACGAGATGGCGTTCTACCTGCTGGCGGTCGGGCTGTTCGCCACGGGGCGGGCGCACCGGTCGGCCGCGACCGCGGTCGTCCTGGCGCTGTCGGCCGTACTCCTGGGCCTCCTGCTGCCGGGGCCGGTCATCGGTGGCCGGGCCGACCTGGTCGCGGCGCTTCTCGGGGTCGCGGTGGTCGTGGTCGTCGTGGTGTCGGCGCGGGCGGGGGGCGGGACGCGTACGGCCGCCGCGGTGGCGGGCGGGCTTCTCGGGCTGGCGCTGGTGATCCTGGGCAGCCGGATCGGCGCGTGGCAGGGCCTGATCATCCTGGCCATGATGTTCGCCGGTACGGCCGTGTACCGCGCCGAGCAGGGGACCATCCGGTGGCGTACCGCCGTCGCCGCCGTGCTGACGGTCCTGGCCTGCGGGGTCCTCGCCAAGGACGACCCCGGCTGGGCTCCGGCGATCCTGCTGGCCGCGGGTTTCTTCGCGGCCGGGTTCGGGCTGCGGCGCAGGTCGTTCCCCCGGTGGCTCGCCCACCTCGGGGTGATCAGCTTCTCCCTCTATCTGCTGCACCCGCTCCTGCTGCGGATCAGCCCGAACCTCCCGCTGTTCTTCCTCGCCCTGGTGCCGCTCTGCTACCTGACCCACCGCCTGCTTGAGGCCCCCGCACAACAGCTCGGCAGACGGCTGGCCAGGTCTCCGGTGAGGGAGTCCGCGCCGGGCGGGTCCTAGGACTCGCCCGGCCGCCCGGGTCAGGGGGCCGCGTACTGCTCGGCGTAGGCGGCGGACGGCTCGGTCGGGGTGATCACGTCGATGAGCACGCCGTCGGGCGCGGCCACGATGAAGTGCCGCTGCCCGAACTCCTCGGTGCGCAGCGTCAGCTCCACCGGGAGCCTCGCCTCCCGTACGAGCCTGTCGTGCTCGGCGTCGACGTCGGCCACCTCGAAGTTGAGGATCAGCCCCCGCACCGCCGAACGATATTTCTCCGGCACCGTCGGATGGCCGCTGTCGACGAGCGCGAGCTCGTAGTGCGGCGGCTCGGGCCGTCGCAGGCTCACGTACCAGTCGGTCTCGAACGTCGTCTCGAAGCCGAGGAACCGCCGGTAGAAGTCGTGGGACTCGGCGATCCGATCGGTGCAGACGACCGGATAGAAGCTCGTGAGGGTCATGCCCTCTCCTTTCGGCCCTTTCGGCGAATTCACATACCGTCGGTATGTGAAGCTAACATACCATCGGTATGCCAACAAGGGAGGGCGCGGTGGACCGGGCACGGCAACGGCTGGAGACCAGACGGGCGCTGGTGACCGAGGCCAGGACGCTGTTCGCGCGGCACGGGTACGCCGCGGTGAGCCTCGCGCAGATCGTCGGGGCCGCGGCCGTCACGAAGGGCGCGCTCTACCACCACTTCGAGAGCAAGGCCGCCCTCTTCCACGTGGTCGTCGAACAGGTGCAGCAGGAGGTCGGTGAGCGGGTCGCCGCGGCGGCGGACGCGCACGACGACCCGTGGGAGCAGCTGGTCGCGGGCTGCCGGGCCTTCCTCGCGGTGAGCCGCGACCCCGACGTGCAGCGGATCATGCTCGTCGACGGCCCCGCCGTGCTCGGCTGGAACGAGTGGCGGGCCATGGACGAGGCGTCCTCGGCGCGGCACCTCACCGAGGCGCTTGTCACGCTGGTCGAGACGGGGATCGTCGCGCGCCAGCCGGTGGAGCCGCTCGCCCACCTCCTGTCCGGCGCGATGAACGAGGCGGCCCTGTGGCTGGCCCGCTCCACGGACCCCGGCGACCTTCCGGCCGTCACCGAGGCGCTGTCACGCATCCTGGAATCCCTGCGCGACCGTCGGTAGGCGACCGGGGCGTTCCCCCGGGTTCCTCGGGTTCGGGGTTTCCTGAGTTTTCTGGGCTTCCGAGGTTTCCGGGCCGGGGCGGGGTCGCCGCGTACTGGCTAGGATCGGTTCACACGAGTCTGTTCCGATGGAGGACGGTGACCGAGTCCAGGCATCCGGACGGCCGTCCGCGCGACTCCATCGCGGCGGCCGCGATGGCGCTTTCCCGCCTGGGACGCCTGGGCCGCCTGCGTGACCTGCCGGTCATCCTCATGCTGGCGTGGGTGGGCTGGCTCGCCATCCCGTGGCCGTCCAGCGGTCTCGTCCACGCGCGCAGCGCGACCACCCAGCCCCAGGACGGGCGCGCGGGCGCCACGGCCTCGGGCACCGCTCTCCCCTCCACTCTCCTCGCGCCACTTTCCGGCGGCGGGGTCTCGGGTACGGACGTCCCGGCGAGCTGGAGTCTGAACGCGGCACCGGCCCGTCCGGCGCTGCTCGTGAAGCCGGCGCGACCATCGGTGACGGTGTCGGCGACGGACACGGCGACGGACACGGCGACGGACACGGCGACGGACACGGCGACGGACGCGGAGACCGCGACACGGACCGAGCCGGTCGGTGAGTCCGGACCGGCGGGTGAGACGGCGCGGGAGCTGATCGCCCTGGAGCGGGCGCGCATCGCGGGGGAGGTGCACGACGTCGCGGGGCACGGCCTCGCGACCATCGCCATGCAGGCCGGGATCGCCCTGCTCGTGTTCGACGAGCGGCCCGACCAGGTCCGCGAGTCACTGGAGGCGATCCGCTCGACCAGCGTGCAGGCGCTCGACCGGCTCCGCTCCGCGCTCGACCTCATCGACCCCAGGGCTCCTGCCGATCACGACCTGCCCCGGCTGATCGACGGGGTGCGCGCGGCGGGGCTGCCCGTCGACGTCGAGCCGGTCGCGCCGGATGTTCCCGCGCACCTCGAAGGCGTGGTCTACGGCGTCGTACGCGAGTCGCTGACCAACGTCCTGCGCCACGCCGGTCCGACCAGGGCGCTGGTCCGCGTCACCGGCGACCCGCACGCGTTCGTCCTGGAGGTCGCCGACAGGGGGAGCGGTCCCTCGGGAACGGCCGCCGAGGGCCGAGGGCTGGCCGGGATGCGGGTACGGGTGACGGAGGCGGGCGGCACCTTCGGCGCGGGCCCCCGCGAGGGCGGCGGGTTCCGCGTCGTAGCCCGTTTCCCCCACGGGACCGTGTGATGTCTCCGATCGTGCCCCGTTTCGCCCGGAAGGGCCGCGTGGTGTCTCCGGTGGTGACCCGTTTCGCCCGGGAGGATCGCTTGGCGTCTCCGGTCGTGCTTCGGCTCCCCCTGGAGCCGTTCGTGCTCCGTTTTCCTTTGGGGACCGTGTGACGTCTCCGGCGGGGCCGATCCGGGTGGCGCTCGCCGATGACCAGGCCGTCGTGCGCATGGGGCTGAGGGCGCTCGTCGACCACGAGCCCGATCTGGAGTTCGCCGGGGAGGCCGCCGACGGCGTCGCGGCGCTGAAGCTGTTGCGCGAGACCCGTCCCGACGTCCTGCTGCTCGACATCCGCATGCCCGGCATGGACGGTATCGACACGCTGCGGGCCATCGCCGCCGATCCCGAGCTCCACGCCACCCGGGTGGTCGTCGTCACCACCTTCGAGGTCGACCGGTACGTCTTCGCCGCCCTCCAGGCCGGGGCCAGCGGGTTCGTCCTCAAGGACAGCGCTCCCGAGGAGCTCACCCGCGCGATCAGGGTCGTCGCCTCGGGCGAGGCCCTGCTCTCCCCGTCCGTCACCAGGAAGGTGATCGGGCTGTTCGGCCGTCACGACGTCACCCCGGTGGAGGGCCTCGAAACCCTCACCCCCAGGGAACGGGAGATGGTCGCCTGGGTGGCCACCGGCCGGTCGAACGACGAGATCGCCGCGGAGCTGGTCATCAGCCCCGACACGGTCCGTACGCACGTCAGCCGCGCCATGGTGAAGCTGCACGCCCGCGACCGGGCGCAGCTGGTCGTCTTCGCGCTCAGGTCCGGGGTGACGATCCCCTGAGGAAGCCCCTGTAGTCACGCTGGTCCAGTTGCGCCTCGATCTGCTTCACCGTGTCCAGTCCCACCCCGACCATGATGAGGACGCTCGTCCCGCCGAACGGGAAGTTCTGCTGGGTCGCCGGGTCGCGCAGCAGCATGAACGCGATGATCGGGATCAGCGACAGGGTGGCGAGGTAGGCCGCTCCCGGTGCCGTCAGCCGCGAGAGAACGAACCGCAGATACTCCGCGGTGGGCCGTCCCGGCCGGATGCCGGGGACGAACCCGTTGAACCGCCGCATGTTGTCGGCCACCTCCTCCGGGTTGAAGGTGATCGACACGTAGAAGTAGGTGAAGGACACGATCAGCAGCAGGTACGCCGTGATGTAGACCGGGTGGTCGCCCGAGACGAGATAGCGCGCGATCCAGGCGGACACCGGTCCGGTGCCGCCCGTCAGCTGCATCGCCAGCTGCGGCAGGAAGAGCAGGGACGAGGTGAAGATGACGGGGACGATCCCGGCCTGGTTGACCTTCAGGGGGAGGTAGGTCGAGGTTCCGCCGTACATCCTGCGCCCGACCATCCGCTTGGCGTACTGCACCGGGATCCGTCGCTGTGCCTGTTCGATGAACACGACCGCGGCCACCAGGAAGACGCCGGAGACCAGCATCGTCGCCAGGGCGAACGGGCTGAGCCGGAAGATGTTCGACATGTAGGAGGGGAACACGGCGATCACCTGGGTGAAGATCAGGATGGACATGCCGTTGCCGATCCCCCGGTCGGTGATCAGCTCCCCCAGCCACATCACCACGCACGTCCCGGCCACCAGGGTGACCACGACCACCACGATCGTCATGAGGCTCTGGTCGTACAGCACCTGCCGGTCGCAGTTGGGGAAGATCTGGCCCGCGCGGGCCATCGCCACGACGGTGGTGGCGTTGAGCACGGCCAGCGCCACCGTCAGGTATCTCGTGTACTGCGTGATCTTCGCCTGCCCCTGCCGTCCCTCCTTCCTGAGCGCCTCCAGGCGCGGGATCATCACGGTGAGCAGCTGGACCACGATCCCGGCGGTGATGTACGGCATGATCCCGAGGGCGAACACCGACAGTTTCAGCATCGCCCCGCCGCTGAACAGCTGCAGCATGTCGACGAGCCCGCCGCGGGTCCCCCCGTTCAGGCACTCCCGCACCGCGGCCACGTTCACGCCGGGCGCGGGCAGTATCTGCCCGAACCTGAACAGCGTGATCATCGCCAGCGTGAAGAGCAGTTTCCCGCGGAGGTCGGGCACGCGGAAGGCACGGATGAGCATGGTGGGCATGCGCCGAGTCTGGGCGCGCGGGCGTGACGAGACATCCGCTCATCCGAGGCTTCGGCGTACGCGAATCCGCGTACGTCCCGAGCGCTCGGGGCCTGCTCCGCGTACGTCCCGAGCGCTCGGGGCTGGGCGATGCGCGCGAAACTCTTGGACGCTGCCAAATCCCCTTATAAAGCCATGATTTCGTCAACGCGGTATGAAGTTCGCGCGATGCGGTCGTCTGCCCGGTGGTGGGTGTCGTCCGCTGACCTAACGTCGAGTATGTCCGGTTCGCACACCACCTTGAGGAACTGACCATGGCCTTCGTCACCACCGCCGACGGTACCGAGATCTTCTACAAGGACTGGGGCGGCGGGCAGCCGGTCGTCTTCAGCCACGGCTGGCCGCTCAACGCCGACGCCTGGGACGACCAGATGAAGCTGGTCGCGGACAACGGCTTCCGGGCCGTCGCGCACGACCGCCGGGGGCACGGCCGTTCAGGCCAGCCCTGGAACGGCAACGACATGGACACCTACGCAGACGACCTGGCCCGGCTGATCGAGACCCTCGACCTGCGCGAGGTGATCCTGGTCGGCCACTCCACCGGCGGCGGCGAGGTGACCCGCTACATCGGCCGGCACGGCACCTCCCGCGTCGCCAAGGCCGTCCTGCTGAGCGCGATCCCGCCGCTCATGCTGAAGACCGACGCCAACCCCGAGGGCCTGCCGATCGAGGCGTTCGACGGCATCCGCGCGGGGGTCGCGGGCGACCGCTCGCAGTTCTACAAGGACCTCAGCATGCCTTTCTACGGCTTCAACCGGCCCGGCGCGGAGGTGTCGGAGGGCGCGAGGGAGGCCTTCTGGCTCTGGAGCATGCAGGTGGGCCTCAAGGGGGCGTACGACTGCGTCAAGGCCTTCTCCGAGACCGACTTCACCGAGGACCTCCGGCGCTTCGACGTCCCGACCCTCATCGCGCACGGCGACGCCGACCAGATCGTGCCCATCGGGGCCGCCGGGCTGAAGTCGGCCGAGCTGGTCAAGGACGCCACCCTGAAGGTCTACCCGGGCAGGCCGCACGGCCTGGTCGGCGCCTACAAGGACGAGTTCGACGCCGACCTGCTGGCCTTCGCCAACTCCTGAGGCGGTTCGATCCGACGGCTCGGCTTCCGGGACGGCTCTTCCGGGACGGCTCGACACCCGGGACGGTTTGACCTCCTGGGGGATGCCGTCACCGCCCTGGACAGGGGCGATACCTGCCTCGTCACGATCGCGAATGTCGTGAGTGGAAATCGTTCGGAAGCGCACGATTCTCGTTCCGTGCCGCGAAGATCGATCGTTCCGGCGTCCAGAAGGCCGACGATCCCCTCAGGCGCGCGACGGCCGTGACGTCGCGAGGCGTCGCTGCTCCTCCTCGACGATCTGGCGGGCCAGGGTCTGCTCGGAGATGTCGACCGCGTCGGGGGTTGACTCGGCCAGGTCGCTGCGGCGGGCGTAGGTGTCGAAGAGCCCGACCTTGCCGCGGAGGATGTCGAGCATGCGCTGGTCGACGCTGTCGGCCGTCAGGATGCGGTGCACCTGGACCTTGCGGACCTGTCCCATGCGGTGGGCGCGGGCCACGGCCTGGCTCTCCATGGTCGGCTTGACCTGGGGCTCACAGATGATCACCACGGAGGCGGCCTGCAGGTTGACGCCGATCCCACCGGCCTGGATCTGGCTGAGCAGCACGGCGTGGCCGGGGGCCGCGGTGAACTCGTCGATGACCTGCTGGCGGCGGGCGGTGTCGAGGTCGCCCGAGATCGGCCCGTGGACCCGGCCGCCGGGGTCACCGGGTTCACCGGGGGCACCGGGTCCGCCGGGGGACCTCGGGTCGCCGGTGCCCCCGAGAGCCCTGTGGACGGCGGTCACGACGTCGCGGAAGTAGGAGAAGACCACGACCTTGAGATCGTTGCCCGCAGCCTCGTCGACGAGTTCCAGCAGCCGCTGGAGCTTGGCCGACGTCTCCGGCACGGCGTAGGCGGCGCGGCGCATCGCCATGAAGTTCCCGCCCGCCACGGCCTTCCGGTAGGCGGCGAGGTCCGCCGGGCTGAACTCCTCCCACTCGTCCACGTGGACGAGGTCGGGCAGCTCGGTGAGCACGTCCTCCTGGTTGCGGCGCAGGTAGACCGGCGCCACGGCCCTGCGGAAGGACTGCGCCCTCGCGGCCCCTGCCCCCGCTCCCGCCCCGGCCACCGTCGCCAGCGCCGCGGTGTCGCCGTTCCGGATGCCCGGGAGCAGATCGGGCCTGAGGTAGCCGATCAGGTTGCGGAACTCCTCGACGCGGTTCTCCATCGGGGTCCCGGTCATGAAGAGCACCCGGTCGGTACGGCCGCACCACCGGGCGACGGCCTGGGAACGCCGGGCGGCCGGGTTCTTGACGTAGTGCGCCTCGTCGACCACGAGCATCCCGAGCGTGACGTCGCCGGAGATCTCCAGCCGGTGCAGGGTGTCGATGGTGGTCACGGCGACGCCGCCGGTGCGGACCCATTCCGCCAGGGCCGCGGTCCGGTCGCCGCCGCGCAGGGAGTAGGCCCGCAGCGTGCTGCGGGTCTCGACCTCGCGCACCCAGTTGATCTGGACGCTGGCCGGGCAGGCCACCAGGAAGTGTCTCTCGCCGCGCGCCCACAGGTGCGCGAGGGCGGCGATGGCCTCGACGGTCTTGCCCAGACCCATCTCGTCACCCAGGATCACCCGGCGCTGGGCGAGGGCGAAACGGGCGCCGAACGACTGGTAGCCGCGCAGGGAGACCCGGCGGTGGGTGTCGTCGAGGTCCTGCGCCTTGACCCGCGAGGAGATGTCGTCGGGCAGGAAGCCCTCCGAGGCGACGCGGTCGGGTTCGGTGGCCGCGATCTCGGCGAGCAGGTTGTAGTACTCGGACGCGCGGAGCTCGAAGTCGACCCACGCCTCGATGCCGGAGACCGGCGGGCGCAGCAGGTCCACGGAGGCCTGGCCGAAGAGCAGCGCCGTGTCGGACGCGTTCGCCTCCGCGATCACGTCCTCGATCCGCGCGACGGCCTCCTGCGCGCGGCGACGACCTCCCTGGCCCGCGAGCAGCATCCGCAACCACCCGCGCGCCGGTTGCGCGACGGGCAGGAGCGAGGCCAGCCTCTCCTCGATCCTCCGCGCGGCGCCGCTCGCGCGCGGCAGTTCGGGGCCGGCGTTCACCAGCCGGTTCAGCGCGATCAGCAGGGCCGTGTTCTCGTCGTCCTGCTGGTCGACGTCGATCCGCAGCGCCACCGTCTCCTCCACCGCCGCGGCGATCTGCCCGGCGGCGGCGTGCGCCTGTCTCGCGTTCCACACCCCGACCCCGGGCAGCAGCTGGAGCTCGTACGGCGTGGTGTCCAGGATGTCGAGGATCGTCTGGTAACCGGCCTGTTCGAGGGCCTTGATCCGCAGCCGCCCCACGGTGACGTCCTTCAGGCGCGTCAGGGGAATCGACCCCAGCTCCTCGCGTGCCAGGCGCGTGCGTATGGAGGACAGCGCCCGCCGGACCTCGGCACGTGCCCGCGTGTCGTCGGCGAGCAGCGTGCGCGCGTGGGACCGGAGGCGGCCCGCCCTCTGGAAAAGGGCCCTGACCTGCCTGGGGGTGGATGCCGGGTCTTCTCGCTCGACGTCGCCCAAGCTCTCGCCCCTCCCGTCATGGCCCGATCTCGTGATGGCCCGATCGCGGTAGTTCACCGTCGCCAACCACCCTGCCGGTTGTCAACGACCGGCGGGACCGGACACGGCGTCACAGCCTTGTGCCCGGGAACGGGCCGTTCATGGGTTCCGGGCGGGATCCGATGAACGGCCCGGCCGGGCCGGAGCCCCGATCCCACCGCCCGCCGGGCACACGCCGGGACCGATTGTCGGTGCCTCCTGGCAGAATCTCCGTGCTTCCGAACACGAGCGGCCGAAGGTGAAGTGAGAGAGATGTCAGAGCTGCCAGAGACGTCGGAGAGGTCAGGACAGGGAGAGGCGCCGCCGGTACGGCTCGACCCGTGGGCGGAGACCGATCTCGACCTGCTGCGTCGCATCAACGCGCCGGAGATGACCGAACACCTGGGAGGCCCGGAGACCGAGGAGAAAATCCTCGACCGGCACAGCAGATACGTCGACATCGCCGGCAAGGGAACCGGTCACATGTTCAGCGTCGTCCTGCTCCCCGGGCTCCAGCGGGTGGGCATCATCGGATACTGGGAACGCGACTGGCAGGGCAAGACCGTGTACGAGACCGGCTGGGGCGTCCTGCCGGAGTTCCAGGGCAGGGGCATAGCGGTCGCGGCGGCCCTCGACGTCATCGCCAGGGCGAGGGCGGAGCGCAGCCACCGCTACCTTCACGCGTACCCTTCCGTCGGCCACCCCGCGTCGAACGCGATCTGCCGGAAGGCCGGGTTCCAGTTCGTCGCCGAGTGCGACTTCGAGTACCCGCAGGGAAACCCCATCCGGTGCAACGACTGGCGCGTGGACCTCACCGCGAATCCGTAATAGTGCGCGTC